>DCVA01000010.1 GCA_002327925.1 Anaerolineales bacterium UBA2200
GGCAGCCAGCAGACACCCCGGGCGCATACGGGCCGGGCGGGCAGCCAGCCGACACTCCCGGCGCCTACGGACCGGGAGGGCAGCCAGCAGACACCCCGGGCGCATACGGACCGGGGGCTCAGCCGACCGAGACGCCGGGCGCTTATGGGCCAGGAGCTCAGCCCACGTCAACGCCGGGCGGGTACGGTCCGGGCGGGCAGCCGTCCGTGACACCGGGCGCTTCCGATGGCCCTGGCGGCCAGATGTCCGAAACGCCGGGTGCTTATGGGCCGGGTGTTCAGGCGACGGTCACTCCCGGAGGCAACAATCTCGAGCCGCTGCCCTCGCGTACGCCGACGGGCGTAGGACCGGGTCCGCTCCCGGATCATACGCCAACCGGCGCTCCGCCTGAGCCGCTGCCCTCGTGCACGCCGACGGGCATAGGCCCTGGACCGCTCCCGGACCATACGCCAACCGGCGCTCCCCCTGAGCCGCTGCCCTCGTGCACGCCGACGGGCATCGGACCGGGACCGCTCCCGGACCATACGCCAACCGGCGCTCCCCCTGAGCCGTTGCCGTCCGCAACGCCCGTGAGCTACGGACCGGGACCCTGGCCCTGGATCATGCCAGCTCCGTATCGCAGGTGAGGTGTAACCGACAGGCAGGACAGTTCGTTGTATGGACAGGGACGGGAGTTGCGTCCCCAGTCAGATAGGCAATAGGAGGAAAAGACAAGATGAAGAGAACCCTGTGGATCGCAGCGATTGTGGTGGCCCTGATAGCCGTAGCGGCTCTGCCAGCCGCCGCGGAAGGCGACAAGAATCGTTATCGCCGCCTGGGCAACGTGTTCGGACTGGTGGGTGAAGTGACGGCGGTGGACGCAGACGCCGGCACCATCACCATCGAAGTGATGTCGGGCAGCAAGCTGGTCAAGGTCGCCATGAACATCGAGGTAACCCTGACCACCAACGATGACACCCGGTTCATTCAGTACATCGGTCCAGAGTGCGAGGAGGCCGCCTTCGAGGACGTTGAGATCGGCGATTTCATCAGCGCCAACGGCCTGGTACTGACCGAGGGTGACACGACCGTGTTTCTGGCGAGCCGCGTGACGATCGACATACCGCTGGACTGCCAGCTATAGGGCTGAGCGATTCGAGCCGCTGACTAACCGGCGGGTGCCACTGACGCCTGCCTGCGCCAGCACAGGCACCCCAAAGAGGAGGCCCAACGGCCTCCTCTTTGCTTTGCCGGGGCGTTCGCACAAACCGATCCAGAGGGTAGCGGCACCTGAATACGACCCGGACTCCAAAACGCCTATAATGGTGCACAGAAGCAGAGCGAAGGGCCGAACGGTAATCGCAACGCCCTCTCAGGCCCTGGCCGGCAAGACCGTGACCTACGCCCAACGTCCGGGAGGTTCAGCATGAACTCACGACAGCGCATCCGCACAGCCCTGGCCCATCAGGAGCCGGACCGCGTGCCCCTCGACCTGGGCGCCACTGTCCTGACAGGCATCCATGTGACGGCCTACGAGCGTCTGAGGGACCACCTCGGCATGCCGCACAGGGGCGATATCCAAACCCTCGATGTGCTCCAACAGCTGGCCGTCGTGGACGAGGATATGCGCCAGCGGCTGAAGGTGGACGTGCGTGACATAGCGCCCCGCTCTTCGGCCACTTTCCAGGTCGAGATCCGCGATGGCGGCGACTATACCTACTTCTATGATGAGTGGGGCATTGGCTGGCGCAGGCCCAAGATCGGCGGCCTCTACTACGACATGTTCGACAACCCGCTGCGGGCTGCGCAGAGCTTTGCGGACATAGACGCCCACCCCTGGCCCGATCCGGTCGATCCGGCGCGTTTTGCCGGTCTGGGCGAACGCGCGAAAAACGCCGCCGAGCTGGAGGGACAGGGAGTGGTCCTGGGCGGGCTATGCGGGGGAATCCTCGAGATGGCCGCCTGGCTGCGCGGCTTTGAGAGCTATTTCATAGACCTGGCGGTGAACCAGCGGCTGCTCGGCTACTTGATGGACAAAGTGCTGGAGCTCAAGCTGGCCTACTGGGAGAAAGCCCTGGCGGAGGTAGGTGTCTACGCCGACGTGGTACAAGAAGCCGACGACTTTGCCGGGCAGCTTGGCATGCTCATCTCGCCGGCCACGTACCGCGCTCTGGTCAAACCCCGCCACAATAAGCTCTTCCAGGTGCTCCACGCCCGCAGCCAGGCCAGCATCTTTTTCCACTCCTGCGGCGCCATCCGCCCGGTGATCCCGGACCTGATCGACATCGGCCTGGACATTCTCAATCCGGTGCAGGTCAGCGCTGCCGGTATGGACTCGGCAGCGCTCAAGCGTGACTTTGGGCGCAGCCTGACCTTCTGGGGCGGCGGCGTCGACACGCAGCGTGTGCTGGGCAACGGCACGCCGCAGCAAGTACGAGAGGACGTCAAACGGCGCATCGAGGACCTGGCTCCGGGCGGCGGCTTTGTGTTTGCCACGGTTCACAACATCCAGCCCAACGTCCCGCCGGAAAACATCCTGGCCATGTGGGAGACGCTGCAACAGTACGGTGCCTATCCCATCAGCGCCCCGGAGCGTGCCTGAAAGCTTAGAGCTCGACCGGTTTGCCGCTGCGCATCGATTGCAGTACGGCATGTGCCACACGCAGGGCGTCGAGCGCCACCTCGCCGCTGACCACTGGCTCGGCCTCACCCCGAAGGTAGGCCACAAAGGCGGCATACTCGTCGCGCAGGTAGTACTGCTCCGGAAGGTGCAGGATAATGTCGGGCTGGGTGTACTTGCCGTCGGTGAAGAGAGCGAACGATGGGGCGCGGGCGTCGATGTACGCAGCGCCCTGGCTGCCCACCACCTCGAGCTGGGCATCGACCAGGGTCGGAACGCCGTAGGGCAGGGCCCAGCTCTGCTCCAGCAGCGCAATGGCCCCGTTGGCAAAGCGCAGCGTGCTGAGAATGGCGTCCGAGATTCCGAGGTCGGTCAGTACCTTGGAGACGCCCTCGGCATAGACCCGGGTGATGCTCGACCCCACAATCCACTGCAGAGCGTCTATGTCATGCACGCCCTGGAAAATCATCGTCTCCGTACGACCTCCCAGGCGGCGCCCGCTCCAGGTGGTCGCATTGCGCCTGGCGTAAGCGTGGACAATCTCGCCCAGCTTGCCTGCGGCCACGCTCTGCTGGATGGCCTTGTAGCGCGGGTCATAGCGCAGCGTGTGCCCGACCATCAGCTTGACCCCGCTCTGTTGCGCCGCCAGGATGATCGCCGCCCCGTCCTCTACTGTGGTGGCGATCGGCTTTTCCAGAAAGAGGTGCAGCCCGGCCGCCGCCGCCGCACGGCACGGCTCTGTGTGGAACTGGTCACTGGTGGCCACGACCACCGCATCCAGTGGCAGGCGCTGCAGCATCTCCTGATAGTCCGTGTACCCGGGGACCCCCAGCTCGCTGCTGACGCGTTCCACGACATCGGCCTTGATGTCCGCCACGCCCGCCAGAATCACCCCTGGCATCTGGCGGCACACCTGGGCGTGCCGGGCGCCCATGGCGCCCAGGCCAATCACCGCCAGACGAAGCAGGTCGCCCGTCATTGCGCAGCCTCCCTTCTATTGCCCTGTGTCTCGTGCTAGCGCAGGAAGGCCTTCTCGGCAACCAGCGCGGTCTGCACGTCCTTGCTGTCGAGCCCGCCGGGTGAGACGCCGTGCCGCGCCGAGAGAGCGGCGGCGGTGCCGGCGGCCTGCCCGATGGCCATGCAGGCGGGCGTCGTGCGCAGGGAGGCAAAGGCCTCTATGCTGCAGGAGATGGCCCGGCCGGCGACCAACACGTTGCTTAGATCCTTCGACACCAGACTGCGGTAGGGGATGTCGTAGGCGCCGCCCTGCAGCTCTAGATTGATGAGCCCCTTGCCCGTGGGATCGTGTATATCGATCATGTAGCCGTTGCGCGCGACGACGTCGTCAAAACGCCGTCCGGTGGTGGCATCGTCCGTGCTCAGCGTGTACAGTCCGGCCAGGCGGCGGCTCTCCCGTACGCCGATCTGCGGTCCGGTCTCGGCGACAAAGCTCTGGCTGAACCCGGGAATGTGCTGTCTGAAGAAGTCAAACACATCTCTGACCTGGACACGGGCCTCGATTTCGGCGGCAACCACGTCCTCGACATTCGTGGGGTCCTTGTTAATGACCCGCGTCGTGTTGATCAAGACCTGCCCGGGGCGCATGCCGGCAAAGAACAGCGCATGGTCACGGGGCACGTAGGAGGGGGCGTACTGCTTCCAGGCGCTGTAGAAACCGGAAATGCCTGTGAGCGGCAGCTTGTCGAGCTGGCTGATGCGGCTGGCAGGCCAGAATTCCTCAGGATGCAGCATCATATATTGCCGGACCGGCTCCAGGTCTGCCCCGCCCACGACGAACATCATGGTCATGGGTTGCACCTTGCCATCCAGGGGTCGTCCGAGCACCGTGGCGCCCCCTGCCAGCGCGACCAGACCGCAGTCACCCGTGCCATCCACAAAGACCTTTCCATGCACGGTGCGCCGGCCGTAGGGACTCACCGTTTCCACGGCAGAAATCCGGTCGCCTTGCAGGCGCACTTCGGCGGCAACGGAATGCAGCAGGAGCTCGACGCCGGCTTCTTGCGCCATTTCCAGCGCCAGGTCTTTGAAGGCCTCCTTATCAAACGGCGTCAGGTAAGAGTTGACGCCGATGGTATCCCACATGTGACCTGGAGAGGCACCCCGCGCCTGCAGGCGGTCCACGATTTCCTGAGGGATGCCCTGGATCACCTGGTGGCCCTCGATATCATGAAAGGTCATCCACGGGTAGACCAGCGCCGCCGTGGACATGCCGCCCAGAAAGCCGTAGCGCTCGATGAGCAACACGCTGGCGCCCATTCTGCCCGCGGCAATCGCGGCCAGGAGACCACCCGGTCCGCCACCCAGTACCACTACATCATACGATTCTCTCATACCTGCTCCTCCTCCAGGGATTGAACTCTGTCAGGCAGCGCCATCCCGCAAAGAGCGGGCGCGCCGCACGAGATCATCAAACCGCTCGGGTGAGCGATAGATCGTGAGCAAGTCGAGGATCACCGTGGTGACCCTCAGCCGGCAGAACTCGCGCACAAACGCATGCGCGCCGAGCTCATCCAGCACGGGAACCTCCACCCATCGTCCCACAGGACCGACGACCCGCCGCCGGAGGCGATGCCGCGCGCTGACGCGTCCCAGGGAGGTGAGCGCAAGGTGGTGGTACAATTCATGAGCCAGGAGCACATCCAGTACCAGATCCTCCGGAGACCGGGCGCCCGGCCCTGCCGGAGCCGGGCCGGGCAGCAGGCCCGCTCTTTCGGCCAGCTCTGTCAACGCGGGAATGGCCTGCTGAAAGACCTCCACCTGTGGCGGGTCCTGCTGGTAGCTGCTGCGCGGATGGCGCCAGCTCACCCGGGACTCCTGTGCCGAGTAGACGATCGGAACCTCGAGCGCGGCCAGCACGTCCCGCGCCCGCCCCTCCGGATGGGTCCGGCGGACAACCAGCGCTGCGTCACGACCCTCCGCCAGGGCCATGGGCACAACACCCGCCGATGCCAGCTCCCCGACCAGGGCCTGATCCTCTATCAGCAGCCAGGGCCATACCCGGTCGTCGCCAAGCAGTTCGATGACCTCGGGCGCCAGAGGAGCTTGGCTCAAGAGAGCAGCGCTCCCTGCCGAACGAGCACCTGCCGCAGTTCGTCGATATCGACCTGACGCGGCGGCAGCCCCTTCCGCGCGGCCAGGGCAGCGGCTGTTCCGGCGGCCTGTCCGAAGGCCATGCAGGTTGGGGAGACACGGGTCGAGGCGTGCGCTTCGACCGTCGTAGAGATGCAGCGCCCCGCGACGAGCAACCCGTCGACCTTTTGTGGAAGCAGGCAGCGATAGGGTATGTCGTAGGCCTGCCCCGCGGGCAGGCCTCGGTCATAGTCACCCGCCTGATCGGGGGCCAGGGCGTGGATGTCGATGGGATAGGCACTGCGGGCGATGGCATCTGGAAAGCGCGCCGCCGAGAGAACATCCCGCGCCGTGAGCATATAGTCGCCCACAATGCGACGCGATTCCCTTATCCCCACGCGCGCACCGCTGCTGATCAGGTTCGCACCGGAAAAGCCGGGCACGTCGCGCCGCAGGAAATCCAGGATGGCAAAGATCTGTTCCCTGGCCAGCGTTTCGGCACTGCTCAAGGCCCAGGGATCGAGCACGTCCACTTGCATCACACGGCTCATGTTGACAATGACCTCGTCAGGGCGCTGCGTGTTAAAGAAGAGCACATGCTCACGCCGCAGAGGCAGCTGGCCCCGGGCGATGCTGCTTTGCAGCGAATCGACGAACCCGCACACGGCGACAAGGGGCTCGCGGGCGTAAGCAGCGACTCCTTCGGAGCCCAGGCGCAGAACCTCCGGATGCTGAAGGACGTAGGCCGTGAATGCCGCCTTGTCCCACCCGGATAGCTTGAACATGAGCGAAACAGGTTGCACCAGGCCNNTCGATCACGACCCGGGCCGTGAGGGTTTCGCGGCCGCCCTTGTGCTGGACGACCACTCCCTGCAGCAACGCACCCGAAGTGACGACGCCGACGACGGTGCTGTGATAGAGTACCTGAGCCCCGGCCTGCAGCACCAATCGCTGGGCGACCAGTTTCAGCGCCTCGGAATCGAAAGGGGTGATCGTGGCGACATAGCCCGAAGTATCCAGAATGTGCCCGGGCGAGGCATGCATGGCCATCAGGTGGTCAACGATCTCCTGGGCCAGCCCGCCGATAACCTGCTCCCTGTACGAATGAAAGGTCATCATCGGACCGACGAGGCAGGTAGTCATCGTCCCGCCAAGGCAGGCGTCCTTTTCCACCAGCAGGGTGGCTGCACCATTGCGCGCAGCGGCGGTGGCCGCTGTGACGCCGCTCACCCCACCGCCGACGACGATGACATCCCATTGCTTGCGATGCGCAGTGTGTTCCACCTGTCTGCCTCCCTGGTTGATCCGCGTCCGAGGGCCCTGCCGGGCCTCAGCGCTGGTCGGTGATGATGACGACCGGCATATCGGCCGCCACGCCGCGCAATTCCTCTTCCGCGAGCGCCACGATCTGACTGGTTGAAGCCAGGCCGGCCAGGTTGGCCAGGCGCGCCCCGTACAGAAGGAATGCGTCGGGCACCATCTGGCCGGCATCGCCGTAGGTACTGGTCGCATCCACAAGACGGCCCAGGTCAGCGGCGAGGTTGTTGTGCGTTGTGACGCCCACCTGAGCGTTGGCCAGCTTGAGGCGGACGACGCCCTCGCAGTCGACCACTCGGCCCGGGTGCTTGCGGTCGGAGAACAGCCCCAGGAGGCGCTTGACCTTCACAGTGGTCGTGAAGACGTCCAACTGGTCCGTGCCGGCCCGATACTGCACCTGGTCCGCAGCGGTGCCGAGCGACGCGGCCGCGATCTCTTTGCGTGCCTCCGGAGTGGCCTGCGCAGCGCAGAGGTCCCTCGCCCGCATGGCCAGAGCGCCTGTGGCCACGGCGCGCACGAGGTTCAACTGCGTGTCGATGTGCATCGTCACTTCGATGGACTCTGGAACCGCGCCCATGCGCAGGACTGCCTCCTCGGCCTCGCGGCGAACGCTCAGTATGTCGTCCTCCGTGGGGTGCGCGATGGTACGTTCCACCATATCGCGGACCATGGCCAGCGCCACGCCGATGGTGGAGATGACCTGGGCATTCGGGGCCTTCTCACAGCGCAGGCCCATCCTCCTGGCCAGGTAGGGCACCACGGCCGCCTCCCCGCCCCCTCCCCCTACCAGGACGACATTCGAGGCATCCAGGCCGTACTTTTTCATCAGCTCCTGCACGGGCGGGACCACCTTGTCGATTGCCGTGTCGAGGATGCGCGTGGCCACTTCTTCCACCGACAGTCCCAGTCTGTGGACCAGCGGCGCAAAAGCCAGACGCGCCGACTCGGCATTGCCGCACGCATAACTCCCCGCGCTGACCATCCCGGCCACGTTGGCCGCGCAGGACAGAGTGAGAGCGAAGGTCCTGCCGCCCCCTGTCTTGACGGCCACATACTCCTCCGGATCTTCCGGCCTGGGGCGAATGGTCAGCAACTGCAGGTCGACCATCTCCTCGGGCCTGGCAAAGACGGAGTAGGAGAGCCCGGCTATGTGCGCGCTGCGCGGGCCCACTTCGGCGATACGTCCGTCGCGAATGCGGATCATACTGCCGCCAGCCAGCCCGACAGTCCGGACATCCAGGGAGGGCAAATAGGTGAGGTGCCCGCCCACGGAAGCATAGTCCACCGCCACCTGCCCGTTGCGGATGGCGGAAATGTCGGTGCTCGTGCCCCCGACCTCGAGAAAGATGCCGTCCGAGATGCGCGCGTACATGAGCGCTCCGGCCACGCCGGCCGCCGGACCGGAGAGCAGGGTAAGGATCGGCCGCGTGCGCATCTCGTCAATGCTCATCGCGCCTCCGTCCCCGCGCATAATCATCAACGGAGCGGAGATGCCTGCCTCCAGCACGCTGGATTCGGTCATGTCGGCCGTGCGGGTCATCTTGGGCAGGATACTGGCGTTGACCACGGCGGTGCGCGTGCGGATCTTGAGTCCGTAGCGCTTGGAGATCTCGTGCGTGCCGCAGGAAGGCACGCCGCCCTGCCTCACCCTGTCCATCACCCGCAGCTCATTGCGCGGATCATCGACGCTGTAGGCCTCGCTGGCCACGATCACTTCGGCTGCGCAGCCCAGCATCTCCTGAATCGCCTCCTGGATCTGCTCGTCCGAGGGAGGTTGTGCCGAGTCGAGATAGGTGTAGCCGGTTTCCAGCAGGTGCCCCTGCGAGAGGGGAATCGACTCGACGTGGCACTGGTTTCTGGCGCGCAGTCCGTCCAGTCCCGAGCCCATGCCGATGACTCCCACTTTGACCACGTCGCCCTCCAGCAGGGCATTCGTGGCCTGGGTCGTTCCGTGGGCGATAAACACCACGTGTTCTGCGGCAAACCCGCCTTTTACCAGCAGCTCGTGCAGGGCCTGAACCACGCCCTCGGCCACGCCGTGGGCGGCATCGTGGGTGGTCATCACCTTGACCACAGCGATGATCTCCAGGGTGTCATTGTCAATGGCCACGGCGTCGGTGAAGGTGCCACCCACGTCGATGCCTACCCGAACTCTACGTTGTCCCATTTCCCGTCCCTGTGATGGTGGTTCCGCGACAGACACACACAGTGCGCGGTTGCCGCGGAACAGGTTGTGGATGCCAGGAGCAGGACCGGAGGACTGATGTCCGACAGACCGAGCCCCCGGGTTGTGCGTGGACCAGGCGGCCCACGCACAACCCCTTACTCAGTGCGACTACAGGTACTGGAATCCGGCGACGAGCGCTGAGACTGCCGCCATCAACCAGAGCCAGGGCAGGAGCTTTTTGGCTACTGCGTTCACTTCGACGTTGGTGAAGCTTGCGGTCCAGGCCGTCTGCGTGTTGGTGGGGTCGCCCACGGACTGCACACGCTCGGTGGACATGAAGCCGGCCATCGCTGCCATAGGCGACAGGATGCCCGTGCTGATGATCGTGGCCAGGATGCCGCTGCCCAGTCCCCACATGTTCAGAGGGCCGCGGTAGAGCGCCAGCGGCGCCAGGGCGGCAAAGAAGAGGATGTAGGGGATGGGGCTGGTGGGAACCAGGTTGCCGAGGACGGCCTGCATGATGCCCTTGACCGCCGGGTGGAACACGGCGTTCAGCACCATACCGATGGCCACCATCAACAGGATAGCGGGCGCGCCGTCTTTCAGTCCGTCATGCGCGGCCTTTGTCATCAGGCGCAGGCTGTCACGCAGGTCGGTGGTCAGGGCGCCGTAGATGATGCCGACGAGGAACGCCGGAATGACCGACCACTTGAGGAAGAGTACGAGAACCAGCGGGATGAGCGGGGTCAGCAGAGAATAGAGCGGTACCTTCTTCGCCTTGGCCAGCTCTTCCTTTGCCGCCTGCGTATCCACGGCCGCCCAGGCCACATCCGGCTTGCGCAGGGTCATGTACACAAAGGCCAGGGCGATCACGGAGCTGATGACGAGCTGGATCATACCAAAGGGCTTGATCAGCTCAACGGTGACACCCGCCAGTGTGGCATAGGTATTCAGGTTCATCAGGTTGATCACAAAGCCCACGGCCATGCCCATCAGGTAGATGGTGGCTGCCTTGAGCGGTTTGATCCCTACGCCCATCAGGATGGGCAGGACGATGGAGCCGATCATGATGACGGCGCCCAGTCCACTCATCGTGGTGAAGAGCAGAGCCGTAACCGCGGTCATGGCGATGCCCACGGCCATGGGCCGGTCGCCGCCGAGCTCAGCCGCGCGACGGATGATGTCCTGCGAGATGCCGGTCTGGAACATCACCTGGCCAAGCCAGGCGCCGAACATGACGGCCGTATAGGCCGACGCGAGCCTGAGGGCTCCGCCGTTGATCACGTTCTCCACGATGCCGTCTTTGCCCAGCAGCGGCACACCGCCGATGAGGGCAATGAGGATGGCCATGCAGATGAGAGCCAGCAGCGTGGACATGCGCTGTGTCATCATCAGCGCGGCGAAGATGAAGAAGACTACGAGAATCCCGATAGCCTGCAACACGCTATTCCTCCTTGTTGAAATAGAGTCTGGACTCCTGATTTCGGACGCGAGGTGCTTAGTTGGTCATCGCCGAGAGCCTCACCTCCCTCCCACCTGTGAAGACAATCTCACGCAGAAGCGTCCATCGCCTGACGGAACTCCCGCGTGACCCGTTCGATGTCCGCCGCCTTCCTGCCGGTCACGATGGCCCCGATCATGATGTTCTTGACCCCGACGCTCAGCAGGGCTGGAACGTCCTCCAGCCGGATCTTGCGCTGGGTGGGCACAATGATCGGCTTGTGCAGCAGTCGAGTCAGGCCTGCATAGTAGGCCAGATCTCGCCATGACAGATAAGTGCCGTACTCGGCGGTGGGAACCTTGGCGCACTCAATGGCCTCCACCCAGGGGAGAGAGGCCACGGCCTGTATCTCGTCCCAGGTGTAGGTGCTGTCGGTCGCCGCGGCCAGGTCGACGCCCTCGACCCGGTAGATCAGCGCCGGCATGAACTGCGCGAAGGCATCGACCATATCCATGCCGATGTCGTGAACACGCTCAAAAAAGTCGTGCGTCAGGTCGAGGGTCTCCCCGGGGACCAGGCCCACGGGGATCGTCACGGCCTTGACGATTGCCCTGAGACGGGGTTCCTCCTGCTCCAACGTGCCGAAGGTTAGCCCCGTGGCATGGTGCGTAACATTGGAATGCACCTTGACGGCATCCGCACCCCCCGCCTGAGCAGCCAGCGCCTCCTCGACCGAATTGGTCGGGATGCTGACAATCAGGCAGGGCTTGCCACTGCGCATCTTTTCCAGTAACCGGGCCATCGTTCCTCCTCTTTCCAGTGATTCCTGCTATGAGAACACCCACGCGGTGCCTTGGCTACTCCCGCTGGTGAAACCGGATGGGGCATACAGCTCACCGCTCCGCTAACTGGACCACTGTCCCTGTGCGAAGCGACTCGTGGACGGCGGCAATCGCCTCCACGTTATGGAGCCCATCCAGCTCATTCACGAGCGGGGCTTGATCCCCCTCTACGGCGCGCACAAAACTGTCGAACATCTGCTGGGAATGCCCCACCAGTTGACCGCGATAGTCCATCAACAGAGTCTTGGGGTGCACGAAGCGGTCCCTGGTGGCCAGGTGGACCATCTGGTCATGAGTATCGACAAAGGCGGCCGACTCGGTTCCCACGACCTCGTACTGAAAGTCAAAGATGAGCGGCATTCCTTCCGGCAGGATCCAGCACGATTCGATCGACGCGACGATCCCGGATTCGAAGGTGAAAAGCGCCTGAATCGTGTCATAGACGTCGATCCCCAATCCGGTCAAAAAACCCTTGGTGCCAACCGCATAGACGGAGCGCACGCGCTCGACGGCAAACCAGGAGGCGATGTCCAGAGCGTGGGTCATCAGAAACCACGCCGGTGACGAGCGCGCCGCCCAGGCCAGCATCCTGGTCGGGGTGAAGCGGGTGTTGTTGATGCGGGCATGCAGCGACACCAGCCTCCCCAACTCGCCCTGCTCCAGCATGCCTTTGACGGCCACATAGGCCGGAGTCCAGCGGTTGGCATAGGCAACCTGGCAGCGGATGCCCGATTCCTGGATGGCCGCTACCATCCGGCGGGCCTCGGCTACGGAAGTGGCCAGCGGCTTTTCCAGCAGGATGTGGCATCGGGCTGCCGCCGCCGCCAGGACCGGCTCCAGGTGCGCAAAGTCGGGCGTGGTGATGCATACGGCATCCAGCGGCTCGCGAGCGAACATCTGCCCCATATCGCCGTAAGGGCTAACGCCCGAAAACTGCTCTGTCGCAGTCTTCAGGCGCGCGGAATCGAGGTCACAAACGGCCCGCAGCTCCACGGCCGGGTTTTGCCTGGCCAGACGGGCGTAGAGCGTCCCCATGGTGCCCAGGCCAACGATGCCCAGTTTGATCATCTCACCCCCCCAAGGATCGGGCTGCTAGAGTTTCTCGATGGCCTCACGGAACGCAGAGACCTGCGGCCCGAGCTCCTCGGGCGTCGTGCCGGTAGAGAGCACGCCAATCATTACCGCTTCAGCGCCCGTGTCGTGAAGGCGGCGAATATCGTCCGGCACCAGGGAACGCTGGGAGGGTATGATGAGCGGCACGTGCACCCTGGCGCGCAGCATGCGGTAGCGGGCCAGGTCGACGATGGACAACCGCTCACCGTAACCGGTGGAAGGGATGGTGGCCCCCTCGATCATCTCCACGTCCCGGGTCGTCAGCTCATCGATGGTCGCCCAGTCGAAAGAGCTGTCTACCGCCGCCATGCGGGAAATGCCGGGCACCTCAAAGAGCTGAGGCGTCACAAAGTGGGCGAACATATCGAAAAAGTCCATGCCCATCCCCGCCAGGCGGGTGATCAGGGCAGGGGTCACGTCGAGACTGGCGCCGGGAACAATGCCGACCGGCACCTTCACTCGCTGCAGGATGGCGTTGAGCACGTCCTGTTCCTCATCCAGCGTGCCGAAGCGAACGTGGCTGGCCTTGTGGGTCATGTTGATATGCGTCTTGAGCGCATGGGCGCCATGGCGCTCCGCCGCCTCAGCCAGAGCCAGCGAGTTGGCCGGCAGGGCGACCAGAAGGGTCATCTTGTTGCCTCGCAGCAGATTGAGCAGTCTGTCCACACGATCCTCCTACACAGATAGTATACGGGCAGGCAGCCGGCCTACGAGCGGCCCGGCGTAGCACAAGAAGCACGGACCACGAGATGGGGGGGCACGATGATTCTGACCGGGCCTTCGACCTCACCCGCCCTCAGGTCCAGCACCAGACGGGCCGCCAGTCCGCCCAGACTGGTCGCAGGCACTCGCACCGTGCTAAGGGGCGGAGCGCTGACCGCCGCCGGTGCGATGTCCGAAAGGCCCATTACGGACACATCACGGGGCACGTCCAGCCCCGCCTCAAGCAGGGCGCGCATGGCGCCCAGGGCCAGCCAATCGGTGAGCCCCAGTATGGCGGTGGGGAGCCTGCCTTCGCGGGTCAACAGCCGGCGCACCATTTCATAACCGCCTGGCTCGTCAAAGGCGTCGAAGAAGAGGGGCAACATCTGTGCTCCGACGGGAGATTCCCGTATGGCGGACTCGGCGCCCCGGAAGCGATCCTGGAAGGTATTGATCTCCAGAGCGCCGCTGAGCACGGCAATGGACCTGTGCCCCAGATCGAGGAGATACTTCACGGCGATGCGGCCGCTTTCGGGATTGTCTGGGGTGACCGTGTTGAGATACTCGCCGCTCAGGTAGCGGCCGATAAAGACGACCGGCAGACCGCAGTGCGCCAGAGCGCGCACGAACGCATCCTCCATGGGGATGCCGCCGGCAATTACCGCGTCGACTCTCTGCCGTGAAACCATGGCCGGGAGGGTGCCTGGACCGCCGTACTTGCCATCCGAAGTGGAGACCACCAGCGTCAGGCCGCTTTTCTCGATGGCCCGGCTGGCGCCATCCAGAACAGCCAGGAAGAACTCGTCGCTTTGCACGCTGGAGCCGACAGGGTTGGCGATCAGGAGACCGATGTTGCCGGTGCGCTGCTCGCTGAGGGCCCTGGCCTGAAGGTTGGGCTGGTAGCCAAGATCTGCCGCGGCCTGTCGCACCCGCTCGGCAGTGGGGAGACTGATTCTGGGGCTGGCGCTCAGCGCTCGCGAAGCGGTGGATACCGAGACCCCGGCCAGGCGAGCGACGTCGACCAGCGTGACGTTCGCCATGCACATCCTCCTGCAACGGTTCTATTCTAACGTACGCTGCAAGATTTGTCAAGCGTTTGCACTAACTTGCACGGACCCTGCAGGATCGCTGGATCTCGGTGCGCCTCTGCCGTTGCGCCGTGGCGCCCTCCGGGCCTCCCGATTACCGGGTGGAGGCGTACCTCCCTATAATCCATGGTAATCCTCACAGTCATGGCCAACTCTTCAGAAGACAAGGAATGGAAACACCATGCTGAAAGTCGCGGTGGTCGGCACGGGCTTTATCGGTCCCGCACACGTCGAAGCGCTTCGCCGCATACACGCCCAGGTGGTGGGGCTGGTTGGCAGCAGTCCCGAGAGGGCGCTACAGAAGGCCGGCGAGCTGGGGGTAGAGCGGGTCTATGACTCGTTCGATGCCATGCTCGCGGATCCGGGCGTAGATGTGGTCCATCTGGCCACGCCGAACTATCTGCACTACCGGCAGGCCAGAGCGGCCCTGCTGGCCGGGAAGCATGTGGTGTGCGAGAAGCCGCTGGCGATGACCACCGCTGAATCCGCCGAGCTGGTCAGAATCGCCGCCGAAACGCAGCGTGTCAATGCGGTGTGCTTCAACCTGCGCTTTTATCCGATGGTCCATCAGGCGCGGGCGGTGGTGCAGAGCGGGGAACTGGGCGACCTGTTCATCGTGCACGGGTCGTATTTGCAGGACTGGCTGCTGCTGCCCACGGACTGGAACTGGCGGCTGGAGCCCTCCGTGGGAGGCACGTTGCGCGCCGTGGCGGATATCGGGTCGCACTGGCTCGACATGATCACCTTCGTCACGGGTTTGCGTGTGTCGGAGGTGCTGGCCGATTTTGGCACCTTCCTTCCCGTGCGCTGCAAGCCAAGCGGCCCCGTGCGCACCTTTGCCGGCGAGGCCCGCGAGGCGTCGCCTGCCGCGGAGCAGCCCATCGCCACGGAGGACTATGCCAGCGTTCTTCTGCGCTTTCAGAACGGCGCGCGGGGCGCCGTCACCATCTCACAGATCAGCGCAGGGCACAAGAACCGGCTGCACTTTGAGATCAACTGCGCCAGGTCATCGCTTGGCTGGGACTCGCAGCGCCCCAACGAGCTGTGGACGGGGCATCGCGACCGCGCCAGCGAGCACCTGCTGAAGGATCCGTCGCTGCTGGCTCCTGCCGCCCGTTCGATCGCCGCCTACCCCGGCGGCCACTGCGAGGGCTATCCTGACACGTTCAAGCAGCTCTTCGCCACGGTGTACGAGCATATTCAATCGGCTGCGCCTGGCGCCAGACCGGAATTCCCCACCTTTGCCGACGGGCATTACGCCATGCTGCTGTGCGAGGCCATTGGAAACAGCGCCCTCGAGGGGCGTTGGGCCTCGGTACAAATCTAGGAGGTAAGCGCAATGAAGCTCGGGGTTTTTACGGCCGCCTTTCCCAGCCTGTCGCTGGAGGAAATCGCACCATGGGCCACCAGGACCGGCTTTGAGATGCTGGAGATTGCCTGCTGGCCGGTCGGCAAGGCCAATCGCCGCTACGCCGGTGTGACCCACATCGACGTTGAGGGACTGACAAAGGCGCAGGCCGGTCAGATCGGGCAGATGCTCCAGTCGCACGGTCTGGGCATCTCCTCGCTCGGGTTTTACCCCAATGCCCTCCATGCCGATCCGGACGTTCGGAAAGAGGCGGCCGACCACCTGCGCAAGGTGATCGCCGCGGCGGAAATGCTGGGGGTGGAGGTGGTGGGCACCTTCATCGGCAGGGACAAGAACAGGACCACCGAGGCCAATCTCGAGTTGTACAGCCGGATCTGGCCTCCCCTCGTCAAGTTCGCCGCCGATCACGGCGTCAAGATCGCCATCGAGAACTGCCCGATGATCTTTAGCAACGACGAATGGCCGGGCGGTACGAACCTGGCCACGTCACCCTCGATCTGGCGGCGGATGTGGGAGATCATTCCGGATGGCAATTTTGGCCTGAACCTGGATCCCTCGCACCTGATCTGGCAGATGATCGACTATGTGCGTGTGGTCGAGGAATTCAAGCACAGGATCTTTCACGTCCATGCCAAGGACGTGCATATCGACCGGGAGGGTCTGTATCAGCACGGAGTGCTCTCGCAGGGCATGGGCTGGCAGATACCGCGTCTTCCGGGCCTGGGTGACGTGGAATGGCCGCGCTTTATGGCCGCCCTGTACGCCGCCGGATACGATGCCACCGTCAGCATCGAGCACGAGGACCGCGCCTTTGAAAAGGATCTGGAGTTGGTCAGGCGGGGATTCCTGATCAGCCGCGATGTGCTGCGTCCACTGATCCATTAGAAGCAGAGGGCGCAGAACGGAGCAACCGCCGGGGCGTGAGTCGCGCCCCGGCTCTGGCTTCTTCGCTGGCGGACCTTGCCGGAGCCGGCTGGCCCGGGCCGGCTAGTCCAGCGGGAGGCGCACCGGCTTGCCCGTTTGCGCTGACAAATCGAGCGCCAACCCCGTCTGCACGCTGGTGGCGATATTCTCCACGCTCAGGAAGGACTCTTTGCCCGTCAGGATGCAGTCCACAAAGTGGTCGACTTCCTCCGGAAACGGGTGGTGCGTGACCTGCGGCGTGTCGGGGTAGACACTCGGCAGGACGATCCAGTCCGTCTGTCCGGCGAATCGGTCGGCATGCAGCTTGCCGTCTCGTACGCAGCCCTTGCTTCCGCCGATGACCAGCGGAAACACGTAGGGGGCGTGGACCTCAAAGCTGGCCGATAGAGAGGCGATGATACCGTTCCTAAACCGGATCACGCCGCTGATCGTCGGCTCGTACTCATAGTCCTGACGGTTGCGGCGCCCCTGGTAGGCGAACACTTCGTCCACCTCGCCGCCAAAGCTGCACAGCAGATCCACGGCGTGGCAGCCCGCGGCGGCAATGACTGTGCCACCCTGCTTCCTGGTGATGCCCCAGGTGAAACCGGGCCACCAGGGCCCCTGCTCCGAGAAGTAGCCCGCCTCCATGAATACGATATCCCCCAGCGTGCCGTCATTGACCAGATTGCGCAGCAGCTCGACGTAGGGATTCCAGTGCAGCTCAAAACCCACCAGTGTCTTGATTCCCGACTGCCGCACGGCTTCCCTGGCCAGGGCATAATCAGCCATGTTGAGGGCCAGAGGCTTCTCGATGAGGGCGTGCTTTCCGGCCCTGGCACACTGCATGAGGTCCGATACGTGCCGGTCATTGGGCGTGCAGATGGACACGACCCCCAGGTCAGAGCGCTTGAGCATCTCGCTCAGGTCGTCATACACCTCACAGGTCAGTCCGAGCTCGCGCGTTTTGGCAAGCGCACCTTCCTTGCTGCGGCTTCCTACGGCGACAACCTCTGTGTGCGGGTTCGCCATATAGGCCTTCAGGTGCTCTTTGGAAACCCAGCCCGCACCCCATACTGCTGCTCCCAACATGCGTCATACCTCCAGAACGATTTTGAGCTCGCTTTCCAGCACGGAGCGCTGCCAGCGTTTGAGGGACGACTCGAGGCCAGCGTCCACCTCCCCGGCGGGCAAACGGGCCATACGCTCCAGCGTCTCCGAGGTCACCAGCAGCCCCGGGTGGATCCCCAGGCAGGCGGCCGCCTCCTCCCGCACCTGCTTCAGCCGAACGACCCTTTCCTTCTGCTCCGTGGTGAGCGGGGCAAAGCGTACCCCGTTCGACAGCCGTCGCCGCGGCAGGTTGGCCTCGGAGGCGTTGTGCACGGCGGCCAGAACGCGTGGGGCCAGGCGCCGCAGGATGCCCAGGTTGGCGGTGGCCGTGCGGTACACCTGCTCGCGCGTGCTCGGGGGCTCCAGGGCCCAGGAGATCAGCACCCGATCCGATAGCACCTTGAAAGGTGGTCTATCCCAGGAGCGGGCTGCCTCGTCCCGCACCAGGACCAGGTTGTGCAGAATGGCCCGCTGCTGAGGGGTCAGGTGTGTGGTCCCTTTGACATCCAGCCAGGACGGCTCGCGGGGAGGCGCGGGGGTAACCTGCTCCAGCAGGGCGAACTCTTCCTCCGCCCACTCCAGTCTGCCGAGCCGCTCGAGCTGTCCCCTGAGCCGTTCCCAGAGAGGCAGCAGGTAGGCCGTATCCAGGGCGGCATAGAGGAGCTGCTGGGGGTTCAGCGGCCGCCTGGCCCAGTCGTCGCGCTGGTGTCCTTTGGCCAGATCCAGGCCGAAATCCTCGGACAACAGTGCCGCCAGGCCAAACGCCGGCCTGCCCAGTAGCTGCGCGGCCATGGCTGTGTCGACGATGTTGTGCGGGGCAAAGCCAAAGGCCTTCTTGAGCAGGCGGATATCATAGTCGGCGCCGTGAAACACCTTCAGGATGCTGCCGTCGGCCAGCAGAGGTCCCAGCTCCTGCATTCCCTCCGGCGCTCCCAGCGGATCCAGGATGACATTGCCCGCCGCGGTGGTGATCTGCACCAGGCAGGCCTTTTCCTGGTAGGAATAGAGACTGTCCGCCTCCAGGTCGATGGCCAGAGCCGGGGGCCTGCCCAGTTCCCGGAGGTACGAGGTGACGGCGGGCGACTTGTCCAGCAGGCGGTAGGAGGCCTGCGGCACGCGCGACGGACCGGATGCGGCCGGGCTAGATTCCACTGGGACGCGGGGCCTTGCGGTAGTTCTGGTAAAGGTACAGGGTGGCGATCGCGTTGTGACCTGTGACGCGATCCTTGGCCACCAGCACGGTTACAGGGGCCTCTGAGTGGCGGAAGAACAGGCTGTCGTGCCCCACACACAGGCCCATGGCGATGTTCAGGCCCGTTCCCGCGTCGTTGAGCAGCATGGCCTGGGCGATGGGGTTGCAGGCCGATTCGAACTGGCCGGGGCACAACTTTTCCTCGTCGGCCACGCCCAGCTCTTCCTTGGGCACTGAGCCCACCTTGCAGCAAATCGTGTAGACGTCAAAGCCGTTTGCCTCCAGGATCTCCTGCAGCAGCGCCGCCTCGCGGGCCAGGCCGATGCAGTGAGCCACCCCCAGCTTGTTGACGCCGAGGCGGCGGGCAAAGCCCATCACCTCCTGCACGCGGCCGTCCCTGCAGTAGCCTGCGGACTCGGTTACGGCAGAGGCACGCGCCAGCTCGTGGGTCTCGGGCTCGTCATACTCGGCACGGGCCCGGGCCAGAGTCTGCGCGTCCTCCTGGGCCATGGGGCAGTAGCGGGGGTAGGGCTTGGTTCCCGGTTCATCACGGCAGGCCTGTACACGGCAGGTGGAGCATTGTAGTTGCATGGGTGGGGTTCTCCTTTCGACTGCCGCGATTCTAGCACAGGGCTGCGGCAGGGGCAAGCGAGCGACGGTGTACCGCGAACCTCAGCGGTCGCGGTCCGGCAAGAGTCGACAACCAGACTCCGCGCAGGCAACGATTGCTGTTGACATGTAACCCCGTCTATACTATACTGTCTCCTGGATGCGCCGGACGCTTCACCCGCACACTCCATTGCGCCGTACCCTGCCAACCTTGCTCAAGGAGATCACCATGGCAACACGCGCCCGCTACACCCTTCTCGTGCCCTTCGTCCTGACCCTGTTCACCCTTTCCCTGTTCCTGCTTCAGCTTGCCAATCCGGCTGGAGTATCGGCCGCTCCCCTCGACCAGGCCGTGTGCGAGGCGCCCGCCGGCCTGAACGGCACGTGGGACTCTGGCGCCAAGACCTGCACCATCGCCACGGGTCGTACCGGCACCATACCGTCCGGAACCACCGTCGATGTGTACAACCTGTACCACCTGGCCGTCGAGTCCGGCGCCACGCTGAACGTGTACGGCACACTCGGGCTGTGGGCCGGACGGCTTGACCTCTACGGAACGGCCAATGTGCAGAGCGGCGGCGTCATCGACTGCCGCGGCGACGAAGCGAACGCCAACCACGGCGGGAGCGAGGTCTACGGAACACTGAACGTGAACAGCGGCGGCCAGTACATTATGTACGGCGGCACCACCCGCGGCGGGTTCATGGACATCAATGCCACAGGCGTGGTGAACAACCATGGCAACATCGAGACCTACAGCCCGGCCGATTGGTTCATCGACGGCTCGCTGCTCAACTATGCCACGGTCATCGTGCGCGGCCCGGCCGACGTCACCCTGTACGGCGCCTTCGAGAATTACTCTGGCGCCAACCTGTACATCTATGGCCAGATCACCGGCATGCCCTATGAAGTGCTGCGCAACTACTCTGGTGCGCATATTTACCTGTACAAGACCGCCGTCGATGACCAGGGCCTGCTCTACCTGAGCAACGGCTTTGTCTTCCAGAACCAGGGCACCATCGATGTGAACATAAACTGCCATGTGACCATCCAGGGAAGCTTTAACAACGAGGGCACCATCTTTAACTATGGCCAGTGGGACACCAGCAACAAGCTCACCAATAGCTACACAGGCGTCTTTCACAACTATGGCTCGGTGGCGCTCGAGTACGCCTTTGACAACTATGGTCAGATGGACGGCTACGGCAGCTGGGACTTGAAGTATGATCTTGAGGGGCACAACTACCGCACCCTGTCCATGACTGGCGGGGTGGCCCTGAGCCAGGGCTTTGATCTGGTCAACGGCGTGACCGGCACGATGTCTATCGGCTACCAGGTGACCACGGGCACCGGAGGCGGCAGCATCCAGAACTATGGCCAGCTCGATCTCAACAGCGGGGCCAGGATCAACCTGAACTCCTCGTCCTATCTGCAGAACCATTCCGGCGGCGTGGTCGACCACTATGGCTGGGTGACCAGCACCATCTCTATCCTGAACGACGGCACCTACTACAAACACTGCGGCGCCGTGCTGAGCGCGCCGGGTGTGCAGGGCACCCCGCTGATCGACCTGTGCGTGGGCACGATCCGCATCTTCAAGAGCGCGGTAGGCGGCGATGGCGTGTTCGACTATACCGGTCAGGGAACAGGTCTGCCGGCCACCTTCGCCATCGCCACCAGCAGCGGCAGCGGCTCGCGCACCGACACCAACCTCACGGCCCAAAAACGCTACACCGTCACCGAGGCCGCCGAATCGGGCTGGATCTTTACCAGTCT
Source organism: Anaerolineales bacterium UBA2200 (assembly GCA_002327925.1). Classification (GTDB taxonomy): domain Bacteria; phylum Chloroflexota; class Anaerolineae; order UBA2200; family UBA2200; genus UBA2200. Next base: position 21,319 of record DCVA01000010.1, read on the forward strand.
GAACTGTGTCGACTCGGACGGCGGCACGACCACCTCCGGATCGACGGCCTATATCGACCTGGACGAGGGCCAAACCATCACCTGCACCTTTACCAACACGGCCGACGGCCACCTGATCGTCCAAAAAGAGACCCTCCCCGACGGTGACTCCACGTGGTTCCCATTCATCTTCCCTGCATTTGGCTCCAGTCTACACGATGGCATGTCGTTCACGGCTCAGGTTAGGCCCGGGACTTACTATGTGACCGAGACCGTGGTGAGCGGCTGGATGACCCCCACCATCACCTGCTCCGACGCGGACAGCACCGGTTCTGGCTACAATGCCACCTATCGCATCGCTGCTGGCGAGTGGGTTACTTGCACCTTCACCAACGCCAAGAAGGCCCGGCTGACGGTCGACAAGGCGGTGGTGCCCAGTCCGAACGAGACGCTGTTCCATTTCGACTATCCCGGGGTCAGCATGAACCTGGGGGAATCGGACCTGGTGAATCTCACGAACCTGGCGCCAGGCACACACCGTGTGACTGAGACGGTGACCAGCGGCTGGCGCCTGACTAACTTGTCGTGCACCGATGCCAACACTTACCTCTCGGGCACCACCGCGGTCTATCAACTGGAGCCCGGCGAGTGGGTCACCTGCACCTTTACCAACGAGCTGCTCGGACACATAAATCTGTGCAAAGAGACCGTGCCAGACGGCAATTCGACCCTGTTCAGCTTTGAAGGTTCCTTCTCGGCCGACCTGGGTGATAACCAGTGCACCACCGACCATCTGCTTGCTGGTGCTCACTTTTACACCGAGACAGCCAAAACCGGCTGGATGGCGCCGCAGATCGTCTGCTCCGACAGCGACAGCGTCGGCAGCGGCTACAGCGTAGAGTACCGCCTCGACCCGGGCGAATGGGTGACCTGCACCTTTACCAACGTGATGGGACCGGACCTGGCCATCCGCAAGAGCGTCGAGCCAGCGCAGGCGCTGCCCGGTGGGGCGCTCACCTACACCCTGTCCTACTGGAATCACGGGCAGTTCACCTCTACCCTGGCCACAGTCAGCGATGTGCTGCCTCCGGGCGTGACGGTCGACTCCTGGTCCAGCAGCGGCCCGTCTGCCACGATGACCAGCAGCACCAGCCCGCTCGCCTGGCAAATAGGGGCGCTGGCGCCATCGGCGTCTGGCTCGATCACGCTCTACGCCCGTGCGCCGCAGGAGTGCGTCAGGGAACAGCGCATGGTGACCAACACCGCCACCATCAGCGGCACGGTAGGCGAGGCCAACACCGCGGACAACAGCTACCTGAATGGCTTTAATCTGCTGACCAGCGTGTACGCCACGCCTCGCTTTACGTCAAGCAACGCGTCCGGCTGCGTGCCGCTCACGGTGTACTTTACCGATACCAGCACCGCCGGCACAGCGCCCATCGCGGCGTGGTTCTGGTCCTTTGGGGACGGAAGCTCGTCGACCGAACGGAATACGGCGCACACCTACACCACGGGCGGCCAATTCAGAGTGTCGCTCCGGATCACCGATACCTTCGGCTGCGTTTCGGAGCTGAACGTGGAGACCGGTGTGTCGGCACACAAAGCCACGGCGGCCTTTACGCCCAGCGTGAGCCAGGGCTGCGCTCCGCTGAACGTGACCTTTACCAACCAGTCGACCGCTGTGCCTGGCACGGTGGCGGCCTGGCGTTGGGATTTCGGCGACGGGAGCCAGTCGACCGCGTGGTCGCCCGCGCACACCTATGCTTGCCCGGGAACCTACCAGGTTACCCTGGTCGTGACCGACAGCCACGGCTGCAGCAACGTGACCAGCCACTCGGTGACGGCGGACGGCTGCCTGGTGGCAGCCAAGCTCGACCGCTTCGATCCTGTGCCCGCTACCAGCCGCATTGAGTATGAGATCGCGGTGCGCAACACTTCACCGTATACCTATGACCGGGTGGTCATCACCGACACCCTGCCGGCGGGAACCTACTTCCTGGGCATGGTGTCGGCCAACGCCGGCTGGCACGATGCTGGCAACCGGGTCGTCACGCGAACGGTAACGTCGCTGCTGCCCAACCAGGCCGTGTACTTTATGCTGACGGCAGGCACGCACTCTACGGCCCGGGGCCCGGTGACCAATCAAATCGCCGCGCAGTGGGGCTGCGTGTTTGCCTACGGCAGCCAGACCACGGTGATCAACCCGCCGGTGGTGGAGCCCACGCCGGTACCCACGGCCACGCCTACCCCCGCCCCGGGCGGCCAGGCGGTGATCATCCAGACCGGGGCCGGCTGCGACAACCCGGACACCTACGTCTACCGCTACCAGCCCGACGCCAACTACTCCCTGGGTCCCCTGCTGAGGGTGGGCTACAGGCAGAACTTTGGCTCGCTGCTGCGCTTCGATCTGTCCGAGATCCCGGCCGGGGTCACCATCGAGAGCGCCCGACTCGAGCTCTACGCCGCCGGCTGGTCGGGGGCCGACATCACCCTGGGCGCCCACGCCGTGAGCAACACGGTGACCATCAGCGAGACCACCTGGAGCCAGCCGCAGAGCGGCTGGTGGTGGGGCCTGGGCGGCGCCAACGACCTGCTGGTGGACCGCCGGCAAGAGCCAGAGACTACGCTCACCACAACAGGGCCGCTCCAGTGGTACGCTCTGGACCTGAGCGGGCTGGTGCAGGAGTGGGTGCTCGGCCTGCCCAACAACGGCGTGCTGCTGCGCCAGAGCGTCTACTCGAGCAACTCGGTGCTCTTTGCCAGCGCAGAGTACAGCAATGCTTCCCTGCGCCCGAGGCTGGTCGTGAGCTGGCACTAGTTCCGCCCGTACTGAACGGAGGACCTCACAGGCCTGGCAGGCCTGTGAGGTCCTTTTTTGTCCCGCCAAACCCGCGATTCAGCTTTACCAGATCTCCACAATTCGTGCAGGAGCGCTCCATGCCCCTGTGCTATGCTGTGTCTGCCAGTGAGCGACCGAACCGGCCCTGGCGGAATCTTGCAGCGATCAGGAGCGCACGACTATGGCAATGAAAGCAATACTGGACAGCAAGTGCAGCCGCAGGGACTTGCTGCGGTGGAGTGGCCTGGCCGCTCTGGCCGCTTTGGCAGCGGCCTGCGACACCTCTGTGGCGGGGAGCGGCAACGGGGACTCCACTGCGTACAGCGGGACCTCGAGTGGATCTGCTTCCGAGAGCCCGGCCTCCACGCCGATTGCGAGCCAGGCCTCCGGCAGCGCGGCGACCTCTCCAACCCTCACCCCAACGCCCAGGCCCACTGTGACGGCTTCGTCCGGGACTGTGGCGCAGGGCGTGGCCTGCCGCACGGGCATCGTCAACGACCCCTATCCGGGTCACTGCAAGCATTATGTCGATCGCAATGGCAACGGCTACTGCGACCTGTCCGAGCTCGGCTCAGGCACGGTGACGCCGCGATACTAACGCTGACCCGGGACGGCTTGAACCTGCGCGTCCGGGGGCGGGCCGCAAGCCCGCCGCGCAGGCCCCCGCTCTGTCCTCCTGAGCCGCCGAAGGCGGCGAGGAATCTCGACCGTCGAGGTGCTCTGCTCGCGCGGCAGTGCAGCTCAGCATGACCCAAATGCGCCCGGGCCCTACTTCTGCCCGGCCAGCAGCTCTTCCACCTTCCCGGCCAGTCCGGCCACGGTCGGAAACTCGAACAGGGTGCGCAGGGGCACGGACACTCCCAGGGAGTGTCTCAACCGGGCAACGACCCGGGTGGCCAGCAGCGAGTGCCCGCCCAGGTCAAAAAAGCTCTCGTTCACCCCGATCGACTCGCGGCCCAGCAACTCCTTCCAGATGCCCGTCACCAGCTCCTCGACCGGCGTGCGCGGGGCTACATCTGCCAGCTCCTCTTCGGCCGCGACGTCAGCGGGGCGCGGCAGGGCGCGGCGGTCGACCTTGCCGCTGGGCAAATGCGGCAGGTTGCTGACGAACACGAACTGAGCCGGGATCATGTAGGCGGGCAGCCTGACGTGCAGAAAGCGCAGCAACTCCTGCCTGGTCGGAGGCGGCGTTGCGGCAGGCATCACGTAGCCCACCAGTCGTTTTTCCAGCGGCGGCTCGTCCACCAGAAGCACCAGCGCCTCGCGCACGGATGGATGCGAAGACAGGATGTGCTCGATCTCCCCCAGCTCGATGCGATAGCCGCGCAGCTTGATCTGATCGTCCAGACGGCCCAGGAACTCGATGCGTCCATCCGCAAGGTGCCGGCAGCGGTCGCCCGTTCGGTAGAGGCGCTGGCCCGGCTCCGTGGCGAAGGGGTCCGGAACAAAGCGCTCGGCCGTGAGGTCCGGGCGCTGCCAGTAGCCCCGCCCCACGCCTGCGCCGCCGATGAACAGCTCACCCGGCTGGCCGGGCGGAACGGGGGAGCCGTAGCGATCCAGGATGTAGAGGCGGGCGTTGCCGATCGGCCGGCCGATGGGCACAAGGCCATCATCGGCCAGCGGGCCGGCCGTCGCGTTGGGCGTCGTCTCCGTGGGGCCGTAGATGTTCCACACGGTCAGGCTCGGCAGCAGACACCATGTGCGTTTGACCGTTGCTGCGTCCAGGGCCTCTCCGCCCAGAAAAACGTGGCTGAGCCCCGGCCCGGGCCGCCCTGCCGGGTCCTGCTCCATCGCATCCAGCAGAGACTTCCAGAGGGTTGGCACCCCGCCGAAGGCCACTCGCGGGCGCGAGCCCAGTTCCGCAAGCAGACGCGGTGCGTCCGTAGCGGCCTCCGGCTCCACGATCCAGACATCCTTTCCGCACTGCAGCGGGCCCAGCACCTGCTTCAGGCAGGCGTCGAACGACAGGCGCGTGGTGAAAGGCATGGCGGGCTCGCCGCCCGGCGCAAGGTCCGTATTGACCCACGACAGGTAGTTGGACAGATTGCGGTGCTCGATCATCGCGCCCTTGGGCCTGCCCGTGGATCCGGAGGTGTAGATCATATAGGCCAGGTTCTGCGGCCCGGGCCCCAACGGCGGGTCTTCCCGGCTCTCCACGGCGAGGGCCGTCTCCGCCGCGTCCAGGCTCAGGACGTAGGGAGGGAAGGTCAGGCGCTCTGTGAGGGATAGCAGCCGCGGTTCGAGCGCCGTCTGGGTAAGCAGTGCCACGGCACCCGTATCCAGCAGCAGCCAGGACAGGCGCGCGTCCGGAAGCTGAGGGTCCAGGGGCACGAAGGCGGCCCCCGCCTTGAGCACGCCGAGCAGCGCGATCACCTGCTCGGGGCATGGCTCCATCGAGATGCCCACCAGCTTTTCCGGCCCGGCCCCGTGACGGGCAAGATGGCGGGCAAGCTGGTTGGCGCGCCAGTTCAGCTCTCCATAGGTCAGTGTGAGACGGGATGAGGACAGAGCGCGCGCCGACGGGTTGTCGTGCGCCAGGGCCGAGAAGCGCTCGTGCGCCAGGGCCTGCGGAAACCGGCGCGGGGGGGGATTCCACTCACTGAGTACCCGGCGCCGCTCTGCCGCCGAGAGCAGCTCGAGACGGCCAATGGGCTGGTCCGGGTCTTCGACGATGGACTGCAGGAGGGCGTTCAGATTGCCCAGGCGGCCGTCCATCGTCGCGCTGTCGAACAGGTCCGCGTTGTAGAGCAGGCGCGCGTTGAGGCCCTCCGTTGTGCCGGCCAGGTTCAGACTGAGGTCCCAGCGCGCCGCAGGGTTCTCTGCCGGAATCTGCGATACTTCCAGCCCGGGAAGGTCGAGGCGAGCCAGGGGAACCGTTTGCAGACTGAACATCACCTGAAACAGGGGCGAGTAGCTGAGACTGCGCTCCGGGCGCAGCTCTTCCACCAGTCTCTCAAAGGGCAGGTCCTGATGCTCGTAGGCATCCAGCGCCATGTCGCGAACGCGGGACAGCAGCTCCACAAAGGAAGGGTTGCCCGCCAGGTTGACTCGCAGGGGAAGCGTGTTGACGAAGAAGCCGATCAGACTCTCCCACTCCACCCGCTGGCGGTTGGCGATGGGGGTGCCGATGACCACCTCGTCCTGGCCGGACAGGCGGTGCAGCAGAACGGCCCAGGCGGCCAGGGCAGCCATGAAGGGAGTGGCGCCCCGGGAGCGGGAAAAGGAGCGCAGGCCGCTGAGGAGTTCTGTGGAATAGCTTGCCGTACGGGCAGCTCCCGTATGAGTCTGCACTGCCGGGCGCGGGTGATCCGTGGCGATCTCCAGCATGGCCGGAGCGCCCTCGAGCTGACCTCGCCAGTAAGCGAGCTGATCGGCCAGGGCCCCGCCGGCCAGCCACTCTCTTTGCCAGGCGTCATAGTCCCTGTACTGCAGGGGCAGGTCGGGCAGGGGCGACGGTGCCCCGCTGCGAAAGGCCGGATAGAGGGCGGACAACTCGCGATTGAGGATCTGGTGCGACCACTCGTCCGAGATGATGTGGTGAGTGGCCAGGCTCAGCCAGTGCTCACCGTCATCGAGGCGCAGCAGGGCCGGACGGAACAGCGGCCCGCGCGCCAGGTCGAAGGGGGATTCTAGCTCCTTCTTCAGCCAGGCCGTTGCAGCGGCCTGGCGGTCTGCGGCCGGCAGGCGGCAGAGGTCGGTAACGGCGAGCTCGAGGGAGAACGGAGGCGAGATGATCTGCAGCGGCTCGCCCGACGGCGCGCTGAAGGTGGTGCGCAGCGTGTCGTGGCGGCGAATGATCTCCTCGAGCGCGTTCTGCAGCGCTGGCAGGTTCAAAGGGCCCAGCAGGCGAAAGGCGCGGCCGAGGTTGTAGAGACAAGTGCCTGGCTCGTACTGGTCCAGGAACCACAGCCGGCCCTGGGCAAACGATGCCGGTACGGTGCGGGTTTTGGACATCAGATGTACTCCAGGTTAAGCAGGCCCTTCACACCATCGCCCGCGGTGGACAACAGCACATCATTCGCTGGAAGAGTGCAGGCCTTGGGCATTTGGAAAAAAGCTAGTCGCACTTGGGGGGCTTGTCGACCCCTGAATTGAACTGCACCAGTTTGTGCCAATCGATGTCGCCGGCCTCGGTGCAGAACAACCGGGAGAAAGCTTCAGTAAGTCGATTGATGCGTCGAGCGTATGCCCTCTGAAAGTCGTCGTTGCGCTCCTTGGCTCTGAGTCCAAGAGGCTCGACGATTCGGGTGTACAGCTCGACATCTGCCGAGATGAATTCCCAGAAGCGCTGACCGCACAGTTTGTGGTATGTGCCCTTATCTGGCCTGCTGTCCCGGCCATAGCAGCATCCGTTCACTGCAACCACATTCATCCCTGAACCGCTGGTTCTCAGCGTCCTTGACGCGCTTGCGAAATCCTCGATCATCTTCCTGACCTGTCCACTGTTGCCCCAGTTGGGCCCGGACTTGATCGTCACGATATAGCGCTTGTCCTGGTGTTCGAATTCGAGGTCAATACCTTTGATGCCGGATTTCTTGCCTCCATAAACCTCGCCGTTTATGAAGATGGCCAGACCCTCAAGCCAGTTGCCGAAGATCGCCTCCTCACTTGACGAAACATGGGCGTCCGCGAGGGCACGCACGATGTCGCCAGAAGTCAACAGGAACTTGGCCTTGAACAAGTACGGATTCTTGCGTGATAGAACGTCGGTCAGCCTCAGATCATCAATGCTCTGGATCCGTTTTTGGTGGAATGTTCCTATGTGCTCCTGCACGTACCGCTCGACGTCGCGTGTCTCAAGAGCTCTCATACTCTTCCTCTTCCTCCAGGAGGTATCCCTCAAAGGGTGATAGCCGTGTCTTGGCCATCCGGCAGTACTCTGGGACGATATCGATGCCAATTGCGTTACGCTTCAAGCGCTCCGCAACAACCAGAGTCGTTCCAGACCCCATGAACGGGTCGAGCACCATGTCGCCCTCCTGGGTAAACAGTCTGATGAACCACTCAGGTAACTCCTCCGGGAACGCTGCGCTGTGGTTTCTGTTACTGCATTCGGTGGCCAGATGGAGAACGTTCGTGGGATATGCACGCTCCCTGTTGAGCCAATTCGAGATGTTCTTGCCGAAGCCGCTCCCGACCTTGGACGGATCCCGCAATCTGTCAGTCGTCGACAGATTCCGGAGGCGAGTATCCGCCCACTCACCCATGGGTACCATCACCGATTCCTGGTACATGTGGAACCTGCGGTTCTTGTTGAATTGCAGTAGCCGCTCCCACGCGTCGCGAAACCTGTTCGGCCACTTTCCCGGGTAGCAGTTCTTCTTGTGCCAAATGAACTCCTCAGTCCACAACCAACCCTGCCGGCGCATGGCGAGGATGAGCTCCATCACGTAGGTGCTTCGCTCGCCGGCAACGACCTTCTCCTTGATGTTCAGGATGAAGGTGCCACTTTCTCTCAGCACGCGCAAGAGCTGCTCGGAGATCGGCAAGAACCACTCCACGTACTTGTCGGGAGGAACGCCACCATAGGTGTTCGTCCGCTGGTCTGCGTATGGTGGCGATGTCACAATGAGGTCCACGGAGTTGTCGGGCACAAGCTTGAGCTGTTCCCTGCAGTCTCCGATCAAGATATTGCTACCGGAATTCATGCGCGACTCCCTTTCTCGCGAGAAGCGGTGCATCGGGATAGTCTATGGAGGGGGCGCCACACCGCTCAGTTGGCGCTGTTCCTTGCCCGAACCGCACTGTGTTTCCCATCGAGGGAGGCGCGGCAACAGCGTGACAATCTGTACTAGGGCGTGTCTCGGGCTCAAGATGCTCCTGCAGCACGGATCATAGGCAGCTCCGCAATGCCTGTCAAGAAGCACGTCCTCGAGAAGTCCGCTGTAAACCTCACCCACGCCTGGCGTTGTCCGCTGTGGCGAACAGCACGGTCTTGATCTGAAACGGCGTCAGTTGCGCATGCTTGCCGCGAATGAGAGTCACGATACCGGCGATGTGCGGCGCGGCAAAGCTGTTGCCCGTGGTCACGATGGAGCTGCCGTTCTGCCAGGCCACGCGCACGTCGATGCCCGGCGCGCCGAACTCGACCGGCGGCGAAGGGTTGTAGTAGAAAGTGAAGGGATCCTGTCCCTCATGCGCCGCCACGGACAGCACGGACGAGTAGAGGGAAGGGTAACTGGCGCCTGGCAGGTTGTTGGCGGCAGAGATCAGCAAGCGATTCTTAAAGTAGGCATCGTCGGCCAGCTCGTGAAACAGGCCGTAGTACTCTTCACGCGAGGTGCTGAGACTGAGGTTGATCACGTCCATGCCGTTGTCGATGGCCCAGCGCAGGCCGCCGGCGAACTGGTAGGCGCGCCCGGTAAGGTCACGCCCGAGCACGCGCACGCTGTACAGCTCCGCCTCGGGCGCCAGACTGTGGATGATGCCGGCGCAGGCGGTGCCGTGGCCGAACAGGTCGATCCTTTCGCCGTCGTTTTCCAGACGCACCTTGCTGCGGGTGCGCCCATCGTAAGAAACGATCACTCCGCCTCGCCACTGGCCGCCCACTGCCGGGTGATCCGCCTCGATGCCGCTGTCGACGATCGCCACGCGCACGCCGCGGCCGGTCGATCCGCCCCAGGCCCACTCGCGGTCTATGCCTCCCAGCGGGCCCTCGGCCCTCAGCTCGCGCAGCGCCGCGGCGGCGAACTGCTGCGACCAGGCCGGACGTACTCCGTCGCTCATTCGCCCCGCCTCGGGCGTGAATCGGCCAGCGCACCAAAAGCCAGCAGCACCTTGAGGCAGGCCTCCCGCTCGGCGGCACCGAGCCGGTACAGGGCGCCCAGGGCATCGGCCAGGGCCATGATCTGCTCTGTGCCCTCCGGGTTGTCTTCCTCGCACAGGGTCCGCTCGAGCTCGGGCAGGGGATCAGCGTTCCCCTCCCCGACCAGACGGCGGATGCCCCTCAGCAAAACCTGGCCCAGATGGCCCTGAAAGGTCGAAGCGCGGATGGCGATGGCGGCCTGGCGGGCAAAGATGCCCAGCAGCTCCATGTCCTGCATGCCGAAGGAGGCCGCATCGATCTTGTCCAGCACCTCGATCACGCCGATGGGGCGATCCTCGTACAGCAAAGGCATGGCCAGGATGGATCTGGGCACGCAGCCGGTCGGAGACGCGCGCCATCCACAGACTGCCGACGACAAATCCGACCGACGTGACCGCCTCCTGCACGCCGTACTCGAACTCGCTGGCGTGCAGCGCCTGCAGGGCAAAGGGCAGCAGCAGCGTATTGGACAGACCGAAGGCCACAAAGACGATGGCGAACACCAGGAACAGCGAGCGCAGGATGGGCGTGCCCATCAGCACCTTGACCCCTTCGCGCAGGTTGCGGCCAATGGCCGACAACCCCGACGCGGCTGTGACGGTCAGGGCGGGAATGCGCGCCAGCCAGATCATCAGGGCGGAAAAGGCGTAGGCAAAAGCGTTGAGGTAAAAGGCCCACTCGATGGACATGGACGAGGCGATGAGACCGGAGGCGGCAAAACCGATGGCCGTCGCGCCGAAGGAGCTGATGGCCATCAGCGAATTGGCCGCGGCCAGCTCCTCGTCGGTGGCGATCTCCGGCAGGACCGCTTCGTGGGCTGGGTCAAAGAACTGAGTGACCGCCGCGCTGAGGGCGACGATGATATAGAGCCAGGCCATGCTGAAGGGGATCAGGAAAGGAATGAGCAGGACCAGGACCGCCCTCGTCACGTCGGCGATCACCATGATGCGCTTGCGGTCGTAGCGGTCTACGGCGACGCCGGCCATCAGTCCGACCAGGATAGTCGGCGCGGCAGAGGCCATCAGCATGAGCCCGACCGAGGCGGCGGATCCGGTCAGACGGTAGACCAGAATGGACGCAGCCAGAGAGGTCAGCGAGGCGCCGATGGTTTCGACGACCTGGCCGACCCACAGCAGACTAAAGTTGCGGTTGCGGAACACGGAAAAGGGAGAAAGGGGTGAGGCAACCGCGCTCGTCGTCATAGGTGTCCTTTCTCCTGTTGCTCCCGCTTTTGCGAGGAGCTGCTGCGATTGGCCGATCTCCCGCGTACGGGGGAGACTGCTTCACCGTCAGCGGCCGCTTCGCAATAACGAACGGTCAGTCCATCCCCTCGACCTGATCGATCAGCCCGGAAAGGTAATCGAACCCGCCCTGCCAGAACGAGGGCGACGTTATGTCGACCCCTGCTTCGGTCAGAATGGCCTCGGGCGAAGCGGAGCCGCCATAGCTCAGGATCTTCAAGTACCGGGGCTTGAACGACTCCCCTTCCATCCTGTAGCGCTGGTACAGGGCCAGCACCAGGAGCTGCCCGAAGGAATAGGAGTAGCAGTAAAAGGGCATGTGGTAGATGTGCTGGATGAGAATCCACTCCCAGCGAAACTCGTCGGCCAGCTCCACCGCGTCACCGAACTGCTCCCTGAGGTTCATCAGGTACTGCTCGGCCAGCTCGTCCGCGGTCCTGCCGTCTGCGGCCAGGCGGTGGGCATCGCGCTCGAACATCACAAAGTAGGCCTGGCGCATCACCGTGGCGTACGAGTCGTCGACCATGGTGGCCAGCATCTCGCGGCGCACGGCCGGATCGGTCTCTTCGGCCAGCAGCTTGTCCGAGAGCAGCATCTCGCCAAAGACGGAGGCAGTCTCGGCCAGAGGGGAGGGCGCATCAAAGGCCAGCACGCTGTGCCCGGACGCGAGCACGGCGTGGATGGCATGGCCCAGCTCGTGGGCCATGGTGGAGACATCGCGCGGGCGGCCGCTAAAGTTGGTCAGCACCCAGGGCGCCAGCTCCGGCAGGCAGGAGTAGCAGAAGGCGCCGCCGCGCTTGCCCGGCCGCGGCAGGTAATCGACGTGCCCCGAATTCAGCACGCGCTCCGCCGCCTCGCCAAGCACGGGAGAAAAGCCGTGGTAACAGCTCGTCACCAGCTCGCGGGTCTGCTCCAGGGTAAAGCCCTTGTCCGCACGCGCCAGAGGGGCGTAGATATCGCAGCGGCGCAGCTTTTCCAATCCCAGCCATTTGGCTTTCAGGCGGAAGTAGCGCTGGTAGACGGCCGCGTTCTGCCGGCAGACGGACAGCAGTGTGTCCACCACCGCGTCGGGGATGTCGTTCATGATGTTCGTGGCCGAGATCGGCTCGCGGAAGCCGCGCAGGTCGATCATCTCCGAGCGCCAATCGCTGACGCGGTTGGCGTAGATCTGCGCCAGCTCTGTGCGGTGGGCCATGTAGACGCGGTACATCTCCTCATAGACGGCGGCGCGGATCTCGGGGCGCGGGTCACGCACGTACGAGGTCAGCTCATCGAGGGTCAGGGTCTTGCTCTCGCCGTCGACGGTCAGGGTGTAGGTAAAGGCATTGGTGATGATGTCATAGAGGTTGAGGAGCGCCGAAATGCCGTTGACGTCCTTGAGGTTGATGATCTTTTCTTCGGCTTCGGAGAGGGTAAAGGGCTTGAAGCGGCGCAGGGTCTGCAGGTAGTAGCGCCTGTCGCCCGAGGCATCGATCAGCCGCTGAGCCGTGTCGTCGGGCAGCTCCTTGAACCAGTGCTCGAGGAAGTTGAGCCGGTTCTCGGACGTGGCCATAAGTTGGGTGACGCGGTTCTGCAGACTGAGGGCGGTCTGGTTGCCCGTGTCTTCGGCAAAGCGGAGAAAGGCGTACCCGGCCAGACGGCGCTGGCGGATGCCGGCCTGTTCCAGGGCATCGAGGATGGGCAGCCAATCCTGTACGGTGATGTCGTTGGTGAGGCGAGGGCGCGCCGCTTCCACGGCGGCCACGGCCTGCTCGAGGTCGTTGAGGGCCTGGACGGGCAGGTCGCCGTCAACGGAGACGAAAAGATCCGAAAGGTCCCAGTGAGTACCGGATGGAGACACTGATACCTCCGCGCGGGTGGGCTATGTCAGTGCAGAGTATAACGTAGGGCCGATGGCGGGTCAAGTGCAGGCCGGGGAGCGGACCGAAGCCGTGAGCCGAGGCGGCAGGTAGCCGAGTTCCTGTCCCGCTGGCTACCTCCCAGTTACCATCGGGATACAGTAAGGAAACCGACCCTCCTGCGTCTACCCAGTGAGAGGCATGGGCCGCCGACCGAGGACGCGTCCGCCACCTCTCCCCACGAAAAGGCGGGCACCCGGGAGCCCGCCCGACAACAAGAAGGAGGGCTGAACGTGAAGAGACTGCTGGTTGTGGTCATGGTGCTCGTGCTGGTGCTAGGAGTGACCCAGGCCGCTCTGGCCAAGGGCCCGAAAAAGCCGGTCGGCTCCGGCGCACGCAAGGTCGAGCTCTACAACTCGGAGACCTTCACCTGCGCAGAAGGGGCCACGGAGGTGACCGGCGATGCGTTCGGGTTTGTTGTCCTGAACAGCAACCGTGCCGGCGACGTGATCGTGGTCGTGTCCCTGAAAGGCGCCACGCCGGAAGCGGACTATGACATCTGGGTGAATCAGGATCCGGGTGCCTGTCCACTGGCCGAGGCCACAGAGATCGGAGCCCTGCACACCAACGAAGAGGGCAACGGCAACGCCACGGTCAAGATACTCAAGGTCGCCGGGGCGACCCACTTCTGGGTATCCGCCGTAGGCGGCGAACAGGTATTGCGCAGCACAGCGGTCGCGCTCGACTGACTCTCCTCCAGGCCGAGCACGCCAGAACGCGGAGGGCGGGGTCCGTGGGCCCCGCCCTCCCACTTTCTTGCCCCGCCTCGTGATGGTCGCCAGGGGGTGTAGCCCCGCTCCGGGAGCGCAGGCGACCGGCACCCACAGCTTGACGGCAAGGTCCAGGTAACGCATACTGTCAGGACAGCGGCGCGGCCATCGGGCGGCGTGCGTCCAACCCGCCGGCCGGGCCGCGAGAGGACATCCGCCGGTCCTTCCACAACCTGACCCTGTGAGGAGTTCACTCTGTGACCACCCGGGCCCTGACCGTCATCGCCCATCGGGGCGCCTCATCCTACGCGCCGGAAAACACCCTGGCCGCCTTCGACCTGGCCCTGCAGATGGGGGTGCACCACATAGAGCTGGACCTCCACTCGACCCGCGACGGCCACATCGTCGTTCTGCACGACGAAACGGTAGACCGGACCACAGATGGTTCCGGTCCGGTATCGAGCTTTACCCTGGCCGCCCTCCGGCAGCTGGACGCCGGCTCCTGGTTTGGCGCCCCGTTCGCGGGCCAGCGCATCCCCACATTCGACGAGGTGCTCGAGCGGTACAGGGGCCGGCTGCACGTCCACGCGGAAATCAAGGGGCGCTCCCCATCCGTCTCGCACCTCACTGCGGACCGCATACACGCGCGGGGCATGAAGGAGCAGGTCACCATCACTTCGTTCGAGAGCGTGCGGCTCGAAGAGATACGCGCCTGCGCGCCCGAATTGCCCACCGGCTGGCTGGTCGAAGAGGTGACCGACGCCACTATTGCCCGGGCGCGGGCGCTCGGGCTGGCCCAGATCTGTCCGCGAGCCGACACGGTGACGCAGGAGCTGGTTCGCCGCCTGCACGCCGAGGGCCTGGTAGCGCGGGCCTGGGGCGTGGCCTCTGAGGAGCTGATGCAGCAGGTCGTAGAGGCGGGAGCCGACGGCATGACGGTGAACTTTCCCGACAGACTGATCGCCTATCTGCAGGAACACGGGTACGGGTGGGAGTGAACGGCAGCACGTCCGGAAGGCCTCGCTAGTCCCCTCTTCTCCTCCGGCTGTCCGGCACCGACGAACCGCAGGTGCGGCGCGTTTTCCTCTCTCTCTGGGTCCGGAAGGGGCCGCCGGCTGCACCGCGTGCGTTGATGGCCGCGATGTCTCGCAACCGGCGGCCCTCTTTTCCGTCATCGCTAGTGGAAGCAAACGCGTTTCTCAGCGGCGGCCCTCCTCTGTGGTGGGCTGGCGCCCCGACCAGTGCTCTGCCCGCCCCGGCGGGGGGGCAGAAACCGAAAGGAGACACGCTCATGATCGCTCACTCGCGAAAGGTGCACCGACCCCTCGTCGTGTTGTTGACCCTCCTCCTCTGCCTGGCCTCCGTCGCCGCTGCCCCGGCCGGTATCACCTGGCCGGAGCGGCTGGTGGGCGACAGAGGCGGCGCGTTCGCCTTTTACCCCATCGACTATCCCGGCGGCGGGCGAGTGATGACCCTCGAGCTGCAATTCACTCCTGCCGATCCCGTGGCCGTGACAGGCGCCGGGTTCAACCTCTACGGCCCCAACGGCTACTTTATCGGCAAGGCCAAGCTGATCACCACCAAGGGCGGAGTGGGCGTGGCCCGGCTGGCCTGGGCGGAGTCCAAGCCCGCGAGCTGGCAGGTGCAGGTCTACAACTACCTGCCCGGCACGGAGGTTGCCTACACCCTGCTGGTGGACGGCGTGCAGTATGCCCCGGCGGCAGAGAGCACCGAGAAAGACCAGTCATCCGCCGCGGCGTCCGCGCAGCCGCTCCCGGCGACCGCCTCAGGACTGCTAACCGGCAACCGGGGCGGCACCTACGCCTTCCGCGAGCTGTATGTGGCCGAGGGGACGGGCAGCCTGCAGGTGACGCTCAACTGGTGGCCGGATGACGCGGCGATTTCGAGAGGCGTCGGCATGGTCATCTACGGACCGGCCGGCGAGGAGATACGCGGCGAGCACGCCGCGTACGCGGGAGAGGCGAGCGCCTCCCTGTCGAGGTCCAAACCCGGCCGCTACCTGGTGCAGGTGTACAACTATATGGACAACCTGCTTGTGGGCTGGGTGCTCAAGACCTCAGTCGTGAACTAGCCGCGATGGTCGCTCCGGGCTACCAGGCGTTGCCCGCCTGGTAGCCCCTGTTGTCCTTCTCTCCGGCGCGGGCAACTCCACGCCGTCTCCACGGTTTCTCCCCACGGTCGACACACCCTTCTGGTATTCTGAGACTGGCAAAGGGAAAGAAGACCTCAACCCCGGCCAGTGCGATCAGAAAGGAGAAACCCATGATCAAGCACACAAGGAACGGAAGGAAACTCATCACACTGCTCGTGACCTGCGCGCTCGGCGTGAGCGCCGCGGCCGCAGCCCCCGTCGCAGCGGCATCGCCGCAGCAGCTTCTCGATTCGGCTGCCGTGGCGGCAGCCCTGGTGGGCTCCAACGCCGGCGCCTTTGACTACTACTCGGTGAACTACCCTGGCGACCAGAGCGTAGTAACCATCGAGATGCACTATGCCCCGGCGGATCCGGTCACGACCAGCGCGGTCGGCTTCAATGTGTACACGGACAGCGGCTATTCCATCGGGCGTGCCGAGCCGGTCGCAGAGACAGGCGGCGAGGGCATCTACCAGCTCCAGTACGCGGACGACACCGAGCAGGCGTGGCTCATTCAGGTCTACAACTACCTGCCGGATGTGGCGGTGAACTATGCTCTCTCGGTCGACGGCCTGCCGCTGGCAGCCGGTGAGACGGCCACAACCACGGGGTCGGCTGTTGTCGAAACGGTACCGGCGGTCGAGACAGCCGTGGCGACGAACGTAGCGCTCGGCGGCTACCTGACGGGCAACGGCGGCGGCGCCTATGCCTGGCAGGAAGTGAACGTGGTCGAGGGTGGACAGGACGTCGAGCTGACCCTGACCTGGAATCCCGACAACCCGGTCATCTCCAGCGCCTTTGGAATGATCATCTACGGACCCGACGGCATGGTCATTCAGGGCTCGGGCACGGGCCAACCGGGCGAGTCGACCGCAACCCTGCCGTGCGACAATCCAGGCCAGTACACGGTGCAGATCTACAACTACATCGAAGGGTTCACTGTGGGGTACGAGCTGCTGAGCCAGTAGTCAGTACGGCGGGCGCGGGCCATCAACGCGCGCCAGTCTCCTCCGTTGGGAACGGGCGGCGGCTGAGTGGTGACCAGCCGGCCGCCCGTTTGCTTTGTCCTCTGCGGCCGCGTGGGTCCGGACGCGCGGACCCGTGTGCCCCCCTGCAAGTCCTGTTTTACCCTTGACCCAACATCCTCGAGAACACCTGATGGTGCTTTTCTTCATCGGCCAGGATCTGGCGGAACAACTTGGCCGTTTCGTCATCCCGGACGCTTTCGGCGGCGGCAATGATCTGCCGGTACAGCTCAATGGCCTGCCGCTCCGCCTCGCGGTCTCATCCAGTGGCGCGCCGATTTCTACGAACACGCCTCGGATATCGACAGTGTGCTCGCTGCGCTGACCCTCCTCCGCCTGTCCGCCCGCGACCAGCCCATCCCCTTTACCTTGCGCACCGTGAATTTCAGATCCCCCCGGGGGCCCTCTTTTTCCCAGCGAGAAGCCAGACAGCGGCCACCAGGGCCAGAGTCGCGGCGCTGAGCCCTGCGCCAACGCGGAAGGACTCTGGCTCGTAGCTGAACTCGACCGTGTGCTCCCCTGCCGCCAGGTACACGGCGCGGAAGATCAGATCCGCGCGCAGGAGTGGGGCTTCCTGCCCGTCCACCACCGCGCGCCAGCCGGGATACCAGCTATCGGTCAGCACCAGGTAGCCGTCGGCAGGGGCCGACACTTCCACCACCACACGGCGCGAACTGTACTCCCTCAGCGCGACCCTCTCCGTGCCCGATGTCGGCTGTTGGGTGGGCGCGACCTCCCCGGCGGCCAGCAGGACCATCCGGCGCAAGTCCACCTCTCCCCCGCGCAGCAGGGATAGGGTCTGCTCGTCGTCCGGCACAGCCAGCGCCCCGTAGGCCAGGAAGAGGCGCGGGAGCACGTCGTGGTTCTCAAAGATGGCCACATCCTCGCTGCGGTAGGCCAGGGTGTGGTCGCCTTTGCCCTTGAGGTGCGAGAGCAGGTAGCGGTTGCCTTCCCCGTCGATCAGGGTGGCGCGCTCGACATGGATGCGATCCGCCGCCAGGATAGCCGGCATCCGCAGCCCGTTTATCAGCACAGCGTAGGGGAGCCGCACCACGGCCCGATACACATAGCCCACATGATCCTCTGGCGGAGAGCCGGAACGGGCCGGGAAGGTGCGGGCGATGGCCGCCTGGACGTGCGACACGGTCGCTCTGATGTCGCTGCGGCCGTACGCCCAGTCGGCGACGTGGGAACCCACTGTCAGCACGTTCTCGTTCAGGTCCACCGTTTCCTCGGTGACGAAATTGAAAACCGCCACTTGCTCGTCGTTGCGCAGCTCTGCCGAATCGCTGAGATACCATTCGAGCTCGAAACCGGAGGCCACCATCAGCCCCGTGGGCACCACATCGTCCAACGGAGTGTACATGTAGGGGTTGTCGAGGTCGTAGAAAGCGCCGGCATCCTGTGGAATCAGATAGTACTTGACCCCCAGCAGGTTGAGCATCTGAGCGGTCATCCCCGCCGTGAACTGCGCGTATCGCGCCGGTACATAGGTTGCCCATCCACTGGCGGATGGCAGTCCGTGGACAAGCGAGAGGTTCGAGGAGTAGGACTCGAGCTGGCCGGAAACCGCGATGCCGCCCTTTGCCTGAGTGAGAAGGCGATAGAGTCCCGTCTGCGAGGTCAGTAAGGTCAGCGACCTCGGCCGGACACTGAGGTCCGAGAGAGAGAGGGGAGGCAGGGCCGCCGAGTTGGCACCCGGAGGTGGCACGGACAGCCGCTCCAGCTCGAGAAAGGGCAGGAGCTGGGCTGAGGCCAGCGTTACACCGGCGACCAGGCCGGCCAGGAGAAGGCCGGGTGAGCGGGCCCGTCCCGGGCGCGAAAGAGTCCGCCATCGCGGGCTCCGGGCCAGCCACAGGTACGCCCCGTACCCGGCGGCCGCCAGCAGGCACAGCAGGGCCTGCCGCGGCGGACCGGCCAGCAGAGCCATGCCGGCAGCCAGGGCAAGCAGAGAAGCCCCTCGGGCCGGAGCAGACGAGGGAGATGGATCCATCAAACGGCCGGCCAGCAGGAGGAGCCAGGGCAGCCAGGCCAGAGGGGCCAGACTGCTCAGCGGGCCGAACCAGGCGGTAACGACAAGGGCCAGGCAGAAAGCCAGGGCGGCACCCAGGGCAGCGCCATGCCGGAGACCCTGCCGCCCGGCAAGGAGGTACGAACCAAGCCCCGCCCACAACAAGTGGGCGACCAGGAGAACACAGAAGGCGAGGGGCACAGGCAGCAGGCGGTAGAAAAGGAGATAGAGAGGGTACAGGGCTCCCATCTGCGGGTCCGCCAGCAACGGGTAGCCGCCATAGAGAAGGGGCGTCCACAGGGGCAGGCCAGTATTGGCCAGCTCAGAAGCGTAGGCCGAACGCAAAGGCAGGTGCACCCGGACAAGGTCGGCGCTGCGGAAAGCCCCGGCAGGTGAGGTGAGCCACGCGGAGGCCAGCACGAGAAGAACGATCGCTGCAAGGACTATCCGCTCTCTGCTATTTGTCATGGGCCCTGCCTCCGACAGGTTGGCGATGACGGGCGAAATTGCCACGTCCGCCCGGGAATTCTTCGCCTGCCCCATCCGGGGCGGCTCAGAATGACGGAACGAGACGCCAGACCCTTCGCCTGCCCAGCCCGGGGCGGCTCAGAATGACCGGTGCTAGGCGCCCTCCTGACCCTTGAACTGGCTCATGTAGAGCCGGTAGTAGAACCCCTTCAGTGCCAGCAGTTCTTCGTGCGTGCCGCGCTCGATGATGCGGCCTTTGTCCATCACCAGCACCCGGTCGGCCTCGCGGATGGTGCTGAGGCGGTGGGCGATGACGAAGGACGTTCTCCCCTCCATCAGCCGAAGCAGGGCCTCCTGGATGTGCGCCTCGGTGCGGGTATCGACCGAGGAGGTGGCTTCGTCCAGCACCAGAATACGCGGGTCGGCCAGGACGGCGCGGGCGATGGCCAGAAGCTGCCTCTGGCCCTGGCTGAGGTTGCTGGCTCGCTCGGAGAGCGGGGTGTCATAGCCGCGCGGGAGGCGCGAGATGAACTGGTCCGCGTTGGCCAGCCGCGCCGCGGCGTGGCACTCTTCGTCCGTGGCTTCCAGCCGGCCGTAGCGGATGTTCTCCAGAACGGTGGTGGAAAAGAGATATGTGTCCTGGAGGACGATGCCCAGCAGGCGGCGCAGGCTCTCCTGGGTGACGGTGCGGATGTCGCGCCCGTCAACGAGGATGGCTCCCGAGTTGACGTCGTAGAAGCGGGTCAGCAGGTTGACGATGGTAGTCTTGCCCGCGCCCGTGGGTCCCACCAGGGCGACCGTCTGGCCCGGCAGGGCTTCCAGGTCGATATCATGCAGAACAGGCGTGCCGGGCACATAGCCAAAGCTGACCTGCCGGAACTCGACGTGGCCTTCTATGCCCTCGAGGGCCACTGCGTCCGGGAGGTCTGTGAGCTCCGGACGGGTGTCGATCAGCTCAAAAACGCGCTCCGCACCGGCCAGGGCGGCCTGGATCTGATTGTAGAGGTCCGCCAGCAGACGCAGCGGCTGGGAGAAGGTGCGGGCGTAGGCGGCGAAGGAGGCGATGGTGCCCACGGTGGTCATCCCGCTCAGGACCAGCCAGCCGCCGAATCCGGCCACCACGGCGATATCCGCCTCTGTGAGGGCGGTCATCAGCGGCGGGATCAGGAAGGCGAGCTGCTGGGCGCGGATGCCGGCCTGACGCTGGGCCTCGTTGCGCCGGTCAAAAACGGCCAGGGCGGCGCTCTGCTGGCCGAAGGCGGTCACCACACGCTGTCCGGAGATGGTCTCTTCCATCGTGGCGTTGAGGTCGCCCAGGGTGATCTGCTGCCTGCGGAAAGCGCGGCGGGTGCGCTGGCCCACGAGGAGGGTCAGCCCGACCATCAGAGGCAACACGAGCAGGGTGCTGAGGGCCAGGCGCCAGTCGAGGGCGAACATCATGATCACCACGCCCACCAGGGTGAGCGCGCTGGACACGATCTGGGTGATGTTGTTGGTGAGGAGCAGGCTGATGGTGCCAATGTCGTTGACGAGGCGGCTCATCAGCTCACCCACAGGGCGCCGGTCGAAAAAGCTCAGAGACAGGATCTGCAGGTGGTTGAATAGGTCGTTGCGCATGGTGCGCAGGGCCTGCTGGCCGAGGCGGGCCATCAGTATGCTCGAACCGACCTGAGCCAGCCAGTTGCCCGTATAGGCCAGCAGGAGAAGGACGGCCATACGGACGAGTCCCGAGGAGCGGTCCGGTGCGGCGGAGCGCATGTAGCCATCGATGGCCTGGCCCAGAATGTACGGCGCGGCCAGGTTGAGTAGAGTGCTGACTACCACCAGCAGCACGGCCACGGTAAGCTGCAGCGTGTAAGGGCGCAGGTAGTCGACCAGACGGCGCAGGGACCCGCGCGGGTCGCGAGCTCGCTCGATACGAACCCCGCCGCCCTGACCTGGTCCGCCCTGGGTGCCAAAGCGGGGAATGGGGGGGGCTTCTTTGCTGGCGGCGAAGGAACTCGTCCCGCGCAGCGGCACATCGCCGAACAGGCTCATCCCGCTGCGCGGGACGTCGGCAAGGCCTGCCACAGCGAACCGTATCGCGTTCTGACGAGAGAACTCCCGCATCGGCCTAGCCATTGAGCACCGCCAGAGAGCCGAGCTGGGATTCGTAGATTTCGCGGTAGACATCGCTGGTGGCCAGCAGCTCCTCGTGGCGGCCGCGGGCTACCACCTGGCCTCGCTCCAGGACCAGGATCTGGTCCGCGTGCAGAACCGTGCTGATGCGCTGGGCGATGATGAAGGTGGTGGCGTTTGCGGCCACCCTGGCCAATTCAGCCCTGATGCGCGTTTCGGTCTGCACGTCCACGGCCGAGGTCGAGTCGTCCAGGATGAGGATTTTCGGGCGCACCAGCAGGGCGCGGGCGATGGCGATGCGCTGCTTCTGCCCTCCGGAGAGGGAAGCCCCTCGCTCGCCCACCACCGTATCGTAGCCCTGCGGCAGGGCCAGGATAAAGTCGTGGGCCTCGGCAGCGCGGGCGCAGGCAAAGACCTCCTCGTCCGTGGCATCGGGGCGGCCGTAGGCAATGTTGTAGCGGATGCTGCCGTAGAAGAGCACCGTCTCCTGCATGGCCACACCGATGTGACGGCGCAAAGAGGAGAGGGTGAGGTCACGCACATCGTGGCCGTCGAGGGTCACCCGGCCGCGGCTGGCGTCGTAAAAGCGCGGAATGAGGGCCACGAGGCTGGTCTTGCCGGAACCTGTAGCGCCGAGGATGGCCACGTTCTGGCCCGGCTCGGCCGCCCAGCTGACGTGGTCCAGAACCGGCTCGCTGCAGTCGTGGTTGTAGCTGAAGCAGACGTCCTCAAAGGCCACCCGGCCCTCGCACGCGGTCAGCTCCAGCGCGCCGGGCCTGTCCGGCACCAGCGGCTGGGTGTCGAGCACCTCCAGCATGCGCGTCGCCGAGGCGGAGGCGGAGGAGAAGAGAGCGGCGATGTTGCCCAGCATCACGACAGGATGGGTGATGGCGGCCAGATAGTTGACAAAGGCCAGCACCTGGCCGACGGTGAAGCGGCCGGCGACCACGGCCTGGCCGCCGAACCAGACCACGGCCGCCACGCCCAGGTTGAGCACCCAGATGCTGGTGGGCATCAGGGTGGCCATGAACTGGTTCACCCGGATAGTCTGTTCGGTCAGGTCCGCGTTGACGGCATCAAAACGCCGGCTCTCGTGCTCGCGGCGGACAAAGGCCTTGACCAGGCGCACGCCGGAGAGGTTCTCCTGCAGCACGTTGTTCAGCCGGTCCATCCTGGCCTGCACCAGTCGAAAGAGGGGCAGGGCGCGGCCGGCAAAGCTAAAGACCGTGACCAGGGTGAGCATCAGCAGGACCAAGAGCAGCAGGGCGAGCTGGAGGTTCACCGTGGCCATGAGAATCATGCTGCCAAAGATCAGCAGGGGCGAGCGGGTGAGCACGCGCATGGACATCATCACCAGCATCTGCACAGAGGTGATGTCGCTGCCCAGGCGCACCATCAGAGAGCCGGTCTGCTGGCGGTCCAGATTGCCGAAGGAAAAGGTCTGGATGCGGCGAAACAGGGCGCTGCGCACGTCGGCGCCAAAGCTCTGGGCGACGCTCACCGCCAGGGCCGTGTTGCCCACGGCGAAGAGAGCCCCGATCACCGAGGCGGCGACCATCCACGAGGCGATGCGCAGCACGGCGTTGAGATCGCGGCGGGCGACGCCCTCATCGATGACCTGCTGCAGCAGGCGGGGCACGGCCAGGTCGGCGGCGGCCATGAAAAAGAGCAGGATCAGGGCCAGGGTAACCTGTTTCCAGTAGGGTTTCACAAAGCGTAAAAGTCGAATCATGGATGGCCGGCTTTCAGTCTGTTGGATTATGTCATTGCGAGGCCGCCAAGCGGCTCCTCGCAATGACGTGTGCACGTGACAAACGAGCGTGCCGGGCCCGGTCGGGTGCGGCACGCTCGTCTTCTTGACGGCGGCGCGCTAGTCGCGGTCCGATGCCTGCAAATAGTCCGGCTCGGTCAGGCCGGTGGTGATGAATTTGTAAAAGGCGTTGCCCAGGTTGCCGCGGAACGACTCGCTGACCCGGCTCTCCGAGAAGGGCCGGAAGGAGGCGTCGCGGTAATGGGTGTTGAGCATGAACATCATGCGCTGCAGGTCGACATAGTCGGAGAGGGAGCCCTCGTTGAGCTCGAGGAAGGGATAGACCTTGCCATTGAGCATGTGCAGGTCGCGGTCCCAGCCGCGGGTTCGGAAGTAGGGCAGATAATCCTCGTAGATGCCCGTGGTCGGCACGGGGGTAAAGAGCATGGGGATAATCGAGCCCAGCACCTCGGAGACGAAGAGCACGGTCTTGACCACGCCGTCGATGGACTCGCGCGGCAGGCCGTACAGCACAAAGGCGTTGACCTCGAGGTTGCGCAGCTTGAAACCGGCCCTTTCGCAGGCGCGGACCGCGTCCACGAAATCCTTCAGCCGCACGTGGCGGCGGTTCATGGTCTTGAGGTACGTCTCGTCGATGTTCTCCACCGGCAGGTAGAGCTTGGCGAAGCGAGCCGCGCGCATCAGGTCCACCAGTTTCTGCGAGCGGTTCAGGTAGCGGACGTCGAGGCCTTCCGGGGCATGCAGGCGCACGCGGCGGGCCGGGTCGGCCACCAACGCCTTGAGCACCTGCTCAAAGTTGTTCTCCGAATCCCAGAGCAGGAAATCGGCGTAGAAGGCAATGTCCTTGACCCCGTATGTGTCGACCTGGTGCTGGATCTCGGCGACGATGTCCTTGGCCGGGCGGTAGGCCACCTTGCGCCGGCTGGCGTTGATGGTGCGCTGGGCGCAGTAGGCGCAGTTGTAGGGGCAGCCGCGGGCGGGGGTGACGATGGCATAGTCCGGCGGGCGCTCATAGAGCGACAGGTCGGGCCAGAGGTCGTTGGCGTCGGCCACCTCGCCGGCAACGACCAGGTCGGCGGAGGTCAGCTCGGCGCAGTGCTGCGGACAGAGGGTGGGATAGATGCCTCCGACGATAATGACTGTGTTCTTGCCAAAGCGGCGGCGCAAACGCGCCGTGAGGTCGCGCACGCCCTCCCACCAGTAGGTCATAATGGCCGAGATATAGATCTCGTCCGGCGGGTTCTGGGCCGTAAAGCCGTGGTCGTCGAGCCATTTGTCCAGGTGCTCCCAGCTCCTGCCGTAGTGAGCCTTCCAGAAATCGATCTTCTCTTCGTCCTTGGCGACACGCCAGGGAGCGCTGGGCTTGGTGGGCTCGTTGCGTTCCTCGTAGGACTCGTGGGCGCTGATGCGGTGATGGCGCACGCGGCCCTTGTCGTCCACTTCCATAAAGTCGTAGAGCTCGCGGCGCTTGTAGCCGGCGTCGCGCAGCAGGCTGGCGATGCGCAGCAGGCCATAGGGCTGAGACCAGCGCGCCCAGTACTGGGTGTCGTAGACGGGCGGGTTGATCAGCAGGGCCGTTTTGTCGGCGGGATCGCCGTCCAGCATGGACAGGCGGAAGTTGGTGACCACTTTACCCGGTGACATGAACGAAAGCCACCTCCCTTCGGCGAGTTGACTGGGTGAGATTATAGCGCGGTCGTGCAAATCGGCGAAATGGGAGGGCAAAGAAAGACCTCCCAGGTCTCAGGGACCTGGGAGGTCTTGACGTTACGGTCCTATGCCAGGACGGCAGGAGGACTAGTAGTTCCGACGGCCGCCGCCAAAGCCGCCGCTGCGAGGACGCTCCTCACGCGGTCGGGCAAGGTTGACGGTCAGGTCGCGGTCGCCCATCGACTTGCCGTTGAACATGCTGATCGCCTTCTGCGCCTCAACCTGAGTCTCGAACTCGACAAAGGCAAAGCCCTTCGAGCGGCCCGTGTCGCGGTCCTTGATCAGGGTCACGGTCTTGACCGTGCCGGCCTCGGCGAACAGCGTGCGCAGTTGCTCTTCCGTGGTCGAGTACG
Source organism: Anaerolineales bacterium UBA2200 (assembly GCA_002327925.1). Taxonomy (GTDB): domain Bacteria; phylum Chloroflexota; class Anaerolineae; order UBA2200; family UBA2200; genus UBA2200. Next base: position 46,399 of record DCVA01000010.1, read on the forward strand.
ACAAATTCCCTACGTACAGCTTGACTTCCATTCTTCTCCCATTCGAACAGTATTACTTCTCTTTGCGCGACACGGAACGAACCGATAGGCGTGTTGGCACAGATCAGCAGAGTATTGTATCACAGAATTGAAATAAAAGCGAATCCGGGCAGGGGCCCAGCCGTCCTTGACGGCCGGGCTATGACGTGCTACAATGCTGGTAGTCCACAAGGCGTCCACGACAGTTTGACCGGGCATTGCTGGCTTTTCCGGGCCGTGGACGAGGGTGTACATGGGCGCCGAGCCCTGCTCGGCGTGTCCTGTTGCGCGCCTATCGAGTTCGGTCACACCCTGATGGACGTGAAGTGTCTACACGCTGAGACCTCGCCGGCTTCTGGTCTGCGGCCGGCGAACGTGGTGTCTGAGCTTCTAGCCGTGCGTAAGGAGATGGAACATGTCCAAGAGCTGGACTACCCGTATCGGGACTGCCGCGGCAATCATCCTCCTGACCGTGTCGATCCTCTTCCTATTTACCTTTGTCCTTCTTCCCCACTCGGCGCGTGCGCTGTCCACGCTGCAGGTGGACCGCACCGATCCGAGCTGTAGCGACGTCACCGGCTTGCCCGCCTTTTGCACCATCCAGGCGGCGCTGAACGCGGCCAGCAATGGCGACACCATTGAGGTCTCGGGGCACACCTACACCGAGTCTCCTGAGCGCGCCGGCATCGACGTGACCATCACCGGCGCGGGCGCCGGCACGACCATCGTTCAGGCGGCCACGGAACGGGCCCTGGCCACCACGCGCGTGTTCAGCTTTACCGGCGGGGTCCACGTGACCATCAACGACCTGACCGTGCGTCACGGCAACCCTCCCACTGGCTATGGCACTGTCGGTGGGGGCGGCATATACGTTGAGGGCAGTCTGACCCTTGACCATGTGGATGTAGTCAGCAACACGGCCGATGACGGTGGCGGTGTCTATGTCCGGGATGACACCATCGTGACCGGAGGCACTTTCCGGGACAACTATGGCACGCACGCTTGCTGCTCCACCGGCGGCGGCCTGTTCGCCGGGGGGAACCTCGACCTGGATGGCACCCAGTTTATCAACAACTCGACCTACTTTGAAGGCGGCGGGGCCTACGTCTACGGCTACGCCCACATCGAGAACGCACTTTTCCAGGAGAACGTGGCGCGCACCTCCAGCGGCGGCGGCCTGTTCGTCGACGATGGCGACGTATACATCACCAACACTCTGTTCCTCACCAATACCGCGCAGGACGGGGGCGGTGGCGCGTTTGTCTGGTATGGCGGCGTCTCTCTGAACGGCTCCCTGTTCCAGGGGAACGTGGCCACGACCATGGAGGGCGGCGGCCTGTTCATGTACGAGGGGCACCTCACCGCAAACGACACCCACTTTATCGGCAACCGGGCGGCGTCGGCGAGCCAGGGCGTGGGCGGCGGGGCGTGGTTGATGTACGACGCCACGCTGGAAGGCGGCAGTTTTGAGCGTAATGCGGCCCTGCAGAACGGCGGCGGCCTGTACATCGAGCAGGGCGCGCTGCACATGAGCGGCACCCTGTTCCTCACAAATACCGCGAGGAGCGGTGGCGGCGCCTGGATCGGAGGGTACTATGACAACTCGACGCTGTACGGCGGCGAGTTCAGTGGGAACCAGGCATCGAACCTGAATGGCGGGGGCCTGCTGGTATACTCGACCACGCACACGGTGTTTGTGACCGGCACGCAGTTCCAAGGCAACACGGCGAGCTGGTTTGGCGGCGGCGTGCACGCCGGCGGGAGTCTGGCTCTGACCGACGCGCAGTTCTCCCATAACACCGCCACCAACGGCGAAGGCGGCGCAGTCTGGGTGAACCGCGATGTCGCGGCCGCCACTACCGTGTTTGAGAGCAACTATGCCGGATCACGGGGCGGCGGCCTGATGTCGTGGGACGGGGCGATGGAGGTTGACCGCTGCCACTTTATCGCCAACAGCGCCGGCAACGCCGGCGGCGGCCTGGCCCACCAGGGACAGAGCTCGGTGGTCAACAGTTTGTTCGCGCGGAACCAGACGCCGCTCTACGGGGCGGCCATGTTCCTGCAGCCGTACTCCATGCCGATGACCCTTTTGCACAACACCATCGCCGGACCATCGACTAGCCCTGCCGCCGCCATCCGAATCGGCCAGGGCGCGGTGTTTATCACCAACAACATTGTGTCCGACTACGTCATCGGCATCGAGGTCGTGGGCGGGACCGTCAGCGAGGACTATAACCTTTTCTACCCGGCCACCATGGTGACCGGTACCGGCCCCATCGCTCACGGCAGCCACAGTCTGGTTGGCGATCCGCTGTTCTTTAACCCGGCGGTCGACGACTATCACCTGCTGCCCATCAGTCCGGCCAAGGATTCCGGCGCCAACCTGGGCGTGGTGATCGACCTGGACGGCCTGGTGCGGCCGATGGATTATGGCTATGAGCGCGGCTGCTACGAGGTGCCGGGCCTGTACGGCGGCGATGTCGAGCTCAGCAAGAGCAGCGAGCCGCAGCTCGTCTACCCGGGCTACGCGATCACCTACACGCTCGCCTACACCAGCAACGGCCCCGGCCCGGGCAGCGAAGTGTGGATCACCGATACCCTGCCGGCCGGCGTGACCTATCTCGGCTCGATCGATGACGCCGGCTGGATCGGGCCGAGCGTCAGCGGCCAGACAGTGACCTGGTACACCCCCACCCTCGACGCGGGGGCCAGCGGCCAGATCGTCTTTGCCGGCGAGGTCAGTCTGCTCGAGCCAGTGAGTGCCGACTGGGTATTGACCAACTCGGCCGAGATCACCGCCGCCATCGACATCACGCCGACCAACAACCTGTCGCAGGCCGTGAACGTTTTCCAGGGGCTGCGCATCCGCAAGAGCCACTACCCGGCAACGATCACCGCGGCCTGGGATTTCTGGTACTATGTCGACGTCACCAACAGGGCGAGTTCTCCAGCCACCAATCTGGTGGTCACCGACACTCTGCCCGCCGGCGTGGCCGCTTACTCGGTGCAGCCGGATATGGGCGGCGTGTTCGACGGGGTCAACACCGTCGTCTGGACCATCCCGTCGCTGGGCCCCTACGCCACCGTGCGCTTGACCATCAAGGCGCGCACCTACTCTACCCAGGCCGGCAACTGCCTGACCAACAACGTGATCGCCGACAGCGCTCAGGCCGCGCCGCCGGTGAGTGCTTCCGACACCACCTGCGTGGTCAAGGGCGAGATCACCCGGCCCACGCCCACGCCTACGCCGACGCCTCTGCCCACGCCGACCGGCACCACCGTGGTCATCCAGAGGGGCGGCCCCGGCAATGCCGAGGACACGTACATCTACCGCTACCAGCCGTTCGTCAACTACTGGCTCGGACCGCTGTTGAAGGTCGGCTACAAGCAGACCAACGCCTCGCTCATCCAGTTTGACCTCTCCCCCATTCCATCCGGGGTCAAGGTCGATGAGGCCTGGATCGAGGTCTGGGCGGCAGGCTGGAGCGGACCCTTCTCCGATTTGACCATCGGCGCCTATGCCATCAGCAAGACGGTGCAGATCAGCCAGACCACCTGGGTATCGCCCGAGCTGGGCAGTCTGTGGGCAATGCCCGGGGCCAACCATGTACTCCTTGACCGCCGGCCTCTGCCCGAGTCCACCATCACCACCAGCGGCCCGCTCAAGTGGTATCGGTTCGAAGTGAGCAAACTGGTGCAGGAGTGGCTCGACGCGAGTACAGCCAACAACGGGGTGCTGCTGCGCTGCGAGTCGTGTACGGGACGGATAATCGTCGAAATCTTCACCAGCCCGCCGGAGGGCGGGGCCACCGTGGAGCAACGCCCCGGTCGCGAGCTCCCACCAAACAACGGCATCTTCCTGGGGCCGATGCCGGGCAACCTTTGCCCTTACACCTACTTCTTCGCCTCGAGCGAGTACAGCAACCCGGCCCTGTGGCCGAGGCTCGTGGTGAGGTACGAGTAGCCGGAGGTCAGAGTAGTAACAAACGCCTCCCGGGTCCGGTGGACCCGGGAGGCGTTGTCTGATACTGCGTACTGCCTGGTGCTTACCGGGACGAGAACCAGTGCTACGACGTCCAGGACGCTTGTCTCGATCAGCCCACTTCTTGACCAGGCAGGAGGTGCACCATGCCCAGGTTTCGACGCGTCGTTGCCATGTTATGTCTTGCTGCTACCCTCACGCTCTTGGGTGCGGTGAGTCTCGGCGTCAGGTCAGGCCCGGCCGGGGTGACGGCTCAGGGTGAGGGAGGGCGGGTCCTTGTGCCTCTCGTGGCTCGCCTCCATACCCCTCCTGTGCTGTGGACCGGCGCCACGGACCTGGACAAGCCGATGATGTTTCACGTCTCGGCGGACAACTCCGAGTGGGCTGACTTCCAGATCACCATCAAGTATTTCGCCCCCGGCTGCAACTACCGCGGCGTGCTCGATATGAGCAACGCGGGGCCCGGGGCGATCACGGACGGCCAGTTCAGCTATGACGACACGATGTTTGCCTTCAGCGGCGTGTTTGACTCGGCCACCACCGCTCACGGCACGTACAGCATCCGGGGGATTGATCTCTCGATTAGCCTGCCCTACCCGCCCTACGTCTGCATGGCGTCGATCGCAGCGTCCGGCACTTGGATGGCGGGCCGGCCATAGGGACGAAAGACAAAAGGCGCGCCGCGACCGTTTTGCTTCTGGTCGGGGCGCGCCTCCTTGTGGCGCAGGGGCGGGTCGTAAGGTCCTGCCGAGCGCTATCCCTCACCCTTGCAGTCGCGCCAGCAGCTCCTCAAGGTCGTCATAGTCATAGGGCGGGCGACGGTACAGCCCGAGCACCCACACCCAGCCTTCCACCTCGTTGATGGCATAGACCAGGCGCCAGCGGTCGAGCCTGAAGCGGCGGATCTCGATCTTGGGCGGGACGTTCAGAGCAGACACGTCCAGCGCGCGGGTGCGATGGGGGCGAGGCCCGTCGGCCAGGGATGTGATCAACCGCGCCAGACGCTGTCGGACGGCCCCGGGCAATTCCCGCCTGGCCTCGTGCACCACCGGCTCGATGTACAGGCTAAGCGGGCTCATCTCGCCACGCTTCGGCTACCTCTTCCCAGCGTAGCGCGCCGGACTTACACGGTCCCGCTCGCAGGCGCGACGACATCCCGTGCACCAGGGCACGGTCCTCGAGATCCTCGACCCAGTCCAGAAGAGCCTCCCACCCGGCAGCGTCCAGGAACACCCCTGATGGGCGGCCATCTCGGCCGACAACGAACTGGACCGATTCTAGCGCCTCCAAGAGCCCTTTGCCAAGTTGTGCCTGCCGAGTCATGGTGAACCTCCCGGACCACTTGAGTCTGAGAGTGGTCTCGTGCTATCGTACCACAGGTACGCACGAGTGTCAAAGCTCGGCGGGCATCGGCGGAACGGGCAGGCACAACGCTTGCGTTCGGTGCAAGCACCCTGGGCCTGCCCCTGCTAGCTCACATGGCAGCGGAGCGGGCGGGTTATCGCCGCGGTGGTACCGCTGGTCCCCCGCCGTTCTCGTGCTCCCCCTGCTAGACCGGGCACCGACCGGCGCTTGACGCCGCCCCGACCCCGGCCTACAATACGGCCGGCCACACAAGCGAGCTCACCGGGAGAGGTTCGGCCCCCTCCACCAGCCGCAGGCGGCACCTCACGATACCTCTCGCGCGGCCCCGCAGCCGGCGGACCGGATCGTCATCATCTGTCTCGATCAGCCCATCTTTCTTACCAGGCAGGAGGTGCACCATGCCCAGGTTTCGCCGCGTCATTGCCATGTTATGTCTTGTTATCGCCGCCACGCTCTTCGGTGCTGTGAGCCACGCCGTCAGGTCAGGCCCGGCCGGGGTGACGGCACAGGGTGAGGGAGCGCGGGTCCTGGTGCCTCACGTGGCTCGCCTCCATACCCCTCCCGTGCTGTGGACCGGCACGACGGACGCAGGCAAGCCGATGATGTTTCACGTCTCGGCGGACGGCTCTGAGTGGAGCGACTATCAGATCACCATCAAGTATTTCGCTCCCGGCTGCAACTTTCGCGGGGTGCTCGACATGAGCAACGCGGGGCCCGGCGCGATCAGCGATGGCCAGTTCGGCTATGACGATACGATGTTTGCCTTCAGCGGCGTGCTGGACTCGGGCACCACCGCTCACGGCACGTACAGCATCCAGGGGATTCCCGTGGCGATCAGTCTGCCTTCCCCGCCCTACGTCTGCTACGCGTCGGTCTCCGCGTCCGGCACGTCGACGGCGAGCCGGCCGTAGGGACGTCGCGGATCGACTTACAAACCCTGCTGGACTTTGGAAGTCTTCGCTACCGGCGCCGCAGACCCCCCTCCGTCAACACGAACACGGCTGACCCTCTCGGGCCAGCCGTGTTCGTGCGGGTCGGGCGGCACTATGACGGAGCGGGCACCTGCACCTGGTTCATTTCCTCCCTGGGTCCCGGCAACAGTGTCTCGCTGTTGATCCGGGCCCAGACCCTGCACTCGGCAGTCGGCCAGTGCCTGACCAACCGGGCCATCATCTCGGCCGACGGCGTTCCCGTGGCGCTGACCCCGAGCGACGTCTACTGCGTGCCGCGGTGTGCGGCTCCTCAGCCTACCGCGGTGCCCGCACCCACGCCGACATCCGCGCCAACGCCGACGCCGGTTCCAACGCCGGTCGGCACCAGCGTGGTCATCAAGCGCGGCGGGCCTGGCACCAGTCTGGACACGTACATCTATCGCAACCAGCCCTACAGCAACTACTGGCTCGAGCCGCTGCTGAAGGTGGGCTACAAGCAGACCAACGCCAGCTTGATCCAGTTCGACCTCTCCCCCATTCCGGCGGGAGCTCTGGTAGACGAGGCCTGGCTGGGAGTCTGGGCGGCCGGGTGGAGCGGACCCTCCTCCGACATCACCATCGGCGCCTATGCCATCAGCGAGACGGTGCAGATCAGCCAGACCACCTGGGTATCCCCCGAGCTGGGGAGTCTGTGGACCTTGCCCGGGGCCAACGACGTGGCGCTCGACCGGCGCGGAGTACCAGAGTCGACCGTCACCACCAAAGGCCTGCTCCAGTGGTACCGGTTCGACGTGAGCCAGCTGGTGCAAGAGTGGCTGGACGCGAGTACGGCCAACAATGGGGTGCTGCTGCGCTGCGAGTCGTGTATGGGACGGATCGTGGACGTCTCGCCCGACGAGGCCGTGCCGGGGAACCAGGTGAAGCCGAGGCCATTCCTGGGCGTGCTCCCGGGCAGCCTGTGCCCGTACACCTACTTCTTTGCCTCCAGCGAGTACAGCAATCCAACCGTCTGGCCGAGGCTGGTGGTCAGGTACGAGTAATCGGCAGAACCGAACCAGAACCTACCGACGACAGACCGGTCTCCGCCCAATGGAGCCCGGTTTGTTGCTGGTGAGAGGGGTGAAGCGCTCTGGCTCGGCAGACGTCGCTGACGAGACTCACCTGGCGAGCGACAGCAGAGGCGGGGTGTGCTCGCCTCAAGCAGCCGCCGCTTCTTGCCCTCGATGGCGCGCACGGCCCCGTCTTCGCGCCTCGTCTACGCGAGGCGAACGGCCTCGCCTGCGGCGAGACCAACTAAGGGGGCGAACGGCCCCGTCTTCGCGG
>DCVA01000044.1 GCA_002327925.1 Anaerolineales bacterium UBA2200
TCGTGGGAGCAGATCATCAGCGCCCTTGAGTGTATCAGCGCCGATCTATCTCGTGCCGAGTGGGTGCAAGTCGGCATGGCGCTTCACTATGCCGGTGCCGTGACCGGGCAGATGGAATACGCCTTCCAACTCTGGGACGCATGGTCGGCACAATCTGACGGCAAGTACCCCGGCACCCCGTCGCTGATGACGCAGTGGAAAAGCTTTCGTACAGACAAGAATGTCGCGGTCACTCTGGGCACCCTGTTTCACCTCGCCCGTGAGTCTGGATGGGTTGCACCGATCCCCGACGTGACGAATCTGTTCCCTGACATGCTGAAGCCTGCTGTATTCACGGCAGCCCTGCGCCCCGAGCCTCCGAGTCTGGACATTGATCTGTTCCCCGAGATACTGGCTCGTCGGGCACAGGAGATCAGCGACGGTGTGGGTTGTGATCCATTGGTGCCGCTGTTCGCGGGTCTGGGTGCCATATGCGGGGCCATTGATGCACGGACCCGACTCGAATTGATGCCTGAGTTCCAGGTGCCCCCGGTGCTGTGGTTGATGACTATCGGAGAGCCGGCCGACAAGAAGACTCCTGGATCAGCACCCATGTTCGGAGTACTTCGGGAGATCGAAGCAGAGGATCGGCCTCGGTATGCGAAGGAGCGCATTGACTACGAGGTGTCTCAGGCGCGGTACGAGACAGCCAAGAAGCAGATGATCGAGCATATGCAGACGCCGGAATCTTTGCTTGAGAACACCGTGATCCCGGCGATTCCACCAGAGCCTGCGGTGCCCGTAGCGACGAAGCTCATGGTGCAGGACATCACGAGTCAGAAGCTCGTGCGCCAGTGTGCCGATCGCCCACGGGGCTTGCTCTGTTACCTGGACGAGATGGCAGCATGGGCTGAGAAGGTCAGTGACACCCGGAGCGGTGAGGACCGCAGCGCCTGGACCGTGGCCTATGAGTCCCGATGGTACGAGATGGACCGGGTGGGCGCCGGGACCATCAGCGCCAGCAACTTCGCCCTGTCGATCTTCGGCAACATTCAGCCTCAGGTGATGCAGATGTATGCAGCGCAGTTGTCTAAAGACGGCCTGCTTCAGCGGTTCATCCCGGTAGTCCTGCGTCCGAAATTCACACGCCTCGGACACCCGGTACCCGAGTGCATGACGAGCAAGAGCGCCTACGACCAGGTAGTCCGGGTGGTCTATGGTTTGCCCCCGGTGACCTATCATCTGTCACCCGAGGCGCTGACGATCTATCGTGAGTTCCAGTCGTGGTACGAGCAAGCGAAGCACGATGAGCGGATTACCGGGGCGCTGCCGACCTACATGACGGCGTTCGGCAAGATCGAGGGTCTGGCCGGCCGCGTGGCGCTGATCTGGCACTGTATCGAGACACCGTACGCGACCCAGGTATCCGGGGCGCTGATGGCCAGGGTGGTCAAGTTCGTCAAGGACTACGTGATTCCGTCGCTGCGGTATGTGCACCAGCCGGAGTCCGGTGACTCGTTCGACAAGTGGCTGGCTGACCATGTGATTTTCCACTGCGACATCGTGAGCCACAGTCTCGCGGACCTGAAGCACAGCAGCAGGGTGCAGTTGAAGCACCTCAATACATGGCAGCAGGACCAGGCGATCATTGGCGCCATGATGCTGATGGAGGAGGCGGGGTGGGTGGTACGGGTCGATGATGGGTCGATGGAGCACCGTCACATGGCACAGTGGGCCGTGAATCCGCAGCTACGGAATCAGTTCGTAGAATACCGGCGTGAGGTTGTCGAGGCCAAACAGCGCCTCAGTGACTCGTTCTATCGGCGCACGAACGCCAAACCCAAGCCGGTCAAGGGCAATGAGTTGCTGTATGGCACGGACCTTTTCCGTGGGTCTTGACAACGGTGATTCTGTGTGCCACAGTGGTACTACGTTAAATCACTGGAAGGAATCGAAATGAGCGCAACACAGGAACTGATCGCCGCTGCGCTGACTGCGTGCGATGTAGCAGCCACCGACTATGAAGGCGCATACCGGGCAAAGCGAGAACTCCGCGAAGCCTGCGCCCGCGCGATGGTGCAGCCGGACATGGCGGAGGTGGAGCGGCTGGTGGACAAACACGCAGAAGCGTCGGCGCTGTTGCAACTTGCCCGCATAACAGACCCGAACATTGCGGACAGGAGGCACAAATTCGTTTTGTCCCGCACCGCCCTGCTCGACTACGTGCGCGGCGTCCTGGCGGAGCGTGACGCGCTGATGTTGGAGTTTTGCCCACAGGAAATGACCGAAGTGCAAAAAGAGAAATGGGCGCGGAACCAGCAGCCCATCGGCGCGACAGAGGTGCCGATGCCTCAAGGCTACGCGGCAGGGGTTACATCCGGCGCTAAACAGATGTTTGACTACATTCAATTTGCCGCTGCAAACACCTCGGACACCGAGTGGGATACGCGGCTGTGTGAGCTATCACAGGATGCACTTGAGGCTGTTTCCCCTGCTGCACACACGGAGTGGAAAACCATACAACGAGTTGCGAGTGAGAGCCGCACTGCTGGCGAAGCTGCGGGATATGCGCGGGCGCTAAGAGAGTCCGGTGAGCGTTTGAGGTCAGGGCGCGAAATTCTAGACGCAGCCCTGCGCGGGGAGGTGAAGCCGTGAGACTCACAGACCAAGAACTGCAGGAGTTATGCAACGACGCTCACGACGACGCGGCGGAGGAAATCCGGGAACTACGCGCCCAGCTCGCAGCGGCAGAGGCGCGGGCGGAGCGGCTGAGTGCCGCTGCACTTGATGTGATTGACGGGTTAGCCGGCACCCGATGAATGCCGGCAATTGCAAAGGAAACAACATGGCACCGCATCAGCAGCGAGTAGTAACCGAGAAGGAAGAACTGGACGACAAGCTGACGAAGCTGAAGGCGTTCTTTGGCACCGAGATTTTCGCTGGCCTTGGCGACGCAGAAATGGAACGGCTGCAACGCCAGGCGGACCACATGAGCGCGTACAGCGATGTTCTCGGCGAGCGCATTGCAGCGTTCTGATTCCATGAGCCGTCGCTGGCCTGTGCTGGTGACGGCTAACGC
>DCVA01000025.1 GCA_002327925.1 Anaerolineales bacterium UBA2200
ACCAGTCTCAGTCTTGCGTCGACTCGGCTCATAGCGTATACTTCCCCGTAGGCCATATCGGCCATAGGCGGTGCTCCTCTTGGTGAAGTTGTGTCCACAACTCTTTTACCAGAGGAGCACCGCCTTTTGTCAAGATCGCCTGTACCACCTGGTAACCATGTGTTGGCGCAAGAACATCGTGCACTTGACCGGAGAGCGCCCGCTGCCTGTAATCAGTTGGCGCAGATGCTGCGTTACATCGCTCTTCAAGCCACGAAGGGTCCGCTCGAGGTGTTGCAGTCGGGGTTCCGCCGGGTGCTTATGCCTATGATGAGATCATAGCAGCTGAACTGGGGTTACTATCGTAGCGACGATCCCAGGGAGCAGGCACAGTCCTTCTACCGCAAAGCGATGCTTGAGCCGCCTCACGTGTGGTCTGAGAAGTCGTGGGTGGATGAGCCTGAGGGCAGCCCGGGCATCTTCTTCCGCACCGGGGATGCTAGCTGGTTGTGCCTCTGGTTTCTGGAGACAGAGCCGGCGGGCAGGGGATGCAACGCGGGCGCTCCACAGGAGAACGGTAGCCAGCCGTTCGCCGCACCAGAGCTGGGCAGTTGCGGGCGATGATCCGGGTTGGACGATAGAGTCCAGCGTCGACGCGTGAGGAGTCGCAGCGTTTCAGGGTGTGCTTGGTGAGTTGTGGATCGCTTTGACATTCAATACGATGCCGGGGAGGGGTCGATGCTCTCGAATCGGGTGACTGGGTTCAAGGTCTCGCCAACGTGTCAAGCTCTTCTGTCGCTTCTCTTCGCAACGGTGCTTGCGATGACGGCGTGCAGCGTTATTGCACCCAAGCCGCAGCCGCTGGACCTGGTGGTGCTGCACACCAACGACACATACGGATTCACGAAGCCGGCCACCTGAGACCGGCCCTTTCGCGGGGGACTGGCTCGGCGAGCCGGTGTCATCAAGAGTGAACGCGCGCTATCAAAGAATGTATTGTTGCTCGATGCAGGCAATGCCCTCTGGAGTGAGATGGAGCCGGCGCTCAAGACCCAGGGTGAGGTAATCATCGAGGCGATGAACCTGCTCGCCTACGATGCCATGGCCCTGGGCGATCTCGACCTTCGGCTCGGTCCTGAGGTCTTGCGCCAGCGCATCGCCGAGGCGAAATTCCCAATTCTCTCGGCGAACGTCGCCATTGCGGCAACGGGTGAGTTGCTGGCACAGCCCTACTTCATCCGCAAGATCGGTGGCCATTCGGTAGGAATAATCGGTCTGACCTCGGACCTGGCCAAGTTGACTCTGGGCGAGGCAGGGCAACCTTACACCATCCTCCATGCCAGCGACGTGCTTCCCAAATACGTGGCCGAGTTGGGTGCGAAAACGGACGTGATCATAGTCCTTTCCACCATGGGTCTGGACGAAGACCAGCGCCTGTCGAGGCAGGTAACCGGCATCGACCTCATCGTAGGCGGGCGCACTGGGGTGGAGCTGGAACATGGCTGGGCTAACGAGCAGACGGGCACGATCGTTGCCCAGGCCGCCCTCAAGGGCAAGGTGTTGGGACGATGCGCATTGCACCTCGATAGTGGCGGTGCAGTCACAGAGCATTCCTGCGAGCTGTTCTCCCTGACGGATGAGTACGCAGACGACCTGGAAATGGTCTCCTTTCTCGACAACTACCCGGTTGAGTAGGGCCACTCCTCCATTTGCACAACCTGCTCATTCGCAGTAACATCAGATCGCATTCGGCCTGCATTGCGCCGAATAGCCAAGTAGGAGGAAACATGCCGCGCGTTGGAGTGCCTGAGCTGTTGATCATTCTGGTGATTGTGGTCTTGATTTTCGGCGTTGGCAAGCTGCCGGAAGTGGGTTCGTCACTGGGTAAGGCCATCCGGGGATTCCGTGAAGAGACCACCGTCAAGCCGGCCGAGAAGCCAGAGGCCAAGGAAGAGAAGAAGGACTAGACTCGCACCAGGAATGCCAGTTTGCTGAGGGGCGACCAGGCGCGACGTTGTTTGGCTCGGTACGCCGTCGCAGTTAGACGCGGCCGCCCTGACAGTGCCCTGGTGTGGAGGAATCGGTTATGAACTTTTTGAATATGGGCCCCGGTGAGATGATCATGATCCTGGTCCTGGCGTTGCTGATTTTCGGCCCCAAGCGGCTGCCCGAGCTGGCTCGCGACCTGGGCAAGACCATTCGCAGCTTCCAGGAGGCCTCGCAGCAGGTTACGGGCGAGCTGACCAGGGAGATGAACGAGGCGACCAAGGCGCTCGATGAGACGAAGGAATCGCTCACCGGAGCACTGACCGAGGTGGTGAATACGACTACCGCCGAGCTGACTGAGGCAGGGTCGGCCGCCAGCGGCGAACTCAACCAGGCGGTCAGAGAGGTCAATGCCGAGTTGCAGAAGGCTGCCAACTCAGTGAACTCGGCCAGTGCAGCCGCGACCGCCCGGACGGAGAAGGTTCCGAGCCTGATGCCGGCGAGTGCACCGTCCGAAGCCGAGGCGTTGCCGGGGGAGGCTTCTTCCGAACTGCTCTCAGCCGACGCAGAACTCACGGATCAACCCGAGACGGGCCAGGCAGAGACAGCAGGGGAGAGCCCCGCTACTGCCCCCGAGGATGCCGCTTACATGATCTAGTGAGGAGGCAACGTGGGGGAGTGGTCCATTCGCGTTCAGAATGCCCTGGCTGCCCTGCCTCTCTCTGAAACAACCCATGATGTCCTCGACATAGCGGGTCTGTCGCAACCCGAGTGGAGCCTGCTGGTCAAGTGCTGCCTCTGCGAACCGCCCTTTGCGCTGGACGACCTGTGTGTGTGGCTGCCTTACACTGCTCGCACGGCGGTGGAAGCCCGGCTCAAGGAACTCCAGGCCACCCTCTACGTTCAACCTGTCGCCAGTGGCGAGTTCATCGTCACGGACAAGGGGGCAAGCCTGATCAAGGGGTGGTCCAGTCGTGAGCGTCTTCTGCTGGCGAGTGTCCGACCCCTCCACGGAGGTTCGCTCAAGTACCTGGCGGAGGCGCTGGAGGGCGTGGTAGAGGCGGCTCTGGCGGCCCCTTCGCCGCCTGAAAAGCCTCGCCTGTTCGGCAGTCGGCGTTTGGCCCCGGATGCCAGGGCCACTGCTATGGTGCGCATCGACCAGGCCCTGACCGACCTCTACTACTTTCACGAGGACTGCCGTGTCGCGGCGTGGAGCGCCGCCGAACTGGATGGGCCAGCTTTCGAGGTGCTGACCCTGCTCCGGCGCGGCGAGCCACGCGACCAGGATTCGCTTTCTTCCAGTCTGGCCGCCTCGCGCGGTCACGACGAGGCATACATCGTCCGGCTGACCCACAGGCTCGCTGAGCGTGGCCTGCTGGTGAGAACGGGTTCGGAAGTGGAGCTGACCGTGGCCGGCCGTGATCTGTGTGAGAGCGTCGAGACGGTCACAGAGCAGTACTACATGCCCTCATGGACGCTGCTGCCTCCGCTGCATCTGCAAAGACTGAGAGAGCTGCTGCAGCGTTTTACGCAGGGCCTCCGGAAGGCAGCCTAGACTCCAGCCTTGTGCCTCCGGCACACAGCTTTGGGTACGGTCACTCAGATACGTCGACCAACGAAAGGGGCAACATGCCTCAGTACGCCTGGCTTGACCCGGGTCCGTTCGAGCTTCCCGGAGGGCCCATCGCCGCCCTGTTGATACACGGGTTCACTGGCTCCCCGCCCGAGATGCGTCCTCTGGGAGACTACCTGTCCGTGTCTGGCATCACAGTCTCGGCGCCTCTGCTGCCCGGCCACGGCACCACTGTGGAGGACCTAATCCAAACCCGCTGGGAGGACTGGTATGGCGAGGTGGAGTTGGCCTTTCGGGCGCTGAAGAGAAGCCACGACCGGGTCTTTGCTGCGGGACTATCCCTCGGGTCTCTGCTGGCGCTGCACCTGGCGGCACGGGAAGAAGTGGCAGGCGTGGCTGCCCTGTCGCCGGCGTTGACTGTGCGCGACTGGCGTACGGCATTAGTTCGGTGGGGCCGCCACCTGGTCAAGACCGTTCCCAAAGATCCCGACCCGGCCCATTCCGACCTGACGGACAAGGAGGCGTTCAAGCGCTTCTGGTCGTATGACGAGTACCCGGTCGCGGGGGCGTACCAGCTGCAGCGTCTGCAAAAGGTCGTGCGGGCTGAGCTGCAGAGCATTCGCGCCCCGGCGCTGGTCGCCTACTCCACGCGAGATATGGCCATCCACCCGCAGAGTGGACCGACTCTGTACCGGGAGCTGGGGTCAGAGGACAAGGACGAGCTTGTGCTCCACAACTCCGGGCACGGCATCGTTCTGGACGTGGAGAGTCCCGTCGTGTTTGAGCGAGTGCGCTCCTGGATAGCCTCGCACTCGGAGGTGCGGGCGGGTAGCTAGTTCTTTTCGCCCGTCGCTGGCACGAGGAAGGTAACGATCACCTCCACGTTGTCCGGCAGGGCAGGGGGCGGCTCGCTTAGCTCGAACTGTCCCTCGTGGAACTGGCCCCGCAGGCTCACCAGTCTGGCGGGCTGGGCTTCCGTGGCCCTGGCGGGCTGGGCCTCCGGGGCGCCCTTTCCGCCCCACTTGCTCCAGCCCTGAACGGTTCGCTTCGGGCGCACGACCAGACCGTCGCTCTCAACGGTAAGCTCGACCTCGTCGACCAGGCCGACCTGCTCGAGAACCGGCTTGGGGATGCGGATACCCCTGGAGTTACCAACCTTGACCACTCGCGCCTTGAGCTGCGTTGCCATGCGCCCCGACCTCCATGCCATGATGTATTCACATTGTAGCAACTCGCGTGACGTTTGTCAAGGGGCGCCTCGTTTCATGCAAAGTACCACTGTCATGGTTTGATCCTGAGCGTAGCGAAGAATCTCGCGCGGTCCGATGCTTCACTTGTCTCAACATGTCATTGAGGCACCGCCTTGATCGTGGCGAAGGATTTCGTGTTGTGCCCCGCACAGTCGGCAGGCTACTGGCGCCGACTATACCGGCTGGAATGCTTGACCTTCCGGGGAAGCGGGAGCATACTCGCCTCGCAAGGCAACTCCGCCGTCTTGGGGGGATGTATGGGCACCAGACTGACTGCCGTCAAAGGCAAACGAATCATTACGCCGCTGCAGGATCTGCGCGATGCCGTAGTTCTGATCGAGGGGCAGAAGATAACCTCCGTTGGTCTGCTGGCCAACCATCCCATCCCGCCCCAGGCCAGGGTGATCGACGCGGGGGATAGCCTTGTCGTCCCCGGGTACATCGACATGCACCAGCACGGCGCACTGGGCGTTTGGCCGCACCAGGGGGCCGAGGCGGTCGATATCATCAGCCGCTTCCTGGCGTCCGTTGGCTGTACCGGCTGGACGCCCACGGTTATGGCCATGCCAGGGGTCAAGGCCGTCGTCGAGGCCAAGAAGGCGGGCACAGGAGGGGCAGAGGTGCTCGGTGTCGGTATGGAGGGCCCCTTTATGGTCTCAGTCCCTCCGCGCGAGCTGCCTGGCACGGTGCAAGAGCCGATGGCTGAACCAAGTGTCGAGCGATTCCACGAGTACCTGGAGGCAGCGGAGGGCACCATGCTGTGGATGGGCATCACCCCCGAGCTGGAGGGCGCTCTGGACGTCGTGCGGGAGATCCGCCGCGCCGGGGTGCTGGCCGCCGCTGCCCACACCAGTCTGACCTACGACGAGTTCATGCGCGCCGTGGAGGCGGGCATCCGCCACGTGACACACATCTACAATCGCACTTACAACTTCCACCACCGCAAGCCCGGGGTGATTGGCGCGGCTCTAACGTGCGATCTGGTCACAACCGAAGTCATCGCCGATGGCCTGCACGTGCATCAGGCGGCCCTGGACATCCTCTACCGCTGCAAGGGTCCGGCCCGGGTTGCCGTCATTACTGACGGGTCTGAACTTGTCGGCATGCCAGACGGCGAGTACCCCGGGCCCTTCGAGTGGACCGTGGTGAAGAAGGACAACGTCGTTCGGCGCAAGGGCGCCGGAGCCGATCAGGACCACTCCATGACCGGCAGCGTCTGGCCGGTCTGCCATAACGTTTCCACACTCATCGATCAGGTTGGGCTGCCTGTCCGCCACGCTCTGGAGATGGCCAGCCTCACTCCCGCCCGGATCCTGGGTATAGACGACCGCAAGGGCAGCCTCGAGCCGGGCAAGGATGCGGATCTGCTCATTGTGAACGGTCAAATGGAGCCGCTGCTGACCATGGTTCGCGGCAAGGTGGTCTTCCGCAGTGAACAGTAGGCCTGCTGTCTGCAACTGCCGGGATTCGCGTTTAGCACTGGTGGCATTGTGGGCGTGTGAGATGGGAGCCTACCTCTGGATTCCACACCTTGTCGAGCTTGCCCCGGGAGTTCCATGATTGCCAGCAGACCTCGCCTGTGGACATCGGATTTCGTGCTGCTCAGTCTGTCGGGATTGTTGCTGGTGGTGAGTCAGGGCATGCTGCTGGCGGCCCTACCCCTGTACGCTGTGTCGTGCCTCGGCGCCAGTCCAGCACAGATTGGCATGCTGCCGGGAATGGTTTCGATTGCCGCTCTGATCGCCCGCCCGGCAGCCGGCTATGCAGTGGATCGCTGGGGCAGGCGTTGGATTCACATCGTCTTCCTGTTCCTGGTGGCCGGCTTCATCTTCGGCCACAGCCTCGTAGCCAGCTTCGTTGCCCTGCTCTTGAATCGCCTGGCCTATGGCCTGTTCTACGGGGTGGCCAACACGGCCACGAGCACCATCGTAACAGATCTGGTGCCGGCCGAACGCCGTGGTGAGGGCATTGGCTACTTTGGCATGACTCAGACCCTGGGCCTGGCCATCGGTCCGGCGCTGGCTCTGCCACTCCTGGCGGGCGGCAATTACCCTCGACTGTTCGCCTTTGGCGGCGGGCTTTCCCTGGCGGCTGCGATTCTGGCTGTCTG
This sequence comes from Anaerolineales bacterium UBA2200, assembly GCA_002327925.1. Classification (GTDB taxonomy): domain Bacteria; phylum Chloroflexota; class Anaerolineae; order UBA2200; family UBA2200; genus UBA2200. Next base: position 6,899 of record DCVA01000025.1, read on the forward strand.
GGTCAGGCATCCCGTGGTGGGCAGAGTGCAGGCGCACTTCCATCTGTCGTCGCTGTTTGAGAGGAGGGCTGCCTGGATAGGTGCTATCGTATTCGGGAGCACGTTCGGGGTCGGCAGCATACTCTCCTTCATCACTCTCTACGCGACCCAGGCCGGCATCGAGCGCTCAGGGTTGTTCTACACCGTCCAGGCAGCGGGTACCGTGCTGACGCGTCTCTGGTCCGGGCCGCTCTATGACCGCTACGGGCCCAGATGGCTGGTGGGAGCCGGAATGGCGATTCAAGCTGTCGGGTTCCTATTGCTGGCCCTGTGGCGAGCCCCTGTGGGTTTCTTTGCCGCGGCCTTCGCCACAGGAGTCGGTTTGAGCATCGCGTTTCCGGCGCTTCAGGCCATGGCAGTAGGCGGGGTAGCCGCCTCTCGGCGGGGAGCAGCCAACGCCACATTCCTGATGGGGCAGGACCTTCGTGGGCATTAGCTTCAGTCAGGTCATGCGCACCCACGGCCTCCGGATCAGCAACCGCTATTTGATCAAGAACCTCGTTCCGGCGCCCCACTCCGCCGCCCGTGACCTGGGGCTGTTTCCCGGCGTCGACGTCGTGTGCATCCGCCGGGTACGCTATGTCGAAGAGCAGCCAGTGATGATCGAGACCTCATGGCTGCCCCCTCATTTCAAGGACGTTGCGGCCGCCGACCTGGACTCCCGCTCTCTGCACACGGTGATGGAAGAGGTGGGTCGCCTTCGCCTGGTGCACTCGGACGAGTTCATGTGGGTCAGCAAAGCCTCGGCGGATGACGCCGCTCTGCTGGGAGTTGCGCCGGGCACCCCTGTCTATATGGAGCATGGCGTGGTCTATGCCGAGGGCACCCTCGCGCTACGTTCTACCGAGCTGGTGATGAAGGACGACTTTTTCCGGCTTTCGCTCTCAGGTGGGGGCGGGCTGCAGATGCGTTCGCCCCTCACCCCGGCTGATTCGTCCAAGGTCGAGTGGCTCCCAATGTTCACCTGGGGCAAGGTTTAGGTAACGACTGTTCGGGTCGGCGAGGCGCCATTTCGCCCCCCGCGGACTCAGACCACAATAGGAAGGAATGGACGACGATGAAGGCAGCAGTCTTTCGTGGTAATCAGGTAATGGAAGTGACACAGGTCCCCGATCCGGTCTGCCCGGACGGGGGGCTGGTCCTTCGTGTTGAGGCCTGCGGCATCTGCGGCTCCGATATGCGCACCTACCGGCAGGGCACGTCTCATCCCTACGTCGGCAAGGTCATAGGCCACGAGGTCGCGGGTGTGGTCATCGAGGCCAGCCCCCTGCAGAGCAGTTTCAAGGTGGGCGACGCTCTCGTGCTGGATCCCGTCGTTCCCTGCGGCCACTGCTACTACTGCGTTCGCGGTCAGCAGAACCTGTGCGAGAACATGGCCGGGCTCTCCGCGGGTCGCACCGGCGGCTATGCGCAGAAGATGGCCATTCCGGCCGAGGCGGTGACGTACGGGTGCTGCATCCCCCTGCCTCCGGGTCTGGCTTTCCATTACGCCATCATAGCCGAGACCCTCTCGGCCGGCACCAAGGCGCATGAGATGCTTGGCACAGGCCCTGGCGATACGGTCGTCGTCATTGGCGCCGGTCCACTGGGCAACATGCACGTCGAGATGGCTCTCCTTCGTGGGGCAGCCAAAGTGATCCAGACAGAGCGCATCCAGAACCGGCTCGACCTGGCACGCGAGTTCGGCGCGAGCGTGCTGATCAACTCCGAGACGGAAGATCCGGTCAAGCGTGTGCTGGAGGAAACGGGTGGACGGGGCGCGGACATCGTCATCAACGCCGCCCCATCAACCCAGGCTGCGGCGCAGTCTGTACTGATGGCCCGCAAGGGCGGCAAGGTGATGTGGTTCGCCGGCCTGCCTCCCAGCGATCCGATCGTCCATCTGGATGGCAACGTAGTGCACTACCGCGACCTGACGGTCTACGGAACCATCGCCTATACGCCCAGGCAGTTCCAGCTCTCGGTGGAGCTGGTCGGCAGCGGCAAGATCAACCCGCGCCGGCTGGTGACCGACACTGTGCCCCTCGAGCAGATCAACGAGGGCTTTCAGAAGGCGCTGGCAGGGCAGGCGCTCAAAGTCGTGGTGACCCCCAACTCATAGCTGCGGCAAGGCGTTTGGCCTGGCCGCATCTGGAGTTCTCATCCCGTGTTCCCACATTCGAGAAAGGATCAAGAAGGTCTATGAGAGCAGCAATGATCTATGACATCAAGGACGTACGGATCGAGGAAATCCCCGATCCGGTAGCCGGCCCCGGTGAGGTCGTGCTCAAGGTCGAGGCCGCCACCACCTGCGGCACAGACGTCAAATCCTACATGCGCGGACACGCCACCATCAAGACGACCCAGGCCAGAGTATTCGGCCACGAGTGCTCGGGCACGGTCGTCGAGATCGGCCCAGGCGTCACCAAGTTCAAGGTGGGCGACCGGGTGGCCACCCACAACACGGCCCCCGATAACACCTGCTACTACTGCAAGCACGACCAGCCCAGCATGTGCAGGGGCATGGCAGTGCTGCCCGGGACCTTTGCCCAGTACGTCAAGATCCCGGCCCCTATCGTTGCCATCAATGCCTTCAAGATGCCCGATAGTCTGGACTTTGCCTCGGCTTCGCTGATGGAGCCCTTCTCCTGCGCGGTCTACGGCATCGATGACATCGGCATCCGCCTGGGCGACACGGTCGTCATCAACGGCGCCGGCCCCATCGGCCTGATGAAGGTCAAGCTGGCATCCCTGCGTGGTGCCGAAGTGATCTGCTGCGACCTGTCGGACGAGCGCCTCGAAGTGGCCAAAAAGCTGGGGGCGACCCACACCGTCAACCCCCGAAAGGTGGAAGACCAGGTCAAGGCCGTGCGCGAGCTGACCCCCGACGGGCGCGGCGTGGATGTGGCCATCGAAGCGGTCGGTCTGCCCGAGACCTGGGAAAAGACGATCCTGATGGCGAGGCGCGGCGGCAAGGTGCTGCTGTTCGGCGGCTGCAAGGCCGGCACCACCTTCACCGTCGCTACCGAGCTGATGCACTACAGCCAGCTCACGCTCAAGGGCGTCTTCCATACCACGCCGCTGCACGTGCAGATGGCGTTCGATATGATCTGCCGCGGCGTGATCTCGTCCAGGGAATTCGTGACCGCCAAGTACCCGCTGGCGAACGTGGTCCAGGCCATTGAGGATCACGCGGCGCAGAAGGGCATCAAGAACCTGATCGATACCTGGGCATAGGTTGAAGGCGAAATGCCTGAGGGCTGTTCGGGCCGCAGGTGTCCGTAGAGGATGGAGAGGCCTGTGAACACTTTGGCCGTGCTACTCATACTGGCGGGAGCGTGGGTTCTGCAGTCGCTGTTGGCAATGAGGCAGATGATGGCCTTTCGCCGCCGGCTGGCGGGTCTGTTGCACGCACCTGGCGCTGGATACGCCGGTATCGGAGTGGCCGCGGGGAAGATGCTGCCAGGCGTGATGGTGGTGCTGACCACGGACCCGGCAGGCATTGTGATTCGCTCCGAACGCATGAAGGGCCTCTCCGTCTTTGCCGGACTGCGCGAGTTCCCCGAGCTGATCGGGGCCGATGTGCAAAGCCTGGCATCTCTGGGGACTTCTACCCGCTACAAGGGCCGACTACGCACGGCCATCGAGAAAGCGGCCAAGCAGGTGCTGGAGCGCATGGCGAAAGACCAGGTACTCACACCCGAGACGCGCAACAGTGGCGGCGGGGCGATGGACCTGGCCGTCGAGGAAGGAGGGGACAACGCACTACTGGGCAGTTGTGTGGTCATTTCATGATCGACATTGAGAATGGGGAGGGTTAAAAATGACTGGGATCGTCAACGCGATTCAATCCGTACTGAGTCTGTTCAGTGCAGCAGGGGCGGGTGCCCTGGCCATGGCCGGCTCTATCATCCCAACGTACCTCTGCATTTACACGTTCGTAGTCAGCATCGTCCGGTTGATCGGCGCCGAGCGAGTGCAGGGCGTCTTGCACAAAGTAGTGAAGATACCTCTGTTGCGCTGGACGATTGTGCCAGCGTTCCTGCTCACCTTCGTCCCCGGCATCGGGGGCTACGTCCTCGCGCAACAGATGCTGGATGAGGATCAGAAGCCAGCCTATAGCGATACCTCACTGACGTACCTGCATCCTTCAATGGGTATCTTCCCGCACGTGCACGCGGCCGAATACTTCGTCTACGGCGGCCTTGCCGCTGGCTATGCCGCTGCGGGCGGGACCCCGGCCAATTTCGCCTTGCGTGCTTTGCTTTCGGCTTTGGTAGTCATGGCGATTCGCGGCTTCACTACGGACACCCTCTATGCATGGATGAAGAAGCGGACGCAGGCAGCAAATCCCTCCTAGGGATCGCCGCAAGACAGTCAAGAGGGGGGACACCAATGGAGTACAAGACCGCAAAGATCGTGGGCACCTATGGCGGACCGGTGTTTGTCACGCCAACCGAAGCGAAACCCTATATCGCCTGTCTCGTCGGAGGCGGCATTGATCCAGTTGCGAAGAAGATCGCAGAGCTTACCGGCGGCCAGACAGTCGATCTGATGAAGAAGGGGATCGTCGCCAAGCAGATGGCCTGCGTCGTCACGGACTGCGGCGGCACCGCACGCTGCGCGATGTACCCCAGTTTGGGGGTCAAGACGATCAACACCATCGCGGTCAGCAACAAAGGCAACTTGCTTGGCAAGGCGATGACCCCGGATATGTATGTCTCCGGCGTCACGCCTGATAATGTCACGCTAGTAGATTCATAAGAGAGGAGACTCCTTCAATGAAAGCAATTCAGAGATTCGTGGAAGTGGTTGGCAGGGTCATCGCCAATGTCGTCGTTACGATCATCAACGTGTGCAAGGACGGTGTGCAGGTTTGCCTTAACACCATTGTTCCCTTCGTTGTGTTTGTAGCGATTATGACCACGCTCATCAACAAGACCGGCGCGGGGAATGCGTTCGCCAACGCGATGCTGCCCCTGGCGGGCAACGTGATCGGTTTGGTGGTGATCGCGATTGTGTGCTGCATCCCGTTCCTATCGCCGCTCCTGGCTCCAGGCGCGGTTCCCGCGGCGGTTATCGGCTCCCTGATCGGCACGCAGATTGCCGCCGGCAAAATCGCTCCGGCCATGGCCCTGCCCGCCCTCTGGGCAGTGGATGGTCAGGTCGGCATGGACACCATGCCGCTGGGCTACTCGCTCCTCGGCGCCGAGGCGGAGACGCTGGAGAACGGCATGCCGGCCGAGCTGTTCTCCCGCTTCATCACCGGCCCGCTGGCCGTGGTGGTTGCCTGGCTGTTCAGCTTCGGGATGTAGTCCCGAGTTCGTTTTCCTGTGATGGACCGGCGATATCGCGCCAAGTCACGCCGGTCCATCACCCCTCACGGGCCGCTCCTCAGGTCAGCTCGCGGCGCGCCCGGGTCACTTTTCCCTCTGGAAGGGACTGTCTGATGACGGAAACTGTGTACGAAATCACGCTAAACCGAGTGGGTCCGTCCTGCGCTGAGCTGCTCCAGCGGGCCGGAATGATTATCATTTTCGATGACAGCGCTCCCGAAGAGCTGGCCGAAATATGCCTGTTGCACGAGCATCAGCCGCTGCTTCGCCCGGTTCGCGCCGGGGACCGTGTGAGCATTGATGACCAGGTCTATCTGGTAACGGCAGTGGGCGATGTGGCCAACAAGACCCTCGAGGAGCTGGGGCACGTTACGCTGCTGTTCGATGGCGCCCGCGAGCCGCAAAAACCCGGCTGCATCCATCTGGGCGCCTGTCCGCCGAGCTACGCGGTAGGTTCGCGCCTGCGCTTCTGGGCGCGGGCGGACGAGGAATCCAATACTGAAGAGGTCAACCATGAATCTGAATGATCGCCTCGCCGAACGCGAGGATCAAGGCAACCGAGTCAAGATGGCGCTGGTCGGCGCCGGACAGATGGGTGCGACCATGGTCGTCTCGGCCGAGTCAATCGTCGGTTTTCGCGCCGCGCTGGTAGCCGATGTGATGATCGACCGGGTCACCGCGGCCTTTGCCAAGGCCGGGGTGCCCGCGGAGCAGGTTGTCGTCACAGACGACGCCAAGACCGCGGAGCAGGCACTGCGCGCCGGCAACCGAGTCGCCACGAGCGACTGGCACCTGGCCGTGACCCTTCCTTCCGTGGAAGTGGTGGTCGATGCCACGGGCGTTCCCGAGATCGGCGCCCGCGTGGCTTACCATGCCATCAACAATCACAAGCATATCGTGATGCTGACCGTCGAGACGGACATCGTCGTCGGTCGCGTGCTCAAGAAGCTTGCCGACAACGCCGGCGTCGTCTACACAGTGTCCGCCGGCGACGAGCCGGGGGCGATCACAGAGCTGGGCAACTATGCCCGTGCCATGGGCTTTACCATCGTGGCCGCCGGCAAGGGCAAGAACACGCCCTACAACCCCGACGCCACCCCTGACATGCCCGAGATCATCGAGACGGCCAAGAAGTGGGGTGCCAACCCGCGCCTGCTGGTCGAGTTCATTGAAGCTTCCAAGACGGCGGTGGAGATGATCGCGCAGGGCAACGCTTTGGGTCTGGCCCCTGACGTTCGCGGCATGCACGGTCCGCAGTGCTCCGTGCAGGACCTGGGCAAGGTCTTTTCGCTCAAGTCGCAGGGCGGCATTCTGGACCGAGAGGGCGTGACGGATTTCTGCCACGGCCAGTTCGGTAACGATACGGTGGCTCCCGGCGTGTTCGTCGTCGTCAAGGCAGCCGATCCGGCCATTCATGCCGGGCTCACCGGACTCAGCCATGGTAAGGGCCCCAACGGAGTACTCTATCGACCCTATCACCTGACCAATCTGGAAACGCCCGTGTCGGCGGCGCGCGCTGTGCTGCTGCACGAGACGACCATGGCAACCACGACCAGGCCCGTGGGCGAAGTCGTGACCGTTGCCAAGAAGGACCTGAAGCCGGGCGACAGGCTGGACAAGATGGGCGAGTACACCAACCGCGGCCTCGGCGAGCGTGCCGATGTTGCGGCAAAGGAGCGTTTACTGCCCATTGGGCTGGCGCCGGATGCCATCGTGACCCAGCCGATCAAGAAGAACGACCTGATCACGCTGGATCAGGTTCAGCTCGACTATTCCAAACTCATCGTGCACCTGCGCGCCATGCAGGACGCGCTGTACCAGTAGAGAAAGAGGATTCTCATGCTGCTTGAAGAACTACGTCAGAGAGTGCTCAAGGTCGCACTGGATACGGACCGCCTGAACCTGTGCAAAGGCACCAGCGGCAACATCTCGGCCCGCGACCCGGAATCGAATCTGGTCTGCGTCACTCCCAGCACTGTGCCCTACGATCAGCTCGGCCCGGACGGCATCGCGGTTGTGGATGTGAACGGTCAGATGGTCGAAGGCAAGTACAAGCCCTCGTCCGAGACGCCGATGCACACCGCCATCTACCGCGCCCGCGCCGATGTCCATGGAGTCGTGCACACCCACTCTGTCTTTGCCACTACCTTCGCCATCATGAACCGGCCCCTACCGGCCGTGGTCATCACCATGGTGATGATGGCCCCCGTGCCGGTGGTTCCCTTCCAGATGCCCGGCTCGAAGGAGCTGGCGGATGCGGTAGCCGCGGCCATGTCCGACGGCAGGCCCGCCGTGCTGCTGCAGAACCATGGCGCGATCGTTGGCGCCAACGCGGTCGAAGTAGCCCTGGGCATGGCCGTGTACCTGGAAGAGGGTGCACAGATGGCCCTGCTCGCCCTGCAGGGAGGAGCCCTGAACCCTCTGCCGGAAGACGCGGTGGCCAGGATGCGCGCCGCCTTCATGAGGGGCAAGGCGCTGTAAACGGGTCTTGAGTGCCTGATCAACTCAGTGTGGGGGCAGTATGAAGCTGGTCATTACCTGTCGATTTGAACAAGACGTGTTGGAGCGGCTGCGCCAGGACTGGGACGTCACCCACCTGCCCCCCGCTCCCGGGACGCTCGGCCTGCCCAGGGGCGAGCTGAACAAGGCCATCGCCGGGGCCGATATCCTGGTGACCGAGGGCGATGGGATCAACGCAAAAGTGCTGGCCGCCAACCCGCAGCTCAAGGTGGTCTTTGCCACCCACGGCAATCCGAACATCATCGTGGACATGGCAGCAGCGACCAAAGCAGGCGTGCTGGTAGCTCATGCCCCGGCCCGCAATGACGTGACCGTAGCGGAAGTGGCCGTGGCGTTCATGGTACTGATCTCGCGCCACCTGGTGCAGGGTCACGAGTGGATGATGGCCGGCGAATGGGTGCGGCCGGATCCCCTCAGGGCCTTTTTCACCTTCATGGGCACAGAGCTGGAGAACCGCACCGCCGGTCTGGTGGGGTTCGGCAACATCGCCCGCCAGGTGTGCAAGCGGCTGCGCGCCTTTGACATGAATGTGGTGGCCTACGACCCGTATCTGTCCGCGGAGGCCGTGGCGGCGGCAGGAGCGAAGAAGGTCTCCCTGGACGAGCTGCTCAAGACGTCTGACTTTGTCTCGATGCACGTGCACGTGACGCCCGAGACCAAGGGCATGATCGGCACCCGCGAGTTCGCCCTGATGAAGCCCACGGCCTACCTGATCAACACGGGCCGGGCCGGAGCGGTGGACGAGCAGGCGATGATCGACGCTCTGACGAACAAGCGTATCGCCGGAGCCGCGCTCGACGTGCACCACAAGGAGCCCTTGCCGGTCGACCACCCCTTGATGAAGCTGTCCAATGTGGTACTGACCCCGCACATTGCCGGGACGACGGTGGAAATGGTGCGCCGCCACTCGGCCATTGCCGAGAGGAACCTGGCTGCGATCAAGGCCGGGCTTGTGCCGCCCAACCTGTTCAACAAGGACGTGCTCACCAGCACCGGCCTGCGCTGGAAGCCAACCCACAAGTAGCGCGTCATTCCCGTCTCTGGAGGCCAACACCGATGAAAGCAGTCATGCGTCGCTCGACCAAAGCCCACGATGTGGGCCTGATGGATATCCCTGAGCCCAGCGCGGGACCCGGCCAACTCAAGTTGAAGGTCGCCTACGGCGGCATCTGCAGCTCGGACGCGCATGTGCTGGAGATGGACCTCCCGGCCAGCCCTCGTTTCCAGCCGCCCGTGGTGGTGGGTCACGAGGGAGTGGGCTACGTGGCCGAGATTGGCCCCGGCGTGACCGGCTTTGCCGTCGGCGACCTGGTGGCAGCCGAGACGACCTTCGCCTGCTGCGGTGTCTGCGAGTTCTGCCGCCGCGGTGATACGGGGATGTGTCGCAGCGGCCGCAAGAGTCTGGGCTGGAGCGCCAATGGCTACTGGGCCGAGTACATTCTGGTCAATGCGCTGTTCTCTCACAAGCTGGCCCCACACGTCAACGCCAAAGGCGCGGCCGTGCTGGAGCCCTTCACCTGCGGGGTCAAGTCGATCCTGCAGCGGGTCAAGGTGAATCCGGGTGACATTGCCGTGATCTGGGGTCCCGGACCGATCGGCCTGGGCGTCGTTCAGATGGCCAAACTGGCCGGAGCTCGCGTGGTGGTGGTGGGCACAGAGCACAGCCGCCCGCGTCTCGAAGTGGCCAAGAAAGTGGGTGCCTATCGGACCCTCGTTTCGGGCGTGGACGACGTGGTGGCAGAGATCAAGGCCATGACCGGTGGATATGGAGCGCAACTCTGCAGTGACGCGGCCGGCTCGCAGACCACGTTCAAAGAGGCCATCGCCTGCGTGCGGCGCCAGGGCACCGTTCTAATGATGACGGGGCCCTTCAATAAGCCGCTCGAGCTGCACACCTTTGAGGTGCTGGAGAAGGAAGTGGCGATCCTGTTCGCCGAAGGCACCAACCCTCACTCATGGAACACGGCGGTCAAGCTGCTGGATGCCGGCCTGGTGGACCTGGACTCGCTCGTCTCCGACGTCTTCCCGCTGGAACAGTGGGAGGAGGGCGTCGCCAAAACCCGCCGCCACGAGGGGATGAAGATACTTCTTCGCCCTTAGCCCGAGTAAGGACTCACCGACAAGCCTACGTACCGATGCGGGTTCCTCCTCCGCATCGGACTCCTACCTCAGCCCTCCCGGGAGCCATCGCCCTTCCGGGAGGGCACTTTTGTGCCCCTTGCCAGTGCGGCCCGTGCCGCTCTGGCGTAGAGGGAGTTGGGCAGCAGGCCGATCACGGCGCTGAACTGCTCGGTGGCGGCGCTCTCCTGCCCGGCCTTGAGGTTTGCCACAGCCAGGTTGTAGCGACAGGCTACCTCGTTTCTCTTCCCGCAGGGCGCGTCCGGCAGCCCCGCCAGGGCGGAGTTAAGCTCCTCAATGGCCTCGTCACAGCGATTCTGCCGGATCCGAACGACGCCGCGGTTGATGGCCACGAGAAGGCGAGTGGTCGCGTCCCCGGCCAGTCGCTCAGCCTGGACTAACACCCCCAGGGCGGCATCGTGCTTGCCCCGACCCGATAGCCAGTTCGCCAGGTCGACCAGCAGCCGGGAGCGCATCGTGATCAGATAGAGAAGAGCCAGGAACAGCACCGGATGCAGGGGTGCGCCGAGCGCCGCGGACCCTCCCAGCAGCACGACGGTCACGACCAGCACCTCGAGAGCCAGGCGTTTGGGCAGTCCCTCGCCACGCAGCCAGGCGAGAGCGCCGAAGCAGAGGGCGAAGAGCAGCGCCTCGAGCAGCAACATCCCGAACTGGTTCAACGGCTCTCCTTGGGAGCAGAGGGCCCCTTCGCAGCGTGCGGAAGGGGCCCAGAGATATCAGCGGGCGAACACCCGCTCGGCCACTCGACCCAGCATATCCACGCCGCACACCTCTGTCTCAAAGAGCGGCACAATGGCGCACACGTCGGAGAAGCTGCGCCAGATGTCTTCCATGTGACGGTCCTGCATGGCCACGCGGTTGCGGACGAACTCGGGCGAATCCGGCTTGACCGACTCTTTGTCGATCAGCATGTTGACGATCACCCCCCCCACAGGGATGCCGAACTCATGGAACCAGTTGATAAAGCGCTTGATCACCGCGATAGGCAGCGCCTCCGGGATGGCGATGAAGAAGAAGGAAGTCTTCTCGACGTCCGTCAACAGGGACTTGGCGCGCTCCATCCGCGCGCGAAGCTGCACCAGGTACTCCATCAGCGGGTCCTTCTCGCCTTTCTTGTCGCTGTAGGAGAGCAGCTCACGGAGCGACTTGGCTTCCTCGCGGCTCTGCACCATCTTGTTGACCCACATCCCATACACGCTGGACATACCCAGCAGCCGCCGCGCATTGGCGGTGGGGGCCGTGTCAAAGACGTAGGCCTCGTACTTGTCCTCGAACATGAGGTCGATCATGTTCTCGAACATGGCCGATTCCTCAAAGGCCGGGTTCATCGTCGCGGACTCGACGAACTCGTCGGCGCGCGTCTTGATGTCCGCGTAGCGCAGGAACCACTCGATCTTCTTGGTGAGGTCTACCTTGGATCGGGCGATGGTTTCCCTGGTGTCGATCTCGTACGCGTCCATGTTCGGCACGTTTGTGACCGGCGTGGGTTTTCCATACACGTCCTGATCGAGCATGCTGCTCAGCGAGTGCACCGGATTGGTGGACGCCAGCAGGGTCCGCTTGCCCCCACGCGCCATCCACAGGGCAGCCGCTCCGGCCATGACCGTTTTGCCCACGCCCCCCTTGCCGCCAAAGAAGACGTACTTCATCTTGGGGTGCAGGTCCAGGAACTGGCAGGTCGTGGTGGTGATCATTGGTCACCTCCAAATAACTCCCCAGCAACCCGGGCGATCATCTCCATGCCGGTGATGTCACGCTCGAACTCGGGCACCCGCGCTTGCACGTCCTTGCCAAACGTCTCGTCGATCTCCTTCAGGTACTTGTCCTGCATGGTGATGCGGTTTCGCAGGTAGGCGGGGATGTCCTGCTGCGCCAGCTCGTGCGGAATGACGCGGTTGACGATGTATCCGCAGATGGGCACCTGGTACTTGGCAAAGAGCGAGGCCGCCTTGACCGTGTCGCGGATGATCATGTCCTCGGGAGTAACCACGAAGTAGAAGGCCGTTTTCTCTCGGTCCGTCAGGATGCCCGAAGAAGTGCTGATCCGCTGGCGGATGTCCTGCAGCTCGGCCAGGATCTGGTCCTCCTCCGATTCGCCCTTGCGCTCCATGATGGAGGCCACCTGGGAGTACTGCTCCATTTCTTCGCGCAGCTTGGTGATCTTGGCGATCCATTCGTTGTAGATGCTGGCCATGCTCAGGTAGTAGAGGGCGTGGCCGAGGGGAACCAGGTCGTAGATGTAGTAGTCAAAGTTACCACCCACCACGATGTCCACCACGGCATCAAAGATGGCGCTCTCTTCCATCGCCGGCTCGGCGGCGGCGGCCTGGATATAGTGCTCGACTTCATCTGGCACCTGGTCCATGCCGTACATGTCCAGGATCTTTTTGCGGATCTGGTCCTGGTATGCCTTGATGCGCTGATCGGCATCCACTTCCTGGGCGAACAGGTTGGGGATGATCTCCACTGCGCCTTTGCCAAAGATCGGCCGCTCAAAAATGTCGGAGAGCGATGCCTGCGGGTCGACGGAAAAGACCAGCACCTTGTAGCCCTGTTTGGCCAGCCAGTAGGCGGTGGCGGCGGAGAAGGTGGTCTTGCCCAGCCCGCCCTTGCCACCGAACTCGATGTAGCGGCGGTTGGGATTGGCGCGAAAGCTCTCGGCTAGTTGGGTCAAGGTATGCCTCTCTCTACGCCAGGGCGTCTGTGAGGTCGCGCTCGCGCAGCATGCGCCGCTTCCAGGTGCTGATCTGCGGCACGACATACGGCAGGATGCGCAGGGAGTAGTACGGGGGCAGAATTGGAACGCCGAGCAGGTCCCCCATGGTGATCAGAATGAACAGATGCTCCATGCTACCGCGCGTCTTGAGCGCATAGCGGGTCATGTCGTGGCCCGCCATTCCGTAGAGCAGTTCCTTGGCCGAGCGGCCGAGCTTGCGGATCTTGGTGTCTTTCTTTCCTTCTTCAGGCATTGTCCCTCCTCAGAATGGTGCCGATCAGCTCACCCCCTGAATCAGGTCTCCGAGATCGGTCCAGTCTCGCTCGCGCAGCAGACTTCGCTTCCAACTTTGCACGACCGGAACCACAAACGGCAGGAGACGCAGCGTGTAGTAGGGTGGAAGGATCGGCAGACCGACCAGGTCGCCGAACGTGATCAGCATGAACAAGTGCTCGGTCTGGGCGCGCTGGCGGCGCGCAGCCAGGGCCCACTCGTACCCGGAAGCGCCGTAGATCATCTCACAGGCGGCGCGCCACGTTGGAGTCAGAGTCTTGCGGATCCGTGCGATCAACAGCAGCTCCCATTGTCCGTGTCTGATGGTGGGGCGGGCCCGGACGCCCGCCCCTGTGATGCGCAGAGCTAACCCTTCTTTGTCGCCGCCTGTGCCTTCTTGCGCAACGCCTTCAGGCCATCCGCGATGAGGAAGGCAGCTGCCACAAGCAGCACCACTGCGATCAGGGCGACCAGCATCGCAGCCAGGCGAGACTCCGTCGTCTTGGCCACCCCCATTGCCTTAAACTGGTTGAGGCCCAGCAGGATCAGGGCCGCAAAGGTGGTCACCAGCATGAAGAACGAGGGATAGAGCGCCCAGCCGTTCTTCTTTCCCTCCGATTTGAGCCACAGGGCAATGAGCAGGAGTGCCAACCCGGCCATGAGCTGATTGGCCCCGCCGAAGGCGGTCCAGATGGTCAGCCAGGGGATGACCCAGACAAAGATCGCGGTCAGGATCAGAGCCACCAGCGTGCCCACGTGCACGTTCTTCATTGCCGGCACTTTGCCGCCCACCAGCTCTGCGCTGGCCACACGCATAAAGCGCACGGCCAGCTGCATGATGGTCAGGCCCATGATGGTCAAAAAGACCGAGCCATAGGCCACGCCAAAGCCCTTGGGAATGCCAATGTGAGCCAGGAAGTTCGCCAGTCCTTCGGCGAACACCTCCAGCGCCGCCCCCGCCTTGAGGGTCGCCTGGTACCCGGCCAGCCCACCCATGCCGGCCGTGGCCGCCAGGATGGAAATGACCGCCAGCACCATCTCCAGGAACATGGCGCCGCCGCCGACGGGCAGGGCGTCCGTCTCACACTCCAGCTGGCGCGCTGTGCCCGACGTGGACACCAGGCTGTGCCAGCCCGAAATGGCGCCGCAGGCGATGGTCACGAACAGCATCGGCCACAGAGGGCCCGCGCCCACGGTCCACTGCGTATAGGCTGGAAAGTCCCCCAGCGTGGGATGCCAGATCAGCAGGCCCAACACTCCGCCCAGCATGCCTAGAGCGATGATCCAGAAGGACACATAGTTGACCGGCTGGGCCCAGGACCAGATGGGCAACACCGACCCGAGGTAACAGAAGAGCAGTACCAGTATGGTTCCGATGAATTGCGCCCGCGTAACGGAGAGGAACATCACGGGCGACTTGGCACCCCCGAACAGAGAGGTGAAGAACCCGGAGATGGCCGGCAGGGTGCTGAGCCAGATGCCGACAAAGGAGATGGCCACGGTCACCACGGTGGTGAGAACGATGTCCTTCTTCATCTTGTAGGTCATCTGGCCGGCGATGATGCCCGCCAGCGTCACCATGATCATGCCGAATGGCACCACTGGCCTGGCCATCAAGCTCTTGCCGACTAGGTTGCCGAACGAGCCCATGATCAGGAGCAGATAGAAGTAGAGGAAAAGCATGAGGATACTTCGGGCCCGAGGTGAGATGAGCTTGTAGCTCAGCGCGCCAAGGGTGTCGCCGTCGCGACGGACGCCCATCATCATCGAGCCATAGTCCTGCACCCAGCCGATGAAGAAGGTGCCCAGGATGACCCAGGCCAGAGCTGGCGCCCAGCCCCAGGCCACAGCGGCAATTGGGCCGGTGATGGGTCCGAGTGCAGCGATGGACTTGAACTGGTAACCAAAGAGGACGTTTCTGCTGGCCGGAATAAAGTCGACCCCATCCATGTACATCTTGGCCGGACAGGCCTTTTTCGCGTCCGGCTGGACGATCTGGCGGTCGATGGAGCCAGCATAGTACTTGTAGCCCAGGAACAGAGCGACTGCCCCGATCAACAACAGGACAAGCGAGTTCATTTCTCCTCCCAATGAGTGGCACGTGGGCCTCACGGTGTGAGGCTTGTGGAGTCCGACACCACCCGGTGGTTCGCGTTCTGTGACATCACCCCCTTTCCCGATGCGCCGAGCACGCAAGTCCGGCGCTGCAGAGAGCGAGCAACAGTGTCACGCAGGAGAACGAAAGGTTGGCCTGCCTGGGGGGGACAGCGATGAGGGACTGTGTTGCCAGAAGGGCCGACGTGCCTCATGGTAGCACAACAACGGCGCTTTGTCAAGCCGCGTGCGCGCTTACCACGCGTCACTGCGAGGTGGCCCCCTGGGGCTGGCCGAAGCAGTCTCGCTCGCACTGGCAGGAGACCGTCCCGCGTCGCCGGCGCCGGCAATAGTGGAAGAGGGGCCTCAGGCCCAGCCCGCGACCTTGCTCAGAGCCATCGCCAGTACCTCGTAGACGAGGATCGTGCCGCGTGAGTGCGTCTGCAGCCACTTGCGGCCGTAGGCCGGCTGGCCGTGTGAATAGACTGACAGCCAGCGCACGTCGTCCCAGCCCATTTTTTCGGCCGTAGCGACGGCCCGGCGCGTGTAGAGGTCGAGCGTGACCAGAGTGGGCTGGCTGAGGCCCAGCCTTTGCACCAGCCGCCGGGAATAGAGCAGGTTCTCGAACGTGTTGAGGGAATTGTCCTCCTGGATCAGGTAAGGGCGAGGAACGCCTCTTGCGCGCGCATAATCGGCCATGACCCAGGCGTTGGTCACCCCCAGCCGTTGATTGTCACCAGTAGACATAATAAGAACTGCGCCAGGGAAGCGTCGCCGCCAGGCGATGGCCAGATCGATCTGGGCGCGGGTGGGGGCGGTGGGCGTCGTGCCATTCACCAGGGCATAGGAGGGGATGATGAAGCAGCCCGGGTTGCTAGGCGGACGGTCCGGAATGCACCACAATCGGGCGAGGGTGGGGCTCATGGCACTCAGTGTACCACGGTAGGCTTAGTGCGTCAACTGCAGGTTAGCATTGGGCTGCCGGGGGTCTGCCACCTTGGGCCGGCTGAAGTAGCTGTTGCGCCCTGCGACGTGAAGAGTCCGGTGATATCCCCGCGGCGCGGCTCGCGTGAGCCTGCAAACCGCATTCGCACCGCTAGGACGGCAGCGACGCCGTATGCTTCAGGTCAGTAGCAGACCGCTCGCCACCGGCGACTAGGTGCAGATCCCGACACGCGAGAGTAGGTTCTCGCGGAAATCCCCGAATTCGGCCGAGGATTCGTCGACAATGCGCTCCAGGTGGTAGAAGCGGTCTGTCGTCGGCGACTCTCGCCTAGCTAGACTGAGATCCAGTCCCCGAACCCCCACGATGGTCCAACACTCAACGTAGCCGTCCTTGCGAGCCTTCTGATGGCTCTTCTCAGCCTCTCCAATGCGATTGTGCACGTTTGAGTAGTCCCGCCCTCCCTTGATCTCGACGGCGACCAGATTGCGGAATTTGCCCGAGGGCAGTTCTTCTCGAATGCAGATATCCGGATCCGAGGCGAACTCTACTCTCACAGTTCGCCCGGCGGCGTTGCGCATCTCGATAGACCGTTGGCTGCTGGTTAGGATGGCCGGCGCAGCAAGGCAGGTGATCAGGTCGAAGACCCGGTGCGTGGCTCGACTGCCGAGACGATTGAGAGCACCGCCACGAAGCTGCGGACCTAGCGTGAGGAGTGTAAGCTCGTGCACTGATTGCTGCGACAGCTTGCCTGTGCCCTCAACCAGCAGCTCCGCTGCCCTACACAGCGTGAGACATAGCCCTCTCAAGCCAACGCGATTGGCCTCGGAAAGCCGGTCAGTGTCTTCCATGCCCTTGAACGCGCGAGTGCCATATCGGTCCCCATAGAATTGCTTCTGGGAGAACCCGAGCAGCAATCTATAGTAGCCAAGCAGCGCTGGGCTGCTCTCCAATACACAAGGGACGGGGAACAGGATCTCGCCACGCAGTCCCCAGCCCGCTACCCGGCTGAGAGTCCCAGGGGCGACGAACTCAGCCAGCTCGCGGTCGACCCTGGGAATGTCGAGTATCGATACCGTGGACAGAAGCGCGTCAATCAGCAACTGCCCCCGGATCGTCTGCAGTCGGCGGTAGAATTCCACCTGCAGGTCCGGTACGGGGACTTCAGACTGACTCATCAGGCCAACCTCCTGCCTCAGGCAAGAGACGAGGCTGCGTGCGTTCGATGCGCTCAAGTGCGATACGCACATAGGCGGGGTTCAGCTCTACGCCGACATAGCGTCGGTTGTTCTCCTTGCACACGACGCCAACCGTTCCAGCCCCGAAGAAAGGATCGAGGACCCAGTCGCCTGGCTGGGTTGAGGGGAAGATGCAGTTCTCGACCAGTCTCGGTGGAAAAGTGGCAAAGTGAGCGCCGGAGAACGGCTCCGTTGGGATGGGCCAGACTGTTCGGCGGTTGCGGCCATTCGGCCCTCGTGCCGCGTCGCGGTTGTACGAGTAGTTAAGCGATTTGGTCAACAGGAACACGTACTCGTGAGCGCGAGTGGGCCTGTCTCGCACGCTCTCGGGCATGCAGTTGGGCTTCTCCCAGATGATGTCGCTGCGCAGGTACCAACCAGCCTCTTGGAGAGCAAGGGCCAATCGCCAAGGGATGCCCACCAGATCCTTGGGCTTCAGTCCGGTGGGCGTCGGGGCACGGTGACTCATGGCACGAACAGGATTCTTCTTGTCCGGCGCGCGGTACTCCCGATTGCCGCTGGTGTAGGAGTCACCGATGTTCAGCCACAAGGTCCCATCGTGTGCAAGCACCCTGCGAACTTGCTCAAACACGACGACCAGGCGACGAATATACTCCATCGGGTCATCCTCCGCGCCGATCTGACCGTCGGCCTCATAGTCCCGCAGACCCCAGTACGGTGGCGAGGTGACGCAGCATCGAAAGAAATCGGAAGGTAGCTTCCTCAGGACCAGTTCAGCGTCGCCCTGCATCACAGCTGACTGAGTGAGGCTCGCGGAGGACGCGCCGACAGAATCTGGAACGGAGGTCATGATGAATATGCCGCCATCGTTCCGGTCCTTCTCATAGGGACATGTGTCTGTCACTTTGATGACCTCGTGCCCTCATCATAGCCACAGGAGATGGATCTGTCAAGGAGACTCTCTGTCGAAGTGAGCAGCGAGCGGAGCACGCTGGGAATCTACCCCAATCGCCGGCACATATCGCCGCTGTGAGCGGCACGAGCACTGCAGTTGGCGCGCAGGGCCGGGCGCTTTCGACTGCGCGTCAACGGCGGGGCGCTATATCTGCCTCGCTTGCTCAAGGCCCCTCCCTGCGCTATCATCCCTCCGTACGGGCCGCCCGATCCACGCGTTGGAGGAGAGAATGTCCCTCACAGAGCTGCTCTTGCTGGCCGCAGTAGTGCTGCTGGTGGTGGTGCTGGTGCTGCTGATCGTGCTGCTGCGCTCGCGCCGCCTGCCGCCCGAGACAGTGGAGTCGGCCGTGTCCGGCGCCTGGGTCAAGCTCGGCCTGAGCGAGCAAGTGGGGCGCATCGCCGGCTCAGCGGAGCAAATCCAGCGCGACTATCGCTCTCTGGACCAGCTCATCCGCGCACCAACCGAGCGCGGCTACCTGGGAGAGCTCGGCCTGGAGGCAGTCCTGGCCGATGCTCTGCCTCCCGATATGTTCGGGATTCGCGAGCGCGTGCTGGAGGGCCTGGTGCCGGACGCCAACATCCGCTCCACGGCGGGGCTGATTTGCATTGATAGCAAGTTCCCGTTGG
Source organism: Anaerolineales bacterium UBA2200 (assembly GCA_002327925.1). Taxonomy (GTDB): domain Bacteria; phylum Chloroflexota; class Anaerolineae; order UBA2200; family UBA2200; genus UBA2200. The sequence continues at coordinate 25,718 of DCVA01000025.1, forward strand.
ACAACTATCGTCGGCTGCTGGACTGTGCCTCTCCCGCCGAGCGTCAGCGAGTGACCCGCCAGTTCCTGCGCGACGTGCAGGGTCATCTGGGCAAAGTGGCCGATGACTATGTGCGGCCGGAGCTGGGCACGGCCGAGTTCGCCTTCCTCTACGTGCCGTCCGAGGCGGTCTACTGGTTCCTGGTGACCGAGGGCTACTCGCTGCTGCGCGAGTGGGTCAAGCGCGGGGTTCAGGTGGTCTCTCCGCTCACCCTGGCGCACAAGGTCGAGCTGATCCGGGCGGGCGTGCACGCCCGCAAGCTGTCGGAGGAGGCAGTCTCGGTGCGCAACGACATCCTGCGCCTGGGGCGGGCCTTCAGGACTCTGGACGAGGAGTGGCTGGTGTTCTATGCCACGCACCTGAAGAACCTGGCCCGCAAGGGCGATGACGTCGACGCCGCTTACAGCAAGTTGCGCGAAGAGTTCGCGCACATCGCGGCTCTGGCCGGGGAGTAACCTGCAGCAGTCCAATCGGTTTGGTGCACTGTTGCGTGCTCGCGCGTGGCGTATGCTACAATGCGGTACCGAACGTTTTTCCAACCATGGCATGCGCAGAGAGGATAATGGCGGAGGCGCCGATGACCGACCAACTGCTGGTGTTTGTGAGTTCGATGATGGGCGAGCTTACTCACGCACGACTGGCAGCCGAGCGCGCAGTGAACAGCATCGAGCTGAGCCGCTCGTGGCTGTTTGAGCACACGCCGGCGATGAGCGGGCCTTTGAGCGAGACATACCTGCGTGACGTGCGCCGTTGTGACATGCTCATTCTGCTTCTCTGCTATGAAGTATCGGCCCCTGTCGTGTCCGAAGTCGAGACGGCCATCGCCGCGAACAAGCCCGTCCTCACCTTCCTCTTCGAAGACCCTGACGCCAAACTCCGCCGCCAGGCAAACCCGACTCTGCAAGGACTGTTGAACAAGGTGGGGCCGCACACCAAGCATATCAAGTGGCACAACCTTTTGGAACTGGAATCTGAGGTCGGTGCCGCAGTGCGCCACGAGTTGGTGCAAGGGTATCAGCAATACCGTCTGACGGAGGACGAGCAGCGCCGCTTGAGAGCCCCCTTCCAGGCCCCGCCCCCGCCGGCCGAATTTGTGGGCCGCGAAATCGAGCTGGTCAAGTTGCGCTGGCGTCTGCTAGGCGGCCAAGCAGGGGGCGCCGTTGGCGTGCACGGCATGGCCGGCATCGGCAAGACGGCGCTAGCCGCAAAGCTGGCCCACGACCTGCGCGGCGAGTTCCGAGATGGTGTGGTGTGGTGCCAGGTTGGTGAGCGCGATCCCCTGACGATCCTCTCCGAGCTTGCCCATGCCTATGGTGTCGAGGTGCTTCCGCAGAGTGGGCTGGAGGAGCGCGCGGCCTCCGTGCGCAGCCTGCTCGGCGACAAGCGCGCAATGCTGGTGCTGGACGACGTGCGCCAGTTCAATGTCAAGTACCTTCCGCACCTACTACCGCCGCCACAGTGCGTCTGTGTCGTCACGAGCCGGCTGGAGGGACTGCCGGGGGTCACCACCGAGGAACTGGGGGCGCTGAGCGAAAAGGAGGGCCTGGACCTGCTGCGGCGCATCGTCGGTGCAGGCCGGCTAGACGCCGAGCTGGAAGCGGGTCGGGAGATCCATCATCTGACTGGAGGTCTGCCGCTAGCGCTGGAGATCGCGGCCTCGCGATTGGCGCAGCGGCAGACCTGGACGCTGGCGAGCTTCGCTCAACGCTTGCTCAGGGCACGCTTGGCCGAATTGCAGCGCGGGGAGGGAAAGGAACTTGACCTCGCGGCAAGTTTCCGCTCCAGCTATGACGAATTGGACGATGAGGCTCGAAGGCGCTTCCGTGCTCTGGGCGTGTTCGCAGCGGACTTTTCTGTGGCCTCGGCCGCGTGCCTATGGGGCCTGATGCCACACGACTCTCTGACCGCGGACTCTCCCAAACCTCAATGGAATGGCGCAGAGTGCGCTGCGGACGGACCGTCAAGCGAGCGTCCTGCGCGTGCGCCATTGCCTCAACTTGATGCGGCCTACCGTGATGCCCAGTTCGGGCTCGAGGGACTGTGCCGCCTGTCGCTACTAGAAAGCGTCTCCGTGGACCGGTACCGACTGCATGACCTGCTGCGCGTTTTCGCCATGGACGCCCTCTCCGCGGCAGCGGAGGAGACACTAGCACGCTGGCACCAGGTGGAGTACTACCTGAGCTATGTCGAGTGCTTCCCGCACGACTACGACCGCCTTGAATCGGAGTGGCTCAACCTCGAGGACGTGTTGGAGTGGTTGGACGATCACCGCACCGCTTCTTCGAGCTCGCTGCAAGCGGATTGTGCGCGCGCACTGCTACGTCTGGTGGAACTAATCGGGCGTCCCCACGTAACCCTGATGGGGGTGCGGGGCTACTGGCGGGAAGGGATTCGGTGGGGCAATGCGGCAGTTGAGGCGGCGCACGCGCTAGGAGACAGACATGCTGAGGCAAGATATGCGGCTAGCGTGGGTGCGTTCTACCACCTACTCGGTGACCTATCACAAGCGCGGCTACGACATCAAGCGGCTCTGGACGGATACCGTGCCCTGAGCGATGAGCGCTGTGCTTCAACGTGTCTGCACGAGTTGGGCCGACTGTCACAGGACGAGGGACAACACGAGCAGGCGAGACGGCTATATCGCGAGGCTATGGAGCTGGAACGCAAATGCGGTGACGTAGCGAACATGAGCCGGACTGCGGCTCAGCTGGCATCTCTATCTGCGCTCCAGGGGCGATACGCCGATGCGCGCAGCGTGTACAAGGAGTGCGCTGAGACGTTCGAGAAACTCGGTGCGGTAAGGGAGCTGGCCACGACGTTGCACTGCTTGGGGCGACTGGGGCAATATCAAGGGCGATTCGAGGAGGCCCGGCAGCTGTACGAGCAGACTCTTGCGCTCGAACGCGGGTTGGGTGATCCGCTACTTACGGCCACGACGCTGCTCCAGTTGGGCGGACTTGCCAGAGAGCAGGGACGGTGCGACCAGGCCCGACGTTTGTGCGAGGAGAGCTTGGCACTGGAGCGTGCGGTCGGTCACACCGCAGGCATTGGTGCGTGCCTACAGGAGTTGGGCAACACCTCGTACTTGCAGGGACGATTCTCAGAGGCGAGGCAGCTGTATGAGGACTGTCTAGTGTTGGCACGGAAGGTGAATGACCCGCACCTTTCGGCCGTGGTGGGGTATCAGCTGGGGATGCTGGCACAAACGGAGGGTAAACATGAGGAGGCGCATCGCCTTTACGAAGAAGCCAGCATGACGTTCGACAGATTGGGCTTGGCACCCGAACGGTTCGGCGTGCTGCTTCAGTTGGGTTCGCTGGCGCAGGCGGCTGGGCAGTACGCGGAGGCGCATGGGCTGTACGAGCAGAGCCTCACGCTAGCGAAAACCCTAGGTGACACTGCAGGTATTGCCAGCGCACTACACCAGCTAGGCAATGTCTCGTACTTCCAGAGACGCCCCGCTGACGCACAGCGTTACTACGAGGAGAGCCTGCGCTTGAGGCGCAGGCAGCGGGACCTGGTCGGGATTGCCGGCTCTTTGCACCAGCTAGGCGTGCTCGCTAGGGAGCGAGGAGGCTACGACGAGGCACGGAAGCTGCACGGGGAGAGTCTGGCATTGGAGCGCTCAAGCGGCCATGCCGCAGGGATTGCTGCCTCATTGTATCAACTGGGTCTCGTCGCCGAGTCGACCGGCGCCGACGTGGAGGCCAAGGAGCTGTACGATCAGAGCTTGGAGGTCGCGGCGCATCTGGGACTTCCTCAGGTGGCCATGGTTCGGGAGGCTCTTGATAGAGTGAGTCAGAGGCTGGGCCACTAGTGCGCAGCCCGACTGGCAGTGGCAGACCGAACTAGGCCAGCGCCAAGTGGGTCAAGATGACGGCCTCGTGCCGGACGCCAACATTCGCTCGACAGTCGGGCTGATCTGCGTCCACAGCAAGTTCCCGCTGCACAACTATTGGCGTCTGCTCGATTGCTCGCCGCCCGCCGAGCGAGTGCGCCTGGGGCGGGCCTTCAGGACTCTGGACGAGGAGTGGCTGGTGTTCTATGCCACGCACCTGAAGAACCTGGCCCGCAAGGGCGATGACATCGACGCCGTCTACAGCAAGCTGCGCGAAGAGTTCGCGCACATCGCCGCTCTGGCCGGGGAGTAGCCGGGTCGCCCCGGTCGTTTCGTAAGCCTGGTGTGAAGGGGGAGTCATGGCCAGTCTGCAAATGCGAGCTCTGGAGATCTACCTGTATCTGAAAAAGCGGTTTGGCGATCAATCAGGGGTGCTGGACGTGGCCCGCGAGAGGGCGGACGTAGAGTCCATGGCCGGGATGTTCAAGCCCTTTGGGCCCATCCAGACCGAGCCGGTGACGGCGAACGGCGTTCCCGCCGAATGGATCCAGGCGCCGGACGTCAGGCCGGATCGTGCCATTCTCTTCCTGCACGGGGGATCCTTCAATTCCGGCTCGATCGTCAGCCACAGGACCCTGGCCGGCAACGTGGCCCTGGCCACCGGAGCGCGAGTGCTGCTGATCGATTACCGTCTGGCCCCGGAGCACCCCTTCCCGGCGGGACTCGAGGACAGTATCGCGGCGTACGAGTGGCTGCTGGCCAACGGCTACGGCCCGCAGCAGGTGGTTGTGGCCGGCGACTCGGCGGGCGGGACGCTGACCCTGGCCCTGCTCCTGCAGCAGCGCGACCACGTCAGGCCCCTGCCGCGCGCAGCGGTCTGCCTTTCCCCGGCCGCGGATCTCACCTTTTCCTCCCCTTCCTGGGAGTTCAATGCGAAGAAGGACCTCATGCTGGACATTCGCAAGGAGCGCACCGCGGTCGAGATCTACCTGCGCGGCACGGATGTACGCGCTCCCCTGGCCTCGCCGCTCTACGCCGACCTCCACGGCCTGCCCCCTCTGCTCTTGCAGGTTGGATCGCACGAGGTGCTGCTCTCCGATGTCCAGAACCTGGCCGAGAAGGCCAGGGCGGCCGGCGTGGACGTGACGCTGGAGGTTTGGCCGGGCATGCAGCACGAATGGCAGTTCGCGGCCGGCATGCTGCCCGAAGGGAAGAAGGCGATCCAACGGGTAGGCGAGTTCGTCGAAGCCGCCTTCGCGGGCAGCCGGTCGTAGGGGCGGGTCCACTTGTCCGGTCATGGAGGCCTGATGTCCCGTTCGTTGAACCGCGCCACGCTGGCCGGCCTCGTCGCCATCCTGCTGTGGAGCTCCACCATTGCCGTCGGCCGGCGCATCTCGGAACAGCTCGGCCCGGCCACGGCCGGAGCGGCCGTCTATCTGACCGCCGCCCTCCTGCTGGCCCCGGTCGTGCTATCGAAACGGCGCGCGGGGGCTGACGCAGAGCGGCTTTCTCTGCGCTACCTCATCGGCTGTGGAGCGCTCTTTGTGACCAACATGGTCACGCTCTTCCTGGCTCTGGGTCTGGCGGCGGATCGCAGCCAGACGGTCGAGGTGGGCCTGTTGAACTACCTCTGGCCCGCCTTTACCCTGCTCTTTTCGGTCTGGCTGCTGGACAACCGGGCATCGTGGGGGCTGGTGCCCGGCACGGTGCTGGCCCTGCTGGGCGTGGCGGTGGTGCTCACCGGGGACGGGGGATTCTCGTGGGCCTCCCTGGGCTCCAATCTGGCGCGGCACCCGCTCGTCTACGCCCTGGGTCTGACGGCGGCCATCTCCTGGGGCCTCTACTCCAACCTGGCCAGGCGCTGGGGTTCGGGCGACTCTACTCTGGCCGTGCTGTTCTTTGTTCTGGCCACCGGTCTGGCCTTTCTGGGGGTGCGCCTGCTGCGGGCCGAGGCGGGTTCGCTGAGCCTCCAGGTCGTGCTCGAAGTGGCTTTTCTGGGGACGGCAACGGCCCTGGCCTATTCTCTGTGGGACGTGTCGATGCGTCAGGGCGAGATCACCCTGGTGGCAGCTCTCTCCTACCTTACGCCGTTCTTCTCTACCGTCGTGTCCAGCCTCTACCTGCACGTCGGGCTGACAAAGATCCTTTGGCTGGGCTGCGGGCTGATCATCCTCGGCTCGTTCTGGAGCTGGCGCTCCATCGTGCCGGCGGAGAGGCACTGAGGCCCGGCTCTTCAGCTCGGCCGGGATGCTGCCGGGAACCTGGCGGGCTGAACGGACGTCAGCGATACATGGCTCAGGCATCCATCGAGTGCTGCCAGGAGGAAAACGTGCGCCGCGCTGTACATGGCTCGAAGGAAATCACCGCCCTTGGTGAACCGGTGTGGCCGGCGCGGAGGACGGATCGCGGAATCGGCCTGGTTCTTGGCTTACTGCTGGCCGCGTGGTTGGCGGTAGCCTGCAGTCCCGGGGCACTGTTCGCCCGCAGCACGTTCACGCCAACACCTGTGCCGCCCCTGCCTCGCTCCATGAAGGGCTATGAGCTGTATTCCTGGCAGGACGGCCAGCAGTGGCGTTTCACCCTCATCACAGGTACCAACCGGACCAAGACCCTCGAAGAAATCACTACGGGTGAGGATGCGCTTACCGCCGACGGCTGGGTCAACATTCACGTGCAGGGCCTCGCGGCCATTCAGAGTGTTGTGAGCCGGATTCCGCCGGGGGAGTGGCTTTCCTGGATCGGACCGCAATAGCCGGGGCTGGTGGACGCCGCCGCAGGCGCATTCTCGCTGCCTCCGCCGGAAACAGCGGCCGCGATACAGGAACTCTGCCAGGAGAGGGGCATCACCCTGCAGATGATGCAGTAGCGGGGGCCAGCCGCCCCGGCTCGACTACAGCAGGTACCGGCCCGCGATCTCTCCCAGCACGGCCAGGCCCCATACCAGCGCCTCCTCGTCAAAGTCAAAACGCGGATTGTGATGTGCAGCCGTGATGCCGCGCTCCTCGTTGCGTCCGCCGATAAAGAAATAGCAGCCGGGCACCTGGCTCAGGTAGAAGGCCGCATCCTCGGAGCCCATGGTGCGCTGGCCGCTGCTGACCCTGTCCACGCCGAGCACCGCTTCCGCGGCGGAGCGCGCCAGGCCGTCACCGCCGGGTCGTTGATCACCGCAGGGGTGAGGTATCTGACCTCCAGCGGGGCCGCTGCGCCCAGGGCAGACGCCACGCCCTCGATGACGGCCTGCGCGCGCCGCACGACCGTCTCGCGCGTCTGCGGGTCGAACGTGCGGAAGGTCCCGACCATCTCCACCTCATCGGGAATGACGTTGAACATCTCTCCGCCGTGGATGGAGGCCACGGTCACCACCGCCGTCTCCGAGGGGCTGACATTGCGACTGACCACCGATTGCAGCGCGGTCACGATGTGCGCGGCGGCGACCACCGGATCGACGGTGGTGTGAGGGATGGCGGCGTGGCCGCCGCGGCCGCGAACCGTCACCTTCCAGTCGTCGCAGGCAGCCATGACCGGGCCGGCGGTGATGTCGACGGTGCCGACTGGAGTGAGCGTCCAGATGTGGCAGCAAATCACCGCGTCGGGCCGCGGGTTTTCCAGCACGCCTTCCTGCACCATCGTCTGGGCGCCGTTGCCGCCCTCCTCGGCCGGCTGGAAGACGAGCTTGAGAGAGCCCCTGAGCTCGTCGCGCCACCCGGAGAGGAGCTGGGGGTCAGTGAGGCGTAGGGCACGCGGCTGTCCTCGGTGACCTTCAGCGCGTCCATGTCAAAGCGGAACATGATCGTCGGACCCGCCAGGGCGCCGCGCAGAAGGCCGATTACGCCGGTCCTGGCCACACCGGTCGACACCTCGTAGCCCAGGGCCGACAGGTGGCGGGCCACGATGCCCGCGGCCGACAGGTGGCGGGCCACGATGCCCGCGGCCGACAGGTGGCGGGCCACGATGCCCGCGGTGCGGGTCTCTTCCCAGGAGAGCTCGGGATGCTGGTGAAAATCCCGCCGCCAGGCGACGAGCTGGTCGCGAAGGTTCACGGCCCGCGTGTGCCAGGGATTCATGTTGTCTCCTCTCTGCAGTCGCCCGGGAGGCGGCGCAGGCCCCTGCCGTGACAGGGGGAGTGTAGCTCATCTCCCGTGAGGCGGCAAAGGACGGCGGATGGCAGGTGAGCATTCCTGGGACATGCAGGCCAAATCCCGGCCAGGCAGACGCCGTGGCGAACCGTTAGGCCTCGAGCGGCGTATAGGACGCAGGAGGCGAAGATGACCATGGCCAATCGAACGCGATCCTTCCTGGCGCTGCTTGCCCTGGCCGTGGCTCTGGGAGGTTGTGGCCCTGCGGCCACCCCTGCGCCCACCCCCAGGCCGGCGCCGACCCCGACCTCAGCAGCGACCGCTGCAGAGACGGACTCCTGGCTGCAGGCGGAGCTGGCACCAGGGGAGGCCGTGATCTGGTACCTGGGCCATTGCAGCTACGCCATTCGCACCAGGTCGCACCTCTTGATCTTTGACTACCAGGAATCCTCGGACGGACAGGCGCGCAAGCGCAGGCCTTCCACGCCGGGGCTGGACAACGGCTGGATCGTGCCGCAGCAGATTGCCGGCCAGGCCGTGCGCGTGCTGGTGACGCACAGCCACAGCGATCACTACAGCAGCCTCATTTTCGACTGGCAGGGCAAGATCCCTGACCTGGTTTACTATTTTGGCTGGCAGGCCGCCAGCGATCCGGCGCACCACTACCTGGTCGGCCCGCGGGCGCAGCTCACCTCGGACGGTCTGGAGATCTACACCATCAATTCCCATCACAACGACGTTCCGGAGGTTGCCTACCTGGTCAAGGTGGACGGTTTGGTGATCTACCACAACGGGGACTATATGGGCGAGTTCCAGTCGGACTATCCCTTCCTGCGCGAGGTGACTCCGCGCATCGACCTGACGTTCGCCATTCGCGGCTACGAGGATGGCACGCCATATCTGGCGCAGAACCTGGACCTGTTCACCCGTTTTGAGCACGGGGCGGTGTTCCCAACCCATGATACGGCGGGCGGGAGCGGATACGCCGCGTTCGAACAGGTCTTTCGGGCCCAGGTACCCGGCCTAGCTATCCACGTCCCGTTGCGGGTGGGCGAGCGGTTCGTGTACAGGGAAGGGAAGGTGACCCGAGAAGGTGAGCGATGAAGCCGCACCCAGCAGGAGCTGTTGGGGCTGGCAATGCACCGCATTCTGGAAAGGAAGAGTCGAATGACAACGAACCATGCTTCACGCAAGCTTGCGGCGACGGGCTTTTCGCGCCTGCTGTCCATGCCGCTTCTGCTGGGCGCCGTTCTATTCGGAGCGGCCGGGACCTTCGACTACTGGGAGGCCTGGCTCTACCTGGCCGTGCTGTTCGTGCCGATGGCCGCGCTGCTGATCTACCTGATGAAGAAGGCGCCGGACCTGCTGGAACGGCGCATGAGGCTGAAGGAGCAGTCCAGTCGTCAGAGGTGGGTGATCGGGCTCTCGATCCTGCTCTTCTTCGTGGTCTACGCTCTGCCCGGGCTGGACAGGAGGTACGGTTGGTCGGCCGTCTCCACGCCCGTGGTATGGCTGGCTGACCTGCTGGTGGTTCTCGGCTATGGACTGTTCGCGCTGGTCCTGCGCGAGAATCGCTATGCCGCGCGCACGGTGACCGTCGACCAGGGGCAGCAAGTGATCACCACTGGCCCTTACGCCCTGGTGCGCCACCCGATGTACCTGGCCATGTCCCTCCTGTTCATCGCCTCGCCCGTGGGACTCGGCTCGTGGTGGGCCGCACTGCCGGCTCTCGCGCTGCCCGTGCTGCTGGTGCCGCGCATCCAGAATGAAGAGGCGCTGCCGAGCAAGGAGCTGCCGGGGTACCAGGAATACATGGAGAAGACCAGTTACCGCTTGATCCCGGGCTTGTGGTAGCCAGCCGGGAACAGTCGACCGGGCAATTGAATCGTCCGCACGGGAACGACCGACAGCGCCACGCACGCTGTCGGGGGATGCCCGGCTCGGCCCTCTAGCACGTGTAAGTGGCCAACAGATCATTACCAGCCTCTCGGTCACAAGAGAGGAGTAGATCCGAGCTGATCGGGTCGAGCAGAATGGGAGGGAGCAGGGCGATAGTGCTGTCGCCATTGTAGCCCAGTTTTTGTAGAGCGGTGAGGGGAGCCTGCTGATCCA
>DCVA01000053.1 GCA_002327925.1 Anaerolineales bacterium UBA2200
TGACATTTTACGTGATAGAATGCGATGGTTTGCATTCTGCACAGAAGTGTGGTACACTACGAACTCGCGTTCGACGTCGTTTCTAGAAGGGAGGTGTGGCATGGCTTTGGAGAAGACAGTCAAGGAATCCACCATCAAGGAATATCGCGTCCATCCAAGTGACACAGGATCACCTGAGGTCCAGGTAGCGCTACTGACACAGCGCATTAACGCCCTTACCGAGCACCTGAAGGCGAACAAGCATGACGAGGCATCGCGACGCGGCTTGCTCAAGATGGTGGGGCAGCGCCGTCGGCATCTGGCGTATCTCAGCCGCACAGACGCCACACGCTACAAAGAGATCGTGGCCAAGCTGGATCTGCGCAAGTAGTACTTGCTCTGCGCTGAAAGGCATACACGGATGGACGAGTAGATGGACCGTTTCATCTACTCGTTTGATTATTACTCAAGGTTAGTAAGGAGGCTCCGAGCTGGCAGGGCAGGAATTGGGGAGTGCCCCGCGTCTATCGACCCGTTGGCGCGATGGAGGAGGGGTAGTCCCCAGTCCCTGGCCGCCCGTCTCGACCTCAATCACTGGTAGAGAAGGTAGATAGAAATGAATACGGTTAGGTCATTTGAGGCCACGCTTGGCGACAGCAAGATCGTGGTAGAGACGGGGCGACTGGCAGGTCAGGCTGGCGGTGCTGTGACGGTTCGCTGCGGCGACACGGTTATCCTGGCGACCGCAACTGCGGCCCAGCAGCCCAGAGCAGACGCCTCGTTCTTCCCGCTTGCGGTGGATTATGAGGAGCGCCTTTATGCTGCGGGGAAGATCCCAGGCGGTTTCTTCAAGCGAGAAGGACGGCCCACGGAAGAAGCCACGCTCCTGTGCCGACTGGTAGATCGTCCGCTGCGTCCACTATTCCCCAAGGGCATACTCAACGATGTGCAGATCATGATCACTGCCCTGTCTACAGATCAGGAGAACTACCTCGACATTCTGGCCATCATCGGCGCTTCGGCAGCCCTGATGATCTCGGACATCCCATTCAACGGCCCTGTAGGCGCCATCCGCGTTGGCTATGCCGACGGTAAGCTTCTGTTCAATCCCACCACCTCGCAAATGCTGACCAGCGCCCTGAACCTGCGTATCGCCGGCACTGCCGACTCGGTGATCATGGTGGAGGCGGGCGCCAACGAAGTGCCGGAGGAGGTCATCCTGCAGGCCCTCGAAGAAGGCCAGCGAGCCTTCCAGGATGTCATTCGTATGCAGGAGACAATGCGCTCCGAGGTTGGCAAGCCCAAGAGAGAGCTATCCCTCTTCAAGGTCAGCACAGAGGCCAAACAGGCTGTGCTGGGGAAAGTGGGGGATCGCGTTCCTGCCGCACTCGCCGCAACCACCAAGGAACAGCGCAATCACATGCTGAACGAGCTGCGCACGGAGGTTGTGACCCAGCTTGGGGACACATTCCCTCTGCCAGAGATTACCACCGCTCTGGACGACTTCGTCAAGAGTCTCGTGCGCGCTGCAATCCTGGATCGCGGCTACAGACCCGACGGTCGGGACCTGAAAACGATCCGACCGATCTCCTGCGAGGTGGGTCTGCTGCCTCGCACGCACGGCTCTGGCCTGTTCACGCGAGGCGAGACTCAAGTGCTGACCATTGCCACACTGGGCACCTCCAGTGATTCGCAAATCATCGATGGGCTTGGCACAGAAGACACCAAGCGCTACATGCACCACTACAACTTTCCGCCCTACAGCACGGGCGAGACCTCTCGCCCGCGTTCCCCGGGTCGGCGGGAGATCGGTCATGGTGCTCTGGCCGAGCGCGCACTCGTGCCGATGATCCCGGCTCAGGGGCAATTTCCTTACACCATCCGCCTCGTGTCCGAAGTGCTCTCGTCGAACGGCTCGACTTCGATGGCCAGTGTCTGCGCCAGCACCCTGGCTCTACTGGACGCCGGCGTACCCATCAAGTCGCCTGTGGCCGGTATCGCCATGGGGCTGATCAAGGAAGGCGAGCGCGTTGCCGTGCTCACGGACATCCAGGGGATGGAGGACTTTCTTGGCGACATGGACTTTAAGGTCGCCGGTACAGCCAATGGCGTCACCGCCCTGCAGATGGACCTCAAGATCAAGGGAATCGCGCCCGATGTAATGCGAACTGCCCTGGCCCAGGCCAAGGAGGCTCGCCTCTTTGTGCTGGACAAGATCCTGGGCACCATCCAGTCGGCGCGTCCCGAGCTCTCTCCCTTCGCCCCGCGAATCACGCTGATCAAGATCGATCCCCAGAAGATCGGCGCTGTCATCGGCCCAGGCGGCAAGATGATCCGCAAGATCATTGAGGAAACCGGAGCCAAGATCGACGTGGAGGACGATGGCACTGTGTTCGTTGCTTCCACCGAGAAGGAAGGCAGCGACAAGGCTGTAGCGATGATCCGCCTGCTCACGGAAGTACCCGAGATCGGCAAGACCTACGTGGGCAAGGTCGTGCGAATCACCGACTTTGGCGCGTTCGTGGAGATACTACCCGGCACAGATGGTCTGGTGCATATCTCGCAGTTGGCCGATTTCCGGGTTGGCAAGGTAGAGGACGTTGTCAAGCTGGGCGATGAGATCATGGTCATGATCATCGACATCGACTCGGATGGCAAGATCCGGCTGTCTCGCTCTGCAGTGCTCGAAGGCCTCACGGCCGAACAGGCTCGCGAAAGGGATCAGCGCAACCGCAGCTCTGGCGGATCAGGTCCGCGCCCGTTTCGGCCGCGCAGCTCCGACGGAGGAAGGGGGGATTCGCGCCCACGGCGATGACCCAGCCAATCGAGGACATCACAGCCGACATTGAACCACAGACCATGCCTGAGGCGGTACCCACCCCGCCTCAGGTTACCTGGGAACGCAGGCTGGGTAGTTGGACCCGCGACATCCTGGAGACGATCCTGCCGGCGTTGGTCATCGTGCTGGTGGTAAACCTGTTCCTGGCTCAAGCTACTCGCGTGGAGGGCCAGAGTATGGAACCTAACCTGCACAACAATCAGCGTCTCGTCATCGAAAAGGTGTCCTATCACTTCCGCCCCCCTCAACGGGGTGACATCGTAGTGATCGAGGCGCCGTTCTGGGAGCCTGTCCCTGTGACCACGCGCTTTGCAGCGTGGCTGGCCAGCCTCCTGGGAAGAGCTCCCGCCCTCGTACTACCGGAGCCCTTGATAAAGCGCGTGGTAGCCTTGCCGGGAGAAACGGTCGAAACCCGCAACGGACGGGTGTACATCAATGGTCAGGAACTGGTCGAGCCCTACACAAATGCGTTGACCTTTGCTCCTGGCATGTCGATGACCGACATGGCGCCACGCGTCATATCCACCGGGCACCTCTTCGTTCTGGGCGACAACCGTCCCAACAGCAACGACTCACGGAGCTTCGGCGAGATCCCATATGACGACGTCATCGGCCACGCCTGGCTGCGCTACTGGCCTATAGACAGTCTTGGTCTGCTAGACTGATTGATCGCCACCAAAGGAGAAGCCGGGGTTCGTCTGAGGCCCCGGCTTCTCCTTTACTGTGATTACGTCCGGTGGCTAGGTGATATGGCCAGAGACGAAATCACGCACCTTCGTGTAGACAACCTGCCGGTCATAGTCCTCTGTCACCACGTGACCGCTGTTTTCCAGCCAGACCATCTCCTTCTCCGACGACCCAAGCTGATGCAGGATGCGCGGCATCGTTTGGGGATCGACCGTCCTATCCTGCCTCGCGTGCATGAGCAGAGCAGGGCACCTGACCTCGGGAAGATCATCCAGCAGGTGCCTCAGGAAGAGTAGCACTTGTTCGTTGCTGCGGTTCGGGGTGTAATGATATGCAACTCTCTCCGCCAGCGCCTCCGGGTCGTGGATGTTGCTCTGGCCTTTCTTGCGATAGGGCTGCACATATTTCAGAACCCGGGCCAGCCACAGCAGCTTCAGGTCTGTTACGAGCGGCGACGACAGTGACACGACGCCACGCAGAGGAATGTGAGCCGCCAGGTGGAGGGAAAGCGCACCGCCGAGGGATTGCCCGATGACGAAGGTATGCTTGCAGGCGACGGCCAGAGCTTCGTGTTCCGTGTAGACAGACCGGAACCAGTCGCGCCAGTCGGTTCGGGCCAGCTCACGTTCGTGAGTACCGTGCCCGGAGATCAGGGCTCCGCGTACGGTCCATCCCAGGCCATTGAGAAACTGACCCAGTCCGCGCATCTCCTGCGGCGAGCCGGTGAACCCATGTATCAGCAAACAGCCCACGTCGTTACCCGGATAGGAGAATGGCTCAGCGCCCGGCATGATCCTGGTCATCATCGCTCCCTTCATCTCAACACGAGTGTAGTCCAATGGCACCTGGCCGTCAATTGCGAACCCTCCCGGGTTGTCGGCCCAACGCCATCTGCAGTTTACTATTTCTTCGCCGCAGTTATTTGACAAGGCCCGGTGCTTATGATATCATCGCTAGATAAGGCGGACGTGGCGGCCACAAGCGTATGCGCCAGCGGTTGCCAGGCCCGGGTAGCTTCCTCGACCCCTGGAAAGGAGAGCGGATGTCACCAAAGAGAGCCATGGCGTTGTGCGCCATCACGGTAGTGATTGCCCAGCTCAGCCTGGGGCCAGTGGGCTGCACTCGGAGCAAGAAGGAAGCCCCCACTCCAGCCGTCTCTGTCGCGACCCCGACCCTCACCGCACCGGCCCCTGCACCAACTTCCGCGCCAACTACCCTGGGGCCCGGCACAGATGGCACCCCGGTGGCCGGTCCAACGACAGTAACGGCCCTGGATCCGTCGCCAACCCCGTTGATCGTGGTGACTGTCGTTCCGCCATCCACTCCCGTCCCGCAGCAGGTGGAGTACACAGTCCAGTTGGGGGACACGCTCACATCCATCGCCGCGAACTTTGGCACGACGGCTGACGCCATCATGGCACTCAACGGACTGTCCAACGCGAACCTCATCAGTGCAGGACAGGTACTCCTTATCCCGGGTCAGAGCTCGTCCATCGTGGGAGCCAACGAATACGTCGTTGTGGCCGGCGATACACTCTACTCGATAGCGCAGCGCTTTGGCACGACCGTCGCAGCCATCCAACGCGCCAATGGTATCGTCAATCCCGCGCTCATCCGCGCCGGGCAGAAGCTGACTATCCCGCCGGCCGGCAGCCAGCCCCCGACGACAGTTGCTGGCACCTACGTTGTTCAGGCCGGAGACACTCTGTACGGTATCGCCGCCTACCTCGGCAAGAACGTCTGGGACATCATTGCCGCCAACAACCTCACAGACCCATACTTGATTTACCCCGGTCAAGCCTTAACTACCCCCTGAGAGGGGCAGTTCCGGGGCAAATGGGGGGCAAAAAACTGAACCTTTCGGCTGCCTTCTGTGTATTGTTTATAGAGTGCCCGAGCGGTGAGGCGTCAGGCGATGTGCACACCTGAGCACGAGGACGTCGGTCTGGTCACCCGCATTCGCGGTGGGGATGCGGTTGCTTTCGAGCTATTGTACGACAAGTACAAGCGCCCTCTGTACCAGACTGCGCTGGCAATCACCGGCGACCGTGGGGCTGCGGAAGATGTGGTGCAGGACTGTTTCGTGCGCGCCTACAGAGCCATGGATAGAGTGGTTGCTCTTGGATCCCTGTCGCCCTGGCTGCACCGCATTGTCGTCAATCTCAGTTGCAGTCGCAGTTCGCGCGACCGGCGTTGGTTGACAACGCTTGATGCCTGGCTTGAGCGGATCGCTGCGCCGGGCCCGCCACCGGACCAGGCAGCCGAGCAGGTCGAGGTTAGCGAGATTGTGCGCCAGGCATTGGACGGCTTGAACGCCAAACAGCGAGCGGTGATTGTTCTGTTCTATGTCCAGGGATTCAGTCTGGCAGATCTGGCTTTCATCCTGAATTGCCCGGTAGGTACGGTCAAGTCCCGGCTTCATTACGCGTGCAAGGCGTTCCGTGAAAGGCTCAGAGAAGACAAGCGACTGGCGGGCGAGATCATCTATGGTACATAAACCGAACGGCCGGGAAACGCTCTATCAAGACCCGATCGACGATGACCTGGGAAGCCTTGTTCGCTGGGGCCTGGAGGATACCTTCGCGGAAGCAAGTCCTCCGGATGATCTGTGGCCCAAGATACGGGCACAGATCGAAGCGCAGTCTGACACCAAGCCTGTGTCGCATGCTGGGGTCAGACGTCGCTCACTGTCTCTGGCTTCCCTTGTGCAAACCGTAGTGGTAAGCTCTCTGGTACTGGCGTTCGTGCTGGAAGTGGACCGAACGGGCAGCTCCAGCCCACGGCCGAGCGCGGATCGCACGCCTGTGGTCGAGCATTCCATTTTCGACAGCGGGCCGCCGCGAGATATTCCGCGGTTGCGCCCGGTGGCTGATCCTGAACCTCAGCAGGCGGTACATCGGCGCATGGGTGGTGCGACCCAGTAGACAGGTCCAACTCCTGGCTACGGTCGGCAATTAGTCGCTGACGGCCATCGTGTGGCTAATACCGCATTACTTCTCGAAGGGGGGTGGGAACACCGAAAATATAGGCACGATTCCCGAATTCCGGAGCAAGATCTACCAATCTTAGGAGGAGATTCACAAATGAGTAAGAGATTCACTCTAGTACTCGTGGTCCTGATGGTACTGGCCGCTGTGCTCAGCGCCTGCAAGCCGGCCGAAAAGCTGGTCACCACCATCAATCTGAACTTTGCGACCGAGCCCCCGACCATGGACCCGGGCCTGTCCACCGACACCACGTCGGTCGACTGCGTCAACATGCTGTTCATGGGACTGAGCAGACTCGACATCGAGACCGTCGAGACCAAGCCCTACCTGGCCACTGAGTGGTCGGTCAGCGCTGACGGTCTGGTCTGGACCTTCAAGATGCGCAAGGACGTCTTCTGGTGGCGTTGGGATCCGGCCACCCAGAAGGCCGAGAAGAAGCGCCCCGTGGTCGCCGGTGACATCGTCTACGCCGTCCGGCGTGTGGCGAACCCCGAGACCGCTTCTGACTATGCCTACGTCGACTATATCATCAAGGGCGTTCAGGCAGTCAACACGGGCGAGAGCACGGACCTGGAGTCGGTTGGCGTCCGCGCGGTGGATGACTACACCGTCGAGTTCACTCTGACCCAGCCCGCCGGCTACTTCGCAGCCATTGCCGGTATGTGGACCAACAACCCCGTACCGCGAGAGCCCATCGAACAGTTCGGCGACAAGTGGACCGAGCCAGGCAACATCTGGACCTGTGGTCCCACCTATCTCGACGTCTGGGAACATGAGAACAAGGTCGTGATGAAGAAGAACCCGAACTGGTTCGACGCCAAGAACGTCTTCATCGAGACCTACAACTGGGCCATCGTCAACGACGATGCCACCGCAATGGCTATGTACGAGAACGGCGAGCTCGATGTGACTCCCCCGCCGCTGTCGGACATGGACCGCATCAAGGCCGATCCCACGCTGAGCAAGGAACTGTACATCGGCCCCGGCACCTGCACCTACTACTACGGTTTCAACACCTCCAAGCCGCCACTGGACAATGTCAAGGTTCGCCAGGCTCTGTCCCACGGCATCGATCGCCAGAAACTGATCGACACCGTGCTCAAGGGCGGCCAGAAGGTCGCGACGACCTTTGCATGCCCTGGTGTCTTCGGCACGCCTGCCGAGGATCCCAACTGGAAGGGCATCGAGTTTGATCCCGCCAAGGGCAAGGCGCTGTTGGCCGAGGCCGGGTACCCGGATGGTAAGGGACTGGCTGAGATCACCCTGATGTTCAACACCAGCGCAGGGCACCAGAGAATCGCCGAGTTCATCCAGCAGAGCTGGAAGGAGAACCTGGGCCTCGATATCAAGCTGGCCAACCAGGAGTGGGCAGTCTATCTCAAGACCGTTAACACAGACGCTCCCCAGATCTACCGCATGGGTTGGTGCTTGGACTATCCGGATGAGAACAACTGGGTGCTGGAGAACTTCCACACCACCAAGAGCTTGAACAACCCGAAGTGGTCTGGCGCGAATGCCGTCGAGTTCGACAGGCTGACCGAAGAGGCTGCTCTCTCGAACGACCCGGCCAAGCGCAAGGAGCTCTACTTCAAGGCTGAGCAGCTGCTCACCGTCACGGACGCGGTCATCGCACCGATCTACTACTACACCTCGGTCGTTATGACCAAGCCGTACGTGGAGCGCACCTACTCAAAGGCCGGCCACCAGGAATTCTGGTACTGGAAGGTTCAGGCTCACTAGCTCTTTAGGCATGAGGAGCTCAGCAGCTCTATGAGCTGCCAAGCCCTCGTTTGGTGAGTCTAGCGCAGTCACAGAGCCACGCAGCTTGCAAACAGGAGCTGCGTGGCTTTGTTTCTTTCGGATAGATTGAACCTGATTTGACGCAGGGTGGTTTTGGATATAGAATCGCTTGCCAACTGGGGATGTTGGACGTCCCACGTCTGAGGAGGTACTCATGGGTCGCTACATTATCCGGCGTTTGCTGTTGCTGATTCCGGTGCTCTTTTTCATCTCGGTCATCACCTTTGCCCTCGCCCACGCGGTACCGGGCGGTCCTTTTGACCGGGAGAAGCCCCTGCCTCCCGAGGTCATCGCCAACCTGGAAAAGTACTACGGCTTGGACCAGCCGGTCTGGAAGCAGTATGTCGACTATGTGACTGACATCGCCTTTCGCTTCGATTTTGGGCCGTCCTACCGCTCCCGCGGGCGCTCTGTCAATGACATCTTTGCTGACCACCTGCCTGTCTCAGCGCAATTGGGGTTGGCCGCCATTGTCATCGCTCTCGTCATCGGCCTGCCCTTGGGCATCCTGTCCGCGCTCAAGCAGAACACATTGTGGGACTACCTGGGGATGGGGCTGGCCATTTTTGGCGTATCGGTGCCTGCCATCGTATTGGGGCCGATACTGATTCTGATTTTCGCCCTCGCATTACACTGGTTCCCCGTGGCGGGATGGGGCACGCCGGCCAAGATGGTCATGCCTGCCTTTGCACTGGGTCTGCGCGAGTCGGCAATCATCGCGCGTCTGACACGCGCCAGTATGCTGCAGGTGATCCGTGAGGACTATATCCGCACAGCCAGAGCAAAGGGATTGAGCGAGCGAGTGGTTATGGTACGTCACGCCCTCAAGAACGCGTTCATTCCGGTCGCCACGATTCTCGGGCCCATGTTTGCCGCGCTGCTCACCGGCACATTCATCGTCGAGCAGATCTTTGCCATCCCGGGCATGGGCAAGTACTTTATCACCAGCATTACCAATCGGGATTACCCGGTCGTGATGGGTACCATTCTGCTGTATGCCGTGTTCCTTGTGCTGGCGAATCTTGCGGTCGACCTGACATACGCCTTCCTCGATCCGCGCATCCGCTATACCTAGAAAGCAGACAAACATGACCACACCAGAGATAACCTCACAACAAAAGGCTGCCCAGCGCCTCAGCGAACGACAGGGCAAGCCGGCCAACCTGTGGTTGGATGCCTGGCATCGCCTTCTCCGCAACCGCGCCGCGGCGCTGGGATTCATCCTCATCGCTCTTCTGCTGGTTACTTCCCTGCTCGCACCCCTCGTCGCACCTTTTCACTATGCCGCCGGAGACTCTAGCGAGGCACACACCGTACCCGCCTGGCTGATTGACCTGCTGCCGGGAAACGTCGCCAGTTACGCCAAGGTGAGCAGCAAGTTCCTCTTCGGCTCCGACTATCTGGGGCGAGATATCCTGAGCCGCTTGATCTGGGGAACGCGCGTGTCGCTGCCGGTCGGATTCATCGGGGCCTTTACCGCGCTGCTCATCGGCCTCGTGTACGGCTGCATTTCCGGCTACTATGGCGGGAAGCTAGACAACCTGATGATGCGCATCGTGGACATCATGTATGCCTTTCCAACTATGCTACTCATCATTTTGATGATGGCCTTCTTCAAGTCCACCTTCGCCGACGTGCGCCCCGGCACAGTTGCCGCTACGTTCAATGCAATCAATGACGTGATCGATTCGGTCATGGGCCTGCCCGGCGGCGGTATGCTGTTCATTTTCCTCGGCATAGGCATTACGGCCTGGATGGGCATGGCTCGCCTCGCCCGCGGGCAGATTCTGTCGCTGAAAGAGAAAGAATTCGTAGAAGCCGCTCATATGATCGGCGCGGGTGACGGCCGCATTCTGCTGCGCCACATTCTGCCCAACATCATCGGCCCGTGCATCGTGGCTGAGACTCTGGCGATCCCTGGCTACATCAATACTGAAGTATTCCTCAGCTTTATCGGCCTGGGGGTTGATCCGCCCACGCCAAGCTGGGGCTCTATGATCTCGGACGGCGCAGCTACGCTTCGCGCCTACCCGCACATGGTGCTTTTCCCGGCCCTCGCCCTGGCCATCACCATGTTCGCCTTTAACTTTCTCGGCGATGGCCTGCGCGATGCGCTCGATCCCAGGATGAAGGGTACCAGCTAGAGGGAGCAGCCACAGAACCTCGACGAGCCCGTTGGTGGCTCTTGAGGCGGCTGCTCTTCTTCTGCACCGGAAACGATGACCAGAAGCCGTTGGTCGACCGTCGCGCTCGTAGCTCTGTTGCTGTGCGTCTTGCTGACGCTTTGTTTTGCATGCGCGTGGACCGCATGGCGCTGGCTACAAAACAACACGGAAGGCCTCCAGCCGACACAGCCCTCCGGGGCCAGCGGGGGGATCCTCCGCCTTGCCGGCGAGGAACCCGATACCCTGGATCCCGCTCTGGTGACGGACTCGACATCGGCCGAGTATGTCGTACAGATCTTTAGCGGGCTGGTGACGCTGGATGAGAGATTGCAGGTCGTCCCGGATCTGGCCGAACGGTGGGAGACCAGCGCCGATGGAAGGACCTACACCTTCTACTTGCGGGAAGACGTGCGCTTTCACGATGGACGCGCCATCGCCGCTGACGACCTAGTATATTCGCTCGAAAGGGCATGTGACCCACGAACCGGATCTCTGGTCGCCGGGGTCTATCTGGCCGATATCGTCGGCGCTGCGGACAGGCTATCTGGCCGCGCAGCAAACATCACCGGCTTGCAGGCGGTGGATGACCATATGGTGCGTATCACGATCACCGCACCATCGGCGACCTTTCTGGCCAAGCTGACCTACTCTACCGCCTTTGTGCTTGACCGCAGGAACGTGGAGAGTTCAAGCTGGCCGGCACGCCCGAACGGCAGCGGCCCTTTTCGGTTGACGGAGCACTCCAGCGAGCGCATCGTTTTGGAGCGTAACGAGTACTACTACCGAGACAAGCCGCGGCTTGAGCAGGTGGTCTTTGTCCTCTCGGGCGGCTCACCCGTGAGCATGTACGAGAATGGCGAGCTGGATATCGCATACGTCGGCACGGCGGACGTAGAGCGGGTGCGCGATCCGTCGAATGCGTTGCACCCTGAGCTGACGACCGTGCCGCAGTTGGACGTCCAGTATCTGGGCTTTGACGTCACTCAGCCGCCTTTTGACGATGTGAAGGTGCGCCAGGCCTTTGTGCTGGCCATTGATCGAGAAAAGATCACTGGAGTCGTCTGGAAGGGCATGCGCGCGCCGGCGCAGGGAATCGTTCCCCCCGGCATGCCCGGCTATACGCGGCTGCGCTCACTCCTTTCGTTCGATCCGGAGCGCGCCCGAAAACTGCTGACCGAATCCCGATATGGAGGGCCTGCCGGCCTGCCCCCGGTCACTCTCAGCATCGGGACCATCAGTAGCGAGCTGCCGCCGGTTGTCGAGGCCATCGTCGCGATGTACCGCGACAACCTGGGTGTCGAGGTGGCAGTCGAAGGCAGCGCGGACGTGCTGGGCGATGAGCCGCAGTTCTATTCCATCGGCTGGATCGCGGACTATCCTGATCCTGAAGACTTTCTGGACATTCTGTTCCACAGCGAAAGCGGGCTGAATCATATGCACTATTCCAGCCCACAGGTGGATCGCCTGGTCGAGGACGCCAGAGTCGAGACGAACACAGAGCGGCGACTGGCTCGGTTTCAGGAGGCAGAGCGCCTCATCGTCTCCGACGCCCCCTGGGTGCCATTGTGGAACAGCGTAGACTATGTGTTGGTCAAGCCCTACGTGAAGGGGGCCGTCTTCTCGGCGGCCATCTTCCCGTGGCTCACGAACGTTTATATCGAAGAATAGCCATTGTTAGTCGGTAGAAAGGGAGGACATAGTTCATGGCTACACTGCTCCAGGTGAAGGGACTGAAAACCCAGTTCTTCACGCAAGATGGTGTGGTCAACGCAGTCAACGCGATTGACTTTGACCTGAACGAAGGCGAAACGCTGGGCATCGTAGGCGAAAGCGGGTGTGGCAAGAGCGTCAGCGTGCTCTCGCTGATGCGCCTCATCCCGTCTCCTCCGGGGCGCGTTGTCGGCGGCGAGGCCTGGTTCCAGGGGCGTGACCTCATCAAGATGGATATGGAAGAGATCCGATCCGTCCGCGGCAACAAGATCGCAATGATCTTTCAGGATCCGATGACGTCGCTGAACCCCGTCTTGACCATCTACCAACAGGTCAGCGAGGCCCTGGAACTGCACCTGGGCATGGACAAGCGGCAGTCGCGCAAGCGCACCATCGAGCTGCTCGACCTGGTGCGTATCCCTGCCGCGGCCAATCGCATTGACGATTATCCACACCAGTTCTCCGGAGGTATGCGCCAGAGAGTCATGATCGCTATGGGTCTCTCCTGCAACCCCCAGCTACTCATCGCTGACGAGCCCACCACGGCGCTGGACGTGACCATTCAGGCTCAGATTACAGACCTCGTCCGCCAGCTCAAACAGGAAATCGGCATGGCCGTGATCTGGATCACCCACGACCTGGGCATCATCGCCGGGCTGGCCGACCGGGTCAACGTGATGTACGCCGGTTCGATCGTCGAATCCGCCGACGTCAAGGACCTGTATGCCGACCCGAGGCACCCTTACACCCTCGGGCTTTTGCATTCGATCCCCCGTCTGGACGCCGAGCGCAAGACCCGGCTCACGCCCATCGAGGGCCTGCCGCCAGACCTGATCGATATGCCACCTGGTTGTTCCTTCGCCCCGCGCTGCCGGTTCGCAATGGAAAAGTGCCTCACTGAGACCCCGGCCTTGGAGACCGTTGCACGGCGGCACACAGTTGCCTGCTGGGTGGATGTCACAGGAGGGAAGAGATAAGATGGCCGAGACTGAAATCCTGCTGCAGGTCCAGGACCTCAAGATGTGGTTCCCGATTACGCAGGGAATCGTCGTCCAGCACCATACCGGCGACATCAAGGCCGTGGACGGACTGAGCTTTTTCATCCGCCAGGGAGAGACCCTAGGCCTGGTAGGCGAGAGCGGCTGCGGCAAGTCCACCACCGGCCGGGCCATTCTTCAACTCTATCGCCCGACGGGCGGTGACGTCTACTTCCAGGGACAGAACCTCACCAAGCTCAAGGGTGAGCCCCTGCGTCTGATGCGCCGCCAGATGCAGATGATCTTCCAGGATCCTTACGCCTCGCTCAACCCGCGCATGACCGTCGGCGATATCGTGGGCGAGCCGCTGGAAGTGCACAACGTTGCGCGGGGCCGCGAGCTTCGTGAGCGGGTCATGGACCTGCTGGAAGACGTGGGCCTCAACCGCTACTTTGTCAACCGCTATCCCCACGAGTTCTCCGGCGGGCAGAGGCAGAGAATTGGTGTCGCCCGTGCCCTGGCCGTTGGACCCAAGTTCATCGTCTGCGATGAGCCCATCTCAGCTCTGGACGTTTCCATCCAGGCCCAGATCATCAACCTACTGGAAGAGATGCAGCAAAAGTACCATCTGACCTATCTCTTCATCGCCCATGACCTGTCCGTAGTCCGGCACATCAGCGACCGCGTCGCTGTGATGTATCTGGGCAAGATCGTCGAGTTGGCGACGCGCGACCAGCTCTACTTCGACGGACGCCATCCCTACACCAAAGCCCTGCTGTCGGCCGTGCCGATTCCCGACCCGGCGGTTGAGGAAAAGCGCCAGCGCATCATCCTGACGGGTGACGTACCCAGTCCGGCCAACCCACCCAAGGGCTGCCACTTCCACACCCGCTGCCCGGTCAAGATCACCGGCACCTGCGACGTGACCGACCCGGAGTTCAAAGATATCGGCAACCTGCACTGGGTGGCCTGCCACAGAGTATCCTAGCCTCTGGCGCCGCCCAGCCGAAGCGGACGGGACGGTAAAGCACCAACGTTGTCTCAGAGAGGCCAGTCCGCTGGCCTCTCTTCATTCCCGACAGGGGTTCGCTAGCCGGGAGCCATTGCCGGACCTTATGGACAGAGCACTACCTTCGAATGGGGGTGCACGATGTCGAGCCAGGAAGTCAACGTCCACGACGAGCTGGTCCTTTCACCTGCCAATGGATGGGTGCGCTTTTTGCGCCACGGAAAGGTCCTTCTCGACCGCGCCTCTGCCTCAGTGGCCTACACCGCCCATGGTGGGGAGCACCGGGTCATGTCCCTGGCCGGCCACAGAGTCTCCTATGGCCTGGCGCGCGACAGTGTAAACCTCAGCATCGCCGACGCACAACTCGAGCTCACCTGGCACATCACCGTGGGAGACGAGATGCGCCTGCGCCTCGAGGCCACCAACGTCGGAGTTCAGCCCGTCTCAATCGATGAAATGCACGTCCTCGACCTTTCTGCCGAAAGCGGTGGTAGCCTTGCGCTGCGCACGCCGCCCAAGAACTGGCGCTTTTTCCAGAACGGCTGGCAGTCCTGGACACCCACCTACGCCCGCCACTTGGACGATGGTATCTGGATCAACCCGAACACAGAGGACTATCTCACCAAGCACGAGCCCCACACCCTCAGCGAAGACCCCAAGACCTATGGCAGCGAGTGGTTCACCGTCATCGCCCCCAACGAGCAGCCAGGTTCCCTGCGTTCGGATCCCTCCCTGCTGTTGGGGTTCGTCACCACAGCCGACCAGCTTGGCGAAATCCGCCTCGAGCTGGCCAACGGCCTCCGACTCCAGGCCCTGCGCGCCGTTTCCTACGCCGATGGTTTGCCCCTCGCCCCGGGTGAGAAAGCCACGTCGGAGACCCTGCTTCTGGCCACCCGCAGCGACCCGTTGGCCCTGCTGGAGCGCTATGCCACGCGTCTCGGCGAGACCATGCATGCACGCTCCAAGGCCGCGGACTGGGGTGGCTGGTGCACCTGGTATCACTTTTACGGCGAGGACACGGCAGACGACGTGGCGGCGAACCTGGGTGTGATGGAGAAGGAGCGCCTTCCCCTGGACCTGGTGCTCATCGACGACGGCTACGAGACCGCCATGGGTGACTGGCGAGAGGTCGACGCCGCCAAGTATCCCGGGGGAATGAAGGACATCGCCGACCGCATCCGCGCCGCAGGCCGCCATCCGGGTATCTGGACGGCGCCCTTTGCTGTCAGCTCAGAATCCAAACTGTTCGCCGAGCATCCCGACTGGGTCCTACGCGACGAGACAGACCAGCCGGTTCTCGCTTTCCAGCACTGGGGCAAGGACATTTACGGACTGGACCTTTCATTGCCGGCCGTGTGCGACTGGCTGCGTGCCCTCTTCCACACCCTGAGCGACGAATGGGGCTACGAGTTCTTCAAGGTCGACTTTCTCTACACGGCGGCGCTGGCCCGGGCAAAACGCCAAGACCCGAACGTTACCCGCGCCCGTGCCGTACGCAGGGGCCTGGAGATCATCCGCGAGGCGGTCGGAGCCAAATTCGTGCTGGGCTGCGGGGCTCCTCTGGGGCCAGCCGTCGGCCTGGTCGACGGCATGCGCATCGGCTCGGACGTTCATGTCGAGTGGCGGCCCTTCTGGCCCGACCTGTCGGCGCCATCCGTCAGCAACGCCATGCTCAACTCGGTGACGCGTGCCTTTATGCATCGCCGGCTGTGGCTGAACGACCCGGACTGCCTGCTGCTGCGGCCCCGTGGTCCCAACTCCAACCTCTCAGCGAACGAAACCCGCTTCCTGGCCAGCGTGGCCGGCATTAGCGGTGGGCTGGTTCTGGACAGCGACCATCTTCCCGAGCTGCCCCCCGAGCGGCTGGACACCCTGCGCCGGGTGCTTCCGCCCTATGAGCGCTGCGCCCTTCCGGCCGATCTCTTCCTCCACGAGCGGCCTCAGACGCTGGTCCTGCCCATCGAGGTCGACTGGGGCTCCTGGACGATCGTCGCTCTGCTAAACTGGGACGATGAGTCCCGTTCCACCACCCTGGACCTGGCTCAGGTGGGCCTGGCGCCCGGCGCCTACCACGTGTACAACTACTGGCGCCAGCAGTACATGGGCACCGTACGGGACCAGGTACTGATTGAGAAACACCAGGCCCACGAGGCCGTAGTGCTGCTCCTGAAGCGTGTCTCCGACAAACCGCAACTGTTGACCTCAACCTTCCACATCTTGCAGGGTGCTGTGGAGGTCAAGGCGGTTCGAGCGGAGAACAAGCACATGACCGTGGAACTCCAGAAGCGGGGTCAGCAAGCAGGGCGGCTGCTCTTTGCCCTGCCCGAGGGGCAGGAGATCGCCAAACTGATGGTGAATGGCCGGCTGCGCAAGCCCGGCCTGGTGACGCCGGGCATATGGCAGACCAACTTCGAGCTCAACGACAAGGCCACCGTGGAGCTGCTGTTCAGCTGATCGCGCCTGGCCTGGCACAGGCACCTTGCCGTTCGTGAGGCAGCAAGAGGGCAAACCGCGACCGACGAAAGGCAGTCTCACACCTTGGCGGCCAATCCCACGCCGTCGATTTTTGCCCCGCAGTAGGGGCACGTGGATTCCCGGCTGACCACGTTCTCCACCACGGTAAAGCCAAAACGGTGGATCAGGCGGCGACTGCAGCTGTAGCAGTAAGTGTTCTCGCCTTCGCTGCCCGGCACGTTACCCTCGTAAACGTAGCGTAGTCCCGCCTCCTGTCCGATCTCGCGGGCGCGGTGCAGGGTGGCGGTTGGCGTTGGCTGGACGTCCGCCATCTCGTACTCGGGGTGGAAGCGGCTGACGTGCCAGGGCGCGTCGACTCCGACCTCCCTGGCGATGAACCCGGCCAACTCTCGCAGCTCGTCCTCCGAATCATTCTGCCCGGGCACGACCAGAGTGGTGATCTCCAGCCAGATGCGCCGCTTCTTCATCTCCTTCAGCGTGTCGAGGACCGGCTGCAGACGAGCTCCGCAGTTCACCTTGTAGAACTCGTCGCGGAACGATTTCAGGTCAACGTTGGCCGCGTGCAGGTGCGGTCCAAAGGCGTCCAGCATCTCCTCGGTCATATAGCCGTTGGTCACATAGATGCTCTTGATGCCCGCCTTACTTGCCAGCACCGCGGTGTCGTAGGCGTATTCGAAAAAGATCGTCGGCTCCGTGTAGGTGTAGGCAATGGAGCGGCAGCCGTAGTGGCGGGCCGCAGCGGCCAGGTGCTCGGGCGTGGAATCATGGCCGTCCACCAGGCCGCCCTCGCGCACCGTCTGGGAGATCTGCCAGTTCTGGCAAAACGAGCAGCGAAAGTTGCAGCCCACCGTGGCGAAGGAGAAGGCGCTGGAGCCAGGATAGAAGTGAAACAGGGGCTTTTTCTCCACCGGATCGATGGCCTGCGAGATGGACATTCCGTACACAAGGGAGTACAGTGTGCCCGCGCGGTTCTCGCGCACCTGGCAGACGCCCCTCTTGCCCTCGGCGATGGTGCAGCGATGGGCGCACAGATGGCACAACACCCGGCCCCCGTCCAGCTTCTCATAGAGTCTGGCCTCAATCATGTGACACCTCCACCAGGCCCGCCGGATAGCGCCGCGCCAGATCCTGATAAATACCCTTGAAGCGCAGCCACTCGGCCCTGTAATCTTCGCCAACGGTCTTGTCCAGCAGCTTGGCCGGCACGCCCACCGCGATATGGTTGGCGGGTACTTCCTGGTGCTGGCGAACCACCGCGCCCTCCCCCACCACAGCCCACTCCCCCACCACGGCCCAGTCGCTGACCACCGAACCCATGCCAATGACCGCATAGTTCTGGATGGTGCAGTTGTGGATTACGCAGCCGTGGCCGATGGTGACCTGGCTTCCGATGTGCGTGGTCTCATCCGGCCGGGCGTGGATAACGCAGTTCTCTTCGATGCTGGAGCCATCGCCAACGACAATGGTGCCATAGTCGCCACGCAGGCGGGCGCCCGGCCCGATCCAGCAACCCTCGCCGACCGTTACGGCGCCGATGATGTCGGCGGACGGGTGTACATAGGTGCCCTGACCGAGTCTCGGCCTGCGTCCCTCAAACTCGTAGATGGCCATAGCGGCGCACCTCCTACCGGTGATAGCCCCATTGTAACGCACGCTGCGAACGTGCGCAACCATCAGTCGGAAGGCCAGGGTTCTATGCAATCGCCGGGAGTTGTGATAAGATGAGCCCAAGTTCAAGGGAGGTTTGCCTACCTGATGATGGAAGATTTCGACCCCGGTATCTTCGCCGGGGACAATGTGCTCGACCAGAGCACGGAAGCGATTGAGCTCCCACTCCTGCCAGTGCGGGATACTATACTGTTCCCCCGGGTGGCTGCGCCGCTCTTTGTCAGCCGGGAAAAGTCAATCAAGGCGGTCGAGGCGGCCATGGGCGCGAACCAGCGCATCGCCGTTTTCGCACAAAAGTCGGTGGAAACGCAAGAGCCGGGGCTCGAGGATCTGTTCGAGCTGGGCACTGAAGCAGCCGTGGGCCGTCTCTGGCGCATGCCCGACCAGACCACGAGTGTCTTTGTTCAGGGCCGCCGCCGTCTGCGCCTGCTGAAACTGACCAAGACCGATCCTTATCTCGTGGCCCATGTGCTCCCGATTCTGGATTCGGTCGAGAACACGCTCTCGACCGAGGCGCTGATGAGGGCAGTGCTCACCCTTTTCGAGAAGGTGGTGCACCTGAGCCGCAACATCCCCGACGACGCCTTCGTGACGGCGATGAACGTCAACGACCCCAGCTGGCTGGCTGACCTCGTTGCGTCGAACCTCAATCTCGAGCTGGCTCAGAAGCAGGAAATCCTCGAGGTTATCGACCCCATCGCCCGCCTGGAGAAGATGAGCGTACTGCTGGCCAAGGAGCTGGATGTGCTCGAGCTGGAGAGCCGCATCCATTCTCAGGTACAGCAGGAAGTGGACAAGGGTCAGCGCGAGTACTTTTTGCGCGAGCAGATGCGTGTGATCCAGACAGAGCTCGGTGAGGGCGATCCCATGACCCGCGAGGTGGCCGAGCTGCGGGAAAAGGTTGCCGGGTCCGACCTGCCAGCAGAGGTGAGAGACCGCGCGGAGAAGGAACTGAACCGTCTGGCCAGTATGCCGCCGGCCGCTCCAGAGATCAGCGTCATCCGTACTTATATCGAGTGGTTCCTGGACCTGCCCTGGGCCAAACGCACCGAAGACAACCTGGATATCAAACACGCCAGCGATGTTCTGGCTCAGAATCACTATGGCCTGAACAAAGCCAAGGAACGGATTCTGGAGTACATCGCGGTACACAAGCTGGCTCCGGACAAAGTGCGCAGCACCATCCTCTGCTTTGCCGGTCCTCCGGGGACGGGCAAAACCTCGCTGGGCAAGTCCATCGCCGCCGCGTTGGGGCGCAACTTTGTGCGCGTCAGCCTGGGGGGCATCCGTGACGAGGCCGAAATCCGAGGCCACCGCCGCACCTACGTGGGTGCCCTGCCCGGCCGCATCCTGCAAACGATGCGCCGCGCCGGAAGCGTCAATCCGGTCTTTATGCTGGACGAGATTGACAAGCTCGGTATGGACTTTCGGGGCGATCCTTCGTCGGCCCTGCTGGAAGTGCTCGATCCGGAACAAAACAACGCTTTTTCGGATCACTACCTGGAGGTGCCCTACGACCTCTCCAAGGTGATGTTCATCACCACCGCCAATGTGCTCGACCCTGTGCCTCCCGCCCTGCGCGACCGGCTGGAAGTAATCGAGTTCCCGGGGTACATCGAAGAAGAAAAGATCGAGATTGCCAGGCAGTTTCTGATCCCGCGCCAGCTGGAGCAGCACGGGCTTGCCAGGCTCCACTTTCCGACCCAGACCCTGCGCCTTATGATCCGTGAGCACACCTTCGAAGCGGGAGTCCGCAACCTCGAACGTGGCATCGCCACCATCTGCCGGAAAGCCGCCCGGCGCGTGGCCGAAGGCAAGCCGGCACCCCGTTATGTGCTCCCTCAGAGCCTGATCAAGCACCTGGGTCCGCCCGACTATGTCTATGGTCAGATGGAGAAGGAAGACGAGGTCGGCGTAGCGATGGGGCTGTCGTGGACTGAGGTCGGTGGCGACACTCTGCCCATCGAGGCCACGGTAATGCAGGGCAAGGGGGGCTTGCTGCTGACGGGCCAGCTGGGTGACGTCATGCAAGAGTCAGGCCAGGCCGCCCTCAGCTACGCCCGCGCCCACAACAAAGAGCTGGGTCTTGCCGGGGTCAACTTTGAAAAGATCGATATCCACGTGCACGTGCCGGAGGGAGCGATACCCAAAGATGGCCCTTCTGCCGGCATCACCATGGCCACGGCCATGATTTCCGCCCTGACCCACCGGCCCGTGCAACGCAAAGTGGCCATGACCGGCGAAATCACCCTGCGTGGACACGTCCTGCCCATAGGCGGCCTGCGGGAAAAGGTCCTTGCTGCCTACCGCGCCGGTTTCAGAACCCTGGTCCTGCCTCGCCAGAATCAGAAGGACCTAGTCGACGTTCCGCGCAAGGTGCAGCGAGGCATCAAGTTCATCTACGTGGAGACAATGGACGAGGTCCTGCCAGTGGTCCTGCTCTCTGCAAAAGGCACCCAGCCAACGGTCCAACCTGCCCCCAAGAAGAAGCGGAGCGTGCGGAAGCATGAACAAGACACTGTATCCTCCTAAAGGGACAACCGGTCCGATTCTGCGCCTCGCCCTGTGCGGCATTCTGCTGGCCACTCTGGGGGCATGCAATAACCCGGCCCCTGACGAACCGCGTCGGGAGATGGTGAGTCTGCGTACCGACATCGACCTGGGCAAAGAGGTTCTTGACGTCTACCGTGAAGACACGGATAGCGATGGCGCGGACGAGTGGATTGTCTTCTATCGCTTTGACCAGGTAGGGACCGGCGGCCCTGTGGCGGCCATCATCTATGACGCGGCGCTAGAACAGGCATCGCAGCTTCCAGTTCTCTATCCCTTCAAGCTACGCACTCCGGACCAGAACTACCTGTCCGAGGTGGTCCCAGAGGTCACCATGGTCAACATCCTGACCGAGGGCAACTCGATAGCCCGCGACGAGCTTGTGTTCAGCACCGATCGAGAGGTGGCCATCTTCCGCATCAGCCGCGACCCGGCGATCCCACCCACCGACAACCCGCCCCTGTATCGCTGCATCGGCTTTTTTCGCAGTGACCGGGTGTCTTTCGACCCTGTCACCTTCCAGGTCATCGTGACCAGCTATTCCGGCTTTGAGCGCAGCCAGCTGGTCACCAAACGCTATTACAAACCCGAGAACCCGCCCAACGCGGACGGCTACTTCCTGACCGGCACCACCACCCTTCCCACCCCCTACGAGTACGAGGTGGACTTTCGCGAGCCGCTCACCACAGCCGTTCTGGAAACACCCTACCCAGAGAAGATCGTGCTGGCCTTCTACAAGAGTCTGGGGCAGGGGAGCATTCAGCCGGCAGCGGCCGAGTATCTGACCGCGGCGGCAGCAACCGAGTTCAAGGCCGGGCGGCTGCGCGTCGGCTCGCCGTTTGCCCTGGAGCAGATCCGCAAGGCAGCGGTCAAGAGGTTGAGCTACTTTCCCACTCAGGACACAGACACCAGCGCTCGCATCATCGCAGAAATAGTCTCTACTTCGCGGGCCGGGCAGCAAAGCAGTCCCATCGAGGTCACCTGGATCTTGCAGAGAGTCGACAACCGCTGGAAACTGCACGCTCTGGAGTAGGAAGCGGGGCAGGGCTCAGCCGGGGTTCGCCTCATAGAAGCAAAGCAGTGTGCTGCCGTACTTGCGTTGGTCCGTCAGGCAGAGGTGAACCAGTTCCAGTGGCTCATACTCCCTCGGATGGATCTGGGCCACCACCAGGCCATCCGGGGCGACCACGCGCGAACCGTCCAGGGCCCGCACGGTGCGGGCCCAGAGCCCCTGGTACTGAGGCGGCGCCACATAGACGATGTCGAAGGGCTGGCCGGCATACGTCTCCAGGAACTTGAACACGTCCCGTCTCAGAACCTGCGCCCTGTCAGCCAGTTGAGTGAGCTCGAGGTTGCGGCGGATGGTGGCCAGGGCACGTACCTCGCGCTCGACGAATACTGCCCGGGCCGCCCCCTGGCTCAGGGCTTCGATCCCGACTCCGCCCGTCCCCGCAAACAGATCCAGGAAGCGCGCCTCAGGCAGATCGCCGGAAAGGATATTGAACAGGGAGACCTTGACCCGATCGGTCACGGGACGGGTAGAGTCGCCAGGGACTGCGTACAGCCTGCGCCCCTTGGCCTTGCCTGTGATCACGCGCATGGGTGTCTCGCTCTGGTCGCCGCGTCCTCTGTCTCGGTCATTGTGTAGCACTCCACGAGCTGCTGCCCAGCGTACACACCGTGATAGGACGGCGGCAGCAGCGCCGCTATGCGCAGCATAACCTCATCGCTCATCGCCTGCCTGGCCTCGTGCGTTGGCCTCTGGGGGACGGGCAGCAGGCGAAAGGCCTGACCCACTACTACCTTCACCTGTGTCCGTCGCAGACGCCTCAGGTTGTGCAGAAGACGTTCCTGTCCGTACATGGCCACGGGCACCAGAACTGCCTCCGGGGCTCTGGACGCCAGCAGCACAATGCCCGACCGTGCCCGCAACAGCCGACCATGATGGCTGCGTGTGCCCTCGGGGGCCAATCCCATCATGCCGCCCCCATGAAGCACAGACAGGGCCTGACGCATCGCGTTCAGATCCATCTCGCCCCTGCGTATCGGGATGGTGCCCCAGGCCCGCGCAACGAGCCTGCTGATGGGATTGCCCCACAGCTCGGCTTTGGCCAGACCCGTCACCTGCCGGGGCATGATCACGTACAGCAGCAGCGGATCGACAAAGCTGATATGGTTGGCCACCAGCAGGACCGCGCCAGCCCGCGGCACACGGTCCATGCCGGTGACCTCCAGGCGCAGAAACAGCCACGCACCCAACCTGATCACCTGTACTGCGATCCAGCGTATCACGCCCATAGTCTATCCATGTCCAGAGGCTTGGCCGATGCCCATGCGGCCTACTTGGTGCTGTTCACGCGCTGCCACAAGGTGGCGAAGGGCTTTTTTCTGAGCTTGACATCCCACCACACCCTCAGCCACACGTGCAGGCGCGCGGCGAACAGGAGCAGTGTCCACCACAGCTCCTTTAGATTGCGGGCGTACCGCAGGGCCGCCGCCGTTCCGTCCAGCGCTTCACGCCGAAACGACCTCATCCCGCGACACGCCTGCACATAGTTCTGCGCATACCCGCCCATCGAGCGGATCTTTTGCTTTGTCCAATCGCTGTACGTGGTCGGATACTTGACGTAGACCAGCGCCTGCGGAGCGTAGGCGGTGCGAAAGCCCTGGTCCCACACTCGATGCGAGATCAACCCATCTTCGGCCAGAGAGTCCTCAGGGATCGCATTGACCAGCGAGTGTCGAAAGGCATACAGATAGCCGGAGGATTCCGAGAATTCGCCCCTTGCCGCCCGCAACTCGCGCTGGCGGTGGGCGCCCGCCTCAACCAGCAGGTGGGACCAGTAGCCAAGCATCGTGTCGCGGGGGCTCAGGGACATGGGCCTGCCGCTGACGATGCCCACCTTCGGGTCAGCGAAGGGCTCCAGAAGCAATTTGACCGCCCCTGAACCTACGTACACGTCACCGTCGCTGAGGATGAGGATCTCCCCCGTGGCTTCCTTGAATGCCAGGTTGAGGGCGGCTGGTTTGCCCTCGCCCCTGTCCCGCAGGCAACGTATACCTGGATGACGCGCTGCAGCGTCGGCTGCCACAGCTCCCGTCGCTTCGTCCGCGCAGATCACCAGCAGCTCCCAATCCGCAGGTAGCGGCTGCGTCACAAAGGCCTCGATAGCCCTCCCGACGGTCGTTTCCTCCCGATAGGCGGTGATGACGATGGTCAGCATTGCTCAAGTTTAGCACACATCCCATAGCCCACCAAGCATGACCGCTGGCGGCGAGCTTCCTCATCGGGGCGGAACAGGCCTCCCGACTTCCACAGACACTCCGCAAGCAGGCACAAAAGAACCTCCCTCGAAGCGGTAATCCTGTGGGAGGTTCTCAGGTGGGTCAGCGTGAAGGCAGGATCACTCGAAGACCACAACCTCCTTGCCCGATAGCTTCTCCACGATTTTGGCGGCAATCAACTCCATGTGCGAGTTGAACTTGACAAAGTCGAGGTTGTCAGCCGGTACGGTCAACACGGGGCACAAAGAGAACCGCTCAATCCACTCTTCATAGAGCTGGTTCAACTGCTCCAGATAGTCCGCCGAAACCTGGCGCTCGAAATCGCGGCCGCGCATGCGAATGCGTTTGACCAGCACAGGGGCTGACGCACGAAGGTATACCACCAGGTCCGGCGGGGGCAGGAACAACCCCATAGCCATATACAGCTCTCTGTATGTGCGATAGTCACGCTCAGTCATATTGCCCTGGCGATAGAGGTTCTCGGCAAAGACCTCCGCGTCTTCGTAGACGCTGCGGTCCTGAACCACCGTCCCAGGCCGGTCCAGGATCTCGCGATGGTGCCTCAGTCGACGGGAGAGAAAAAAGACCTGGGAATGGAAGCTCCATTGATGCATGTTGCCGTAGAAATCGGCCAGGTACGGGTTGTCATCCACTGCCTCGTAGAACGGCTCCCACGCCAGCTTCTCGGCCAGCATTGCGGTGAGGGTCGACTTGCCCACCCCGATGTTGCCAGCGACAGCGATGAACCTTTTCACGCCTCCCCCTTGTCCAGCGCGACCCCACAGTCCTCGCGAATCCTCGCCAGGTAGGCTTCTTCCAGACTGATGCCCATGCCGTTCGCCAGGCGCAACAGGCCGGCCAGAGAACCGGCGAGGTGGCCTTTCAGTGCTGGTGACCGATCCTGTATGGCGCGGATCTGGGCCTCGCTGCGATTGCCTACCTGCATCGCCAGTCTGTCCTGGACCGCCCAGGCCTGACCGAGTTCACTGGCCAGCCCGCCCAGTTGAGCTTGCAGGGTCAGAAAGTCGTGATAGACATCCCCTTGTTCACCCTCATCCTTGTCCGCATCGCGACGCCACGACTGCAGGTCGCTCAGGCGCCGTCTCCTTCCTTCGATGATCGCCCGGCCACGCTCCCGCGCCGGCGTCTCTATGTCCAGTAGCGGACGCTGGTGTGTGCCCGTGCCCAGGGCCGACCGGATCCGCTGCATGACCGACGCCAGATCTTCTGGATTGCGCACGATATTCAGGTTGTTGGTATCGATGGTCAGGATGGGCGTTTGCGTATATGCGGCAAAGTACCTGTCGTAGGCCGTAGCCAGGTCCGCCAGGTAACCACGCGACATGGCGCGCTCGTAGGTGCGGTCGCGAACGGCGATGCGCTCCAGCAGCACTTCCAGATCTGCCCGCAGGTATACGACCAGGTCTGGCAGGGGAATCTTCTCCGCCAGCACGCCGTGAAGCGCAGTATAGACGGTCATCTCATCCTTTGACAGGTTCAGCCTGGCGAACAGCTCATCCTTGGCGAAGGTGTAATCGCTGACCAGGGAACACCGCTGCAGAACTCGAGCAATCACCTCATGTTGCTGGCGGTAGCGGCTGAGGAGAAAGAAGATTTGCGTTTGAAAGGCGTACTTGGCTCGATCAGCGTAAAAGTCACTCAGGAAGGGGTTCTCTTCAAAGACCTCCAGCAGCAGGTCCGCGCCCAGCTCCGTGTGCAGCATGCGGGCCAGTGTGGTCTTGCCCACGCCGATCGGTCCTTCAATGGCAACATAGTACCTTTCGGGCACAGAACCCTCCTCGAGTGAGCTTGAAGCGAGATGGACAGAGCGTGGCAAGTATCGGGCTATCCGCTACTCTACCCAGCAGGATAGTACGCGGGCCGCGAATTGTCAAGGCATGCGCGCCTAAGATTAAGGGTTCTCCGTTTGAGTCTTTATTGGAGTCTAGCCCGGTTTTCCGGCTCCTGCCCGATGAGGCGTGCTCGGCCAGCAACTTTCCTGGCTATAATGCGTATTCAGAGTAGACAGGAGCAAAGTAATGGAGCAAGAAGGGCAGTGGGTCCAGGCCGCACTGGGCGGAGACCAGCGCGCCTTTGCCCATCTGGTGGATGCTTACAAGGGTCCTGTATACAACGTCTGCTACCGCATGCTCGGGAACCCGGCGGATGCAGAGGATGCGGCCCAGGAGACCTTTATCCGGATCTACACCCGCCTAGGGTTGTATGACCCGCAGTTGAAGCTATCCTCGTGGGTATTGTCCGTGGCCTCTCACTACTGCATCGACCGCCTGCGGCGCCAGCACATCAAGTGGCTGTCGCTGGACGACCTTCCTTTCGGGCACCAGGTTGAGGACCGCGAGGACCTGCCAGAGGACCTTCTGCTACAGGACGAGCGGAGGGCCCAAGTTCAGTCCCTGCTCCAGTCGCTGCCAGCAGAGTATCGCATGGTCATTGCACTGCGCTACTGGCAGGATCTGTCCTACGAGGAGATCGCTCGAGCTGTCGGAACCACCGAGAGTGCTGTCAAATCCCGGTTGCACCGAGCGCGAGAAATGCTTGCTCAGCAGGCGATAGACCGTAGAATGCCGATTGCTCAACCTGAGCAGGCCGCCTGCCATCGAAAGAGGGTGATGACCGATGTCGTGTTCTAGATGGTCCGAGTGGATGTCGCTGCGCCTGGATGGCCTGCTTGCGCGGGACCAGGAGGAAGCATTGCTGGCCCATCTTGCGGCCTGCCAGGCCTGTCAGCAGCAGTGGGAGGCCATGTCCTGGGCATCATCCCTGCTCACATCAGAGCCGGTGGTGAAGCCGCCTGCCGATTTCACGGCAAAGGTCGAACGCCGTCTTCGGCAACGAGAGCTCCTCCGCGGCCGTCTGATGGGTAGCCTGAAGGTTTGCGTGGGCTCGGTGAGCATCTGGGGCTCGGCAGCGGCCATCGCCCTTGTATTGTTGACCACGCTCTGGACGCCGTCCCTTCGCGCAGTCACTCTACACGTCGGGTTTCCGCTTCTCGCTAACTCTGTGTCCATGCTGAGTATCGTCACCAGGGCGGGGATTGCCGGTGCCCGTGCCCTGTGCACCACGTCGACAGCGCTGCTGCTCTTCGGGTACATCTGCCTGGCTCTCGCTCTCGTTGCCAGCTGGACCCGCGTTGTAGCTCTCTGTCGGGGTAAGTTGAGTACGCGTCCTGAATAGGAGGTAGGAAATGAAGAAGTGGCTGGTACTGGTATTCTGTGTTCTGCTATTCGTCGGCACAAGTAGCTCAGTGCTTGCTGACGACGGTCAGGCCGTGGGACCTGGCCAGAGCATCGTCATCCGCTCTGGGGAGGAATTCGACGGCGACCTGGCTGTGATCGGAGGCTCTGTCGAGCTCCGAGAAGGCGGCCGGGTGAACGGCGATGTTGCTGTCCTTGGAGGCAGGGCGATAATCGATGGAGAGGTAGATGGCAGCCTCGTTGTTCTCGGCGGCACGGTTGAGTTAGAGTCCCACGCATTGGTTCGGGATGACTTTTTCACTCTCGGCGCCGCCGTGTCACGCGACTCGCTGGCCACTGTACAGGGTGAGACCGTCGAGACCTTTCGCGGTCGTGTTCCCCGACTCCCGAAGATCCCGGCTATCGAGACGTGGCGCTCGGGGGAACCGTGGACGGGCGAGGGTTGGAACGCAACAAGTCAAACCGGCAGATTCATCAGCTTTGTGCTGAGCACCCTGGCTATGATCGGGCTGGGCATCCTGTTGGTGTTGTTGCTGCCCGGACCCACTGAGACGGTCGAACAGACGGTCGCGGGTGGGGCTCTGCCCAGTCTTGCCGTGGGTATCCTGACCTTCCTCGTGCTGCTCGTTCTGGTGCCCCTTCTCGTGATCATCTGTATCGGCATTCCAGTGGCGATACTTCTGCTGCTGGGGGCTGTCGCTGCCGGTATCCTGGGCTGGGCTGCCACGGGCATTTTGATAGGACGCCGTTTGCTTGCGGCCATGAGCAAGGAACCGCAGCCAGTTCTGGCAGCGATTGCCGGAATCGCGCTAATCGAAGTCTTGGCCGAGGTGCCCTGTCTGGGTTGGATGTTGGCGCTGATCGTCAGCGCGATCGGTCTGGGCGCTGTGGTACTCACGCGCTTCGGTACCGCAACGTATGTGCCCAGGCAGGCAGAACCTGCACCTCTGCCACCTCCATCGGAACCGACGACCGTCTAGCAGTCGACCGCCATCACGACGGGCTGGCCATGTTGGCCAGCCCGTTTACGTCCCAGAGATTGACTCCGCGCGGGCAGCGCCTATAATCGAAATCAGTACCATACCAATCTGTTTCCCAAGGAGGGGCCAATGTTCAACTTCGCCTCGGAAGAGTGGGTTCAGGCACTCAAGGAAGCCATCAACTCCAGTGCAGGGTACGCAGAGGCCGCCAAGACGTGGGAAGGTGATTTCTACTTCATCGTCGAAGCGGGCGGCCCCATCGCGCAGGAAACGGTGATGTACGTGGATCTCTGGCATGGTGTGTGCCGAGAGGCTTGTCTTTGCCCCGATCGCTCCCTCAAGAATCCCGCCTTCGTGATCACCGCCTCACTTCCTGTCTGGCGCAAGGTCATCGATAAGAAACTGGACCCCATCCAGGGCATGATGACACGACAGATGAAACTGCAGGGTGACATGGTCAAGATCATGAAGGCAGTCAAGGCAGCCAAGGAACTGGTGGAGTGCACCACTCGCGTGCCCACCAAGTTCCCCGCGTAGCGGGCCGGGGGAGAATCCATGTGGTACTTTAACAGCCCCCTGATCGTCTTCGGTGAAGACGCTCTGAACGAGCTTTCGGCCATCCA
Organism: Anaerolineales bacterium UBA2200; assembly: GCA_002327925.1. Taxonomy (GTDB): domain Bacteria; phylum Chloroflexota; class Anaerolineae; order UBA2200; family UBA2200; genus UBA2200. Next base: position 28,950 of record DCVA01000053.1, read on the forward strand.
GGGCCGCCGAGCCTTCGTGGTCACCGACGAGGTCCTTCTCGGGCTCGGGCACGTCGACCGGGTGACCTCCAAACTAAAAGAAGCTGGCCTGGAGGTGCAAGTATTCGCTCAGGTCGAGCCAGACCCATCGCTCCAGACAGTCAAGCTTGGAGCAGAGCAGATGTCCGCATTCGGGCCGGACTGGGTGGTTGGCCTGGGCGGGGGCTCCTGTATGGATGCCGCCAAAGCCATGTGGGTGCTGTATGAGCACCCGGAGATACTCCCGGAAGAGATCAACCCGATCACCCCGATCACCCTGCGTCAGAAGGCCCGGCTGATCACCATCCCCACAACGAGCGGAACGGGCGCCGAGGCCACCTGGGCCATCGTGCTCACGGACACAGCGGAACAACGCAAACTAGCCCTCGGTTCACGCGAGAACATGGCCGATATCGCCATCGTTGATCCCATCTTCGTCGCCGGGCTTCCTCCGCAGATCACCGCAGACACAGGAATGGATGTGCTGACTCATGCGGTGGAAGGCTACACCACAAGCTGGCACAACGACTTTTGTGACGGCCTGTGCCTCAAGGCGATACAGCTGGTCATGGACTACCTGCCGCGCGCCGTCGCCGATGGCACCGACCAGGAGGCTCGAGAGAGGATGCACAATGCTGCGACGATTGCCGGTCTGGGCTTTGGCAACTCGCTGGCGGCCATGGCTCACGCCATGGGGCACTCGCTCGGGGCCGTGTTCCACACGCCACACGGCAGGGCGGTGGGTCTGGTGCTGCCCTATACGGTCGAGTTCACCGGTCTGACCGCACCAGAGCGATATGCCGACATCGTGCGTTTCCTCGGTCTGCCGGGACCCTCTGACCAGGCTGCGCAAATCCTGGCCGAACGTATCCGCAGCCTGGCTCGGACGGTCCAGCAGCCCCTCTCACTGCACGGGGCTGGCATTCCACCGGCCGAGTGTGAGGTCGCGCTGCCCAGGCTGGTCCAGAATGCGGAGAGCGATGCCACCCTGGTGGCCAGTGCCCGCATCCCAAACAGCGCTGAGCTGGTGCGCCTATACCACTGTGTCTTTGAGGGCAGGCCGGTCGACTTCTGATCCTACGGGGGCCGGTCACGCGCAACGTTGCGGACCGCAATGGAAGGAGCAGGGAATGAACGGGTTCATGGGCAGACTGTTGCTCGTTGACCTGACCAGCGGGCGCCTCTCCGAAGAGGCCCTTGACTCCGGGCTGATGCACCAGTTTGTCGGCGGTGCCGGTTTCGCCGCCCGCTACCTCTACGACCGCATCGATGTGCACACGGATCCACTCGGGCCGGAGAACCCTCTGCTATTCATGACCGGACCCCTGGTCGGCACAGCCGCGCCTCTGTGCGGGCGCTACGAGGTGTGCGCCCGATCACCGCAAACGGGGCTGTGGGGCGAATCGAACTCGGGCGGGCGCTTTGGCCCGTTCCTGCGCTTTTCCGGATACGACGGCGTGCTCTTCACCGGCAAGGCAGCTCGCCCCACCTATCTGGCCATCCGCGATGGTCACGCCGAGCTGCGGGACGCCGCGCACCTGTGGGGCAAGGACACATATGAGACCCAGGAGGCCATCCAAGCGGAGCTTCAGGGCACCAAGCTTAGCATTGCCTGCATCGGGGTGGCCGGAGAAGGACTGGTCAAGTATGCCGCAGTCATCAATGACTGGGGACGCGCCGCTGGCCGCACGGGAATGGGCGCAGTAATGGGCAGCAAGAACCTCAAAGCCATCGCCGTCGGCGGCCAAGGCCAAGTGCCCCTGGCCAACCCCGATGCCTTCTCTGCCGCAGTTCAGGCCACTATCGAGGCCGTGAAGGAGGACGTCAAAGGCCAGTTCCTTACCGCAGGGGGCACAGCGTCCACCGTCGACACCACCATGTGGATGGGGGACATTCCCAACAAGCACTACAGTATGGCACTCTGGGAGCCGGTGGCCAAACTGGGTGGCGGAACGATGGCCGAGACGATTCTCACAGGCCAGAAGGCCTGCTACCGGTGTGTGATCGGTTGTGGCCGTGTCACCCGTATCGGGGGCAGGCACGCCACCGAAAGCATCGACGGCCCGGAGTATGAGACGGTTGCCGCATACGGCTCGCTGATTCTGAGTGACGACCTCGAGGGAACTGCCTACGCCAGCCACCTCTGCAATCGCTTTGGTCTCGACACCATTAGCGCTGGCTCAACCATCGCTTTCGCCTACCAGTTGTACAACCGGGGCATCCTCACCAGCAAGGACACGGGGGGCCTGAAGTTGGACTGGGGCGACATCGAACCTGCCCTAACACTGACAAAGCAGATCGCCCATCGTGAGGGACTGGGAGACCTACTGGCAGAGGGCTCGCGGGCATTGGGGCGAAGGTACGGCGTCGAGGACCAGGCTATCCAGGTCAACGGCCTGGAATTGCCGATGCACGACCCCCGCGCCTTTGTCGGTATGGGGCTGGTCTACGCGACATCCCCGCGCGGCGCGTGCCACAACCAGGGCGATATGTTTCTGGTGGACCTGGGTGCCCCTGTGCCGGAACTCGACATTCAGCTCGGCAATCGCCTGGAAAGCTCTGAGGAAAAGGCTCTGATGACCTCGCGAGTGATGGACTGGCGCACGCTCTACAACTCGCTGGTGATGTGCGTCTTCTGCAACCCGTCGGCCGACCTGGTGCTCGACCTGCTCAACGGGGCTACCGGGTGGAACCTCAGTCGCGATGAGCTCCTGCCACTCGGCCAGCGTGCCTTTCAGATGAAACGCCTGCTCAACGGCAAGCTCGGGCTAACGGCAGCGAACGACCGCCTGCCTAAGCCAGTGCTCCAGCCTCTGGTCGACCCGGCGGTAGAAACTCAGCCCCCGGACATGAGTATCCTCCTGCCCGCCTACTACCGCATCCGAGACTGGGATGAGTTTACGGGCATGCCGTCGGCCGGTCGGATGACCGAGCTGGGGCTGCAGGACCTGGTAGCGCACTAGAACACAAAACCAGGGCGAGCGTCAATAAGCGCAGGACACCTGACGCCGAACGAATTCCCCCTGCCCCACCTTACCAACGAACTGCCCGTTCTCTACGATCACCTGCCCGCGCAAAAGCACAGTCTGCGGGTAGCCGTGCACTCGATACCCTTCATACGGGCAGTAATCCACTCTCTGGTGCAGATTCGCCTGCGAAAGGGTCACCTCTCGATTCGGATCGTAGATCACCAGGTCGGCGTCCGAGCCGACGGCGATGGTTCCCTTGCGTGGGTACAGCCCAAAGATCCGCGCAGGCCCAGTCGAGCATACCTCCACGAACTGCTGCAGCGAAAGTCGACCCTTACCCACGCCTTCATGAAAGAGCAGGGGCACTCGAGTCTCAATGCCGGGAGCGCCGTTCGGGATCTTGTCGAAGGCCTGCATTCCAAGCGTCTTCTGGGTGGCATAGTCCCACGGGCAGTGGTCTGTGGAGACGGCCTGCAGCTCTCCTTCCTTCAAAGCGGTCCACAAAACCTGCCAGTTAGATTTGTCGCGCAGGGGCGGCGATAGCACATACTTGGCGCCCTCAAAGCCAGGGCGGTCATAGTCGTCGACCGACAGGAAGAGATACTGCGGGCAGGTTTCAGCATAGACCCCTTGACCACGCCCGCGGGCCGCCCGGATGCGCTCCAGTGTCTCTGCGCAGGTCAGGTGGGCAATATACAGCGGTGCGTTCACCAACCCGGCCAGCACGGCCACCCGGTTGGCGGCTTCCGCCTCAACCAGAGGCGGACGGCTGAGGGGATGATACTTTGGCGCTGTTTTGCCCTCGGAAAGCAGACGGCCTGTCAGGTAGGCAATGGCATGGTCATTCTCTGTGTGTACCATGGGCAGCACCCTGGCATCACGGGCCGCCGCCAGCAGCTCGAGGAACTCCCGGTCGGCCAGACGCACGCCGTCGTAGGTAGTGTACAGTTTGGCGCTGCGGTAGCCGGCTTCGCTCAGGCGATAGAGGTTCCGCAAAGTCCCCACGGAGGCATCGGCCAGCGTGAGGTGCAGGGCATAGTCCACCGCCACGTGGCCATCGGCCTGGGTGTGGCGCTTCTCCACCCACTCGGCCAGGTCGTCTCCGCGGCAGTTCTCAGTAAAGTCGATCAACGTAGTGGTCCCGCCGCAAGCTGCAGCGATGGTCCCGCTCTCAAAATCATCCCCCGTCATGATCTGGCCAACCTTCATCTGCAGATGCACGTGGCCATCGACAAAACCGGGGAACACAAAGCAGCCCTGCGCATCGACCCTGCGGCCAGCCTCCAAGCCATGGCCCAGCGCGGCTACCCTGCCCGACTGGATGCCAACATCGACCTGCCGAGACCCTTCCGCGGTTACCACTGTGCCATTCTCGACAACGCAATCGATCATCAATCGCCTCCCTCGTCAACACAAAAAGCGAGGGTACCGAGGTCGGCACTCCTCGATACCCTGGAGTTCTGGGCAGCGTGCACCCATACGCCCCTAGTGATGCTGATACCATCCCCAGTAGTAGTTCGGGCAGCCGTAGTGCTGGCAATACCAGTAATGGAAATACTGGTACTGCGAGTACACGGGCTGTTGAGGTTGGTATGCTGGTTGAGGTGGCGACGGTTGCTGAGCCGGCAGGTGCGGCCGCGGCGGCCACTGGGGTTGAGGTCCCGGCGCGTTCCAGCCCGTCGATGAGGGGATGTACAGAACCTGCCCGACCCGGATATAGTTCGGATTGGACAGGCTGTTCGCCGAAGCGATAGTGTACGGATTCACCCCATACCGGCGGCCGATCGCATACAGGGTCTCTCCAGCACAAACTACGTGGTAGCCATCAGCCAGAGCCGTCGTGACCCCTGCAACCAACATTAGCACTAGCACGAACACAGAAAGCAGCAAGCCCCTTCGTACCAGCTTTGCCATTCATCTCCTCCTCCGCGGTCCCGCGGTGCGACTGCCGCTGAACCGAGCTCAGGGCAGTCCACCCTCCACATTTGCCTCTCTATGGGATGTACAGTCTCTGCCCCACATAGATGAGATTCGGATTGCGGATACCATTGGCCTGAGCGAGACTCCACACCGTGGTGCCGAACGACCAGGCAATACCGGCAAGGGTATCGCCCGGCCGCACGATGTAGATCCTCGGCTGAGGCACCGGCGCGGGTGCGGGCACCGGAATCAGCAACACCTGGCCCGTCCGTATCAGGTTGACATTCTGAATGCCGTTGACTTGCGCTATCGCCCACAACGAAACGCCGTAGCGTAGCCCGATGCGATAGAGGTTCTCACCCCGTTGGACCACGTGGTAGACGGAGCCAACCGGTGAGGGAGGTGCGGCAAGGGAGGCCGGGACAGCCAGGCCAAGCAGCAGACCGGCAAAAAGCACGACCAACACGCCTCGAGAAAGCTTCCTTCTCATCACACAGAACCTCCTTTCCCACTCTATAGACGTAATTACCCCCCAAATGGAATCGCCCAATCGGGCGAGACAAAGCATATGTGCATGGCGGTCACGCCAGGCAACCCAAGATTCTGGCTTGGCCCATTACCGGCCACTCACCTAACGCTGGCCGGTGATGTGTCGGAACCAACGCCAGAATGAATCCCACGGGCTGAGCAGTGCGGGCATGGGCGTTGGGTTAGAGAGGATTGGCGGCTCGCCGTTCACCGGGTCAGGCCCAACCTGATACGCTATCCCATCCAGGACCACGATGAGCCTGTCTCCCACTGCCAGGTACTTGCCCCACTCGGGTCGTTCGGCCAGCAGCCGAAAGTACTCGCTGCTGCCAAACTGCAAGTCCGTGATGCTCATCGAGTCCGGGTCAAAGACCGTGTCTTTCCAGACGGTTGCTCGCAGGACAAAGGTCTTGTTCCCAACCTGCCGGATCTGAGTCGCCTCCGTGCTGGCCGCACGCTCGGCCTCCGAGAGCTGACTGTGCGCCTGGCTATCCGCCACCGCCTGGGCACCGACCGGCGACAGAAGCCGGGGAGCTGGAAAACTCTTTGCCGCCACCTCCTCGCGTCCCGCCTCTGTGAGGATGTCCTGCTGCTCGTCTACGAGGAATGACGTGTAGGGAGTCATGATCCCATAGCGGATGCTGAGAGCCACGATGCTATCAACGAGCTCCTTGTTCTCGCCGCGAAGGCGTATCTCCCTGAGCATCTGACCAATCTTGCGCGTCGCCCAGAGCCGCGGGATCGAATCATCACCACCGGACTGGCCAAAACTGATGCCGCTGTAGGTGTAGGTGATCGGCCGCCCATTGACCGATCCGGACAGGGTCACCGTGGTCGTTCCTCCTGCCCTGTATCGGCCTGCCACCAGCAACTGAGTCCCTGCGAAGAGGTCCGGGATAGGGTCGGGCGACACATCTTGCACACGGATTGAGCCGAACTCAAGCCGCACATCCGAGAGCAGTGGCGTGCTGATCTTGGCGTAGAAAGACGACACTTCCTCCTCAATGTCCTCCTGTGGCTCCACGTAGGCACTGGCGCCTCTATGCTCCTCGCTGATAGTATCCAGAAGGACGGTGTTAACGTCGTAGCCCACCCCCAGGGTGAACAGTCTCACATCCTTCGTCGCTGCATGCGCCACATCATCAATGATGCGATTCACGTCCGTGACTCCCACTGTGGGCAGTCCATCGGTCAGAAAGACGACGAATTGCGGTCTACCCTCGCCGGTCATGGCTAGTGCTTCGAGAAGGGCTCGCTGGATGTTGGTACCCCCGCCGGCGGAAAGCCGGCGGATGAAACTCTCTGCAGCGCTGCGCTCTGAAGCGGGGAGCAGTTGGTCCGCATACGTTCGAACCGCCCCGTCGAAGGCGATGAGTCCAAAGCGATCCTGTTCATTCAGATGGTCCAGCACGAAGCGAGCCGCCTCTTTGGCCTGGTTGAGCTTCTGGCCCTCCATGCTTCCGGAAACATCCAACACCAGGAACACATCCTTTGCCACGACTTCCTGTGTTGCGACCTCCCACAGGGGAGCGACCAGCAGCAGGAAGAATCCATCGTCGTCAGTTTCCTTGTACGACAGTACGTTGAGCCCGAACTCCTCTTCGGCCTGACTGTAGTAAAGCTGAAAGTCCTTGTCTGGCCGGACATTGCTCGCTTCAAAGCTGATCAGCACCGAGTTGGGGTCCTTCCGCTCAACCGAAATCTCGTGGCTCGGCGAGTAGATGGCCCGGATGGGCGAGCGCGCCTCCACGTTCACGACAATGGTGACCTCTTCCAGAGGGCGACTGGAAAAGCGCTCAGTGTTGAGGGGATAGGAATAGTGCACCAGTCCGCGCTCCGCCAGAAGAACCTGGCTGTAGCCAAGCTGGATGCGCTTTTCTCCACGCGCCGGGATCGGGTACACGCTGGCCTGAAAGGCGTTGCGCCCAACGTATTCGAGCAGGGCAGGATCTCGCCTGCGATTGACGATGCCCTCGTAGGTTGCCCGCGCCTCGTCCCTGCTCAGCATCTTGCCGGATAGCCTCTCTCCATCCACAAACATGGCAAAATCTGTCACGCTCGCTTCTTCCGGAAGGGGAAAGATGTATGTGCCTTCCAGCTCATAGGAAGACTCATTGACGAATACCTGGTCGATCTCTGTGCGAGCCACCCCGTTGGTGATTGTCACCTGCACATGATGGTATCTGACCGCCAGGTCGGGCACTTCTGGCACCCTTGGCGGGGGTACCGGAATGATGAACCCGTCTGCACGAACGGTGGCGTCGCGAGCCACTAACAGCAACAGCAGCATTGTCACCAGCACCCACAGACGCGACGGGGCTCGCCTGTTCCGGACGACGGTCAATCTGTTGCCAAAGCGCCGCGTGATCGGTTGGATCATCGTTCCCTCCTTCCGCTCTAACCACTCACACCTCCAGGACGTCCTTCGCAGGTTTGATGTTCCTGAGCTCCACGGGTGGCGTTGCCGTTCCCGCGCTTTGTACTATAATGAGTCTGCAAACAACTCAGGCCAGGGGGAAGAACCTTGGATCACACGGAGAGCTCGGCTGTGCGGCAGAAGATCATGGGAGTCCTGCTGCGCCACGCACGACAGACGGCTGGTCGCAGCCAGACTGAACTCGCCTCGTCCCTGCACATCCCGACCAGCCGCTACGCGCAGTACGAACATGGCCAGCGTGAGATCACACTCCCCGAGTTGGAGGTGGTAGCGGAATTGTGCGATGTTCCCCTCGGCTTCTTCTTCGACCACAGCGCTGCAGTGGAGGATGATGGGGTCGCTGCTTTGACCCCGGCGATCCCCCGTCTGCAGCGCAAGCTGGTGGGGCTTCAGTTGCGACAGGCACGCCAGTGCGCAGGCAAGTCGCACAAGGAGATCGCCGAGGCCCTGGGCATTCCACCCCGGCACGTCTCCGAGTACGAGAGCGGTGAACGCGACGTGCCGCCCGAACAGCGCTCCGCCCTGGCAGCTCACTTGAATATGGTGCCCGGCCTGCTCGACCCCGGCGACTGAACCTGCACGCCCCATTCGGAGAACGCAAAGACGGCCGCTGCCTGCTCAGGCAGCGGCCGTCTCGTTGCTGGTGCGGATCTAGTCTTTCTCTTCTTTGGCCTTGGCGGCCTGTTCGACGATCGTCTGCGTGATGTGCGAGGGTACCGGGTCGTAATGCCCGAATTCCATGCTAAAGTAACCACGCCCCTGCGTCATCGAGCGCAGGTCGGCAGCGTAACGCTGCATCTCGACCAGCGGCGCCTCGGCATTGATGACGCTGTTCCCGCGCAACTGGTCCATTCCCATGACCTTTGCTCGCTTTGTGTTCAGGTCTCCCAGCACATCACCCATGAATTGTTCCGGCACGACAATGGTCACCTTCATCACCGGCTCTAGCAGGATCGCTCCGCCATCTTCCATACCCTTCTTGAAGGCCAGGTGGGCTGCCAGTTTGAAGGCAATTTCGGACGAGTCGACCGGGTGCGACGAGCCGTCATAGAGGGCGGCCTTAAAGTCGGTCGCCGGGTATCCAGCCAACATACCCTTGTCTATCGCCTCGTGCATTCCCTTCTCGACAGCCGGGATAAAATTGCGAGGAACATGGCCACCGAACACCTCATCCGAGAACTCGAAACCGCTGCCTCGAGGAAGCGGCTCGAAACGCACCCAGATGTCGCCAAACTGTCCGCGGCCACCTGTCTGCTTCTTGTGGCGTCCCTGGACCGACACGGTCTTGGTGATCGTCTCTCTGTAGGGAACTTTCGGAGTCGACGTCACCACCTCCACGCCGAACTTGATTGCCAGGCGCTTTACCGCGATGTCGATGTGCGAATCACCCATACCCGATACCACACTCTCCCCCGTGTCCGCATCCCGCGTGACGACCAGAGTGGGGTCTTCCTCCACCAGCCGGGCCAGAGCACTACCCATCTTATCGAGGTCAGCTTTGGTCTTCGGGCTGATCGCGGCAAAGGCGACCGGGTGCGGAAACACAATGCCGGGCAGAACAAGGGGATGATCCTTGTCGCACATCGTATCGCCAGTGGTGGTCAGCTGCAGTTTCGCAACCGCTCCAATGTCGCCCGCAACGACTTCCTTGGTCGGTGTCTGCTCCTTACCGGTCAGGAAGAAGAGCTGCCCGACTCGCTCTTCCTCTCCCTTGTTAGCGTTGATGACTCGGGAATCACTCTGCATCGCGCCTGAGTACACCCGGTAGTAGGTCAGCTTGCCAACATAGGGGTCGGCCATGGTCTTGAAGACCAGGGCGGCGAGCGGGCCCGCCGAATCTGGCTTGATGGTCTCCTCGCTGTTGTCGCGCAGCTTCTTGGCCACCGCGACGGTTGCCTCAGGGGACGGCAAGTAGCGCACGATCGCCTGCTGCAGCAGGCGCACTCCAATGTTCAGGGTAGCCGAACCGCACAACACCGGGACAAGCTTGCCTGCAGCAACGGCCTTGGACAGTCCCTGATGGATCTCCTCGGCCGACAGCTCGGCGCCGTCGAGGTACTTGACGATGAGTTCATCATCCGCTTCTGCGGCTACCTCTATGACCTGCTGACGCAGCGTCTGTGCCTCGTCGCGGAGCTCCTCCGGCACATCGCCGGCCTTGTTGCCATCGCCGGTGTAAGCCTTCATCGAAAGAAGGTCGATCACTCCCTTGAAAGCTGCCTGTGCTCCGATAGGGAGTTGTATGGGCAGGAATGTGGCCCCGAATTTGGCTCTGAGCTGCTCCAGCGTTCGCTGAAAGCTCGAGTTCTCACGGTCCATCTTGTTGACAAAGACCATGCGCGGCAGCTTACGCTCGTCTGCGTACTGCCACACCAACTCCGTGCCCACTTCCACGCCTGATGTGGCGCACACAACCACGACCACCCCGTCGGACACTCGGATGGCGCCCTTGACCTCACCTACAAAATCGGCATATCCAGGAGTGTCAAGGAGATTCACCTTGTAGTTCTCCCACTCCCAGGGAATCACGGAGGTGTTCACCGAGATCTTGCGCCGGATCTCCTCTGAGTCAAAGTCAGAGACCGTATTGCCCTCGTCCACGCGACCCAGGCGGCTGATCGCGCCTGTGTTGAACATCATCGCCTCGACCAGCGAAGTCTTGCCCGCCGAACTATGGGCAACCAGGCTCACATTCCTCAACTCCTCGACCTTGTGACTCTTCATCAGCCCTCCCATTGCCGTTGTCGGAACGTGCTGCAAGAAGCCCGCGCCAGGGCCGGCGCGTTCCACAGCATTGGTCATTTTACGGCTGTTTGCGGGCCTTGTCAATTCCACACAGCGGGAAAGGCTTGACATTTGCCGTATGCTGGTATATAGTCCGTTTCGTTACGTCGCCTGCTGGTTACAGTGTTCGGGGGTAGAAGATGCCGGAGCTCGGAGAGCTGCTGCGAAAGGCGCGCGAGGACAAGGGGCTATCCTTGGCTCAAGTCGAGGAGGCCACCAAGATTCGCCATGCCTACCTCCAGGCTCTGGAAGAAGAGGATTTTGACCGACTTCCTGCCCCTGTGTACGTCAAGGGCTTTCTGAAAAATTACGCCCTCTTCCTCGGCCTGGATCCTCAGAGCACAACCCAGCTGTATCAGCCAGTACTGGCCAAGACGGTCGCAGCGCCAGTGTTCTTGGACGAGCCGTTGCGCCCGCACCGTGCGGAGACCCGTCTGGCGCGGTGGATCGGGCTTGTCCTGATTGTCGTTGCCCTCGCGTCCATGGCGTGGTGGGCATACGGCCAATGGGGAGATCAACTGAATCTCCTTTGGCCTTTCGCCCGGCCAATACCATCGCCCACTGCCACCCAGACCGCCACCGCTACGCTCAGACCGATCACTCCAACCGCCACTTCTGTTCCGCCCACCCCGACGGAGTTGCCAACCAGTACGCCAACGCACACGCCGAGTCCCGGGGTCTTCACGTCGCTGGAACTGCGCATCGATGTCAGCGGCGAGCGAGCCTGGTTAATGGTGGAGGTTGATGACCAGCCCGTGTTCGCCGGTATCCTCGAGCCAGGCGCCTCCAATACCTGGACAGCTCGAGAGCGGATTGTCCTGCGCTGCGGAAATGCAGGGGCCGTCAGGGTGATCCTGAACGGCGCGGACCTCGGCCTTCTTGGCGCTGCCGGTCAGGTCGTGGACCAGGAGTGGGTCGTTCCCGGCGTACCCACCCGCACTCCTTCAGCGAGCCCGGGTGCGTGAGCTCTTCGACCATACCCGGCCGCCCTCCCTCCATCTCGAGACTCCGCTCTGAAAGAGCTCACCCCAATTGAAGCCAATGGCAAAGCGCTACTACCTGCTCACTCTGGGATGCCCCAAGAACACTGTAGATGCAGAAGGAATGGCCTGGCTCCTCCAGACATCTGGATGGACACAGACGCAACGAGCTGACCGCGCCGACGTGCTCATCGTCAATACCTGTGGCTTCATCGAGCCCGCTCGCCAGGAGTCGTTGGATGCACTCCGGGACCTGGCACGCAGTAAGCACCCCGGACAGATGCTGCTTGCTGCCGGATGCCTGTCCCAACGCTGGGGCAATAGCCTGCGCCGCCTCGTGCCGGGTGTGGACGAGACGATCGGAACCCGCGAGTGGGCGCGAATCGTGCCCTGTGTCCACAACCTCATCCGCACCGGGACTCACCCACCCGTTCCGCCTCCGGATCAGGTGTCGGTGGTCACGCCCATGCACCGCCGGCAGGCGGGCCCCAGCGCTTACCTCAAGATCTCAGACGGGTGCGGTGCTTCTTGCGCCTTCTGCGCCATCCCCCAGATCAAAGGACCACACAAGAGCAAGGGGTGCGACGCCATCCTCGCCGAGGTGCGCGAGCTCGCCGACGCTCATGTTCAGGAGATCATACTAATCGGCCAGGACACAACTGCGTACGGCCACGACCTGGGTGAAAAGGATGGGCTGCCCGGCCTGCTCGAGGACATCCATCGAACGGCTCCACAGATACCCTGGTTACGCCTGATGTACGCCTACCCGCAGCACATCTCCCCCCGTTTGATCGAGCAGATGGCTATCAATCCGCAGATCTGTCACTACCTGGATCTGCCACTGCAGCACGCCGATCCGGCCACCCTGAGACGGATGCGCCGCTCATCCGATGTCGAAGGCGTGCGACTTCTCATCGAGCGTCTGCGCTCGGCGATGCCCGACGTTGCCCTGCGCACCACTTTCATCGTTGGCTTTCCCGGCGAAACCGAAAGCGAATTTCTGAACCTCCTGGACTTTATGCGTTCGGTGGCCTTCGACCGAGTGGGAGTTTTCAAGTTCTCTCCAGAGGAAGGCACAGTCGCAGCCAGCTTCCCCGATCCGGTGCCTGCGCCCGTCGCCGAGGAGCGCTATGCACGCGCCATGGAGCTCCAACGCACCATCTCATTGCAGCGCAACCAGGCGCAAATCGGTCGCACAATGAAGGTGCTGGTAGAAGGATCCGGCGACGGAGTGACCTTGAGCCGGAGCTATCGCGACGCGCCGGAGATCGATGGTTACGTGATACTGCCCCGTGAACTGAAACCCGGGCAAATGGTGCAGGCAAAGATCGTAGAAGCAATGGACTATGACTTGAGGGGAGACCTGGTGGAAAGGTAAGGACCAGGCAGATTATCCGACCTGGTCCCCAAACGAGTGTTCGACGGTGCAGGCCGCGGGCACCAACTACGGCCCTGCAAGCCCTGTCTCATACGCTTTCAGCGCACGGCGCGCAGCTTGGCGTCAATCCCCTCGATTCGCCCCTGCTCGGCCAACCAGAACTCTGGGTGGCGCTGCGCATTCAGTTCTTCGATGGTCTTGCCCTGCTGCTCCACCCACGTGTAGTACTTGAGATTGTGCCATCGCGCGCGCGCATCCCGGGTGCCTTCCATGATCCAGTCCAGCCCCTGGCAATGGAAGATCGACTCCAGACGAACCCTGGCCTCGGTCTCGCCCATCTTGCCGTAGGTGGTGCTCAACTGCGCCATCACCGACCCGTAGCGGTCAATGGCGTCGGTCAGGATCGTCACCACCAGGTCATCCTTCCCGAAACCAAAGAACTTGGCCGTCTTGATCGCCCCAAGCACGTTGCAGACACCGGAGATGCCGAAGGTTTGCGACATCAACTGCACCTGCTCCTGGGAGACGCCCGCATCGGCCAGGACGCGCCAGCCAGCCTCCTCAGTCAGAAGCTGCAGGCCTTTCTTGCACTGCACATCATCGATGCACATGATCGCGTCCATGTTGTTCACGTTGTGAATCCAGGTAGCGTGCTTGTCGCCGATACCTTGAATGTCGTGCCCACCATAGCCATTGTTGTACAGTGTCGGGCACTGTGTGGGCTCCAGCCCCACAATCTTGTGCTCGGGCCAAACCTGCTTGAGGCGATCCCCCGCTGCGATCGTCCCGGCCGAGCCCATAGCCGAGCAGTATGCCGAAACACGCCCCTTGCCGATCCCCTGGGCCGCCAGCTCCGATGCAAGTTCGACGATGGTATTCCCGGTCACAAAGTAGTGGAAGCGATAGTTGCCAAAGACCTCAAACTGGTTCAGAATACGCACCTTCTCGGGATCAGCAGCCTTCAGTTCCTTGCACTTGTCGTAAATCTCCTTGACGTTGCTCTCGCATCCCGGCGTGGCGATGATGCGCGCGCCATAGCTGCGAATGCGATCGAAACGCTCAGTGCTCATCTCTGCTGGCAGGATGACCAGGCTGTCGAAACCCATCCGGCACCCCACCCAGGCGCCGCCAATGCCATAGTTGCCGGTTGACGGCCACACGAGGGTGTGGACACTCGGGTCCACTTCGCCGAAGAGCTCCTTGTCGATCAGGACCGAGTAGGCTGCGCCTACTTTGTGACTTCCGGTTGGAAAGTCCTTGGAGTACAACACGACAATGGGGGCTTCCACGTTCGTGAGGGCCTGTGGCACCACGTAAGCGTAGACCTTGCCCTGAGGTGACCTCCAGGTAATGTTGTACAGGTTGATAGGATCCAACGGATCCCTCATACTCATCTCCACGGCCTGCTTACGCACCCGGGGATCGATCTTGTCAGGGTGAAGCATCTCTTCGAACGTGGGGCCGGTCACCAGCCTACCGTGAGATACCATCTGTCCTCCTCTGTCGTTTGGAGCCCGCGGACGGGTCCGCAGACAGACTGCGGGCACGACCTGGCCTCCATGAGCCGCGATTGCAGGGCTGCCCGGCAGTCCTAGATGTAGCGCAGGGCGAACTCGTCCGTCTGCGTATCATATACTCCGAAGCTGGGCTTGCCAAAGCGCCCCATCACTTCCCCTGGGTTGCCCCAGAGAGTTGTGCCCAGACGCGTGATGTCTGCCCTGTGGCTGTGTCCACTAAAGACGGCGTCATATTTGCCGCACAGGCCCAGAGCCTCGCCCAGCTCCGGGTAGTGCGCCATCGCGATGCGCCTGCCGCCCAGCTCCAACTGCGCGATGGGCTTGTGGAAAGTGATGTTGCCCGATTGCGCGGCAACCGTGTACATCAGGGCTATGTCGCCGTCATTGTTGCCAAAGACCACGTGAACCGGTCCACTGAAGCCGTCCGCCAACATCTTGAGCGTGAAAGGCGAACACAGGTCGCCACAGCAAAGTAGCGTGCTGGTGTCTCGCAGAGCACCGAGAGCCTTATCCAGATTCCAGATGTTGTCGTGAATGTCGCTAAGAACCGCGACAAGCATCGCTTCTCTTCCCTTCTTGCCGCGCAGCCAGAGCTATCGCAACACGACGCCGCTGCGCGCCGCCACGGTCAGACCTGTGAGCAGACCCTCTCGCACTCGTGCCTTGCCTTCTCCCCATTCTCCCTGCAACGTAGCGCGATTCGGCAGGTAACCTCCGACCGGCACTCGAATCTGGCGCGCAACATCGCCCGTGTTCAGCACGCAGATCACCGTCTCTTTGTTCAGGCGGCGTCCGAAACAGAAAAGGTCGCCCTGCGCCTGCAGGGTGTGGAACTCGCCTCTTCGCAGGGCCGGATACGCCTTCCGAAGGGCAATGCACTGCTTGAAGTATTCGAGCAGCGGCGCGTTCCAACGTTGAACATCCCATGGGAAGGAACGGCGGCTGTCTGGGTCGCGGCCTCCCTCCAGTCCGATCTCGTCTCCGTAGAAGATGCACGGTGCTCCTGGAAAGCACATCAGAAACAGAACGGCAAGTCGCAGGGCGGACTCATCGCCTCGCGCGAGGGTGAGAAACCTCGCCGTATCGTGACTGTCCAGCAAGTTCAACTGAACCTGGTCTACCTGCGAAGGATACAGGCTCAACAGATGCTGCAGCGCAGCATCGAAGCCTTCGGCTGACAACGGATCAACGGGGGCGTACCCTGCTCCCGAGGTCAGGGCCTGATTCAGACCGCGACCAACGAAGAATCCCAGACAGGCTTTGGTGAGAAGGTAATTCATTACGGCATCGAATTGGTCACCCTGCAGCCAGTGACGCGCTTCCTGCCAGATCTCGCCCACTATGTAGGCCTCGGAGTTCGCTCCCTTTACCAGCAGCCGGAACTCCCGCCAGAAGTTATCGTCGCATATCTCACCCGGTACGTCCAACCGCCAGCCATCGATGCCCACCTCGATCCAGTGCTTCGCCACTCCGAGTAGAAACTCGCGTACGGCCGGCGTCTCCAGCTTGAATTTGGGCAGAGCACGTAAACCCCACCACGCGGCATAATTCGGCTTGTGCTGCGAATCGTAGGCGTAGAGCGGCCATCCGTTCACAGTGAACCAATCCAGGTACGGCGAGGCCAACCCGTTCTCGAGGATATGGTGAAACTGGAAGAAGCCTCGACTTGCGTGATTGAATACCCCATCGAGAACGACCCGGATGTTATGCTTGTGCGACTCGTCCAGCAGGACACGCATGGCATCGTTTCCACCTAGTAGCGGGTCGACGTGGTAGTAGTCGTAGGTGTGATAACGATGGTTGGCCGCTGATTGAAACACCGGATTGAAATAGATGGCGGTAATACCAAGGTCCTGAAGATAGTCGAGGTGTTCCACCACACCCAGCAAGTCGCCACCCTTGAAGCCATACTCAGTAGGCGGGCTATCCCACGGTTCCAGGTGTCGGGGTTTCGATACTCGGTCGCTGCGAGCAAAACGGTCGGGGAAGATCTGGTAGAAGACTGCATCTTTAACCCACTCTGGTGTTGTGAACGACGTTGTCACGGGTTTGTCCATTCAGTTGTTGCCTCGACAGCGAATAGAGCCAGGATGCGCACGCGCACTATGTTACAGGGGACGCTCCGCTCAGTCAAATGGACTCCGCATTTGACCGCGCCCGCTCGGCTATGCTAGAATCGAGCATCTTCATGGTGCCTGTATCCCATCAGAAGGTGGCTACTATTGCGCCTGGATATGCCTCCGACCGCGTTACCCGAGCCAGACCGCTATGCTGCCGTCCTGGTTGTCTTGATGAACAGCCCGCGAGACTGGACCATCGTGCAGCAGCAGCACTGGTATCGTATACCGGTCGCCAAAGCGCCGAAACGCGGTGTGGGTGCTCCCCTCCTGGCATTCTACCAAACCAGCCAATTCGGCAATGAGAAATGGTCTGTCCGCTACTTTGCCCGGACGACTGCCTGGGAAACAGCTCACCGCATCGAGCTCTTACCGGATGAGCCGCTACACCCGCACGCTCAGGACCTGTACTACAAGGTGGGCCTGAGTAGCCTGAAGCCCCTTCCCCATCCCATTGTAAGCACAAAGTGGAAACGTATCACCTTCATCGTCACCCACTGGGCCCGGCTGGAGGCCGCCCAGGAGGTCAACGACCTCCTCCACGGAACAATCTGGGAGGAGCGCCTCTGGCGTGCCCTGCGCAAGCTGGGGAGGCTTGCCGAAGAGGATGATCTTGACGGCTGGTGAGCCGGGCGCACGGCTGACGCACCGGCTCCTGGCCTGGTTCAGCGAGAATAGTCGATCCTTACCATGGCGTTTTACTTCGGATCCATACGCCATCGTCGTTGCCGAGTTCATGCTGCACCAGACTCGAGTTTCCACGGTCCTGGCGTACTACGACCGCTTTCTGCAGCGGTTCCCAAGCTGGGAGGCCCTGGCCCGCTCCTCCCTGGACGATGTACTGAAGAGCTGGGAAGGTATGGGCTACTACGCCCGTGCCCGGAACCTCCATCGCCTGGCCAGGCAGGTGAGCGACCCGTACCGCGGCCAACTCCCCCAATCCAAAGAGGCGTTGCGTGCTCTGCCCGGCATCGGCGAATACACGGCAGGAGCCATCCTCAGCATGGTCTTTGGTCAAGACGAGCCAGCCATCGACGGAAACGTTCGTCGCGTGCTGTCGAGACTCTTCGCCCTGACCGCGGACCCCGGCACTCACCCAGGCCGTCGGCAGATCCTCCAAGCGGCACGGAGTCTCCTTCCTCCGGGTCAGGCGGGCACCTTCAACCAGGCGCTGATGGACCTGGGCGCATTGATCTGCACGCCACGTCATCCCGCGTGCCCGGCCTGCCCCTGGGTCGAGAACTGCCTGGCACGGCAAAGGGGTCTCCAGGATGAGCTGCCAATCAGGAGCCCCTCCAGACCTCTGCCACATTACGACGTAGCTGCGGCAGTCATCTGGCGTGAGGGAAAGATCCTGATTGCCCAACGTCCTCCAAGCGGTCTGCTGGGGGGCTTGTGGGAGTTCCCGGGCGGAAAACGTTTAGCTGATGAGAGTCTGAAGGACTGTGCGGCACGCGAGGTGCGGGAGGAGCTACTGATTGAGATCGAGGTTGGCCCTTTGCTGGCCAGGATCGATCACGCCTACACCCACTTTCGCATTACGTTGCACGCCTTCACCTGCCGCTACGAAGGTGGTGAGCCACGAGCCATTGGCTGCACTGCCTGGCGCTGGGTCAGGCCAGAGAAGCTGGACCAGTACGCTTTTCCCGCCGCCAATCGTCGAATCATCGACCAGCTGCGGCAATGCGAAACCGGCCCGGCTGACCAGGCCTGGATGCCCGACCGGATCGGGCAAGAATAGCCGCATGCCTGTGTCCCACACAGATTTGTGGAAAAACCAGCATTGACCCGACCCGTGGTCTTTCTGGTCAACAACGGTGTAATCGACTCCCCTGCATTGCTCCCGGCCTTTTGTCTCGCACGCTCGCACGGCTATAATCGACGGACGGTGGATATGAGTTAAAATCCTCCACGGGGGGCATCTTGGTCATTGCGCTTGCCGCGTTGGCCGTACTGAGCTTGCTGATGCTGGTGCACGAGCTTGGCCATTTCCTTGTAGCCAAGGCAATTGGCCTGCGCGTTGACGAGTTCGCCCTGGGCTATCCCCCGCGCCTTCTAACGCTTGCTCGAGCCGATGGCACTGACTATACGCTGAACCTCATCCCATTTGGAGCCTACGTGCGCCTTCCGGATGAGGAGGATCCGCTCGCCTCTCTCGCCAGTCGCTCCCGGAAAGAGCGGGCAACTCTTCTTCTCGCCGGCCCCCTCCTGAACCTGCTTCTCTCCATTGCGCTCTTTGCCGTCTGCTTTGCCACCGGCTGGCCCGAAGCCCACGACCTCGCGGTAGGTGTCAACAACGTACTTCCTGGCTCCGTGGCCCAAGCGGTGGGTTTTCAGGACGACGATTTGATCCTGGCGGCAGACGGCCAGGAAGTAACCAGCGTTCTGGACTTGATCGTCTACGCTCGCTCGGTGAACGGCGCAGTTCGGACCGTTACCCTCCGGCGCGATGGCCGCAGGCTCACCCTGCGCCTGCCGACGGGCGGGCCCTGGTTCACCAAGACCGAGTCGCGCGGCGTCGAGATACGCAACGATGCCGGTTGGGTCGAGCTGGTCTCCTACCCCCTGCCACAAGCCATCGGCCGTGCCACGCAGGAGGCCCTGGCCTGTGTAACGTCCCTGCTATTGCTGCCCATAGACATCCTGCGCGGCCTAATACCTGTGGACATGGTACGTCCGGTCGGCCCTGTGGGCATTGCGCAACTGACCGGGCGGGCAGCCAGGGAGACCCTGGCGACCGGCTGGTGGTTCCCGGTTTTGCAGCTCACTGCAACGCTCAGTGGCGCCCTGGCAGCCACCAACCTCCTCCCTCTGCCCGGATTTGATGGCGGGCGCCTGCTCTTTGTCGTGATCGAGGCGCTGCGTGGCAGACGAATCAACCCCAAGCGAGAAAGCCTCGTGCATCTGGTCGGTCTGATCCTGATGTTGATGCTGATTCTCATCGTCACCTATCACGATATCGCCTGGCCCTTGCGGACCACCGGGCGCTGAACGAACTGGCCAGAGACAGGTTGCCGGCCCCGTCATGCGAGACGCACCGTGCCTCCTCCGCGATGACAGCCGAACAATATCTGTCTCAAATGCCGCGTCAAATCAAATGATAATG
>DCVA01000045.1 GCA_002327925.1 Anaerolineales bacterium UBA2200
TCGGCATCCCAGGCCCACAGAGCCGGATAGAGTGACTTGCGACGCACTTTGCGCTGGGCAGGTCGGAGGCGGCGCAGCCACTTGCGCACCACTTGTCTCGACGTCCGCCAGCGCCGGGCAGTCTCGCTGATGCTGCGAACCTGCTGGTAGGTCATAACCAGTTTCAGTCTTGCGTCGACTCGGCTCATAGCGTATACATCCCCGGAGGCCATATCGGCCATAGGCGGTGCTCCTCTTGGTGAAGTTGTGTCCACAACTCTTTTACCAGAGGAGCACCTCCTTTTGTCAAGACCGCCCGTACCACCTGGTAACGATGTGTTGGCGCAAGAACACGGGATACTTGACATCTGGCCCGTTTGGGTTAGAGTAGGCACATCCCAGCGTTGGAAGAGGAGGCGTTATGGCCGGCTACTGCGGTAACTGCGGAGAGACTCAGCAAGAGGGTGAACGCTTCTGCCGCAACTGCGGCAAGCCATTTGCCACAGAGGAGGCCAGCTCGCCAAGTCCCCTTGGAAAGCCAATAGCTGCTGTGCCGGTGGAGCCGGCGGCAGGGTCAGCCGCGGCAGCACCGGCGCAGCCCCCTGCGGCCGGTGCCCCGCCTCTGACTCAAGCCCCCGGAGCGAAGAAGGCCGCCAAACGGGCAGCCGTCAAAGCAGCGGAGGGCAAACCCGCAAAGGCGGGGCAGAAACGCAAGACCTCGCCGTTGCTGATGGCTCTGGTGGCGCTGGGAGCGTGCCTGGCCTGTGTGTGGTTTGGGGGCAAGGCCCTGCTCGAGCGTTGGGGTCCTGGTAGCTTTCGCACCTCGACCGCCACGCCTGAGACCAGCCAGGCGGTGACCCTGGCCGTGGCGCGTGAGGTAATCGGACCGGAGGGCGGCACCGTGGCCCTGGACACGGGCATCAAGCTGATTTTCCCCGCCGGTGCTTTGGGATCCAAGACCGAAGTGGTGATCAAGCAGCTCGACGCGGCCCGCTTCACGGACGAGAACACCGAGGCAGTCCTGCTGGACTGCAGCGCGGGGGTGTCAACGTTCGAGAAGCCGGTCGCGTTCCATATTCCCCTCCCATCTTGGTTCACGCCCGCCGACGCCGACGCGGTCCTGGCCGGCGTTTGGGACGAGACGACAGGGGCAGTGCAGGTCGAGCCGTCGACGGTGGTGATGGTCGGTGGCAAGCCGGAGCTGGTGATCGAGGCGGACCATTTCTCCTGGCACATCGTCGAGTGGTGGAAACAGAACTATGCCATGCCGCCGAACCAGGCCGACACGCTAGAAGTGCCCTACTACGGCCAGTCCGGTGGCTACTGCTGGGCGGCCGTGCTGCAGATGCTCAACGAATCGGCCAGGCACTCCTTCACCAGCGAAGTGTTCAGCGTCATCGGCAGGATAGGGGTGGACGATGCAGGACTCAGGGCGGACGAGGCAAAAGACTTCCCCTCGGTCGGCGCTCTGGTACTAGCCCAAACGAACACCGAACCGGAGCGCGTGCGGTGGCGGATGGGCAACGATTCCCCCATGCTCACCTACATTCGGCGACAGCTTGCCTGCTTCAAGCGCCCCGTGGCACTGATATACGGAGGGCACGCCGTGATCTTTGTTGGCTACAACGGAACCAACTTTACCGTGCACGATCCGCAGGGGTTGACGGGCGATATTTACAAGCTGACCAAGTTTGAGGGCCTGGGCACGACCTGGGGAGAGGAGGAGACGACGATCGTGCTGGCCGCCACCCTGGCCACCGACCGACCGCTGGTCACGGTGAACATCAAGGACAAGGCGCTCACCTTTGTCAAGCCAGGGACAGCTACCCCGAGCGACCAAATCGAGTTCACCTGGGATTATACCGTGGGCATTGGCTACACCTGGTTCAGCAAGCGGCTGGGCGCGGCAGTGGCTGCCATTCCGGCCGAAACGAGCAAGCTCAAGATCGCACTCGGCGGAGAAAACGGGGTCGAGATCGCGAACTCGCACCTGAAGGCTGCCGTGGACGTTACGGTCCATGTGGACATCTACAGCCACGGCCCGGGCAAGACGCACTACAGCGACCAGACCACGATGCGTCTGGCACCGGGCGAGGCCAAGGCGCTCAAGGTCGACGAGATCCCGGTCAGTGCTTTCCGTGACCCGTCGCCATCGGCGGTGGACTATACCCTGGAGATCCGGACGGTGGTGGGCGGCAAAACGGTGGACGAAGCGCGGGTCGATTTCGTGCTCGAGCCGGGGCCCACGCCCACGCCCACAGCCACCGAGAAGGTCGTCCCCACGGATACGGTCAAGGCCGAGGCAGGAGTAACGCCGGGCCAGGGCGAGTGGGTGCTCCAGGCGATTGTGCCCTACGTCGAACAGCGCGAGAACTCAAAGTGCTATTTTGACAACAAGGTGTCGCTAGGCGACGGCTCGTGCGTCTCCAGCGGGTCGTGGACCGACAGCGGAGGGTGCGTGTCGGGCAGCGACGCATCGGGGTCGATTCACTGCGCGTGCACCTGGGGCGCGCCGCCGTCGTACCTGAAGGTGGGCAGCACGCTCAGTATGGAAATGACCTGCCGCGCCACCGCCAGCCAGACCGCGGGCTACAAGAACAGCGGCGCTCAGGGGATGATCTATTGCCGGGTGAACCCGCCACCGGAGGATCTCGTGGCCCTGGGCTATGGCTCACGCAGGATCCTGAACGACGTTCTGGCAACCGGTCCATCCAACGAGTATCCCAAGACGGCGAGCAAGACCGGCTCGGTTGAGGTGCCCGCGGGCAGCAAGGGTGACGTGCTGGTGATCGCGGTATATTCCACTGGCCAGGGTGGGCGCGGCAACCTGGCGTACAAGTACGCCTACCACGGCACGGACCCCGTACCCGAGCGCGGTGTGCCGGCCGAGGGGCTGACGCCGCAGGCGGCCGAGCCATCGGCAACAGCGACGACGCAGCGGACGGCCACACCGACAGCAACGCTTGAACCCACGGACACGCCCGAGCCGGAAGTGGCGGAGGAGCCGCAGGCCACGCCGACCGAGGAGTACGGAGCTGGAGAACGGGATATCTGGGACATCAGCAATGGCTACCTGGTGTACAACGGCGCCGGGGCGCCGACCAAGTTCACCATCACTCGGCACTGGCTGATCACGAGGATCATCAACTATCACTGGAACGATGCGAAGGGCGTCGAGCCGGGCTGGATCGCGTTGCGCGCCGACGACGGAACGATGTACGGCCCATGGTGGGCGGTGGGACAGGACGGGTACATGGGAGTGCGCAACGCCAACTGGCTGGTGACGCCGAACACGGTAATTCCGGCGGGGACCTATACCGTGATCGACTCGGATCCGATGACCTGGTCGCAAAATGAACTCACGGAAAGTCGCGGGTTTAGCTGGGGGTACGGGATACCGCGGTAGCGCAGAGGCGGCGCCACGACCAAATCCGGGAGACTTTGTGAGTGTGCTGGTGGACGATTACGGCTCGAGTCCAGCGATGTGAAAGCGGGGCCTCATGAGCGGTTATTGCGGTTTCTGCGGCGCACCACAGGGCGAGGGCGAGAGGTTCTGCCGGCAATGCGGCAAGCCCTTTCCGACGACGGCTGCCCCGGTAGTGGCAGCTGCTCAGCGGGCCGAGACTCCGAGGGCGGAGCAGGCCGCACCGGTTCGCGAGCAGGCGGCGTCCACTGCGCTACCCCGACCGCCCGTCAGCGCCGTAAATGGGACAGCGCCCGCTGTTCTACGCAGGGCCACCTCCCCCCGCGCTGCGGAAGACAAGGTGTCAAAGGCAACACCGCGGCGCCGGATTTCTCCGCTCTGGATCATCCTGGCCACCCTGGCACTGCTGGCGGTCTTGTTGCTGTGCGTGTGGTTTGGGGGCAAGGCCCTCCTGACGCGAGTCGGCATCGGCAGACGGACCACGCCCAGCCCAACGGCGGTCGTTTCGACAACGCAAGTTCTCTCCAGCAAGACGCAGACCGTCGGCCCGGACGGCGGTTCGATCGTGCTGGACACAGGCGTCAAGGTGGTATTCCCCGCCGGGGCCGTGACCAGGAGCATGGACGTGAGCGTCAAGCAGCTCGACGCGAGCCAGTTCGTGGATGAGCAAACCAGCGGCATCCTGTTGGATTGCAGCGCAGCCATGTCCACCTTCGACAGGCCGGTCGAGTTTCACATTCCTCTGCCGGCGTGGTTCACGCCCAGGGACGCGGACGCGGTCCTGGCCGGCGTGTGGGATGAGACGACAGGGGCAGTGCAGATTGAGCCGTCGTCGGTGGTGATGACCGATGGCAAGCCGGAGCTGGTGGTTGAGGCGACTCACTTTTCGTGGCGCATCTTTGAATGGTTCAAGAAGAACTATGGCACGCCCCCGACGGCGGCCGGACCGCTGGAGATTCCCTACTACAGCCAGTCGGGCGGCTATTGCTGGGCAGCCACGCTGCAGATGCTGAACGAGGCCGCGCACCACTCCGAGGTCAACGAAGAGTTCAGCATCATCGGGTTTGTGGGCATAGACGACTCGGGGCTGGGAGCGCGGGCGGCGCGGAGCTATCCCTCCATCAGCGGACTGATCAGTGCGCAAACCCGGGCGTGGCCGGAGCGCCTTCTGTGGTCGATGAAGACGCAAAGCGCCCTGAGGACGTACATCCGCAGGCAGATCGCCTTTCAGGGGCGGCCGGTGGGGCTCATCTTTGGGACTCATGCCTGGGTGTTCGTGGGGTACGACGCCACGTCCTTTGACGTGATGGACCCGCAAGGACAGAGCGGCGATATCTACAAAAGCGGGACGTGGGAAAGGCTGGGCCTGGGGGATTGGGATGAAATGACCACGGTGGTGGTGCCGCAGCCGCTGGCCAGCGACCGCCCGCTGGTGACGGTCAACATCAAGGACGGGGCGGTGCAGTTCGAAAAGCCGAAGACATCCACCCCCGCGGACCAGATCAACTTTCAGTGGGACTATACGCGGCGGGATGTCGGATACAGCTGGTACAGCAAACATCTTGGAGCTGTGGTTCCGACGATCACTGGCGAGGCGACAGAGCTCAGGATCCTGGTGAGCAGCGAGAATGGCATTGAGATCGCCAACTCGCATTGGGGCGGCGCACCGGCGGCCGTTCGAGTCAACCTGGAGATTCAGGGCAAAGGCCCGAACAAGACCCACTACTCGACAGGGGTGGACCTGAGCGTCAAGCCGCGGGAGATGGAGCGGTTCAAGATTCCGGAGATTCCGGTGAGCGCCTTTCGCGACCCAGCTCCCGTGCCGGTGGAGTACTCGCTGCGGGTCAGAGTGGTGGTGGGCGGCAAGGTCGTGGACGACGCGGGCGTAACCTTTGTGCTGGAGCCGGGGGGCACGCCCACGCCCACACTGAGCAGAACGCCGGGTAAAACGCCGACAGCTACGACGGAAGCCGTGGTGGCGCCGGCTCAGGGCGAGTGGGTGCTGCAGGCCATCGTGCCGCATGTCACCAAGGCGGAGGACTCGGCGTGCTACTTTGGCAACAGGGTATCGCTGGGAGATGGATCTTTCTCCTCCAGCGGATCCTGGACCGACAAGGGCTGTGTCGAAGGCGGTAGCGCTTCCGGTTCGATTCACTGCACCTGTGCCTGGAGCGCTCCGGCCTCGTACCTGAAGGTTGGCAGTACCCTGTCGATGGATCTGAGCTGCCAGGCGACGGCCAGCCAGACCGGGGGCAGGCGTTCGACGGGGGCGCAGGGGTGGGTCTGGTACACGGTGAACCCGCCGGAGAACAACCTGGCGGGGCGATTCAGCTGGTCGCACAAGTTCGTGCAGGATGTTCTGGCCACCGGTTGGTCGGATCAGTTCCCCGTGTCCGCTGCCAGGAGCGGGTCAACCGAGGTGCCGGGCGGCAGCAAGGGGGATGTGCTGGTCATCGTGGTCTTTACTGGCGGACAGGGCGGGATCGGCCATCAGGTGTACAAGTACGCCTATCAGGGCACGGATCCCGTCCCGCCGCGTGGAATCCCGGCGGAAGGTCTGACGCCGTTGGCGCCTGAGTCGACAGCCATCTCTACTCCAGAGCCGACGGAGACGGAGACGCCCACGCCAGAACCCACCGCGACAGCTACGCCACCTCCCGTGCCGGTGGAGCCCGCGGTCACGCCGACGGAAGAGTACGGGGCGGGTGAGAGAGAGATTTTTGTGGTCACCAGCATTCACACGGCGCTGAACGGCGCGTCTGAGCTGACACGGTTCGCAGTGGTCCATCGCTGGCTGGTGACGCGGATCAGGACCTATCACTGGAACAACGGACGCGGAGCAGAGCCAGGATGGATCGCGCTGCGGGCGGATGACGGTACGATCTATGGACCGTGGTGGGCAGTTGGCGAGGTAGGTTCGGGCGGGGTGGCCAATGCGTACTGGGAGGCCAGACCAGACACGATCATTCCCGCCGGGGTATACACGGTGATCGACTCGGACCCGGATACGTGGGCACAGAACGAAGACACAGGCGGTCGGGGAATGTCGTGGGGCTACGGGATCCCGCGTTAGCGGCAGGGTACCTGGGTTCTCACGGCCGAAGGTCATGTACAGGCGGAAGGAGGAGGGTCAAGATGAAAAAGATCGGCATCATCATCTGCGGTCGCTATCACAACTGCGCCGGAGGCAAGTGCCTGCGCTCGCTGCGCCAGAGAGAGGGGGCCTTTGCCCGCTACCAGGGTGAGGAAGTGGAGCTGGTGGGCTATACAAGCTGCGGGGGCTGCCCGGGCGGCAACGTGGAATATGCGCCGGCCGAGATGAACAAGAACGGTGCGGAAGTAATCCATCTGGCCACGGGCCTGGTGGTGGGCTACCCGCCCTGCCCGCGACTGTCGGCCTTTTGCCAGTTCATCCCGGCCAAATACGGCCTGGAGGTGGTTGTGGGCACCCATCCGATCCCGCAGAACTATTACCTGACTCACAGCGAGCTGGGGACGTGGCGGTCACCTGCGGGGCGGGAGCTGATCAAGGAAGTGATCACGGACGAGGCCACGCGAAAGGCGTACGATTGAGAGCCGGGTTCGCAAGCGAATCTGGCCCGGACTGTGGTTCAAAGGCCGCCGCCAACCTGGTGCAGGAGCAACCCGTGACACACCGGACGCGGAGAACGGGCACGGAGGGTGCAGCGGATATCCGCCTCCCGATGGCGAAACGCTAACCGCTGCCGCGACGCCGCCTGTGCCGGCTTCCTGTGCTCAACTTGGTATCGCTTGCTTTGCTCTGCAACACCTGACTTGCCACTTCCACCACTCTGGGCAACCACTGCTGGCCGACCCGGGCCACAGCTGCGACCAGGGCAGGCAGGGCAGCGGAGTGGGCGACCTCCGGAGCGGGAGGTGGTTCGATACGCACCACCTCGGGGGCCGGTCGCAGCGCTGGCAGGCCGGCGTACGCCCCCATGACAGCAGGAAGGGCGGTGATGGAGATGGCGCTGGCCGGGCAGGCAAGCAGGCAGGCCTCACAGGCGCGGCAGAGAAGGGCATCCGCGACTGCTGTGCCCTGCACGATGCTGAGAGCTCCAACCGGGCAGACCTCCACGCAAGCGCCGCAGCCATTACAGCTCTCGGCATTGATGTGGATCATGAGCAGTCACCTGCCTCTGTCATCGGTCTGAGTTACGTTGCGGCCGAGCAGGGTGTCTGCCACTGGCAGAGGCCCGACCAACTTTAGCAGTGCGGCGCCCAGCGACCCGTTCACCCAGCCCAGCTCCCTGATCGCCGTGTCGAGCTCCTCGGCTACTGGCTCGAGACCTTCCGCACGCGCCGTTTCTGCCCAGCGTGCGAACTCTGCCGCGTGCTCGGCGTTGTGCTCGATCCAGTGGGACAGTAAGGTTCGCAGCTTGTCGTGGTTGGTGATCATTGCCATGTCATCCTTTCTCCGCTGGCTGCAGGGTCACCGTGTGCTTCAGCAGGTCAACGCGGGCGATACTGCCGGGTACGAACACAGGCGCCTCAAAGAGCGTCCGCACTTGCACGCCGCCTTGGACAACCTCCAGCAGCGTCACGTCCTGCATGATCTCCTGTTCTCGACCGTCTTGAACAAGATAGACTCTGGCCTGGCACATTCTTTTCCCTCCGCTCATTCGGCCCCGGCTATGAAGTCGCCCGGGGTGAAGTCGATAACCAGCAGTACTTACACGTAGGTGTCATATATATGCATGGTGCCTATAGTATACAACAATTCTAGGCGCCCGTCAAGGTGCACTTGCCTATGTGTCCGGCGAGGCGGGCTGTTGACCAGGCGAAATCCGTGCTATACTCCGGTCGAATGGCTACCAGGGTACGAGAGGCGTAGTTCCACTGCCGCGATAGAGCATCGAGACGGATGGCCCGGACGTGCCCGCAGGCAGGAGCAGGTGAGGGAGGGCAGAGTGATCGCATTTGGACCGGTCCCTTCAAGACGTCTGGGGCGCAGTCTGGGGATCAACAACACTGCGCCCAGGGTCTGCGCCTATGCCTGCGTTTACTGTCAGCTGGGCCGCACGCGCAAGCTGCAGGCCAATCGCCGGGCCTTCCTGGCGCCTGAGGCAATCGCGGAGGCGGTTCTGGACAAGGTGGAAAGAACCGGGCAGGAGGGAGAGGCCATCGACTATCTCAGCTTTGTGCCAGATGGGGAGCCCACCCTGGACGCTGCTCTGGGCCGGGAGATCGAGATGCTCAAGCCCCTGGGCCTGCCCATCGCCGTGATCAGCAACGCGGCGCTGATCTGGCGAGAGGACGTGCGCAGCGACCTGATGTGCGCGAACTGGGTCTCTCTCAAGGTGGACAGCGTTGACGAGGCAGTCTGGCGGCGGATCGACCGACCGCACGGCAGCCTGTCGCTGGCCTCCATCCTCGAAGGAATCGTCGAGTTCGCCGGGGGCTACCGTGGAAGGTTGGTGACTGAGACGATGCTTGTCAGAGGAGTCAATGATGGAGAGCGGCAGCTCGAGGCCCTGGCCGGCTTCCTGTCGCGCGTCAGGCCGGCGCGCGCCTATCTTTCGATCCCCATCCGTCCTCCGGCTGAAGCGTGGGTGCAGGCCCCGGATGAGCAGTCCCTGCATCGCGCTTATCACATCTTGCGCGAGCGACTGGAGCAGGTTGAGTACTTGATCGGCTACGAGGGCAACGCCTTTGCCTTCACCGGTGAGGTCGTGGCGGACTTGCTCAGCATCACTGCCGTACATCCGATGCGGGAGGACGCAGTAGAGGAGTATCTGGCCCGCGCCCGCGCCGAGTGGGGGGTGGTGGATGACCTGGTGGCACGGGGTCAGCTTGTTGCGGTGCAGTATGGCGGTCACACGTATTACCTGCGCAAGCTCGGCACCCGGCCGGGCACTGCGCATGATTCCGAGGGCGGGGGTGCCGCGTAATCGGGTCGCGCTCGCCCTTCCTCACGGAGGAGGCACAGGATGATCGTGCCTGCTGTGGCGCTGGGTGGGTTGGCTGTATTTGTGGTGGGTGCGGCGCTGACCTACTATGCGCTGAGCTGGGTCGCGCGCCTGCGCAGGCGCAGGTGGCACAAGGGGCGTATCCATCTGACGGATGAGGTCATCGAGCGCTGCTCTGTGATCGGGGGGATCGCTGCCGTGGTCCTGGTGCTGGTGACGATGTTCGTGATTCCTCGCGAGCAGGCTCTGCTGATGTGGATCGTGCTGACGGCTCTTGGCTTTCTGGTCGGGTTACTCAGCTTTCTACTCTAGGTCGATCCTTCAGGAGATCACACTATGACGATCAGGACGCTGTGGCGCGTTCTGGTTGCGGAAGTGGCAGTGGCCTCGGCCGCGGGAGGAGACCTGCAAAGTCTCACGGACTTCCGCCTGCAGCCTACCACACCTTTGCAGCTTGCCGTCCGAGTCCCATAGCTCGAGGCGATAATGGCGGGGAGGTTGGTCAGCTTGATGGTCACGGTGGTGGTCTGGCCGCCGGGCATGGAGAACTTCCACCAGTCCTCCTCGCCCTGCGGGCAGATATAGTCCGAGTAGACGTACTGGGTTCCTGCGGCGGGCAGACTGGTGGAGGTGGCCGTGGCGGCCTGGAGGGTTTCGCCGCCCTGGTCAGAAATGCAGGTACTGACGCGCAGTCGATAGGGGAACGACTTGGACCAATCTGAGGCGTACTTGCCCGTGACCAAAACCACCCAGTCGCCGGGCACATAGGCCCAGTACTCGATGCTGTCCTCCACGCCGGCCGGGTTGAGCGACTTGGCCAGGGCCTGGCCGCCGGCGGGCGGGTAGAGGTAGAGGTCGACGTCGATGTTGGTCAGCCAGTGGTTCAGGGTAATGCTGATCCACTGGTTCGAGTCGACGTGGAACTTCCAGTAGTCCCAATCGTTGCTGGGGCAGATGTACTCTTCGGTGTAGCTGATGTTGGCGCTGGGTAGTAAGGAGGCGGTGGCAAAAGTGTTGCCGGCTCGATCGGCGTAGATGCAGACCGGGGTCGGCGTGATGGTGGGGGTGAGGGTGGGGATGGAGGTTGGCGTCGGGAACGGCACGGGCGAGCGCACCTCCAGGTGCAGCCCGGGGCAAAAGCCGGAGTAGCCCCCCGCCTCAAAGATACGCTGCCAGAAGGCGCTCTCCGGACCACGCAGCTCCAGTCCATGGTTGGGCAGGTCGCCATTCACCCAGTGCTGCACCAGGTCGCGGATGTCCCACTGGACGACCGTGCCGGGGGTCATGCCGACGTAGGCAGTGGTCACGATATCCGGCAGGATGACCGGCTGCGTGTCCCAGGTCACGCCCATCTCATCCCACGGGTCGCCGACCGCGTAGATCGGAATCTGCACGTAGGACACGCCCCCGCCGGATTGCAGGCCCAGCACCAGGTAGGCCGCGTCGACGATGGTGCCGGGTGGGAGGAAATCGAGCTCAAAGCGCACCAGGCCGTACTTGTGGCCAAAGGGCTCGTTTTGGCCGGCGCCAAAGCCCACCTCCACCGTTGAGCTGGCGCCATAGTTCCAGGCGGGCTTGAGCTCGTTGATCCAGGTTTCGGCTCGGGCGCACAGGTCGAGCACCATCGGTGAGCCGGATGCAGTGGTGAGTGTGGGTGTGGGAGTGGCGCCGCCCGCGCCGCAGCCAAAGAGGGACACGTCGTCCAGGCGGAAGGTGGAGGGAGCCCGGGCATCGGTGAATACCTGAAACACGAGGGTGACGGACTGACCGATGTATGCGGACAGGTCCAGCGACTCGGGGCGCCACAGGCCAAGGGGAGCCACGGCTTGCCACTCGCCCAGCAGGTCTTCGCCACCCGGGCGGCGGACAAGCAGGCGCAGGAAATCGCGCGGCTGCTCGTACTCGCTCTCTGCATTCCACCAGAAGGTGAGGGGCACAGAGCCGAACCGTGACGAGATCGAGGCGCCTTGCGCGAGCTCGACCACGGCGCCGTCCGTGCCGGCAAGCCACGCGGAGAACTCGCTGTCGTGGCCGGGACCGATCCAGGCGGGTCCGCTGACTTCCCAGGGTGCGAACGACCCGGTCTCAAAGCCGCCATTGTCGATAAGCAGGCGACAGCCGGACTCGGTCACGGTGGGGGTGGGTGTGTAGCGGGGTGAGGTGGGGGTGGCCGTGACCGTTGCCGGCGGGCTGGTTCGGGTGACGGTGGGCGAGGCCCAGGACGTGTTTGTTCGTGTGGCGGTGGGCGGCACGGTCGTGGCTGTGTACGAAGGGGAGGGCCTGGGTGTTTCCGTGGCTACGGGTGTAGCGGTGGCCGGCGGGAGGATCCAGAAACGGTTGTTGTTCAGGATCTTGCCGTCGTAGGGATAGGCGTACTGGATCCAGGTGTCGCTCATACACACCCCGCCCACTGAGCTGCATCCAGCGGCGCTGTAGCCGCGCGGGACAATGAGCACGAGGTGGTAGAACTCTTTCACGCCGGCGGGCGTGGTGAGGTCGAACCAACCGCCCTCATTGGTCGCGATGACCAGCAGCTCATCGCCGAGGACCCCGTTGGTGTTCGAGCCATACAGTTTGACCCTCACGCCCACCGCGGGCAGACTCTCGGGCGGCTCGAGGGGTTTGACACCTTCCAGCACGCGCCCGGAAAAGGTCCATGGAGGAGCCGCGGCCGAGCGACGAGACCGTGAGGAAGCATCCGAACTTGCAGGACGCGCAGGTGGTGGCGTACTTTCTGCTGCTGCGCCTCAGGAAGCCGCACGCTTCATGACCGCGCGGAAGCGAGACGACGCTGCGCGGGGCGGGCCACCGTCCGGAGTGCCGTGGGATCGGGCACCTGATGCGGGCGGAACTTGACAGAAAGCCGTCGTTGGGATAGAGTAGCTCATCCGGCGAGGCGCCGGCTCGCCGGTCGTCTCGCGGCTTTGCTGCCAACCTTGATTTCGCTCCGCGGGGGCGGTTTGCACCAGACCCCGTGTGAGCCAGGCCCAGGGTGAGATAAATGTTTCCGTTGTCAGGAGCCCCCGCCGCTGTGTGGCTGCTGGTGGCGCTGGCGCTGCTATTCGACCTGTTGAACGGCGTTCACGACAGCTCCAACATTGTGGCGACAATGATCTCCTCGCGCGCGCTGACGGTGCGCCAGGCGCTGACGATCACTGCAGTGGCCGAGTTCGTGGGGCCATTCCTGTTCGGCGTGGCCGTGGCGACCACCATCGGCCAGGAGGTTCTGGCCGCAGGCCAGGCCCGGCTCAGCGCCATCCTGGCAGCTGTGTGCGCGGCCATTCTGTGGAGTCTATTCACGTGGCGATTGAGCGTCCCCTCCAGCTCTTCACACGCACTGGTGGGAGGCCTGATCGGCGCAGCCGTCGTCGACGGCGGGTGGGGCGCGATCAGACTGGCCGGCCTGAGCAAAGTGGTGCTGGCGCTGGCCATTTCTCCCCCCCTGGGCATGGCGGCCGGGTACCTGATGATGAAACTCGTCCTCTTCCTGGCGCGCGGTGCCAGCCCCAAGATCAACTGGGTTTTCAAGCGGGGTCAAGTCGTGACTGCGGTTGCGCTTGCTCTGTCGCACGGCACCAATGATGCGCAAAAGTCGATGGGCGTCATCACGATGGGCCTGGTGTCGGCCGGGCTGCAGACGACCTTTCATGTTCCTCTGTGGGTCGTTGCGTCGTGCGCCGCGGCCATTGCGCTGGGCACGGCGATGGGCAGCCGGAGACTTATCCACACTCTTGGGCACAAGTTCTTCAAAGTGCGCCCCGTGCATGGTTTCACGACTCAGGTGGCCTCCGCCGGTGTGATCCTGGCCGGGGCCCTGCTGGGCGGGCCGATCAGCACAACGCAGGTTGTCAGCTCGGCCATCATGGGCGTCGGCGCGGCGGAACGGTTGTCCAAGGTGCGCTGGACTACAGTCGGGCAGATTCTGGTTGCCTGGGTGATCACGATTCCCTGCGCAGCGATTCTGGCGGCCGCACTGGCCGCTGTTCTGGGGAGGTGGCAATGAGAGGGTGGCGCGGTCTGTTCAAGCAGGGTCAGAACAACTTTACCGCCTTGCTGATCCAGCAGGCTGAGTGCGCTGTGAAGGGACTGGAGGCGCTGTTGGTCTACGTGACCGATGGCAGCGCTACCGCGGCGGAAACGGTGCAGAGGACGGAGAAGGAAGCCGACGAGGTGCGTCGCATTCTGATCGATGAGCTCAACCGCACGTTTGTCACACCCATTGACCGCGAGGACGTGTTTGCTCTTTCACGCGCGATTGACGACATCTTGGACTATGCCTATTCAACGGTGGATGAGATGCAGCTCCTGCATGTCACGCCCAACCCCTTCTTGCGCCGCATGGTCTCGCTGCTGCGCGATGCGGCCAATGAAGTGCACATGGCCATGCTGCGGATCGAAGATCACCCCGGTGTGGCGACCGAGCACGCCCAACGGGCAAAGGCGCTGGAGAATCGCGTCGAGAGCGTCTACCGCGAGGCCATCGCCGAGCTGTTTGGAGGTCCGGCCGAGCCGGAGCGCATTGTCCAGATGCTCAAGCTTCGCGAGATCTACCGCCACCTGTCCAACGCCGCGGATCGAGGCGATGAGGCGGCCAACATCATCAGCGACGTTGTGGTCAAGATGACGTGATCCGGGACCTGGCCGGGTAAGGGAGCACCCATGTGCACGAGCTGCCGCTGTGGCGCAGCCGGCGCCCCCGCCTCGCAGGAGGGCTGCGGCGCAGGCATCAGGGAGGCCTTTGACCTCGTCCATGCAGATGCGCCCGAGAGACTCCTGATCGCCAATCCTGACGGACTGAGACTGCCGCGCGGGAGCAGCGGGGAGACGAACTGGCATCAACAGGGCATCCAGAGAACGGGGCAGGGCCAATTTGTAGTGTCCGGAAGCGCGCCGGAGGCGGGCTACCTGTACTTTACCGACGCAGCCCTTCGCGTCGTCAACGTAGTAGCCCCGCGCGGCACGACGCAAGCTGCAAATCATCGGCAACTGAACCACCTGGGCGGCCTGCAGGTGGCGGGCGATTTGCTGGCGGTGGGGTACGAGCGCTATCAGAACGGGGCCGCAGGCACCTCCAGGATCCTCTTCTACGACATTGCCGACATTCGACGACCGATTGCTCTGGAGCATCTGACGATCGTACGTGATCACGCGGGCCAGACTGGAGGGGCGGTCGGACTCATCGCCCTCCCTGACTGCTGGCTGGTGATGGTCGCCAACTGGGACGCGGTGCGCGTCGATTTCTACCTCTCCCATGCCAGGGATCTGCACGGTCGGGCGACCCGCTTTGATGCTGAGCCGCGCTGGAGCTGGTCGAGAGCCAGTCACGGGCTGGCCGATGGCTCGGTCGACGACGTATGGGGATGGTATCAGAACGTCAATCTCTTCAGTGAGCCGGGGAGACCTGCTAACCCGCAGGACCTGTGGTTCGTGGGACTCTACGAGCACAGGGCGGACCTCTATCACCTGGTGGTCGGGCGAGGCGAACCGCAGGTGAGGAAGGTTGGCAGCCGAACCTTCGAGGGCGAACTGGGGTTCTCCCAGGCCGCAGGTGTCTATTACGATCCCTTGTCTCACGCGATGCAGGTCTACGCCGCCGAGGCGCACCTCCACGACGGCAGGGAGAGCCGCGCAGAGCGCTGGGCGTGAGCCGCTGGCCGCACAGAAGGTTGTGACCGGCTCTGTACGAGAAAGGAGCGATTCGATATGCCCCGTAGCCGTGCACGAGTCTCGCCTGAGGTTGAGGCATCGCTGCCTTTCACCGGGAAAAGCAGAGCGTTCCGAACGCTGGGAGAATTCGACCGGCTGGTAGATTCGGCGGTCGAAACGGGCAAGGTTGATCCGCTGTGGCGCAAGGTCGTCGCCGCGGGGCGGATGCCGCTGATCTTTGGCGACGAGACGGCCGTGTTCCTCTACCGGGGGACGGCTGGCAAGGTGGCCGCCCGCGGGGACTTTAACCTGCCCTACAGTCGCCTGGCCGAGTCGGACCTGTGGATGGGCAGGCGGAGATTCGAGCCGGACGCCCGGGTCGAGTATCGCATCAGGATCGATTCGCGTCGGTGGATCCAGGACCCACTCAACCCCTTCACGGAGACGGGCGGTTGGGGCACGAATTCGGTGGTGCGCATGCCCCGCTACGTTGCCCCCGAATTTGCCCTGCCCAGAAGCGGAATCAAACACGGTGCATTGAGTGAGAATCTCCTTTTCTACAGCGAGGCTCTGGGCTACGACGTGAACTACCGGGTCTACACCCCCTCCGGATTCAGAAGACGAAAGAACCTGCCGGTGATCTACGTGGTCGACGGGCAGGACTTTGCCGACCCGAGCATGGGGGCGATGGTGAACGTGCTGGACAACCTGATCGCCGCAGGGCGCATCCGGCCGGTCATGGCGGTTTTTGTCGATCCGCGTGACCCCTTCACCGGCGAGAACCGCCGTGAGGAAGAGTTCGTCCGTGACGCGCTCGACGACAACCCACTGGGCGACTTTATCGCCGGCGAGCTGGTGCCTGCGGTGGACGGGGCTTTCCCGACCGAACCTTCTCCCGATGCCCGGGCGATCCTGGGTTTTTCCTTCGGGGGCGCTTTCGCGTCGCACATGGGGCTGGCTTTCTCAGACGTGTTTCACCTGGTAGGGATCCAATCGCCGTACATCATCCGCAAGTGGATCCTGGAAACGTACCGTGAGGCGGACCGCCTGCCATTCAGGGCGTTCATCAGCCACGGCACGTATGACGGGGGCGCCACGTCTATTCGCCTGCGGAATATTCTGCGGGACAAGGGTTATCCTCTGCTGTACGTGCAGACCCACGAGGGTCACTCGTTTGGCAATGTGCGCAGCCTCCTGGATGACGTGCTGGTCTACTTCTTTGGCGCGCACCGAAGCGGCGGCCGCGTGGCCCGCGTCGGATGCGGCCCATCGGGGGCGAAGAGATGATGCAGAAACGTGAGCGTGAGCTGTCCCGGCGGCTGTCGGCGACCACAATTGTACCGGCACTGTGGGGCGCCCTGGAGACTCCGCCGGGGGCGGGCCCTTTCCCCGGCGTGATTCTGCTGCCCGGCTCTTCCGGCTGGCATGGCGGATACGTGGACCGTGCCAGGGACATGGCAAGTGAGGGCTTTGTGACCCTGGCGCTGGACTATCTGGCCCAGACAGGGGCCGAGCCATCACCGGAGGACATGGCGCAGCACTGGGCCGAATGGCAGGCCCTGGTTCGCGGCGCCGCCGACTACCTGCAGACACACACGCTGGTCTCGAACCGCGGCCTCGGGCTAGTGGGCTTTTCGCTGGGGGCATTTCTGGCCGTTTCTGTGGCCTCGGACATTCCGCGGGTGGGGGCGGTGGTAGAGTTCTACGGCGGCGGAGGCATCGGCGGCCAGTCGCTGGAGGAGCAGGTGCGCGGGTTTCCCCCAGTGCTGATCCAGCACGGCGACGCGGACAGCATCGTTGCGGTCGCCGCAGCTTACCTGCTGCGGGACGCAGTACTGGCCCAGGGCGGGGAGGTGGAGCTGGCCATCTACCCGGGCGCCGGGCACGCCTTCAATGCGTCGTGGAGTCCCTGGTATTCGGAAGCGGAGGCGGCCGACTCTGAGAGGCGAACGCTAGAGTTCCTGAGGCGGCGACTGGGAGCGTGAGGCCGAAGACGGGGTTACCTGCCGGACCCTCAACCCGACGTCGGAAATTGGGCGGAGGCAGCACAACGGGAGGCCCCCGGATTGGGCGACCTCCCGTTCCATGCGCGAGTCTGGGCCACCGCCGGCCGGAAGGGCGTTCCGATCAGCCCCCCAGATGATCCCACATCGGCAGCCGCCTCTCGTAGCCGATCAGTTTCAATCCGGTGATGGCGGCGATGTTGGGCTCCATGGCGCGCAGATCCTCTTCGCATAGCTCCGCGACGTTGTCATGTCCGGAGAGCATGGAGAGGATCTTGAGCTCTTCGCCTGTGGCACGGATAAAGTTGGCCAGACGGTTTCCTGCCTCTTCGGGGATGAGCCGGGCGCGCAGCTCGGGTTCCTGAGAAGTGATACCGTAGGCGCACTTGCCGGTGGAGCAGGCCATGCAGGCCCGGCAGCCCATGGCGATTTCGGCCGCCGCGCCAAAGCCGACGCCGTCGGCCCCCATCGCCATCGCCTTGTAGGCGTCCAGCCCGTTGCGCATTCCACCCAGCACGAAAAGCTTGACCTTGCGATGCACGCCGAGGTCCTTCAACGCCCGCACGGCGGGCGGGATCAGGGCCACGGTCGGGATGCCGACGCCCTGAGTAACGATGGCGGGTGAGGCGCCCGTCCCGCCGACCAGACCATCGATGGAGATCATGTCGGCTCCGGCCTCGACGCAGGCCTTGATGTCCTCGTACGGCCGGCTCGGCCCCAGCTTGAACAGGATGGGCACCTTGTAGTTCGTGACATCGCGGATGAAGGCGACCATGTGCTTGAGGTCGTCCGGCTCCAGCACGTCGTAATAGCGGCAGGGAGACAGTGCGTCCGTGCCCACGGGAACGCCGCGGATGGCTGACACTTCGGCGGTTACTTTGGCTCCCAGCAGGTGGCCGCCCATACCTGGCTTGGCCCCCTGGCCGATCTTGACCTCGACCGCGTCTCCGGCGCGCAGGAAATCAGCCGAGACCCCCCAGCGTCCGGTTGACCACTGGACGACGAGATAGCCGCCCGGATTCCACCGCTTCAGCGTGCGAGTCTCGTTTTCATAGCCCTTGATCAGCCAGGTCTCGTCTTTGACCAGGCCACCCTCACCGGTGTTGCTGCTGATACCGGTCTGAGCGGCGCCGATGGCCAGGGCCATTCGGGCTTCCCTGGAGAGAGCGCCGAAGGACATAGCCGGGAAGATGAAGGGGTAATGGAGGCGGAGCGGGTTCTCACACCGCCCTTCACCGATCACCACCTCCATGTTGCACTCTTCGCGATACTTGTCGCGAGGGGCGGGAGATGAGATCTGCGAAGGCACGACGGTGATGTTGTCAAAGCCGGGCGTGCTGCCCATGGTGCCAAAGCCGCGAAGCTGGTAGTGGCCGGTCTGCGCCTTGTAATGGATCTCTTCCACCTGGGGGAAGGTCCACGGCCAACGCACCAGAAACTCGGACTCGGCCGGGTTGATGCGGATGGCATCTTCAGGGCAGAACTCGGAGCAGATGCGGCAGCCCACGCAGGCGTTATAGTTCTGCACGCGGACGTTGCCTTCGTCATCAATAGCATAGACTTCGTGTGGGCAGACCTCGACGCAGGTGGCGCATTTGCCCGGCATCGCGGCATTGATACAGCGATCCTTCATCACAGTGACGCAGAATGTTCCGTTTACGGGTGGCATAACCATTCTCCTTCGGGCGCCGAATGTTCGCTAGTTGTAGAAGGGCTTTTCGGATAGGCGCACGATCTTCTTGAACGAAGCCGGGTCGCCCTCTATGCCGTACTGTTCCATAAGGCCACGGAGCCTGGCGATGTCGGCGGGCGTCAGCTCTTGCACCTGCGTGTTGTGCCCCAGGCTCTGCCATGCTCCGCCAACAAAGATGTTGCCGCGGATCAGGTAGTTGCCCAGGTTCTGTCCGGCGTCGCCTCCGATGACGAGATCACCGGCCAGCATGTAGGTGGCAACCTCGTCGCCAACACTGCCCTTGATAATGATGCTGGCGCCCTTGTTCATTACGGCGGCAAAGTCCCCCGCGTCGCCGTTGACCACCACCGTACCCCCGTAGCAGTAAGCACCCGCGCCATAGCCGACGCTGCCATCGACAATGACGGTGCCCTGCGTCATATTGTCGGCCAGGTACCGGCCGGCGTTGTGCAACACGTGGATGGTCGCTCCGTCGTTCACCGCACCCAGATAGTCGCCCGCATCACCCTGGATGGTCACCTCGCCGCTCTTCATTCCGGCGGCGAGGCCATGCAGGTGGTCGGCGTTCCTCAAGGTAACAGCATCCTGGGCGGCCGCCTCGCGGAGCTCCTGGCTCACAGACTGCAGGTCTCGTCCCTTAGCATCCACTACACGAGACATCACATTCCTCCCTCTTCCTGGCGGGCACCTGCGAGGCGCCGTACAGGCTGACGAACTGCTTGCGGACCTGGGCT
Organism: Anaerolineales bacterium UBA2200; assembly: GCA_002327925.1. Lineage (GTDB taxonomy): Bacteria > Chloroflexota > Anaerolineae > UBA2200 > UBA2200 > UBA2200. The sequence continues at coordinate 19,410 of DCVA01000045.1, forward strand.
CGCTTGGCCGGGTCGCTCAGAGAATCCAGCATGAGGACACGGAACTCATCAAAGGCCTGGGCCCTGGCCCGGCGGTCCTTCTCCTCCTTGGCCGCCTGCAGGCTCTTGACGTCCACTTCAGGAACCGTTTCGAGCAGCCCGAAGCGCAGCGCCTCCTGAACAAGGATTTCGCCTGCCACCGTGCGAGCGATCAGGGTGGCGTATCCTGGCCTGGCGCCGACCTCTCCAACCGCAATGTCGGCAGATTCGCCGAGGTAGTCGTCACAGCTTGCGCATCCTTTGCGGGTGAAGGGCTCGACCTCGGTCAGCGGGATCTTGTGCTCTGTGCCGTCCCACAGGGTCGCGGTCAGCGTGCTCTCGCTGACGGAAGTGCTCAGGGAGCGGATCTGCTGATGGGCGATGCCCTTGCCCTGCTCCAGCAGCTCCGTGACCATGGTGGGGAGGTAGACCCCGGTGCAGAACGTAGATATGGTCACCCGGATCGCCTTCTGGTAGGGCCCCAGGCGAGGGTGAGTGGCGTTCATCAAACGGCGTGCCCCCTCGGACACGCATGGCGAGCCAACCACTGCCAGCTTGGTCAGGCCCCGCTCAAAAACGGCCTCGTTGAGCGAGCTGAGCACAGGCGCCCACAGGTACTGGGTGCCCACGCAGCTCACGATCTCGTCCACCGTGGTGACGACGCGAGCGATTGGCTGGAGGGTCCATGGATCCATGTCCAGCATCACGACGCCGTCGAGCAGTTCGGACGAGCGAGCGGCCACCAGCAGTGCCTGAATCACATCGTTCGGGGCGCCACTGTGCACCACTCCTGCCGAGCGCGCCGAGGCCATGCTGAGCGGTTCCATGGGGGTCCACTCTGCCAGCCGGGGGCAACTATGCTCGCAGAATTGCTGGCACGGCTCACAGGTCTTGAGCTTGAGGTGTGATAGCCCCAGGGCTTTCTGGCGCTCCTCCAGCAGCGGGTGCTGCTCCTGGCCCCAGTGCAACACGCCTTTGGAGCACGCGGAAACGCAGACACCGCATCCGGAGCAGCGGTTCAGCGCCCAGACCTCCTGTTGCAGTCTCTTGACCATTGGCTGTTTTCCTCCTCCTAGCGCTCGCCGGGCACGGGGCTGGGTCCCAACGCCCGCACCAGGCCAGCAAAGTCCGTGATCTTGCGCACGAAATCGTGCGGGTCGTCCGGGGTGATGAATTCCAGTCGCAGCCGGCGCGTGTCGAAGCCACTGTGGCCGAGCAGGGTTCGCAGCGAGTCGAATCGTTCCTGAGCGAAGCGGTTGCCATCGATGTAGTGGCACTCGCCCGGGGGACAGGCGCCCAGGAAGACCCCATCTGCACCGCCGAACAGGGCCCACAGGACCAGGGTCGGATCGAAACGAGCCGAACAGCGGGTGCGTATGAGCCGCACCTCCGGCGGGTAGCTCAGCTTCCTGGCCCCGGCCAGTTCAGCAGCGGCGTAGCCGCTCCATTCGCAGCCAAAGACCAGGATGCGCAGGTCGCTGCGGAGCTCCTCATTCTGTGGGGATGAGGCCCTGAACAGAGCCGCATCGATCTGGGCGAGCAGCTGGGCATCGCTGTCTGCCGGCTGGCTGATGGCCTTGACCGGGCAGGCAACGACGCAGTTGCCGCATCCGGTGCACAGCAAAGGGTCGATAACGGACAGGTCCAGCTGCCCTTCGCGCTTGTGCAGGGAGATGGCGCCAAACGGGCAGGGCCCGACGCAACTTCCGCAGCCCGTGCACAGATTGTCGTCCACGACGGCAACGGGCGCGTTGCTGGTGACCTCACCTGCCCTCAAGTAGCGCAGAGCCCTGAGCGCGGCACTGGCGGCCTGGAACTCGGCCTCGATCCAACTACCGGGGTGATGGGACGCGCCGCAGACGTAGATGCCCCGCTGGGCATAGTTCTCCGGCCTGAGACGGTAGCGGACCTCCGGGAAGAAGCCGTTCTCGTCCATGGCAATACCGAGGGTATGGGCGAGCACGCTGGCGTCCGGCTGTGGCACGAGAGGGGCGGCCAGAACGACGCGGTCGCAGGGGATCCGCACCAGCTGGCCCGTCGACGCGTCGCGAACCTCTACCGAATCAGGAGTTACGCACGGCGGGGCGGCAGGTGCATAGCGGACAAAGCGCACTCCGGCCTTACGTGCCTCGAGCATCCTGGCCTCGTGGATGGGCTCTCCCAGCAGGTACAGGTCGCGGAAGAGAATGGTCACCGCAGCGGAGGGGTTGGCGGCCTTGATCTGGAGCGCCTGTTTCAGCGCGCCCATACAGCACACGCCGGAGCAGTAGGGCACGGCATCGTTGCGCTGGCCAGCACACTGGATAAAGACGACGTCGGAGGGCAGGGCTGAGCCGCCCAGCTCGCGTTCGAACTCGAGCTGGGTCACGACACGACGCCCGTCATAGCGAAACAAACCCACGGGCGGCCGCTCCTCAGCGCCGCTGGCGACGACGATGGCACCCGCCTCCAGCTCTCTGGCTCCCGGGTCAATGTTCACCGTGTATCGGCCCACCGAGCCGGAGAGAGACGTGACCTCGCTCCGCAGCAGGACCTCGATGCGCGGGTGGTGGGCGACGGCCTGGATCCTGGTCTGCAGGTAATCGGCGGCGCTGCGCCGGTCCGGGTAGAGGGTATGCACGCCGCGCAGCATGCCGCCCAGCGTGGCCGTACGCTCTACGAGTGTGACGTGCTGGCCGGCGTTGGCCAGGGTGAGAGCCGCGGTCATTCCGGCCACTCCCCCGCCGATCACCAGCACGGCTGGCGAAACCGGGGCGTGGATTGCTTCGAGCGGCTGCGCCAGTGCCAGTCGAGCGGCGCCCATTCGGATCAGGTCCAGCGCTTTCGCTGTGGCCGCGGCAGGGTCATCGGAGTGGACCCAGGCGCAACCCTCGCGGATATCGACCAGCTCGACCCGGTCACCAGCCAGGCCGGCCTGCTCGGCCGCCTCCCGGAAGCGACGCCCCAGCGTTCGCGGCGTGCAGCCGGCCACCAGTACGTGGTCGAGCTGCTCGGCGGCGCAGGCAGTCCAGATCGCGTCCAGACCGTCGGGCGAACAGCAGTAGGGCAGCCGGTGGACCAGGGCTACGTCCGGGAGGGTGCGTGCGCCCGTTTCCAGGGTTTCCATGTCCAGCACAGACGAAACCTCATCGCCGCAGTCGCAGAGGAAGATGCCCAGCCTGGCACCGGTCATGGAGCCACCTCCTCGGTCAACGCCGCGGCAGGATCGGCAAAGCGCCAGGCTTCGGGGTGATGGCCGCAGAGCCGGCAATCGATGGCGTCGAATTCTGATTGCCAGGGATGAACCGAATGCCCGCCGCCTGTGACATCGGCCAGGGTGATCGCCCCGGTGGGGCAGATGAGAACGCACGTACCGCACTCGATGCAGGCGTTCGAGGCAATACGAAACGGCGGGCTGACCTCTTTGGCGATGCCTCGGTTGACCAGGCTGATGGCGCGCACGCCGACGATCTCATCACAGGCCCGGACACAGAGGCCGCAGAGGATACAATCGTCCTCTGCCATGGTGAAGCGGGGGGCGGCCACGCCCAGCTCGTCGGCCATGGCGCGGATGAGGGGCACGTGGGCCGACGACGCCATGAGCAGCTCGATGGTCATCCGCCGCGAGCGGCGCACCTTCTCCGAGTTGGTGAGAACGATCAACCCTTCCTCGCAGGGGTAGGCGCAGGCGGGCGCCAGTTGCCCGCCGCGGCGATTGGCCAGCTCCACCAGGCACATCCGGCAGGCGGCAAACGGCGCCAGGGCCTCGTGATAACAGATGGTGGGAATGGGAATGCCGCGTTCCCGGGCGGCTTCGAGAATGGTGCGTCCTTCTGCGACCTGCATCTGCTGGCCGTCCATGGTGAAAGTGATCATTCCTGGCCTCCCTTCGCGACACTCCGGACAGGCACCTCCAGGAGCAGCCGATCAGGGACCGGCTCGCGGGCAAGGCCCTGAGTCTCGAGCCATTCCAGGTCGCAGCGCAGGCAGCGCTTACACTCTTCCCTCACGGTGTTTCCGTCGAACGGGAGCTCCACCTCACGGAAGTTCCCGCGCCGCTCCGGGATCGGCAGCTCGCGTGTCTCCGGGCGCACGGCTTTGGCATATTGTTCCGGGTCAAAAGACTGGGGCACGGTTTCGTAGCCCGGCTTGACCGCCAAGAACTCGGCCTCGCCAGTCTGCAGGTAGAGGGCCACCGCTTCGGCCACCCGGTTGCCCTGCCCGACGGCCTGAACCACGGTCGCCGGTCCCAGGGCAAAGTCGCCGGCGGCGAAAACGCCCGGGCGGGTCGTGGCCAGACCGTCGCTCACGACGCAGGTGCCGCCGCGAGTGGTATCCACATGGCTATCGCTGTCCTTCCACGACAGGTCCGGCTCCTGGCCGATGGCCGGGATGAGCACGTCGATGTCCACTGTGAATTGCGATCCGGGGATCGGTACAGGAGTGCGTCGTCCGCCGCTGTCGAACTCGCCCAGCTTCTGGCGTACCAGCTCGACGCCGGTCACGTGGCCGTTGCCGAGCACCCGGCTCGGGGTGGTCAGGAAGTGGAACTGGATGCCCTCCAGGTCGCCCCCCCTGAGCTCCTCGATACGGGCGGGCATATCGGCTCGGCTGCGGCGGTAGATGAGGTGGACTTCGCTGGCCCCCAGCCGCCAGGCGGAACGTGTCGCATCGATGGCCACGTCGCCGCCGCCGACCACGGCCACCCGCTTGCCAGAGAGGTCCGGGGCGCGGCCCAGGGCGATGTCGCGCAGGAACTGCACTCCGTGGTACACGCCCTGCAGGTCCTCTCCGGCGACTCCCAGCTTGCGGCTCTTGTGGGCACCGATGGCCAGGATGACGGCCCGATAGCCGGACCGTCCCAGTAGATCGTCCAGAGAAAACTCCTTGCCTAGGGCCATGTTCAGCTTGATCTCGACCCCGGCCCGCCGGATGTTGTCGATTTCCACCTGCAGGATCGGGCGAGGCAGGCGGAACTCGGGCATGCCCACGGCCATCATTCCACCGGCCACGGGCAGGGCCTCAAACACGGTGACCCCGTAGCCCTTCTGGGCGAGGCGGAGGGCGGCCGTCAGGCCTGCAGGACCGGAGCCGATGATGGCCACCTTTTGGCCGTTTGGCGGGGCAACGGCCGGCGTCCAGGGCTTTTCCAGCTCGTGATCGGCCATAAAGCGCTTGATCTGGCGGATGGCAATGGGCTGGTCCAGCTCCGAGCGGCGGCATTTGGCCTCGCAGAAGGCCGGGCAGACGCGACCGCAGATCAGCGCGAAGGGGTTACGCCGGCGGTGAATCTCCAGTGCCTCCGCGTACCTGCCCTCGGCGACGAGGGCGACATAGCTTGGCACGTCGACCTCGGCCGGGCAGGCGTTACTGCACCTGGCGCGCACCAGGGCGGTGCAAACACCGGCCTTGCAGTGCTGCTCCCGAATGTGGGCCTCGTACTCATCACGGAAGTAACGGATCGTGGTCAGTACTGGGTTGGGAACGGTCTGACCGAGGCCGCAGAGAGATGAGGCCTTGACCTCTGTCGCGAGTTCCTGCAGGTACTCGATGTCACCGGGAACCCCGAGGCCGCCGCAAATGCGCTCGAGGGTTGCCAGCATGGCTTTGGTGCCCACTCGACAGGGCGCACACTTGCCGCACGACTCTTCCTGGGTAAAGCTCATGAAGTAGCGGGCGAGGTCGACCATACAGGTGTCCTCGTCGGTGACGACCAGTCCGCCGGAGCCCATGATGGCTCCCAGGCTGGCCAGGGAGCGGTAGTCGATGGGGACGTCCAGATGCTCGGCGGGGATGCAGCCACCCGACGGACCGCCGATCTGCGCCGCCTTGAAGGCCTTGCCGCGGGGTACCCCGCCACCTATTTCATAGATCAGTTGGCGCAGGGTGATGCCGATAGGTACCTCGACCAGCCCTGTGTTGCGGATCTTGCCCACCACGGAGAAGATGACGGTTCCCTTGCTGGCCTCCGTACCGACCTGGGCGAACCAGTCGGCTCCCCTGGCGATGACCAGTGCAGCGTTGGCCCAGCTCTTGACGTTGTTGATGTTGGTGGGCTTGCCCCATAGTCCGCTCTGAGCGGGAAAGGGGGGGCGGGCGCGCGGCTCACCGATTCGCCCTTCGATGGAAGCCATCAGAGCCGTCTCTTCCCCGCAAACGAAGGCGCCGGCGCCGATCCGTGTTTCGATGTCAAAGTCAAAGCCAGTCCCGAGGATGTTCTTGCCCAGCAGGCCGCGCTCGCGCGCCTGCGCCATGCCGTGACGGAGGCGCGCCACCGCGAGCGGGTACTCGTGGCGGACATAGACGTAGCCCTCGTCGGCGCCGATGGCGAAGGCGGCGATCATCATGCCCTCCATGACGCTGTGGGGGTCGCCCTCCAGCACCGAGCGGTCCATGAAGGCCCCGGGGTCGCCCTCGTCGCCGTTGCAGACGACGTACTTCTTGTCGCCTTTGGCGTCCCGGGCGAACTTCCACTTGAGCCCGGTGG
>DCVA01000017.1 GCA_002327925.1 Anaerolineales bacterium UBA2200
TACCTGCTCCAGGCACCGGCCCTCGGCCCCTTCCTCGCACTGGCCTCCCGCTGGCTCTATGTCTACAATGTCCTACGACCTCACTTCGGGGTCGGGATGGATCAGCAGGCTCCCCTCACCGCTCTACAAAAACTGGGCTACAATGGCGACAGCACTATCGCCCTGCTCCCTCCCATTCTGCTCGACCCGATCAGCTCGGATCTGCTCCTCTCTTGTGACCGAGAGGCTGGTAATGATCTGTTGGCCACTTACACCCCCTATTTGACCCCCGCCCAAATCAGCCTATACTTCTCATTCGTACGGCGGCCATTGGCCGCCGTTTCCTGTGCCCTGCGCTTCGAGTTCGGAGGTTACGTTCTCATGCAAATCGGTATCATCGGCCTGCCCAATAGCACCAAGACGACCATCTTCAGCGCTCTGACGCGCCAGAACGTGGCCACGCAGCCCTTTTCGTCCGGCAAGTTCGAGACCCAGACCGCTGTGGTCGACGTGCCGGACCCGCGCGTGGACCGCCTGGCGGCGATCTTCCAGCCGCGCAAGACCACCCGTGCCCAGGTGCAGTACAACGACATCGCCGGCCTCGATTCCGGCGTGAACCGCTCGGGCGGCTTTAGCCCGGCCCTGCTCAACGCCATCGCCGTCAACGACGCCCTCCTGCACGTGGTGCGCGCCTTTCAGGACGATTCTGTCCCCCATATCCGCGGCAGCGTCGATCCGGCCCGCGACCTGCGCGACCTGGACGCAGAGCTGCTGCTGGCCGACCTGGCGGTGGTAGAGCACCGGCTGGAACGCCTCCAGCACGACCTGAAGCGCCCTGGAGCCGCGGCGGACCTCGCCCATTCCGAGTCGCAGTTGCTGCTGCGCCTCAAAGAGACCCTGGAAAACGAAGCGCCCCTGCGCGACCTCGCCCTCACCCCCGCCGAGCTCCTGCGCCTGCGCGGCTTTGGCTTTCTTACCCTCAAGCCGGTGCTGGTCGTATTGAACGTGGGTGACGAGGGCCCGCTCGATTCGCCGGCCATCCTCAGCTACCCGCACCGGCACTCGGCCGTCATCGCCCTGCGCGGAGGCCTGGAGCGCGAGATCGCCCAGATGGACGAGGCCTCGGCCGAGCTGTTCCTGTCCGAGTATGGCATAGCCGAGCCCAGCCTGCGCCGTCTCATCCGCCTGTCCTACGACCTGCTTGGGGTGCAGTCCTTCTTCACCGTGGGGCCGGACGAGGTGCGGGCTTGGACCATGCCGCGAGGAGGCACGGCCGTGGATGCGGCAGGCACCATTCACACGGACCTGGCGCGCGGCTTTATCCGCGCCGAAGTCATTTCTTATGACGACCTGGTGTCGGCCGGTACCCTGGCCGAAGCCAGACAGAAGGGTCTGCTGCGCCTCGAGGGTCGTGATTATGTCGTTAAGGACGGGGACTGTCTGGAGATCCGCTTTAACGTCTAGCGTCCGGGGGCAGGCAGGGTCGGCAGGGGCCCAACGTTCTGCTGCGGCCAGAAACCCGTGTAGCCGATGAACTCCATGCCCTGGTAGCCGATGGTGACGGTCACCGGCACGTAAAGGCCGAGCGCGAAATCCTGCACCTCGATGGTGCAGCCCGCGAGATAAAAGGGCATGATTTCGCAGCGCTGCAGCGTGCCCTCCTGGTTCCACTCTACCCGGATGGGCATCCCCCCCACGCGCACGCCGTTCTTGTACAGCCGAGCGCGCAGGGTCACACTTTCACCCTCCTGCGGTGTCGGATTCTCCAGGCCGGGATCGACACGGAAGGTGTCCACATAGCCCAGGGCACCGGTCACCGTGTACACTCCCGACGGCAGGGGCAGGGTGGGCGCTGGAACCTGTGAGGTCGGCGGCGCGGGCGAGGCAGTCAGCGTCGGACCTGCCTGGGTTGGCACCACGGCAGGATCTTCCGTCACCTTCACCCCGCAGACACTCAACGCCAGAGCGAGCAGCAGGACGGGCAGAGCCTTCAATCGGACCTCCGGTACGGACGGCACTCAGAGCCCGATGATAGTCCGAACCCGATTGGACACCAAACTCTGCGCTCGATCGTTCCCGTGGGATACACCCGCCTTCAGACAGTCACTCCGGCCGCGATGGCCCCCTACCCCTCTTTGCCGGCCACTTGGCCCAGAAACCACTGGACTCGCGGATAGAATTGGCCCGGGCACTCGTGCCAGAAGTGACCGCAGCGCTCGATGACCACAAACTCGACCTGCGCACCCACGAGCGCATCTCTGGTGGCTTCTGCCATCGGCAGGCCGAAGGGGTCGTCCCGCCCAAACATCACCAGAACCGGCTTCTGAACCAGAGCCAGCTCTCCCCGCAGGTCCATGCCCACCAGGTTTGCGTAGGTCAGGTTGCTCACGACCTGGCTGAATTCCGGCGGTCCTCCCAGCAAGTCCTCTGCGAAGGTGAAGGCTGGATCAGAGAAGTTGGCCGGCAGAGTCGGGTCCGACCCATCGCTTGCCCACTCGGACCGTGGGGCGATGACACCCGACTGCGTAAGCCGCTCGACCCGTTCGGAGAAGCTGAGTGCCGCGATCTCGATATCCTTCCAGGTGGGCGGCCCCCCGCCGAAGAAGATGAGCGATGCCACCCTCTCTGGATAGAGGATGGCATACTCCATCGCCACGATGCCACCCCACGAGTGGCCCATCAAGTGCACGCGCTCGGCTCCGACCGCCTGGCGTATCGCCTCCACGTCCTCGGCGTACTTTTCCAGGGTGTAGCTCGCGGGAGACTGGTACTCCGTCCCGCGCTCTGTGCGGGAATCCGGGTTCCACGGCAGGGTGGATTTTCCCAGGCCGCGCTGGTCGTAAGTGAGCACAGCGCAGTCCGGCCCGGCTAGGCGCTCCATGTCCCACATGTAGTTGCTGGTCAAGCCCGGACCGCCGTTGATGGCGATCAGCACGCACCCGGAATCCGGATTCCCGGCCAAACGAACATGCAGACTGACGTCCGCAGCCTGCACCTGCAACTCCCGCACGGCCGCAAAGGGGGCTGCGCCGTCGTCGCGGATGATCTGACCACGGTGGATGACCATGCGCACGTCTGCCAGGGCCTGGAGGTTCTGCAGAGGATCGCCGTCGACGACCAGCACGTCGGCAATCTTGCCTGGCTGCAGGGTGCCGAGGACGGCATCCAGTCTGCACACGCGCGCCGCATCGCGTGTGGCGGCGACGATGATCTGCATCGGCGTCAGCCCGGCCCCATGCATGGCACGAATCTCGTTCAGGGGCATGCCAATGTCAAGCCCTGGCAGGAAACCGCCGTCGTTACCCAGGGCGACCGTGCCCCCTGCGGCCACAAAGCGCCGCAGATTGTCCGCGCCCCGCCCCCCCATGGCTTCGAGTGTGGGTACCCAGCTGACCCCGGACCGCACCATTTGTTCGATCAGCTCGTCGCTGACGGGGTCTATGGCGAGATGGGCCAGGTCGTCAACGCCCGCGTCCAGCGCACGCTGCGCCTCCCGGGCGGTGGAGATGTGCGCCGAAACCGGCACACCATGTTCGTGAGCCGTCTCCACGATGGCCGCCGCTTCGGCCGCAGACAGGGAAGGGATTCCTCCCGACGACATCGTGATCTTGATCACATCGGCACCATCGTCGACCAGACCACGGATCTTGACGCGGGCGTCTTCGGGCGATGTCACGGTCAGCGAGGGAAAGTGGTTGCCGGCGATGGGGTAACCCCCTGGCACAGTGACCAGAGGACCGGCAGCGACCAGCCACGCGTTTTGCGGATCCTCACGCAGCCGCTCGCGGCTGGAGAAGCAGGGGAAACCCAGGCGCTGGCCCAGATCACGCACCGTGGTCACCCCCTCCTGTGCCCACAACTGCAGGTTGTGTTGGTCGTATGCGTTGTGCACGTGGGCGTTGATAAGGCCGGGAAGAATCGTCGCGTCACCGAGCTCGATCACCTGCGCTGTTACGGGGATCGACAGTTCCTCTCGCGGTCCCGCTGCCAGGATCCGGTCACCCCGGATGACAAGCGCCCCAGCGGGGACCGCGGCGGCACCGGTACCGTCGACGAGAGTGCCCAGCAGCACCAGGCACGACCCGGGATCGGCGCACGCCGCGCTCACGTCGACAGGCGTGGGTGTCGCCTCCGGCCCGGTTGAAGTGACTGGCGTGTCAGTCGGTGGCGTCGAACAGCCCGCGAAGCCCATCGCAACCACCACCGCCAGAACCAGTCTCGCGACCCGCCGCACAGTCGCCATCATACCCCCTCTTCCCTCTCGTACCGTGTCGGGTGTCCGGCGGTTCACTCTCCGGGCACAGTTGCGCCGGCCATCTCAGCAAGTCGCGGCCGAGCCGATGCGCAGCCAGCCAGGGCCACGCAGCCAACGATCATTAGGGCCATAGGTCTCCGTGCCATCTCACTTCCTCCAACCCGTGACCGACATGCCATATATCGTCAACGCCAGACGGCAGGTCTGCCTGGCCGCGTCCACCATAAAGTCGAGCTGGTAGAAATCGTACCCATTGGGGATAACGAAGCGCGTCGCGGTTTGGGGCAGCAGCTCCCGCGGTGTCTGACCAGGCACGGCCGCGTACAGCCCGTTATCGGTCCGCGTCACGTTCAACGTGAGCCCGCCCAGATCCGAAAACTCATAGCTGCCGGAATAGAGGTCCAGGGTCTGCGGTTCCAGGCTCCTGGCCACCTCTTCGGCCGTGGTGCGCATCGAGGCGAGACCCTCGACCGCTGCTCTCAGGTCAGCCAGGGAGCTGGCCAGCGCGCTCCGCGCCTGGAGCTCCTAGTTCAGGACCTCCCGCACGGCCTGGTCTGGAACCTGGCCGATGGCCATGCTCACGGAGGATCTGTCGGCGGACCAATCGATGGCGGGCAGCGGCTGATCGTAGCGTGGCGCCAGCACAAAGCGTCTGTAAAACGCCAGGGCTACCAGCGAGCTCAGTACATCGGCGGCGTCGCCGTGGCCCGCCTGGTAGGAGCGGCTGAGCAGGTCGGTGTTGGCCAGCACGATCAAGGTCAGCCGCTCCTCCGGCAGCTTCAGGAACAGCGCCGAGGTGCACGGCGGCGAAAAGCCCGGGTGCCAGATCAGGCGTGTGCCCCTGTAGACCTGGGTGAACCATCCCAATCCGTATGGCAGCTGCTGACCCGAGTTGGAGACTGTGGGCGTCCACATGAGCTCTTTCGTGGCCGCCGTGACCAGGGTATTGGCATCGAGGGCCGCGTCGAACCTGGCCAGATCCACAACCGTGGACATCAAACCCGCACCGGCGTTGAAATAGTCCCCGTTGGAGCCGGGAGCCGGGTTGAAATCGGCGTCCAGGAGATACAGCCGGGTCACGGCCGCACAGACCCGCTCGCAGGTCGGGGCAAAGGGCAGCCCGGCACAGGCGGCCGGTGGCGACGGCGCGCTGTTCTCCATGCCCAGGGGTTGCAGGATGCGTTCGTACACCCACTGCTGCAGCGTCCGGCCGGTCGCGGCCAGCACCACCTGGCTGAGCTGGCCGTAGCGGCTCCCGTCGTACTGGTAGCGCGCGCCGGGCGTGCCGGCGGAGGTGTGGCTCATCAGGTGCCGCACCAGCACCTTATCGGCCTCGGGCATGGTCACGCCGTAGCGGGACACGGGATCGTCCAGGCTGAGCTTGCCCTCCTGCACGAGCTGCATGACGATCACCGCGGCAAAGGTCTTGGTCACAGAGGCCAGGTGGTAGGGCGTGTCAGCAGTGGCGGCAATGCCGTTTTGCACGTCGGCGAGGCCAAGGCCGCCTGCCCAGACCACCTTCCCATCCTTGACCACCGCGGCGGACATGCCGGGAATCTTGTGCTCAAGGCGCAGCGCCTCCAGCTCGACCTGGAACGTAGCCAGAGTCACTTGCAGAGGATCGGATGGCGAGGTTGAGGCGGGCGGGCTGCATCCCGCCAGAGCTACCGAGAGGACAAGGAACCAAAGGAACGATCGCACCGTCACGCTACTCCTTTCAAACCGCGCCGGTTCACCCGGCCGGCGTCCCCCAGCCCAATCGCACGCAGCGCCGGCCGTAGGCGCGGCCTGCCTCCACGCCGGCGGCTGGCGGCAGCCGAACCGACAGTAACCGCGGTGACAGTACTCGCGGCAAGAAGCTGGCTATTACCCCCACGGCGGTCACAAGGCCAACAGCGCCCAACAGCACGACTTGCCTCCTGCCTCTTCCGACCGACCCAATAATCCTGTTCCCGTCCATGGCCGACCCCCATTTGCCCTCGCCTGGCTCCGTCGGTGCACCACCGCTCCTGCTCTGTCGCGGCTGGCGTCTGTCGTCTCAGTGCTTCACTACGCTATACGCAAGCTGCGCGATCCTGGTGCTCAGAACGAGGGGCATTCGGGGGTCACAAGGGGGACGACAGTGGACCAGCAGACCGACAGGCATCCGCGCGGCACACGGCAGGCCGGAGGCACGGTTTGTCGAGCGCTCGGCCCGGGGCTACAATGGGTCGGACCCGGTCAGTGTTCCAGGGGCTGCAACCGCGGCCGGATTATCGTGGAGGGAGTTATGTCTCAATACGCCGTTTCCGCGCGCGACGCATCCACGCCGGCCCGGCGCGGCCGGTCCCCGGCGCTGTCTTCCCTGCCTATCGTCATCGCCATCAGCGTCCTGGCTCTTGGCCTGCGCCTGGCGGCCGTCCGGTTCGTCGGCCCCGACCCGGGCATCACAACCTGGTCCGAAAGCGGCACGGTGGCCGGGAATCTGATCGACGGCAAGGGCTTCACCTTTGATTTTTATGGATTGCGACCGGACCGGCCCCTGCGCTCCTTTGTCCCGCCACTCTATGTCGCCCTGATCTACGCCTGTCTGCGCTGGGCGGCTCAGCCGGCTTTGGCTCTGGCGCTGGTGCAGGCCGTCCTGTCCACCCTGATCTGTGGCGCCATCTACGGGATCGCGCTCTCCCTGTCCGGGAAGAAGATGGTGGCCACCCTCGCAGCCCTGGCCTCCGCCTGCTACCCCGTGTTGATCCTGCAGGTCATTACGCCCCAGTCGATGATCCTTCACGCCGCCCTTCTGCTCTGGGCCGTGGCGGTGACGCTCCTGCTGCCGGAGTGGCCGCACCCGGGCTGGACCGCGCTGGCAGGCATCCTCTGGGGCTTGATCGCCCTGGGCAGGCCCACTCTGCTGGGGTTTATGCCCCTGGTGGTCTGGTGGTTGTGGCTCAACCGTTCGACATGGCGCCAGTGGCTCCAGACGAGCGTGCTGCTGGCCATCGTGGTGATTCTCGTCGTACTCCCCTGGACCGCTCGCAACTACCGCATTCACGGACAGCTCGTCCTGATCTCGACCAACGGCGGCGTGACCTTCTGGAACGGCAACAACCCCTTCACCACCGGCAGCGGCCACTTCCTGTACACAGAAAAGCTGGATCAGTTCGTGGGGCGGCCTCACGACCCGACTCTGCCGGCCATCATCCAGCTCGCTCCCTACCCCATGACGCCCGAGATCCAGGCCCGCGTGGCCACGGTCGCTGAAGTGACCCTGGACCGGCAGTTGTACCAGGCCGGGTTGGATTTCATACGGCAGCACCCGCGCGATTGGCTTGCCCTCGTCCGTCAGAAGCTGGTCAGCTTCTGGTGGTTTCGGCCAGGACTCGGCTCCGCCTACGAGGCCTCCTGGACTCGCTACTACAAGCTGATGTACGCACCGCTGCTGGTGCTCTTCGCTGCCGGGCTGGTGATGTCCCTCAGACACAGCCGGCGATACGGCCTGCTCTATCTGCTCTTCGCCTACCACACGGTGACCAACGTGGCCTATAATGTCGTCACGCGCTACCGCTGGGAGATAGAGCCGCTCTTTCTCATCTTTGTCGCACTGAGTGTGTCTGCCGCGGCCGACCGGTTGTTCTCCGGCCGGCGGCATGCCTAGCGCCTGGTCCGCCAGACCCGGCCGGGCGAGCATGGGAGCATAGCCGTGACCGCAAGCTACCCGATCCTGGATTTTGACCCAACGACCGAAGCGATCATCGAGCCATCGCAGCAGATCAAGCCGCGAGACGTACCAGAGCACTGCGTGATCTGCTTCTTTGGCGAGGTGGTCGAGCGGGTGGCAGCAGAGCGCTCGGCCCGCGTGGCGGTAGAGAGCCGCTGGGGGGATGGCCCCCACCCCATCTTCGAAATCGACCACCAGGGGCAGCGCCTTGCCTTCTACCAGCCAGGCGTCGGCGCCCCCGTGGCGGCAGGGCTGCTCGAAGAGGCCATCGCTTACGGCTGCCGCAAATTCGTTGTCTGCGGCGGGGCGGGCGTACTGCAGAAGGACATAGCCGTGGGGCATCTGCTGCTGGTGTCTTCGGCGGTGAGGAACGAGGGGAGGTCCTACCACTACCTGCCGCCCGGGCGCGAGATCCAGACCGACCCGCGAGTTCTGGCCGCTCTGGAGTCGGCGCTCCAAAGCCACGGGCTCCCCTATCTGCTGGCCAGGACGTGGACGACGGACGCCCCGTACCGCGAGACTCGTTCTCTGGCGGCGCGGCGACGCGACGAGGGCTGCCTGACGGTGGAGATGGAAGCGGCCGCCCTGCTGGCCGTGGCCCGCTTCCGGGGCGTGGCCCTCGGCCAGATTCTCTACGGCGGCGACGACCTCAGCGGCTCCGAGTGGGACGAGCGCGGCTGGTACTCGCGCCACGAGATTCGCTCGAACCTCTTCTGGCTCGCCGCCGACGCCTGCCTGGAGCTGTAAGGGCCGGCCCTCTCCCGACGCAGCCGCCTGCAGCGGCCTTGCGCGGCTGCCCTTGCCCTACGGCGTGGGCGATGGAGTCGGCGTCGGGGCCGGTGGAATCAGCAGCATCTGCCCGATGCTGAGCAGGTCGGGATTGGCCATGCCGTTGGCCTCCAGAATGGCCTCCACCGTCGTGCCAAAGCGCCTGGCGATCACCCCCAGCACATCCCCCTGCTGCACCACGTACAGCGTCACGGTGGGAGTGGCCCTGCGCGTTCGCGTGGGAGTGGCCGTCTCCGTTGGCGGCGGAGGGGTCGACGTCGGTGCGACGGTGCGTGCGGGGGTCGCGGTCGGCGCCGGCATCGGGGTCGGCGTGGGCCGGAAGTAGCACCCGCAGAGCAGGAAACAGGCCAGCACGGCAAGCCAGGGGCCGCGTTTCATCTTCCCTCTCCCCCTGCTAGATCCACCCCAGCAGGCCGAACACCACCAGCGCCAGCACGTCGACGCCGAGGATGGTGCCCACGGTGATGATCTTGCTTCTCACCTTCTCCATGTCGTGCACCCAGAAAGAAACCAGGAAAAAGTGCAAATATCCCCCCAGGAAGATCAGCCAGGGCGCCCCGGCGCTCCACCATGAATACTCCCACGTCAGCGCTCCCACCGCGTTCAGCAGCACCTCCACGAACACGCAAAAGGCCGCTCCCACCACCGCGAACAGCAGGCGGTTGTTCACCCCGAGCACTCTTTGATGTTTGTCCGCCGGAAGCATCTTGCCAAAGGCGATCCCTGCCACGGCGAACATGAAGGTGATCTCTATGTTCAGGCCGATCAGGATCAGATACGCCGTCCTGGCCGGCGCACCCCACACGGGAGCGTAGCCGTTGAAATGGAAAACGAGCGAGTTCCAGATCTCGTTGAACCAGTCCATGCCCCAGTAGGCCAGCCCGGCAAAGACGAGGTTCCAGTTGCGCCGCTCGACCTCCGTGGCATACACATAGACCACCAGCGCGAACAGGGGAATCACGTACCACTGGAACTGGCTTCCGTCCCTCAAAATGCTCAGTGCCTGACGTGCCGATTCTGCCATGGTGACCGCCCTCCTCTTCCTGTGCTCGCCCTACCCTGCCCCTATTCTACTCCACCCCGGGCCAGGAGCAAGGCGGCAGGCCCGGCCCCGTGCCTCAGCGGGATAGGCCGGAACGTTCCGGCTTGACCCGCATGCCGTCCCGGTGTACGATACAACGAAGCACCATCTGCGCTCCGCTGCAGGGCTCGTCCTGCACTCTATCGTTCAGAGAGGAGTCAGCACCGATGAAAAGCGCGCTCTACCTCGTACCGCCGCTGATAGTCACCGTCTTCTTTCTCATCCGGGCCGAGTTCGCCAACCAGAAGCGGCAGATCTATGTGATCAAGCCCCTCTGCACCCTGCTCGTGGTCGCCATGGCCCTGCTTTCGTTCATCGAGCCCACGCGCAACTCGCTCTACTCCTGGGGCGTGTTGTTTGGGCTGCTGCTCTCCCTGGGCGGCGACGTCGCGTTGATGTTCCAGGAGAACCCCAGGTACTTTCGGCTCGGTCTGGTCCTGTTCTTGCTGGCCCACGTAGTCTACGCGGTTGTCTTGGGCCTGTTGGGGCGCTTTTCGACGCGGGATATTCTCTCCACGGCCGTACTGGTCCTGGCAGGGGCGGGGTTCTACCTGCTGATGAAACCCAACCTGGGCAAGATGCGCCTGCCTGTCCTTGCCTACGTCGTGGTGATCTCCGTGATGGTGAGCCGCGCTGTTTCGACCCTGGCCAGTCCGGTCTTTGGCCACGCTCAGGCATGGATGGTAACGGTGGGCGCCGTGCTCTTTTACATCTCGGACGTCATCCTGGCGGCCGCCCGCTTCTGGAAACCCTGGCCGTACCACCGCATTAGTTTGGCCTTCTACTACGGGGGGCAGATGCTGATCGCCCTGGCTGCCAGCTACTTTGGGGCGGCCTAAGGCGCCCCGTTGCCTAACGCCCGGCGAAAAGCTGATTCACTCACAGCGTGAGGCGATCCGGCTCCGAGGGCAGCCCGTCGAAAAAGACCCGCCCGTCCCCCCGCCACACGCGGAAGGCCTCCGCGATCCTCGTCCTGTGCCCCGGATCCAGCTCCGTGGGCAGTTCGTCCTGCCCGAACCAGCCCTGATCCAGCGTTTCCATCGCATGGGACGGCTGCTCCGGCTCAACGGGCAGTGGCCGGCACAGGAACTCGAACAGGTACAACTGGTGGCGAGTCTGTGTGACCAGGAACCGCGAATCGAAGACGCCCACGGGCGCCACAACCTCGCAGTGGTAACCCGTCTCCTCCAGCGCCTCGCGCAGAACCCCCTCGGCAGGCGACTCTCCCACCTCCAGCGCGCCGCCGGGCATGGCCCATCTTCCGTTGTCGGAGCGCTTGATGAGCAGCATCCGGCCCTGCTCATCGATGATGGCCGCATCCCCGGCGCAGAAGGGTGTGGGACAGGAGAACACAGGCGCCCTCAGGGGCTCGATCGTCTCCCAGGGCTCGCCTGTGGCCGCGGCGATCATCTCCATGGCCAGGGTCTGCACCCGCTCAAAGGCCAGCTCGTCGTGCACGTTGCTGGCAAAGCGCAGCCCCATCGCCGAAATACCGCGCAGTCTGTCCGCCCACAGGGCGATCTGTTCCGCTGGAGTCATGATTGGCTCCTGTCCTTTCTCATCCGCCCGCCTCCGCAGCGACGCTCGAGCGTGCCGGACGCCTGGCACGAAGGGATGCTCGTGCCTGCTGCCTGCTCTGGCGCCCGGTCGCTATCCCTCTAGTCCAGCTCGAACTGCCCCGTGTACAACTGGTAGTAGCGGCCCTTCTGCGCCAGCAGGTCATCATGGTCGCCGCGCTCGATGATCTCCCCGCCTTCGATCACGATGATGGCGTCAGAGTTCCTCACCGTCGACAGCCTGTGCGCGATCACAAACACGGTACAGTCGGCCATCAGCGCGTCCAGCCCCCTTCTCGATCAATCGCTCTGTCCGCGTGTCGATAGAGGAGGTGGCTTCGTCGAGCACCAGTACAGGGGGGTCGGCCACGGCCGCGCGTGCGATGGCCACCACCTCCCCCGCTTCTGCCGTGAAGGTGATGCCCGACAACACGTTTTCGCCCGTTCCTCCGCGCTGGTACCGAAAGTCCACCCCGTCGAACTCGATCCTGCCGTCCCGAACCGCCGGCGCCGGCCCGCGCGCCGGCTTGTCGGTGATATCCACTTGCGTGTCCAGCACTTCCAGCACACGCTTCCCGCTGGCCTGTGCCCGCGCCGCCATGGAGACTACCATAGAGATCATCATCACGCTGTTCAGCATGAGGAACACATAGGCCAGAAAGCTGATCAGCTCACCCGCTCCCAGACTGCCGGCGTGTACCATCACGCCGCCCATCCACAAGACGGCCAGCGTGGTGCCGTTCATCACCAGCATCATCAGCGGGATGTTCAGGACGATGACGCTCACGGCGTGCACAAAAGCGTGCGTCAGGTTGTCATTGGAGCGCTGGAACTTGTCCGTCTCGAAATCGGCGCGCACAAACGCCTTGACCACGCGCTGGCCGATCAGATTCTCCTGCAGCATGCTGTTCATCTGGTCGATGCGCTCCTGGACAAACGAAAAGCGCCTCATCGCCGTACGCACGATGAGTCCCACCCCGAGCACCAGCACAGGGATGGCCAGCGACAGCACCAGCGCCAGCCCGGCGTGAATGCTGTATGCCAGCACAAAAGCCGTCACCAACACCATGGGCGCACGGAGTAGAACACGGAGTGACATCATCAGGGTGAGCTGGAGGTTGTTCACGTCGTTGGTGAGCCGGGTAACCAGGGAAGCGGTGCTGAAGTGATCGATGTTGGCGAAGGAGAACTGCTGAATCTTGGCGAACAGCGCGTCGCGCAGGTTAGCCCCAAAGCCCATACCGATGGTGTTGGCCAGTCTCATGTTTACGATGCCGAGGGCCATCGCCGCCAGGGCCAAACCCACCATGTACAGCCCCACGCGGGCGATATACGCCACGTCGCGAGCGGGTATTCCTATGTCCACGATGCGCGCCATCAGCAGCGGCATGCTGAGCTCAAAGATGACATCGATTAGGACGATGATCGGCTCCACCGCCATCAGGCGCGTGTGCCTGCCCAGATAGTCTGCCAGCTTTCGGATCAACTCGAACTCCCGTGAAAAGGTGTTGTTCGTCTCCAGGTACGGGTTTGATTGTACTCCAACCAGGCCCTTGCCCCAATTCGTCTAAATCGCTGGCGCGCCCATCACCCTCCAGAGCGAACTGATCACCCACCAGGGCCACACGGCGTTCTCGGCAGCGATGCCCTGGTGGCCTGGTTTGCCGAGTGGGTCGATTTGGAGTAGTATTCGTTATTATCCCGCGCGAGTCGTAGCACTTTCCGCAGGAGGTGATGTTGCGTCCGATTGGCATCATGAGCTGTTCTTTCATCATTGTCCGCACCGCGGTGGGCAACCGCACCATAAGGTGACTCTGCACCCGTATCGGGTGCGCAACTAAAGAGGAGGATGCACATGTTCGGATACAGCGGCAAGATCCTGCACATCGACTTGGCCAAGCGCAAGAGCTGGGTCGAGCCGAAGGCAGAGCCATGGTACAAGACCTACATAGGCGGCACCTCAATGGCCACCCGGCTCTGCTGGGAGAACATCGAGGCGGGCTGCGACCCGCTCGCACCGGGTAACCCGATCTGCATTGCCGGTGGCCTCTTTGCCGGCACCCCTGTGCCTGTTGGCGGCAAGTGGGGCATCGCCAGCAAATCGCCCCTGACCGGATTCATCGCCGACAGCCTCTCGGGCAGCTGGTTTGCCGTAGCGCTCAAGCGCTCCGGCTGGGATGGCATCGTCATTCACGGCGCCAGCCCTGACTGGGTCTATATTCTGGTCGACGACGACGTGGTCACGTTCCGGCCTGCCTCGCACCTGCTGGGCAAAGGGACCTTCGCCACGGAAGAGGCCATCCGCGAGGAGCTGGGAGACGACCAGGTACGCTCGGCGACCATCGGACCGGCCGGTGAGAAAGGGGTGCTCTACGCCAATGTGACCAACGACGGCCGCCAGGCCGGCCGCACCGGCCACGGGGCAGTCTGGGGTTCCAAAAAGCTCAAGGCGCTGTCTGTGCGCGGCACGGGCGACGTGAAGGTGGCTGATCCGGAAACGCTGCTCAAGCTGGCCCTGGACATCTCCAAGACCGCTCAGGGCCCCTACACGGAAAAGTACCGCGTGCTGGGTACCGCCTCCAACGTGCTGAACATGAACCGCCTGGGCCTGCTGCCCACTCGCAACTATCAGGAAGGCGAGTTCGAGCATGCCGAGTCCATCAGCGGCGAGTACCTCAAAGAGCACCACGCAGTCAAGACGGTCGCCTGCGCCGGCTGCCCCATCGCCTGCGAGCAAATGCGGCGAGTCAACGACGGCCCCTACACAGGCGCCATGTCCGGTATCGAGTACGAGTCTCTCTACGCGGTCAGCTCCAACCTGGGGATCGGCGACGTGAGGGTGGCCATCAAGCTCATCGAGCTGTGCGACCAGGGCGGCATGGACTCCATGAGTGGCGGCGTGACGCTCGGCTGGGCCATGGAAACCTTTGAGCGCGGCGTGTTCAAGAAGGAAGACTTTAAGTGCAAAAAGTACCCGGAGGGCTTTGAGCCGAACTTTGGCAATGGCGAAGCCGCTGTGGCCCTCTGCGAGATGATCATCAACCGGGAAGGCATCGGCGACCTGCTGGCACTGGGCACGCGCAAGGCCAGCGCCAAGGTGGATGCCGAGCGCGGCAGCGAGACCTACAAGTGGGCCATGCACATCAAGGGCCTGGAGAATCCCGGCTACGACCTGCGCGGGCTCAAGACCTTCGCCCTCGGCGCCTCTGTGGTACCGCGCGGCGGCTGCCACAACCGCTCCGCCGCCTACGACGTGGATATCTCGGGCGAGGCGGATCGCTTCTCGGTGGATGAGAAACGCGGCGCTCTGGCCAAGGACAGCGAAGAGTACGCAGCGGTCTACGATACCCTGCCCCTGTGCAAGTTCATCCGCCGCTGCTTCACGGGCAAGGCCGACCGCGCCGGCGCCTGGCCCGTCATCGCCAAGCTCATCAACGCCACCACTGGCTGGGACATGGGCTACGACGACGTGGACATGATCGGCGTGCACTGCATCACCATCAAGAAGGCCTTTAACATCCGCGAGGGCTGGACGCGCAAGGATGACCACCTGCCATGGCGAACACAGCACGAGGCCATGACCAAGGGCAAGTCCGCCAACTGCATGGTGACCGAGAAGGAACTGGAGTACATGAAGGACCAGTACTACGAGGCCAAAGGCTGGACCAAGAAGGGGCTGATCCCCAAGGAGCAGCTGGTCAAGCTCGGGATGGAAGACCTGGCCAAGGAAATCGGGGTATAGGAGCGCACCATGACTACATCAACTTCCAAATACCAGTACATCTGCAATGACCCGGAAAAGTGCGTGGGATGCCAGTTCTGCGAGTACGCCTGCTCGTTCAACAAGACTGGCTCATTCAACGTCTATCGCAGCCGCATCCGCACCGTGCGGGCGCATGAGATCGTGGCTGCGTCGATCACATGCCGGACTTGCGAAGATGCTCCCTGCGTCCTCGCCTGTCCCCGTGATGCACTGACCCAGGACGCCGAGACGGGTGTCATCCACGTCGACGCGGAGCGCTGCGATGGCTGCGCCTGGTGCGTAGAGGCGTGCGACTTTGGGGCGATCTCCATCAACCCCGGCACCAAACGGGCCGAGATGTGCGACCAGTGCGCCGACAACGAAGAGGGGCCGCAGTGCGTCAAGTGGTGCCCCAAGGGCGCGCTCGAGCTCACCACTCCTGACCGCCGGGCTCAAAAGGCGCGGCACGAGCTGATTCTCGAAGAGGTGACGGCCGCCAAGAAGTGAGACCCTGCCGGCGCCCCGGGGCCGGCCAGCCACATCTCACAGTCGTGGTAACCTGTGTCGATGAGAGGCCCATGGGCCTCTCATCGACATCCTTGTACTGGAGGGCCCTGTGCACAAACCAGGGCGGCGACCCGAGGCGGTCATCCGTCGGATGCCGGACTAGGGAGGCAATGTCGTATGGACAGAAAGGAAATGGAGGCCTTCGCGGCGACCGTGACGCCGGAACGCCTCCGCGAGCTGGTTCTCAGGCTCGAGCCGCAGCAACCCCAGGTATCACGCGGAACCGTCCCACTGTACGTGCTGCTCGAGGAGCTCTGCCAGGCCCTGCCGGGAATCAAAGTGACGGAGCAGGCAAGGCTCGACGTGTTGCTGCGCCAGTCCATCATGGCCGCCGTCGAAAAGATCGAGGGCATGACCTTCGTCGAAGGCGACACCTGATGAACCCCTGACTTTATCTCCCTGGAAGGGAGATAGCAGCTCCCTGACTGCACCCTATGCCGTTCCGCCGGCCTTGGGCATAGCCGTTCGCCCCGACCCGGACGACACGCTCTAGACACACCCTTCCCCTGAAGAACACCAGCCCCTGGCCCTGAAGCCGGGGGCTGGTTGTCAAGAACGAGTCAGAGCCGGGACCTACAGCCACGGTCTGCTCTTCTGGCTCCATGGACAGGCCGCCATGCAGTTCGAGCAGTCCACTCCGCCGTTCTGCCGCCAGAACAAATAGCAGTCCCCTACATTCACGTGCCACCGCAGTATCCCCGGCCGGTTCGATATCGACGTCCGCTCCAGACTCCACTCCCCCTTCGGAATCGCCTTAGCCGGACACGCGTGCGCACACGCCATGCACGTCTCGCAGAACCTCTGCATCCCAAAGTCGATCGGTTTGTCCGCCACCAGCGGCAGGTTCGTCAGTACCTTGCACAACCTCTGCCGCGCTCCATACTCAGGCGTCAGCAGCAGGCCCAGCTCCCCCAGCCCCGCATCTATCGCCAGCGGTATGTTCTGCGCCGTGTCGTTCCCCGATGGCACAGCCTCATACCCCAGCGTCCGAATGTACTTCGCCAGCTTGCACACCACCTCGCCCATCCGCGAGTAGATCATCGCCGTCGCCGTGCTCGCCCCCCACCCGGGCGATTCACGAATCCCCCTAAAGTCCTCCTCCAACCCGATCATGATCGCATACCTGTACGGTACCTCGTTCTCTCCGTACTCCCCCGTCTCCCGGTCAAAATAATGCGAGTACACCCACAACGGGTTCATCTCCGTGATCCCCACCAGATCCGCTCCGTAGTACCGCGCCGCTCCCTTCACCCGCTCGCTCATCACCCCCGGCTCGGCTATCGGCAACTTTTGCGCAACAGGATCGTCCCAGTCGTATAGCCCCCCGAATCCCCGTACGTGCCCCGAAAAGCCCCTGTATTGCGGCGCCAGGCTCCCTACGCTGTCATCCACCCAGATCGCCCCCGTCCGCATCGCCCGCCCCTGCGCCAGCTCTTCC
>DCVA01000002.1 GCA_002327925.1 Anaerolineales bacterium UBA2200
TAGCGTCGGGCGTGGTAACCAAGATCATTGAATAGTCACGAGCGCTGTGTGCCGGGCGGGGTTCCCTTCCAGCCCGGCGCTGCCGCTCATCACCTGTGGATGGATTGACATGGCAAAGAAGGAAAACCGAGTTGTGGTGACTATGGCTTGCACCGAGTGCAAGGAGCGCAACTACACCACTGAGAAAAGCCGCAAGAACGATCAGGGCCGCATCGAATTCAAAAAGTACTGCTGCAAGTGCCGCAAGCACACGATGCACCGTGAGGCCAAGTAGGGCCGGCAGCAGGGCAAGCGTAGGCCAGTAGCTCAACTGGTAGAGCAGCGGTCTCCAAAACCGCAGGTCGCGGGTTCAAGTCCTGCCTGGCCTGTAGCGGATCGAAGAGAGACTCAGGGCAAAGCCGAATGATGGAGGGCAGTCCGTTCGTTGCCTGTTGGCAGCCGTCCTCCGGGTTCCGGGTTTTGTCATTGGCTGACCCTGGGCTCTCCTTGTGTGAGGGGAAGAAGCGATGACCGACACACTGAAAGACAATCGACTCACCCGCTACTTTCGCGAAGTACGCGCGGAAGTACGCAAGGTTACCTGGCCGTCGCGCCAGGAGGTCCTTCGGCTCACCGGCATCGTGCTGGTTGTGCTTCTGGTGATGAGCGCCTTCATGGCCCTCCTGGATTGGGGATTCGCGCGGCTCATGCAAGCCATCATCAACCTGGGCACCGGGCTCTAGGCCCTCTGCAGCGATAAGTGAGCAGCAATGAACGAACAGATTGACAGTCCTGTCGAAGAACTGAACACGGACTCCATGCCGTTCTCATCAACGGACAGCCAGGTCCCCGTGAGCGAGACACCTGACGGCGTGCCTCCTGTCGAGAATGCGCCCGTTGACGACGGACGCGCCTGGTATGTGGTGCATAGCTATTCGGGCTACGAAAACAAGGTCCAGAAGAACCTCGAGCACCGCATCGAGTCCATGAATATGCAGAACAAGATCTTCCACGTGATCGTGCCCACGGAGGAAGAGATAGAGATCAAGGAAGGGCACAGGCGGCGAACCAAGAAGCGCGTCTTTCCCGGGTACATACTCGTCAACATGGTTCTCGACGAAGAGTCCTGGTACGTGGTGCGCAACACACCGGGTGTGACCGGTTTCGTGAGTGCAGGCACCAAGCCTGCCCCGCTCCATCCGGACGAGGCAGACAAGATCTTTCAGCGCATGGAGGCTGAGGCGCCCAGAATCAAGATCAGCTTCCGCGAGGGACAGTCCGTGCGGATCATCGATGGTCCTTTCGCTGATTTTGTCGGCACGGTTGAGGAGCTGGATCTGGACAAGGGCAAGGTGACGGTACTCGTGTCATTCTTTGGGCGAGAGACTCCGGTCGAGCTCGACTTTTTGCAGGTGCAAAGACAGTAATTCAACGTCGGCCCGCGCTGGCGACGACCGCAGGGCAGGGCCCGGACGAATTCTCACCGTAGTTATAGTTACCTGGAGGATCCGTGGCAAAGCAAGTAAAGGCAATAGTCAAACTGCAGATCGAAGCTGGCAAGGCGAATCCGGCGCCGCCGGTCGGCCCGGCTCTGGGCCAGCACGGTGTGAACATCATGCAGTTCGTCAAGGAGTACAACGCGCGCACCGCCAACCAGACCGGCACGGTGATTCCGGTCGAAATCACGGTGTATGCCGATCGCTCCTTCACCTTTGTAACCAAAACGCCGCCGGCCTATGATCTGCTCAAGAAGGCAGCCGGAATCGACAAG
The DNA here is from genome assembly GCA_002327925.1 of Anaerolineales bacterium UBA2200. Lineage (GTDB taxonomy): Bacteria > Chloroflexota > Anaerolineae > UBA2200 > UBA2200 > UBA2200. The sequence continues at coordinate 1,751 of DCVA01000002.1, forward strand.
GGCTCTGCCGAACCGAACAAGGCCAAAGTGGCCAAGATCACCCGGCAGCAGGTGCGTGACATCGCCAAGCTCAAGATGGCCGACCTCAATGCCATAGACCTGGAAGGCGCCGTCAAGATCATCGAGGGCACAGCTCGCAGCATGGGTGTGGAGATCACCGGCGAGTAGGTGGGAGGGCATTGCCCGCCAATACCACATAGGAGGCAGTATGCGTAAGCGCGGTAAGAAGTACATGGAAGTGATCAAGTTGGTAGACCACGACAAGGTCTACTCTCCCCAGGAGGCATGTGAGCTCGTCGGCAAGCTTAACATCGCTGACTTCAACGCCAGCGTCGACCTGCACCTGCGCATGAACCTGGATGCACGCAAGGCCGATCAGCAGATCCGAGGTACAGTGCTTCTGCCAAGCGGCTCGGGCAAAGTAGTGCGCATCGCGGTCTTTGCCGAGGGTGAAGGCGCCCGGCTGGCATCGGAAGCCGGTGCCGACGTCGTCGGCAGTGACGACCTGCTGGCCAAGGTCCAGGGTGGCTGGCTCGATTTCGACATCGCTATGGCCACCCCCATGATGATGGGCAAGGTCGGTCGCCTGGGCAAAGTCCTCGGCCCACGTGGGCTGATGCCCAACCCAAAAACGAACACCGTCGTAGCCCCGGAGGAACTACCCCGCGCCATCCGTGAAGCTCGACAGGGACGCGTGGAGTACCGGTTGGACAAGATGGGCAGCGTCCATGTGCCCGTTGGCAAAGTGCAATTCCCTCCAGAGCAGTTGATGGTCAATCTCACCGCGCTCATGGAGGCCATCGCCCGCGCCAAACCGAGCTCGGCCAAGGGAATCTACATCAAGAAAATCACCATGGCTCCGACCATGGGTCCGGGAATTCGAATGGATGTCAACCAGGCGCTGGAGCTCAAGGCGGCCTAACTTCTCCGCAGACTCACGTTCCAGGCCAGCAAGTACAACCGCATAACGTTCGGGTGGACTTGACAATCCGCCCGATCAGGGTACAATCCCTTTTGTCGCCAGAGACAGCAGGCGCGCCGCACGGGCGCTTAATGTACCACCTGCCGAGGCCAAGCACGAGCACCCAGTCATGTTCTTTCGAGGGTCCTTGCGTGAGCCGGCGCAAGGACCCCTTTTTGTGTTCGGCAATCGTCGCAAGGGAGGTGAAAACCATTGCCAGTTAGCAAGGAAAAGAAGCAAGAAACGATCCAAGAGTTGAAGGACATCCTGACACGAAGCACCGTGGTCGTCATCGGAGAGTACCGGGGCCTCACCGCAGCGCAGCTCTCATTGCTGCGCAACAGGCTGCGTCCTTTCAACAGCCGATTTCTGGTAACCAAGAACACCCTGGTCCTCAAGAGTCTGGAGGAAATGGGCGGCGTTCACGCTGAGGAGATCCTTCAGGGCCCCAGCGCCCTGGGCGTCACCTTCGGCGATACAGCCCAGCCCGTGCGCACGATCCTGGATTTCGCGCGCGAGAATGATGCGCTCAAGATCCGCGGCGGTTGGATGGGCGACCGCTTGCTCAGCAAATCAGACGTGCAGATGCTGCCGACCCTTCCCGCCACAGAAGTGCTGCGAGCACAGACGCTCGGCAGTGTTGTCTCGCCCGTTTCCGGCTTTGTTGGAGTGTTGGATGGCGCTCTGCGCGGTCTGGTCTATGTGCTGCAGGCACGCGCCGACCAGTTAGGCGAGGCGACAGCCTAGCCACCTGATACCAAATCCGCGAAGAAATCCATCGCCCCTGTTCGGGCGCCTTCGTGGTAGGCAGAATCACAAGGAGAATCAGACAAATGAAGACCGAAGAGATTATCGAAGCGATTGAGAAACTGAGCGTGATGGAGTTGGTCGAGCTGAAGAAGGCACTTGAGGATCGCTGGGGTGTTACGGCAGCTGCCCCCGTGGCCATGGCCGCCGCCCCCGCCGCAGCCGCCGGTGCTGCTCCGGCCGCAGCCGATGTGGAAGAGCAGACCGAGTTCGAAATCATCCTCAAGGAAATCGGACCGGAAAAGATCAAGGTCATCAAAGCAGTCCGCGAGCTGACCAACCTGGGCCTGAAGGAATCGAAGGACATGGTTGAAAGCGCTCCGACCAGCGTGAAGAAGGGCGCCACCAAGGAAGAGGCAGCAGCGGCCAAGGCCAAGCTGACCGAAGCCGGTGCCGTCGTCGAGATCAAGTAGCTCCCACTCTGACATTGAGCACAGAGGCCTCTGGAGTGGTCGTTCGCTCCAGAGGCCTTTTTCGTGCTATGATGACAGTAGTTGGCCGAGGCACGAATGGCACGCCCACTGTCGCCCGCTCTTGCACCTCGCATCGAGGAGGTACACACCTGGCGAGGCATAGAATATGCCTGCGCGCAGTCTCGTCTGCACCCGGATTGGCCTGTGACCGTAGAGCACTTGTCGGACGGCTATCTCCTCTTTGTGCACCCCTCATCGCCGGTGAACGGCACGCGCGGGCTAGGGATGCAGAAGCAAGTCTCTCCACAGGACATGGACCGGCTAGAGAGATTCTTCCGGCGACGCCAGACCGTGCCGCGAATCGACACCTGCCCCTTCGCTGACCCCTCCGTTCGAACCCATCTGAAGGAACGAGGATACACCCCCGGGCAGGTTCTGGCGGTTCTCTACCTTGAGGTTGGCGAGACCCGCGAAGCGCCGGCGCTGCCCTATGGCGTGGCAATCACCCGCGCCAGCTCCGACCAGGCAGGACTGTGGATACGCACCACTGCGCAGGGATTTGAAAGCACTGTGGAACCATCTGTCGCGACGCTGGACCTGCTCGCCGGCAACTTCTACGCGGCCAACTCCGTGCCATTCTGGCCACCTTTCTAGGCAGGGCCACCGGCAGCGGAGCACTATTTGAGCATGAAGGGGCAGTCGAGCTCGGAGGGGACAGCACCCTGCCGGAATTGCGACGCCGCGGCGTCCACACTGCGCTCATCCGCGCTCGACTCAGCTACGCGCAGGAACAAGGCATGGACCTTGCCGTCCTTTGTACTGAGCCAGCAAGCGCTTCACGGCGAAACGCCGAGAGGCTCGGCTTTCGCCTGGGTTATTTTCGTCAGCAGTATGTGGGCAGCAGGTAGTGGTAAACAGTCATAGCCGTCGCAAGCTACTCACCCGCCTGAACCCGGCACCGACTCTCGCAGTATCACCTCTGGAGAGCGAGCTGTTCCGCCCTATCTGAGCACGACCATTCGAAAGACCTGGAGGGACTTATGTCACTTGCAGAGCTGGGCATCGAGTACAAGTCAGTGGCGGCGGCACCCGTGGCTACCGTCCGCCGCACCTTCAGCGATCGTGGGCAGTTGCGGGCCATCCTGGCCGAGGTCAAGTCCGTTGTTCCCCGAGAGCTGATCGCCGGGCCAGGCTTCTGTCGCTTTCTCTGGGTGACCAGCGTGCGGGATGGTTTCGATGGCGAAGTGGGCTTTCCGGTGATTCATGCATTCGATAACGCGGAGGTTCGTTGTCAGATCCTTCCATCGATGTCAGTTCTGTCGCTAATGCACCATGGCCCGCCCGAGACCCTCCGCAATTCTCAGCGCCTCCTGTATGGCACGGCCGCCAGTCTGGGCATCATCTCGGACGAGTTCATGTGCGAAGTCTATCCAGACCAGGACAATCCTCAGGGCCAGAGCATCGAGATTCAATTTGTGGTGCACGATTGGATTGCCCTGTTCCGGAAGCACTCTTGCCGGGTGCTCGGCCACAAGGCAGGCGCTTGTCTGACTGCAGGTTCCGACCGCCTGACCCCTGACAGCGGCGTGGATGCCCGCTTTGACTGGGTCAAAGCAGCCATGGAACGGCTCCCCTCCTTCGCGGACGCGCACCAGCAATTCGACGCGCTGTCAAGCAGCGCCCACGTCTACCCTCACGACCAGGTCGACAAACTGAAGAACGTGTTTGAACAGGCACGTCGGAATACGGGCGACCCGCTGCTCGCCGTAGATGCAGTACTGGATTTCATGGCTGCCGACCCGGGCTGGGGCCAGCGGCCCCATCGTGACGGTCGCGTCATCTTCTCGACAAAGCAGCCACGAGACCCGGCAACCTTTGCCGCAGCCAGCAGCAAGCTGGAGCGCGCCCGAGCCTACTGTTTCTGCCCGCTCGTCCGAACCCGTCTGGAAGACGGCATGCCGGCGAACTTCTGCAACTGTGGGGCCGGCTGGTTTCGGCAACAGTGGGAGGGAGCGTTCAGCAGACCTGTGTATGTCGAGATTGTCGAATCGCTGCTGCGTGGGGATGAACGTTGCACATTCGCCATCCACCTGCCCGATGACCTGTAGTCGCACAGATGCGATCCGGACCTGCTATCCTCCAGGATCGGAAGACTCAGTCCAGGCCATTTGTCGCCTCGAGCTCTCATGAGTATGCTGAGGGCGTAAGGGGTTCTACCGCTGCCTCAGGACCATGTGGCGATCGGAGTCTGCTGATGAGCTATCGTTCGCGAAGGTACTCACAACGCCAGGGCACCGTCCTCTCCTACCTGGTTCCGGCATTCGCGATTCATGCCCTGCTCTTCTCGCTGCTGACTACCTCTCTTGAAGGGAACCTCCTCGCGCTCTGGTGGTTGAGCCTCAGCCTGATTTCCTTTCCTCTGATGGGGTGGGACAAGTACTGTGCACGAAGAGGCTCTCCACGGGTACCTGAGGTGGTCTTTTACGTCCTCACTCTCTCGGGGGGATTCGCTGGCACCTGGCTCGGGATGGTGGTCTTTCGACACAAGACACTCAAGCCGGGCTTCTGGGCCACGGTCGTCCTCGCCGCCATCCTTCACCTAGGCCTGGCCTACTTCTGGCCCCGGGGAATCGGTTGAGGCCCTGCCCCTCGCGGCATTGACCGGCGACCTTGTTGCTGTTGTACCGCGATGACGTTGGTCTGGAGGAGAGGAAGATGTCGGACAAGACGGTTGCGCAGAAACTGCTTCTCAGGCCGGACCACCTCTTCGTGCTTCTCAATGCGCCACACGGCTACCTGGACACAATTGGGGCCTTGCCTTCGGATGTTCGGGTAGTGCGCCAGGCGACCGGGCCGGCGGACGTCATCCAGGTCTTCATCACGAGCCAGCGTGAGTTTGAGGCTTCCATACCTAGCCTCAAACTCGCCCTCAAACCCAAAGGCATCCTCTGGATCACCTACCCCAAAGGCACCTCACCCATGGCTAGCGACATCAACCGCGACACCATCTGGCGATACGCAAGGACCGTGGGAATGGACGCAGTAGCCATGTTCGCCGTGGATAAGGACTGGTCGGCACTGCGCCTCAAGGTAGCTGGACACGTGGGAAGGAGGACTCTGAGTGAAGACCCGGTCTGAATACCTCGCCTCCCTGCAGGCGATGAAGCACAACGTCTGGATGAACGGGCAGCGCATACTACGGCCATGGGAAGATCCACAGATTAAGCCTGGGATCAACATCGTCTCCCTGACCTACGAGTGGCCGCAATCGACCGAGCACCAGGATCTTCTCACGGCAACTTCGCATTTGACAGGCGAACGCATCAATCGATTCACGCACATTCATCGCTCCCGCCAGGACCTGCAGAACAAGGTGGAGATGACCCGCCTCTACTGCCGGGAGACCGGATGCATACAGCGCTGCATGGGTATCGATGCACTCAACGCGCTGTCCGTGATCACCCACCAGACAGACGCCATGTTCGGCACGTCCTACTTCGGGCGCCTGACCGATTACGTCAAGTTCTTTCAAGCCAACGATCTGGTGGGCAATGCGGCGATGACCGACGTCAAGGGCGACCGTTCGCTGCGACCTCACGAGCAATCCGACCCGGACCTGTACCTGCACGTGACCGAAAAGCGCGCCGACGGGATCGTCGTTCGCGGTGCCAAGGCGCACAATACGGCCGCGCCCTACGCGCACGAGCTGCTGGTGCTCCCGACCCGCGACATGCGTCCCGAGGACGCCGACTACGCCGTGGCCTTCGCCGTGCCTGCCGATGCAGAGGGACTCACCCTTGTCTGCCGCGGAGCGGCTCCCTCGTCCAAACACGAGATGGCCTTCCCCTTCAGCTCCCGCTATGCCACAGTGGAATCGCTCACCATCTTCGACAATGTCTTTGTGCCGTGGGAACGCGTGTTCCTTTGCGGCGAGTGGCAGATGGCGGGTTACCTCGCCGAGGCCTTTGCCACCTACCACCGGCACTCTTACTGTGGTTGCAAGCCAGCGGTCACAGACCTACTGATGGGCGCCGCAGCCCTGGTCTCCCGCTACAACGGCATCGAAAAGTCGCACCACGTTCGCCAGAAGCTCGCAGAGCTGATGACCACTGCAGAGCTGGTTCACACCTGTGGGTTGGCCGCCTCGCTCAAGGGGCAGGAGCAGGGCTCGGGGACGTATCTGCCAGATCTGGTCTACGCCAACGTGGGCAAGTATTATGCGGGAACCAATCTGCACCACGAGATGGAGCTGGTACAAGACCTGGCCGGCGGCCTGGTGGTGATTCTCCCGCTCGAGGGCGACCTGACCAGCGAGACCCTGGGCCCGGTGCTGAGCAAGTACCTGGCCGGTCCAGCCGACCTGGCCGTAGAAGACCGCATTCGCTGCTTCCGATTGGTGGAGGACCTCACCGCCTCCAAATTCGCCGGGCTTCTCATGGTGGCCGGCGTACACGGCGGAGGATCGCCAGAGGCCGAACGGCTCGCCATCTTCCGTTCCTATGATCTCGAAAGCCGAGTGACTGCGGCTAGGAGGGCAGCGGGTTTCGAGCCATAGGTGCCGCGAGCGTTCCAAAAACGCACCATCGGAGGCCGGGTCTTTGCCCATGCCGTCGCGCCGAGGCGGAATAGCAGCAGCGACTCTGAATTTGAGCAGACAGGAGACCCACAACGAATGTGCGGAATCTTTGGCATCATCACCTCTCAGGAACAGACTCTCGGCCCGATTCTGATCGAGGCCGCGAAGCGTCTCGCCTACCGCGGCTATGACTCGGTTGGCAGTGCCACTGTGTGGGCGTCGGGGCAGATCGACCTGCGCAAGGACGTGGGGCGCATCCAGGACGTGAGCACGCGCTTACGTTTTGCAGAGATGCGCGGCAGTCGCGGCATCACCCAGTTGCGTTGGGCCACTTTCGGCGCCCCCTCACAGCCTAACGCTCAGCCGCACCTCGACTCAGACGGGGATATGGTCGGTGCCCACAATGGCAACGTGGTGAACAACGTGCAGCTTCGCGAGCTGTTTCTCCGCGAGGGACTCATCGTGCGCGGCACGAATGATGGGGAGACCTGCGTGCACGCTGTCGAGCGCCACTTTGACCACAACGGCGGCGACATGCTGGCCGCTATACGCTCTGCCTACACCGACCTCGAGGGCGACTATGCCTTCGTCATCACCCATCGCGACGAGCACAAGCTCTACGCTATCAAGAAGGGGTCAGGGCTGGTCGGGGGCCTCGGCGACGGGTTCACCTGTCTGTCGTCGGACCTGCCCAGCATTCTGCCCCTCACTCGTCGAATCATCCGCATACGTGATGGGGAGATTGTCACTCTGGCACCCGACCGGATCGAGCTCTTCAACGTCGCTGACGGAGCGCCGATCACTCGCGACGAGGAGCGCTACGAGGGGCCAATCGAAGTGGCGGAAAAGGGCGGCTACCCCCACTTCATGCTCAAGGAGATTCACGAACAGCCCACCGTCGCCAACGAGCTCCTACACCTGCTGGATTCCACCCCGCACCTGGCACGCTTCGTGGAGGCCCTTCGCGCCACCGGTGATCGGCCTGTCTACCTGGTGGGAAGCGGCACAAGCTACCACGCCTGCCTGTTGGGCGCCTACTACTTCAACCGGGTCGCCGGATGCTCAGCTGTTCCGTGCCTCGGGCCGCAGTTCATCGAGCAGTACGCCAACAGCGTTGGACCGCAAGACACGGCCGTCTTTGTCAGTCAGAGTGGAGAGACCAAGGATATCCTCAACGCACTCAAGGTCATGCGCCAGAAGGGCGGCCGGGTGCTGAGTGTGCTCAACGTGCTTGGATCATCGCTTGCCCACGCTTCTGATGTATACCTGCCTCTGGCCTGCGGATACGAGATCAGCGTCCCGGCCACCAAAACCTTTGTGAATCAGTGCGTGCTGTTTCTGTACCTGGCATTCCGCCTGGCCGGGCGAAAGACCGACGAGTTGTCTGCGCTGCCCCGGCTGCTTGCCGAGGCAGTGGAGGTCACAGACGCCCCTTCGCGAAAGGTAGTTGAGTACCTGGTGAACTGGAATGCCCTGCACTACCTGGGCTACGGGATGACCCATCCCATTGCTCTGGAGGCTGCGCTCAAGCTCAAGGAGATCACATACGCCCATTGTGAGGGCATGTTCTCCAGCGAGTTCAAGCACGGTCCGCTGGCTGCTGTGCACGATGGCTACCCGGTTCTGTTCTTCACCTTGGCAGGTGACGAGGCGATGATGATCAACCACATCAATGAGGTCACCACGCGCGGTGGCAGAGCCATTGCCGTCGCTGCTGAGCACCCAATTCTGCGCAAGAATGTGCACGACTATCTGCCCGTGCCTGCCTCGGATCCACTCCTGGCGCCCATCGTGCTGACCATCCCGGCCCAGCTCGTAGCCTATCATATGAGTGTAGCGAGGGGCATAGACCCGGACTTTCCGCGCAACCTCAGCAAGACCCTGACCGTCGACTAGACCATCAGATCACTCCAATGCGGCCGAACGGAGGCGGACATGGCGACATGCACGAATTGCGGCGCAGAGATTCAGCCTGGGAACGGGTTCCTGATTCCATCCAATTCCAAGAAGACACCTTCCCTGCATTTGTGCGCCGACTGCACCGGCAAGGTCGAGGCGGCGTACGAGGCGGAGACGTCGGACCCCAGACTGCCGATGGCCCTCTTGCTGGGCCTGGTTGCCGCTGTCGCGGCCTGCCTGCTCTGGTATGCAGTGGTAGTCATCACCAACTATGAGCTGGGCATCGTAGCCATCGCCATCGGCTGGGTGGTAGGTCTTGCAGTCGTCTACGGCGCCGGCCGCAAGCGCGGCCGCGCCCTTCAGATCATGGCCCTGGTGATCACGCTTCTTGCCCTGCTCTTCAGCGAGTATTTGATTGTGCGCCACTTTCTGGTGCAGAATCTGGCGGAAGACGGTTACACAGGCATACCGCTGCTACTCGACCCGCCGATCGTGCTGTTTCTCATTGTGGAGGGCATCAAGGCATCCCCTACGTCGCTACTATTCTGGGCCCTCGCCCTGTGGCAGGCATTCGTCACCCCGGCGAAGAAGGCGTTCCGAAAAGTGCCTGTCTAGTCACAAACGTGCGTGCAGGAGGCGACCGCAGCTCCGACCGAGGAAAGAGGCAGGTTCTGTACCGCGTGCGGGGCCAAAGTGCTAAGCTTGGCGCGCTTCTGCCCGTCGTGCGGAACCGACATCCGGTCGGCCAAGGGGGGCTGAGGCAAGATCTTGTTGCCGACGGTGCAGAAACGTCCCTGCACCATGCTCACTTGCGCCGTGAGCTCAGCATGACGGCGAGCCCCAGTACGGCGAGGATCAGTGCTTCGTACATCCCCACGTTGGCACGCAGCATCAAAACGCCCATTCGTAGTGCGCCAGACGCGAACCACACCAGGGCGACGATCACGAGGATGATGCCCAGAATCCAGGTGCTTCTCTTCACAACCGCTCCTCCACGACGGCGACCATGATAGCACAGGCCAGCCTCTGTGCCAAGCCGCGCCCCAGTCACGTGCGGCAATTGACCCCCTCGCAACGTCCGCGTAGAATGGCCAGAGACGAACGAGAGGTACCGCGTGCCCGAGCTAACCGTCGCCTTGTTGCAAATGGTATCATTCGGCCTCGATCAGACCGCCAATCTGGAGAAGGGTGAGCTGTACTGCCGGCGTGCTCGAGAGATGGGCGCCGACATCGCCCTGTTTCCCGAGATGTGGAACATCGGCTACACACTGCCCCCGTGCGGTGACCCGGAAGCAGTGCGAGCATGGGCGGCAAACGCTATCGATGAAGACGGTCCCTTTGTCACCCACTTCCTGGCGTTGGCCGGAGATCTCCATCTGGCGATTGCTCTGACCTACCTGCAAGCACACGCCGGCGCGCCTCGCAATGTGACGACTCTGATCGACCGTTGCGGCGTACGCCGTCTGACTTACGCCAAGGTACACACTTGCGATTTCGACCGCGAGATCGCCCTCACCCCGGGTGATGGCTTCCGGGTCTGCACGCTCGACACGGCAGCAGGTCAGGTGAGGATCGGCGCCATGATCTGTATGGACCGCGAGTTCCCGGAGAGTGCACGGATCCTGATGCTACAGGGTGCAGAGGTCATTCTCACCCCCAATGCCTGTGAGCTGGAGCAAAACCGGTTGTGTCAGTTCCGGACACGAGCTTTTGAGAACATGGTTGGCATGGCTATGGCGAACTATGCCTCGCCGCAGGAAAACGGTCATTCCGTAGCCCACGATGGCATCGCCTTCGATGAGCAAGAGGCCTCGCGCGACACTTGCCTCGTGGAGGCCGGCGCTGAAGAGGGCATATACCTTGCCCGCTTTGACCTGGACCGCCTGCGCGTCTACCGCAGCATCGAGAGCTGGGGCAACTCCTACCGCAAACCGCGCTGCTACGGAGCGCTCGTTTCACGTCAGGTTGATCCGCCCTTTGTGCGTCCCGAGGCGCGGCGCTAGGCCGGCTTGCGGACCTGGTCCACATCCCTTCTGCTGCAAAACGCTGTTCCAGGCCCCAGTGTTGTTCAGGCAGACGATCTGGAGGATCGTGATCATGGACGCGCGTTTGGAGAAGAGTCTCTCACCCGTCCGGCTCACCGCCAAACACCACGCCCTGCTCTTTGGCTGGATCGCCCGGGCTGTGATCGACAACGTCGGCCAGAACAGAGGCGGGGAGGTCATCCGCCAGGCAGTGCGGCGGTATGCTGGCCAGCGAGGCCGTCGAATGGCGCTGCGCGCTGCCCGGGAAGGACGCGGCGCTACCGTGCTGGACTACCTCTCATACTGCGAGTGGCAGCCCGATCCGGGCGAGTCGACCAGCAGTCTCGTCCGCCGCAATCCGGACTTGCGACAGCAGGTCCAGCTCTGCCCTTGGTTCCGGGCGTGGCAGGAGGCTGAGCTGGTAGATGCGGGCCGGCTCTATTGCGAGGAAATCGACCGTGCTCTGCTCTGCGGTTTCAACCCGGACTTGGAGCTGCAGGTTGCCTCTCTGCGCGTAAGGGGCGACCCATGCTGCGAATTCATCTTTAAGGAAGCCAACCTTTCCCTGTTCGATTCGATCCGGCTGGTCTACCGCCGGCGGCGGCGATCCGGCAGGGTAGCGGCACAGCCCTGGGATTACCACCTGGGGCATCTCTATGCCACCCTGCGCCGCGTACTGATTGAGGAGCTTGGGCCGGCAGGTGCGGAAGCCCTGCACCAGGGACTGGCAGAGTTCACTGAACATTTCAGCGCTGAGGCGACACAGGCAGTTCTGGCCAACGCCGAGCGCGACTTTGAGGTCGCCCTTTAGGAGGGAGTCTTCTGTGAGTCGTTCCTTTCTCATCACTGGCGGCGCAGGGGTGCTGGGCATCAACCTGACCCGCTACCTGCTGGCCCGTGGCCAGCGAGTAACCCTGCTCGACCTGGCCGCCCTGGACTATTCGGATCTGCTGGGGCAGGTGCGGGGTATCGTGGGCGACGTGCGCCGACCGGCGGACGTCGAGGCGGCACTGGAGGATGTCGACACGGTTGTGCACACCGCGGCAGCTTTGCCCCTCTACAGTCCGGAGGATATCTATTCGACTGAGGTGGAGGGTACACGCAATGTGCTCCGGCTGGCGCGTGAGCACGGTGTAGAGCGTGTCGTGCACATTTCGTCCACCGCGGTCTATGGCATCCCCGACCACCATCCGCTGCTGGAGAGCGATGCGGTCCACGGTGTGGGACCATACGGTTCGGCCAAAGTCGAGGCGGAGGAAGTCTGCCAGGAGTTCCGCTCTATCGGCCAGTGCGTACCCATCGTTCGGCCCAAGTCGTTCCTCGGGCCGGAGCGTATGGGGGTGTTTGCCATGCTTTACGAATGGGCGCACGAGGGTCACAACTTTCCCATACTCGGAAGCGGCAACAATCGCTACCAGTACCTGGATGTCGAGGACCTGTGCGAGGCGGTCTGGCTCTGTTCCACCCTGCCCCGTGACCTGACCAACGATACCTTCAATGTGGGCGCCAAGGATTTCGGCACGCCCCGAACTGACTTTCAGGCCGTCCTCGACCACGCGGGTTTCGGCAAGCGGGTTATCGCCATACCTGAGAGGCCAGCCATCCTGGTGCTGCGCTCGTTGGAGAAACTGGGGCTCTCGCCTCTCTACAAGTGGATCTATGAACAGGTAGGCAAAGAATCATTCGTGGCAATTGACAAGGCGGAGCGCCTGCTGGGTTTTCGTCCCCAGTTCTCCAACAAGGACTCTTTCATCCGCAACTATGACTGGTATGTGGACAACCTGGCACGCTTGAGCGTCGCGACCGGAGTTACCCACCGGGTGGCCTGGGCTCAGGGTGCGCTTAGGCTGGCCAAGCTGATCTTCTAGTGGCCCTTGTGCCCCGCAAGGCGAATCCCCCGGCCTGTCTCTCCGTCTTGATAGATGAAGGGCCACGCCCCGTGCGGGACCCGGAATAATCCCTTTCGTTGGAGGAGTGGCAACAATGGCGCTCGACATCGTACCCCTGCGGGACCAGCACCTTCAGGACGCCGCCCTGTTGGTTCAGTCGCGTTATCGTGCCCTGAAGCAACCCTTGCCGCTACTCCCCGCGCGCTGGGAGCGCCTGAGCGAGATCGCTCCCTTGCTGCGCGAGATGCTGCCCACTAGTCCTGGCGTGGCCGCGATTCGGGACGGCAAACTGGTCGGCTTCATGATGGCTCTGATCATTCCGAGCTTCCTGGGGCAGCGCACCGCATACTGTCCGGAGTGGGCCAATGGCGCAACATACGTGGAACCGGGGGTGATATACGAGCAGATGTACGGTCGCCTGGCCGTACAATGGGCATCGAGCGGCTGCCGACTGCACGCGGTCAGCCTCATGGCTCTGGACGCGGTCACCACAAACGCCTGGCACTGGATGGGCTTTGGCCTGGTCACGATCGACGCACTCCGCGACCTGTCACCTGTGGACGTGAAGCCTTCGTCCGTCAAGATCCGCATGGCGAACATGGGCGATGTCGGCACGGCAACCACCTTCGGCGAGCTACTCCAGAAACACCTGACGTCCCCGCCGATTTCCTGGCAGAATGAGCCGCACGACTATGCGCAGTGGCTGCGTGCCCCGGGCAACGTGATGTGGCTGGCCCAGGCCGGCGGAAAGATCGTTGGCTGCATGGGACTCAGCACGGGCAACCCCGACGCTTCATTAATCTTACGCGACGACAAGACCGCCAGCATTGTCATGACTTTCGTGACCGACCGATACCGCGGCCAGGGGGTGGCCGGGGCACTGCTGAACCACGCCCTGGAGGCAGCCCGGAACCAGGGCTACGAGCGCTGTGCGGTCGACTTTGAACCCATGAACACGGCCGCGGCTCGTTTCTGGCTCAAGTGGTTCAAGCCGGCAACCTACACGATGCTGCGTTGGATCCCCGACAAGCTGTAGGGCGCTCTGCGCGGAACCAGAACCGGGAGCGGCCTTCATCAGAAGGGCGCTGCCCTTCTTGACCTTGAATCTCGGAGGGGGTCTTGTCGCAACGAACCGTCCGTGCCGTTCCTATGCTCCTGCTGATCGTGATGGGACTGCTGAACACAGGCTGCTCGCCCGCAGGCGCGGCCATTCCCAGCTCAATGCAGTCTCCTACGTCCACCACCCGGCCTCGGCAGCCGACGCCGAATGCCACGCCGTCGCCTGTCCAGTTACCCATCACCGTAACGGATGCGGCTGGACAGACTGTCATGCTAGACGAGGTGCCGGCACGTCTGGTGGTGGTCGGCCGCGGCCCCTACATGGGACTGCATCTGCTCTACATGTTTCCCACTGCCTGGATCAAGCTCGTCGGCCTGGAGCAGAAGGGTTCGACTGCGGACGATTTCTTGCCACTCGTAGACCCCGGCTGGACCCAGAAGACCATCCTGGCCACCGGTCCTGGCGTGGAGCAGATCGCTGCACTCAAGCCCGACCTGGTCATAACGAAAGGCATAGTTCCCGACACCCTCAGCAACGCGCTGGCCGAGGTGAACATCCCTTCGCTCTTCCTCAGTCCGGAAACTCCGGATCAGTTCTATCAGGATGTCATCAACCTGGGCGTGGTCCTGGGTCAGCCAGAGCGTGCCATGCAGATCATAGACTATTACCAGCAGCGACTCGACCGCATTCAGCAGCGACTGTCAGGCATCCCAGAAGACGATAAACCTGACATACTACTCCTGCAGTACACGGAACGCGGTGGATCGTTGGCGATGAATGTGCCAGCCAAATCCTGGATGCAAACGATCCTGGTGCAGCTTGCAGGAGGTCACCCCGTTTGGCTGGAGTCGGCTGCCGCCACGGCCGGCTGGACCGTCGCGAACCTGGAGCAGATCGCCCTCTGGAATCCCGACAAGATCTTGCTGGTTCTCACGTACGATATGAATGCTCACGGTATCATCGCAGCATTGAGGGCGGATCCTGTGTGGAGCCAGCTCAGGGCGGTCCAGAATCGTGAGCTCTACGCCTTCCCGCTTGACCTGTACGACTGGGACAGTCCAGGCCCGCGCTGGATCCTGGGCGTGAACTGGCTGGCGACGCGCCTCTACCCCGACAGGTTCGCCGATATCGATATGAGCTCTGAGATCTACGACTTTTACGGCTACTTCTACGAAATGGACAGGGCTACTGTGAACGAGCACATCATGCCGTTGGTGCATCTGGATGTCCACTGATCCCGAGCTGCGGTTTCAGGAAGAGCAGCGCTCGACACGGAGGATGTGGGCCATTGCGGCCTGTGTTCTGCTCAGCCTGGCAGCTTCCTTCTTGCTGGGGCGCTACCCCTCACCTTACCTTACACCGCCGAGATCCATTCTCAGCGATCCCTTGGCGCGCAGTCTGGTGCTCAACCTGCGCGTTCCCAGGATACTGACTGCCTGTCTTCTCGGTATCGTGCTATCTGCTTCCGGAACGGTGTTTCAACTGGTGTTTCGCAACCCGCTGGTTGATGCGGGTTTCCTGGGCATCTCTCCGGGCGCGGCCTTCGGGGCCTCGCTGGCGATCGTGTTGGCGGACGGGAGACCGGCGACGGTGCAGGTCAGTGCCGCTGTCTTCGCTTTGATGGGGCTGCTGAGCAGTACCTTCCTGGCCCGGCGCGCGCGCCTTGGGGACTGGACCCTGCGGCTGATCCTGGCCGGGATCGCCGTGTCCGCTCTCTACACCTCAGGAACGGGCGTTCTCAAGTACCTCGCCGACCCCATTCGCCAGCTTCCCGACCTCACCTTCTGGATGCTGGGCGGGCTCTGGGCCATCACCTGGGCGGACCTTGTGCAGATACTCCCTGTGGTCGTGCCGTCGCTTGCTGTGATCTACATGATGCGCTGGCGTCTCAACCTGCTGTCCATGCGCGATGAGACAGCCTTCTCCCTGGGGGCAGCCCCCGGGCGCGAGCGGTTCGTTCTGCTCCTGGCGGCGGCATCCTCTGCCGCTGTCTTGGTCGCCAAATGCGGTCAGGTCGGTTGGGTTGGGCTGATCATTCCCCATATCGCACGGCGTTTGTTTGGCTCGGATGCCAGGCGCGTCGTGCCGGGCGGAATGCTCCTGGGGTGCCTGTTCGTCCTGTGGTGCGATGACGTGGCACGCACTCTGCTAACCGGGGAGATTCCTCTGGGCATCCTCACCTCCTTCGTCGGGGCGGCCTTCTTCCTGGCCATGCTCACCCGCCAACGCCTCGGTGCGCAACGATGAACCCACAAACCGCAATTGCCCTGAGGAGTGTGTCGTTTGGCTACGATCCAGCCTCTCCCAACGTCCTGAACGCCCTTTCGGTCGAGATCCCGACCGGGCGGGTCACAGCACTCCTTGGGCCCAATGGTTCGGGCAAGACCACACTGCTCCATCTGATCCTGGGCCTGCTCCTCCCGACGCAAGGGGAGATTGTGCTGGCAGGCCGGCCAGCTTGCCAGTACTCCCGGCGCGAGGTGAGTCACTTGCTTGGTCTCGTGCCGCAGCAGGAGCAGGTCGTATTTGATATCAGCGTCGCCGATTATGTACTGCTGGGGCGCGCTCCGCACCTGGGGCTGCTGCAGCTCCCTTCCCAGGCCGACACGGCCATCGTTCTGGAGGCTCTGGCGGCCACGGGATTGACGCGTTTTCGCGACCGTACTGTACCCTCACTTAGCGGCGGGGAGAGACAACTGGCAACCATCGCCCGCGCCCTGGCACAGCGTCCTGGCATCTTCCTGCTCGATGAGCCAACGTCGCATCTGGACATCGGCAACCGGCGGCGGGTACTCGAGCTGATGCACGGACTGGTCAGCGATTCCGGGACGGTGATCTTCACCACCAACGACCCGAACTCAGCCGCAGCGATTTGTCATCACGTCATCCTGATGCGCGAAGGCAGGATCCTGGCCGCCGGTTCAGTCAGTGACACCCTCACGGGCCCGGCCCTGAGCGCCACATATGGCGTCGAGGTCGAAGTGATCGATTTTCGTGGACGGCCCCTGGTGGTCATGCATTGAGTGGCCGCCGCAAGAGCAGAGGAGATCAGCTTGGAGAAGATCACTGACTACGCCCGGCTGTGGCGCCAGCTCGCCGAAACGAAATCCAGGAGCTGGACTGGCGAGAAGGGATCGGATCCACGTCAGGATCCCGACGCCTGGCGCGACAAGGCCCGCAGCTACTACGAGCACGTCCAACGCCGCTGGGTCCAGCCGGACTCCAGTCGCGACTTGGTTGTACAGTGGCTGGACAGCCATCCTGGTTCCACCGTCCTGGATATAGGCGCCGGCCCGGGTGCGTGGACTGTGCTCATGGCCCAGCATGCGCGCGAGGTGACTGCCGTCGATCCGTCCGCGGCGATGCTGGAGGTACTGCGCGAGAACGCGGCGCACGCAGGGCTCTCCAACGTCCGCGTAATCCATGCCCCCTGGCCCGAGGCCGAGGTGGACCCGGTCGACGCCTCACTGTGCTTCCACGCGATGTATGCTTCGCTCGACCTTCCAGCCTTCATCACCAGAATGATCGCCGTCACCCGGTGCGCCTGTTTCCTGGGTCTGCGCGTCCCCACCCACGATGGACTGATGGCCCAGATATCCCGCCGCATCCGGGGGCACGACCACGACAGCACCAACTTCCAAGTCGCCTACAACGTGCTGCTGCAGATGGGCATTTGCGCCAACGTGCTGATGGAAGACTCGGGACTGTGGCAGCCATGGACCAGCCCGAATCTGGAAGAGGCGCTCCGCGATGTGAAGCGCCGCTTTGGACTACCCACCCACAGCGAGCACGACGGCTGGCTGACCGACCTGTTGCGCGATAACCTCACCCTGCAGGATGGCACCTACGTCTGGCCTCGTGGAGTCAGGTCCGCTCTGGTCTACTGGGATGTGAACCAGCCGTAGCGCTGCTTCCCACTACACCAATTGCCCAGCCAAGCCGTCAGGAGCGCGCAACCAGGCGCCCGTCGAACGCTAGGGGGGTTCGACCTTGCCCTGGCGACCCGAGTGCCGTAGAATGAGATGGGGCTGGACCGTCCTGCCCCTGTTGCGAATCGCCCGCCATTGGCGAAAGGAGACGAGGCAATGAGCTACCGCTGTGAGATGATGCGGCTACCCGAACACCCGGCTCTCACCATCCGCAAACGGTCCGCTGCCACGAATCTGAACCAGTGCATCGGCGAGGCCCTTGATGCCATCGCGACCTACCTTGCCGGACTGGAAGAGCCAGCCGCCGGGCCTCCGTTTGTGGCCTACTTCAACCAGGACATGGCAGACTTCGAGCTGGAAATCGGCTTCCCCGTGACCCGCCCCCTGCCGGGTCAGGGCGACATTCTGGCTGGTCACGGTCCGTCCGGGCGCGCCGCCACGTGCCTCTACGTGGGCGGCTGGGACGGACTCGGAGGCGCCTACGACGAGCTCACCAGGCGGGCAAGGGAAAAAGGCGTCGAGACCACCGGCCTTGCCTATGAGGTCTACCTCACAGGCCCGGATACGCCGCAGCCGGACCAGCAGACGCGCATCATCTTTCCCGTGAAGGAGTAGCAACCCAACCACAATCGCTGGCATGGAGGTGCGCTGTGGAGCCTGCTTCTCTGACATTCGAGGAGATCGTGGAGACTGACCTCCCCGCTCTGACTGATGTGATGACCCGCGCTTTCGATGATGACGCCCAGCGCTATCTTGGTCAGCCTCACGGCGGCCCTCCCGGTTATGACAACGGCGACTTTTTCCGCACCTGGCTCTTCCCCTACAAGGAGAGCGTCGGGTACAAAATCCTGCGACAGGGTAAGATCATTGGCGCCTTCATTGTCTGGATCTTGCCAGGAGGCCACAACAATCTCGGCGCAATGTTCGTCGACCCGGTGTACCAGGACAAGGGCGTAGGCACACGCGCCTGGCACTTTGTCGAAGAGACTTACCCGGATGCCCTGAGCCGGACCCTCGAGATGCCAGAGTGGTCCACTCGCAACCACGGATTCTACAAAAAGTTGGGCTTTTGCCGGGTTCCCCCGGAAGTGCAGAAACCTTCGGACGAGAGAATGATCCTCTACCGGAAGAAGAAGGCCTGAGCCATCCATCATGCCAGGTACCGGGTTCGTATGAGGAACCACAGCCTGACGTCAGGACCTGGGAGGTGCAATGGTTTTGGGTCAAGAGCGCCGGCTTGAGCGTCCACTGGTCGCTCTGCTGCTCGTTGTATTGGCCCCTCTGTCGGGCCTGACTTCGTGCCGGTCAATCCCCAATCCGTACGGCCTGAAACGCGGCCCGTACTTGCAATTCGTCACTCCGGACACGGTCTGGGTGATCTGGGACACGAGAGAAGCAGAACCTAGTCGCGTGGAGTATGGCCCGAACGAAGCACTGGACTACATCGAGGAGGATAGCCGGCCCACAGTGCACCATGCCGTGTTGCTCGCTGGCCTGTCACCCTACCGAGTGTACCGATATCGAGTTGGCGATACTCCCGTGTTTTCCTTCCGAAGCGGCGCCGATCAAGCTCAGCAGCGGTTCCGGTTTGTTGTGGTGGGCGACACCCAAACGTACCACGACCGGCACAGGGCGATGATCGAAGAGATGCTCAAGGTCAACCCGGATTGGATGATCCATCTGGGTGACATGACCGAGCATGGTGAGTCATCCGGCCAGTGGGACGACTTCTTCTCCATCGAAGCCCCCTTGCTCGCCACCACACCCTCCATTGCCACCATCGGTAACCACCAGCGTGACAGCATGAACTACTACGATGCCTACCATCTTCCCGGAAACGAGCACTGGTACAGCTATACCTACGGCAACGCACGCTTCGTCTGCCTGGAGGGCGACGGGTATCCTGCGGGAGCACCACCCTACACAGACGAAGAACTGGTATAGCTGGAAGGCGAGCTGGCCGCGAACACCCTGCCCTGGTTGTTCGTCGTCCAGCACAGGGCCATCTTCACCTCTGCAGCCGAGGATGCCATGGAGAAGGAGATGAGGGCGACCCTCGTACCTCTGCTGGAACGCTATAACGTGGACGTCTTTCTGAGTGGCCACAAGCACAACTATGAACGGCTGCTCGTCAATGGCATCACATACCTGGTCTCGGGCGGAGGGGGTGGTAGATTAACCGCCCTTGGCGCTCCGGATCCGAACAGTCAGAGGGCACTGCTCGCGCATCACTTCCTGCTAATTGAGGTGGACGGCGACCGGCTCACAGGTGCGGCCATTGACTACGGTGGCAACGTGATCGATTCCTGGGAGCTCACCTCAGGGGACGGATCATAGCACGCGTCCTGCCCGCGGTCTATTTTGCCCGTCTCCAGTGTGATGATCATGCCACCGGACTGTGATCGTTCGATCATACGTGCTTCTCGTGGAGGGCAAGCCCGATTCGGACTATGCGAACCTAGCCCTCACCCTCAATCGCGGGTGCCTTCCATCACGTAGCGGGTCAGCTCGCCGACGCTGAGCGATTGCAGGCCCAGCCTGTCCACCGTGCGGCCCTTGCGCCAGTAGTCGGTCCTGTGCACAAAGCAGGCCAGGCGAATGATGCTGTCCATTCCACGCACGGAAACTCCATAGGCCTGTCCCAGCGATGCCATCGGCACGAGGCTCATCGGCACATCCTCAAAGATGTAGCGGTGGTTGAGGGTCTTGGGGGCCTTGATACCGTAGTAGCCCTCCTGGTTGTGGATGGCCTCGTTCAGGTCGGCGCCAGAGGCGTCATAAGCCCGCTTCAGCCACTCCAGACCGGTCTGGGCGCGAATGCCCAGCGACGCGGCCACGGTCACCCTCTCCCGGTCGAGCACCTCCAGCACCCGCCCTACCGATGGCGTGACCCCGTCAATGTAGAACTCGAACTCGCCACCGGTCGATTCGATGCGCCCCATGTTGAGCAGGATCAGTGCCGGGTGAAAGATGGCGCCCATATTGTTCAGCCCTGTGTGCAGCACGCTGGTACCGTCGATGAATTGCGGGTAGGCAGGAGCGAGCGCCTCCAGCACACGCGGCGTGAGCGGAGCGGGCAGAGCGGCCACGGGAACCGTGTCCTTGATGCGAAAGATGTGCGCCTGGGCAGGACCATCGGAACGGCTGGCGTAGATAAAGGTCTCCGCCTCTGCCAGGGCAATGTCCGCCTTGCAGTCGCTCTCGTCCAGCACCTTGCGCACCTCGATCGCGCCGCAGGTTCGGCCGGGATGCAGCACCACAACCTGACCATCACGCAGGTGAGGAGCGGCCAGGCGGGCAATGTCGGCATGGGCCGAGGAGGGCACCACCACCATCACCACCTGCGCCTTCTCCAGCGCCTCGCCCAGGTCGGAAGTGACGTGCCGGATCTTGCCAAATCCGGACGGTCCGCCATCATAACTCTCCAGCTCGATGCCGCCGCGCTGTCGAATGACCCTGATGTTCTCGTCCGTGCGGTTGAACAGCGTCACGGGAAAGCCCATCAGGGCCAGGTGAGCGGCCATCGCTTTGCCGCCGTGTCCGGCACCGATCACCGTATAGTTGGTCTTTTGCGTCTTCATGTCTCTTCCTCCCGGGGGGTCGACCCCCTATGGCGCTGAACGCGGCCCGCCCGGCCCGGTCAGCAACTGTGCGATCCTCTGCTCTTCCGTCAGGACGGTTCCTGTATGCGGGTCAATCACCACGCAGGCGCCCCGGCTGTCGGTACGCACTGAGACCAGACCGAGGGCGAAGCGATTGTTGCGCAAGTGGGGAGCATCCAGCAGGCCGTGGGTGACAGCGCGGGTCAACGTGGGCGGGTCGAGCCACGGGTCGGCCACGGATTGTCCTGCCAGGGTTCGGATCGCTTCGAGGGTAAGGCCGGCCTCATTAACCAGCTCGTCTTTGCGCTCCTGAACGGCTGGATCGGCCGTCATGTCCGGCTGGCCTCGCAACGCATTCTCGATAGCGCGGCGGGCCAGCTTGCAGGCCTCGATCACGTCGTCTGCCG
Organism: Anaerolineales bacterium UBA2200; assembly: GCA_002327925.1. GTDB lineage: Bacteria > Chloroflexota > Anaerolineae > UBA2200 > UBA2200 > UBA2200. Next base: position 23,318 of record DCVA01000002.1, read on the forward strand.
TGGCGGCGTGATCCGCCTCTGTATGGCTCACCACGTGCACGATGTGCGGCCGCAGGGCCATCTGCAGGTAGACGGAGGCAGCCACGTGAGCGCGAGCCGCGTCGACATCCAACGGATAGCTCAGCAGGCCGGTGCGCGTCTGGCGAAAGATCCGGAAATCCGGTCCGGCCAGGGGCGCGATCAGCTCCAGCACAGCCAGCATCCTGGCCAGGTCCATGGCATCGGACAGGCCCGGGGGGCTGTTGAACATCAGCTGGGCGATATAGTCCCTGACTCCAAAGGTGCGAGCGTTGTAGGCAGAGAGGTAAGCCGAGACCACAAAGACGATGTCCGGGGCCTCACGCAGTCCCCAGTGGTGCGGTTCGTTCACCTCCACCGGAATGCCACGCTCCCCGTACCAGGTCATCACCGTCTGGTGCTCGCGGATCGAGCCCTCCAGGTCCCACGGACCGCGACCGTCCATCTGGTTGAACCAGAAGAGCGGGATGGCGGCCCAGGCGTTGTGAATGGTTTCCACATACAGCTCGGCGAGGCGCACAAAATCGTCTGTGCCAGAGTAGGTACGCATGATGGGATAGTTTCCGCAGCGCGTGGCCGCGTAGAGGGCGCGATAGTCGTCGGCGCAACGCACGGGAACGCCGCCCGCCCCGCGACGGCGCGGGTCCTGGCGCTCGGGATGGAAAAAGTTCTCCTGAGCATCCTGGTCTATGCCCAGAGAGACCACGTCCAGCACGCGGGCCTCGGCGATGCGCTTGACCCCCTCCACCGTTGCCTCCATCGTGGGCAGACCAAAGTGATGGCGCAGGATGGGAAAGGGCGATTTCCAGGCGATACGCTCGACAGTGGATTGAGGGTAGTCGACGTGCCCCGGACCGGCTCTGGATTGGCCTTTCAGATAGGCCAGAACCTCCTCGACCGGCTGGCTGCCATCAAAGACCCGCTCGAAAAAGCCAAAAGCGCGCGCCCGATCGGCAACGGGAGGAGTGCCGCCAAAGCAAAAACGCACTCCGGAGGCGCGTAGCTCGTCAGCCTCCTCGGCGAACTCGCCCAGCAGCGCCTCGCCCGTTTCCGGCGTCAGGCGGTAGGAAACGCCCACCAGCTCCGCGTTCTCGCGTCGGGCGGCGGCCAGCACGCCGGCGATGGGGACAGCAGGTCCGAGGAAGACTGTGCGCCAGCCCGCGGCCTCGGCCAAGCGAAGAAAGTTGGTGATCCCGGCGACGTGGACGCATTCTCCCAGAGCGGCGGCGACAACGGTCTTCATGGGGGATTGCCTCCTTCCGTCCGGGTGGACCGGGATAAGAGCGGGGTGGTCCCGCTGGCCGACAAGACGAACGTGATGATTGTACTCGAGAAACGCTCAGGTGCGAAAGGGGCTCAATCCTGTCATTCTGATGCGGGACGAACGGCCCCGTCAAACCGATGCAGTGCGCACGGCCTCGCGCATCAAGAGTCGCACCGCCTCCATACCCTCACGGTCGTGCACTACAGACGGGCGGTCCCGCCAGTACCGGCCCTCCTCGTTCTTCTGGCCCGAGACCACTGCCGCGCCGTAGAGCACCCCGGCCGCGTAGGAGGAGGGAGTCAGCATCTCGTGGATCAGAAAGGCCTGGTGCAGACTCTGCAGGGCCGCCTCCAGCCCGTAGTTGCGGCGCCAGCCGACGGCCAGGGCTACTCCGACCTTGCCCTTGAGCGCCGCGCGCCCCGCCTTGCCGAACAGAAAGCAGCGCGTGCGGTCGATCAGGCAGGCCATGCTGCCTGTCATGCGCCCAAAGTAGACCGGCGTGGCCAGCACCAGCACATCACAGTCGCGAATCCGGCCCAGGAGGGGCGCGGCGTCGTCCTCCACCGCACAGAGCTGGTCGGGGGTCTGTTTCTTCATACACCAATCGCACTGGCGGCAATCGGCGATGGTCAGACCGGCAAGCGAGACTGCCTCGGTGGTCACCCCCTCGACTGTTGCCGCTTCGGACAGCGCCGCTTGCAGCACAAAGGCCGTATTGCCCTCGGGGAAGGGGCTGGAATGGATGCCCATTACGCGCACAGGTCCTCCTTCATTCTGCGGCTGTCCGCTCACCCGCTCATCCAGCGGCGTACCAACACCACTGCCCCGGCAGCGAGCAGCAGCCACAGGGCAACGATAACCACGGCGGCAACCCGGCTGACGGGCTTGCCGTGCGCCATCTCCTGGCTGGCACGATCACGACATTCGGCCAGCACAATCGGCGGGATGAGCCGGATGGCAATCGCCACTCCGACTGGAATGAGCACCAGGTCGTCGAGGTAGCCGAGCACGGGCACAATGTCCGGGATCAGATCGATCGGGCTAAAGGCGTAGCCGACCACCAGGGCGGCAAAGGCCCGGGCATACCAGGGCACGCGGGGGTCGCGGTATGCCAGGTACAGGGCATAGACCTCGGTCTGCAGCTCGCGAGCGCGTCGTTTCCACGAGTCGATCCAGTTGCGCGTCACGCATAATCCTCCCAGAGGTCAGGCCTCGGAAATCAGAGCGGCGGGTCAGTCGGTCTGGCAGAGGGCCCCGGCATACCCGCATTGCTTCCGCCGCCCGTATCAGAGGTACGCCTGCACCGCCGCTTCCAGCGGCGGCACGTAGCAGGCTCCCTCCACGGCCACGGAATACAGGTACCCGTAGGTGCGCCACAGGGACCTGCGCTCCGGAAAGCCGGGATCGATCGGTTGAACCTCGCTGTAGCCGGCCAACACTTCCTCCGGCACAGTCTGGAAGATGTCCAGGCAGGCCAGATCCATTTCCGGGTGCCCATAGTGGACCGCCGGGTCGATCGCCACAGGCCCGGTGGAGGTCGAGATCCAGTTGTTCTGCTGTGCGTCTCCATGCAACAGGGTGGGCTCTACGGGCGGCCCGCACAGGTCGGGCAGCCGTTCGATGATTCGCTCTACCTGTCCGGTCAGCACCGCCGACAGGCAGCCGGAATCACGAGCCAGACGCAGCGCAGGCCGGAGCCGGCGCTCCGCGTAGAAGGTCACCCAATCGTCCATGGGAGAGTTGTCCTGCGGCAGGGGACCGTAGAAACCGTCGGTTTCCAGGCCGAACCGCCGGCCCCTCACCCGGTGGATGGCAGCGAGAGTGCGGCCGATCTCTCGCCACTGACGCGGGCCGCGGTCGACGGCACGCACCTCCTCCAAGACGAGGAGACAGCCGCCTTCAACAGGTACGACGCCGATGGGGTCGGGCGTCTGGACACCCGCCAGGCGAGAAAGCATCTCGAGCCCGGCCAGCTCGACTTCGAACTGCTGCCTGCCATTGGCCGCGGCGCTGAACTTGGCAAAGATGCCGTACTGGCCGTCTGAGAGGAGGAAGGCAGGGTGGCAGGCCAGATCGGCCAGGTCGCGGGAAGCGCGTACCTTCCAGGGGCGCCCCAGGTGCCGGGAAGCGGCGGCCTCCAACGCGTTGAACTGCGCAAGCGTGAGTTTGCCCATGACCAGGGTCACTCCTTGGCCCGCCTGTCGCCTGTTGGCTCAGCGATTGGCGGGCAGAGGTGGGCGGCTCTTGAGAAAAGTGCTCTTGAGAGCGATCTTGCCGCCGCAAAAGGTGTAAAGGTCACAGCCGCGTACCTCGATGCGCGTTCCGTCCGCACGGCTGCCGTAGAAGGTCCACTCCGAAAGGCCGCGTTCGCCGAAGGCATGGTGCTCGGCGTTGGTCCAGCGGGCATCCGGGAACGTGGCCCAAACACCGGCAAATGCCTCTCTCACTGCCGCCTGGCCTTCGAATCGCTTGCCCCAGGGATCCGGTCCCGCGGAGGCCTCGTATACACAGTCCTCGACCATGAAGGCCATGATGGCGTCCAGGTCGTGACGGTTCCAGGCCTCCAGGAAGGCGCCAAGCTGCCGAACCGAGTCCAGGGAACCCTTGCCGTTCATCGTCGCTTTGTCCTTTCGAGGCGCAGTGTCGCGCACCATCCGAGCCGTTGCCCGTTCCCGGGCTGTCTCCATACGAGCCACCCGGCGAGCCCGGTGCCCGGCCCTCCAGACCTACCGCAGCACAGGCACGAAGACGCGATATTCGTGCAAGTAGGCGTGGAGGTCGATCACGTTCTCCTCCGCCCTCGAGCTGGTGTCAATGACGGAGACGCTGTCGGACCGGCCGTTGAGGCAATATATCTTGCTGCAGTCTCCGTTTGAGAACAGGGCGCGCGGAAAGTAGCCGTGCAATGGGATGACCTGCGGAAGGAAGCGATCATCCGTCAGGTCATAGATACTGATGAAACTATAGTCCAGATGAGCAATGTAGAGCAAGTTCTCGCCGGGCTGATAGACGAGGCCGATGGCGTTGATATAGGTCAGCTGCGCGGGTTCCAGACCCAGTGCCCTGGCCACATCACCAAGGAGGATCACCTTGCGGATCACGTCCGCATCCGTATCGATGGCCAGGACGACCTGTGTTGCGCCCACAAACAGAGTATGCGAGCTCGCGTCATACGCGAACGGGAAGTAGGGTCCAGTCGAGATACCCTCCAGGCCCGGCTCGTCGAAGGTGATCGTCTTCCGAACGGTCCAGGTGTCCGTGTCGATGACGTGGAGCACCACGGCCCCATTCTGCAAGCCGCCGAGAGCGTAGAGCTTGGCGCGATCGGGCGTCTCAAACGGTCTGAACTCAAACCCGCCGCCTTCCAGTCGAAGCGTGGTTACCGTCTCCAACGAAGCGGCATCGAGGGCCAGAAATGTGTCGGCGCGGGGATCTTCGCCGGAACTGGAATAGGTGATGGCATAGATCCGCGTTTGGTCTCGGGAAAGAACAAAGTGCCATACAGACGGAGTGTACCCGGGCAGCGGATGAGACTCTAGCAGGCGCATACTCGCGCTCTCAAGCTCCAGGAAATGCTCACCCTGAGCGATTAGCGCCCTGCCGTCGGTAGTGAAGGCAACGTCATAGGCTCCAGTGTCGGTGCGAATGGCAGGGAACCGCACCACGTCGCTGATCATCGCCTGGTCCAGATCCAGCGCCAATGCGTTGGCGTTGCGATGGAGGAGGATGAGGGCACTGTCCCGTGCCGTTCCAACGGCATAGAAATGGGGCAGGAACGTCTCCCGGTTAAAGACTAGCGCATCCAGCAGGGTGCGGCTACGCAGATCCATCTTGAGAAGATCATTGGAGTCGCCGCAGGTGGCATAGAGAAGCCATGGATGGGCCGGGTCGATCAGGAGATCGTTGATCTGCGTGCGGGGCCAGCCATACAGATTCCGACCAAGAGGAATCGTCCCGATGACGACATCCAGCCCCGTGTCCACCACCAGCAGGTTATTCGTATTGGGCATTGGCCAACCTGTGCCCACATACAGCGAGCGGCTGTCTAGACCTGCTTCCAGCCAGAACGCGCCCCCATCGATAGGGATGGCCTCGACCTGCCCCCCGGCGAGGTCGATCGCGTATACCCAGCCGTAGGCGTGATAGTCCGGATACCAGTCCCCGAACGTGGCCAGGTAAGCCTTCTGTTCGTTGGGCAGGACCCTGAGGTCAAAGATGCCCTCCCCAACACCCTGCTGCAAAGGAACCGAAACCCGGGAGCGCCAGCCTTTGCTCGCCGGGTCATAAAGGCCCACCGTCAGGGAGATCTCCGTCATCTGCGAAACGACAAACCACAGGTCCGGATCAGTCTCGCTTGCCCGGATCTGCTTGAAATGAGTCTGGTCGTCGACGAACCGGGTCACGGAGTAGGTATCGGTGTTGACCAGGCTCACCGTGCTGCCCCCATCCCAGGTGATGAGAGAGGAGTCGGCCCGTGAGCGGACCATCCCGATCGCCCCGATATCGTCGATGCTGTGAACCACGCTCATGGTGTGTGTATCCATCACCAGCAGGCGCCGCCACACAGGGACCTGTACGAAGAGTCTGTCCTCGCTGGCATCCAGGGAGATACACCAGCTCTCCAGTGGCCAGTAGGCGGATAGGTCGGCTGCGCCCACGATGACCATGTCCGACAGACGGATCTTGAAGATGGCCGGTGACAGGACCATACTGACGTACGCATACTGGCCATCCCGCGTGATGGCCAGAGGGTATGGGCCCATGCCCTGGGGTTGCGGGGTTGGCTGAGCCGCAAGTGGCTGAACACCCGACGTGATATTTGCCAGGGAATAGGGTACGATGGTTGGCAGAACGACCGCCGCGCCGACCGAAGTGATGCCTGGCGGATTGACAGGCTGCCAGATCCCAAGCACCGCCAGAAGAACCAGTGCAGCAAGAACACGATGCGCGTTCAGCTCCCACCTCCAGACCGCTCGGGAGGAGACAGGGTGCCCCCCGGCCGTTTCGCGCCGCCCTCCTTGCCGTCCGGCACTGCCGTGGAGGGTACCTGTGCTTGACGCCGCACTCCTCTCGCCCGGCGGATGGCGAAGCCGATCAGCGCGACGCCCTGCCCGCTCCTAGTGCACCGCGGCGCCCAGGGCGGTCGTGAGCAGCTCCCTGGCTTCGTCCATCCCCCCGCCCATCAGCTCAAACTCGTGCTTGCCCGTGACCGCCTCGATGATCAGGTGATTGCTGTGGGTATGCTGTTTGGAGTTCGTGCGGCGCTCGAGCTTGACCTTCTTGATCTCTGTGGAAAGAAGGGCAAAATTCTCCGGCTGTTCCGCGAGGGCCTGATCCACCGGCATGCCCGCGTACTTGTCCACCATGAGCTGCAGCCAGCCGAACCGCGCGGCGATTCGTCCCATCCAACCTTTGCCCTCGGCCTTGGCCTGGTCGTCGGTCTGGCGAGCGGCGTCGTTCATCATTTCCTTGGTCATCAGGGCAAAGACGAGGCGCTGCCGTGTCACGATCAGGTTCCAGCTCTGGACGCCGAACAGACCCTTGCGCTTGTTCAGTCCGGCGATCACTCCCAGCACCTGCTCCCCCGTCGTGCGTGGCTGTACAGCGCCAGCCGCCTGCGGGGCGGCCCCGGCCGGCGAAGCCACTGGCTGCCCACAGCTCCCGCAGAAGCGCGTGTTTGGATCCAGGGGTGCTCCGCACTTTCCACAGAACTGCTGATTCTCGGTCAAGAAATGTCCTCCTCTTCCTTGCTCAGGGTTCCCGCGACGCACCGGGCCGGCGTACGCCGGCTGGATCTGCGTCGTCAGGTCAAGGTCCAGGCCAGCATTGCAGCGCTACGTTCCTATTTCCCCAGCACCTGCTTCAGCAGGACCGAATCATTCGTGGTGATGGCGTCTACGCCCCACTCGGCCATACGGCGCATTTCCCCGGCCGTGTTCACAGTCCAGACGCCCATTTTCAACCCGCGCGCGTGGGCGGCTTTGATCAGCAGGTCGGAGACGGCGGCTGAGGAAGGCATGATATAGTCCGCATTCGTCTGCTGGATGATCTCCTCCACATACTGATCGTACGGGTTCTTGGAGCTCTGGTTTAGGTCCACCGTGCTCATCAGCGCGCCCGTCTTGAAACGCGGATCCAGTTTCTTCACCTCGGCGATGGTGGGAAAATCGAAGGAGATGATGACCACGTCATCCACCATTCCCCGTGCTGTGACCGCGTCGATCACTTTCTGCTCGATCCCGGTGTAGCGGCCCAGGAACTTTTCAACCTTGATCTCGATCTGGATGCTGGTCTTGCCCTGGACCAGGTCGAGCACCTGGCCCAGCGTGGGCACAGGCTCCACGGGCCACGCCGCCGCCCTGAATTTGGCTGCCGCGTTCAGGCCTGCCAGCTCGCTCAGGTTCATCTGGTAGATAAAGCCCCTGCCGTCGGTCGTGCGCGTCAGGTCCGGGTCGTGCATCACCACCAGCTCGCCGTCTTTGGAGAGGTGCACGTCGCATTCGACCATGTCCACGCCGATGCTGATGGCGTTGGCAAAGGCCCCCAGAGTGTTCTCCGGGGCCAGAGCAGCACCTCCGCGATGGGCCACGGTCAGGATCTCGGGCCAGGTCTGGGTCGTGGGCGTGGGCACGGAGGTCGGGGCCGCCGTGGGCATGTCGGGCAACGCGACCGAGGTTGCGGTCGGCTGAGGCGCGGTTGTCCGGCATCCGGCCAGAACGAGGACCTCAGCCCCCAAGACGGATAGAGCTATGACCAAACGAAGAGAAGAGCGATTCCGGGAAAGTCTCATCCTGGCCCCCCAGTGCAGAGAATCGGCAGTTCAGTTACCGGCCTATGATACGCGCCCACAGGCCAGCCGGCAAAGAAAGCAAGTGGCCCGCCGTGAGGCGGGCCACCTGGCTAGATCTTGACCGGGCGGATCGGCCCAATGGCCGTTCAGTCCGCCTACTTGACCGTGTCGTTGTAGTCCAGGATGGCCTGAGTAACGCTTGCAGCGGCTTTGTCCAGCGCCTGCTGGGCGGTGATGCCACCCGCAAAGTACTCCTCCACTGCCGCCTCGACTGTCTGCCGGGCCTCGGGGAAGACCCCGGTCAGGCCGCCGGCCGTATAGTTGTTGAACGGCGCAGCATGCAGCTGGTCGATGGCGACCTGGAACTGCGGATACTTGGCGCGCCAGGCGATGTCATCGGGGTGATTGTAGCCCTTGGCATTCACCGGGTAGTAGCCCGTGTTGATGTGCCAGAAGGCCTGTGACTCGGCAGTGTTCAGGAACTGGACGAACTTCCAGGCGGCTTCCTGTTCCTCTTCGGGCCGCAGGTTGAGAATCCAGACAGCGGCGCCACCGATGATGGTGCCGGACTTGGCAAAGTCGGCCTCGCTGGAGCGCGGCAGGAATCCAACGCCCACATCGAACTTGCCTACGGCAGCGTCGATGCGGTCACGCACGCCGGCTGTGGAGTCGAGGGTCATGGCCACGACGCCAGAGTCAAAGGCCTTCTTGGTGTCAGCGGTCTTGCGGCCCAGGTTGATGCAGATGCCTTCGTCGTTCAGGCTCTTCCACCACTCGAGGAGCTTCACACCCTCGGGACCGTTGAACGTAGCCGCCGTAGCGCGGTCGGCGCGGCCGTTTTCATTGTTCACATAGTAGCCGCCCTGAACGGCGATGAACTGCTCCACAAACCAGCCATAGATGGCGAAGGAGCAGCCATACTGAATCGTCTTGCCGGAGGCGTCCTTCTTGACCAGCTTGCGCGCTGCCTCGGTGAGTTCGGCCCAGGTGCGCGGAGGCTTCTCGGGATCCAGCCCAGCTTCCTTGAACATGGTCTTGTTGTAGTACAAAACGGGGTTGGAGGAGTTGAAAGGCATGGGATACAGCACGCCGTTCACCGAGTAGTAGTTGCGCACGGCCGGCTCAACATCGCCGATGTCGTACTTGTCGCGGTCGATGAAGTCCTGCACCGGCTTGACGACCTTCAGGTCGATCAACAGGCGCGTCCCGAGGTCGTACATCTGAGTAACGGCGGGAACGTCCTTGGACTGCAGACCGGCCTTCAGCTTGGTGATCGCATCGTCGTAGGAGCCCTGGTACGTTGCGGTCACGATAACTTCACTCTGGGACTCATTGAACCGCTTGACCAGCTCCTGAACCGTTTCGCCTGCCTTGCCGCTCATGGCGAACCAAAAGTCGATCTTGACTGGTTCCTTGGGAGGCACAGGCGTCGGCGGCACGGGCGTAGCGGGCACGGCCGTCGCCGGAACCTTGGTCGCAGGCACCGCAGTCGGGGGCACTGCCGTCGGAGCCGGCGCGCCGCAGGACGTGAGCAGCATACTGGCGACAACAAGGATACTGACGACAACAGACAACGTTCGCTTCATTCCTCTCCACCTTTCCTTCATCAGACTAGAGTCGTAACTCGGAAATCCGAAACCTACTCGTGAAGTGACAGGCATCACCTCCTCTGCACACGTGTGTATCAATCAGACAGGCTACCCACTCACCATGATCAAGTGGGGAGAAGCGAGAAACGCCTAGCCTTTCAGGGCGCCTGCGGTGAGGCCACGGATGAGCTGCCGGTTGGCGAAGACGAACAGCAGCAGAGTCGGGATCATCACGATGATGACGCCGGCCATCACCTCATTCCATGCCTCGCGTTCAAACTCCTGGAGCATGCGGATACCGATCTGCACGGTGCGCATGTTGGTGCTATTGGTGATCAGCAGCGGCCAGAGGTACTGGTTGTAGCTCTGCAGGAAACTGTAGACGGCCAGCGTGCCCAGCGCCGGGCGCGCCAGAGGCACGGCGATCGTGATCAGATAGCGCAGGTTGCTGCAGCCGTCGATGATCGCCGCGTCGTACAGGTCCCGGGGCAGGCTCAGGAAGAATTGCCGGATCAGGAAGGTGCCAAAGGCGGTGGCCATGAACGGCGCCGCCAGCCCCAGGTATGTGTCGTCCCAGCCGATCCTTTGGACGAACAGGTAGTTGGGGATGATCGTCGCTTCCCAGGGAATCATCATCGTGGACAGGAATACCAGAAAGACGAATTGCTTACCCCGGAATTCGAGAAAGGCGAAAGCGAAGGCAGCAAGACTGGCCAGAATCAGCTGCGAGATCATGACGGAGCTGGACTGCACAAAGCTGTTGAACACAAAGCGCAGCAACGGAGCCATCTTCAGGGCCGCTGCATAGTTCTCCCACTGGAAATCCACCGGCAGCAGTTTGGGCGGGTAGGTATCCAGGTTCTGCGCGCTGAGCAGTGAGGTGACGAACCCCGTGTACAGAGGGAACACGATGATCACGGCGGCGATGGTGAGCAGTAGGTACAGCACAATCTTGCCGATGATGTCCTTGGTCCTGTGTTTGCTCATGTGTAGTGTACCCTCTTCTCGACGACGCCGAACTGTAGAATGGTAAGCCCCAGGATGATCACAAACAGGATCAAGGCCTGCGCCGAAGCCAGGCCATACTGCCCGTTGAAGTAAAAGCTGCGGTAGATCTCGTGCACGACCACCTGGGTCGAGTCGATCGGGCCGCCGCTGGTGAGCACGTTCACCTCGGTAAAGGTCTGGAAGGCGTTCAGCGTGACGACGACCAGAAGGAAGAAGAGACTGGGAGACACCAGCGGGAGAGTGATGTTCTTCCAGCACTGCCAGAATCCGGCGCCGTCGATGCGAGCCGCCTCGTAGAGCTCATCGGAGATGCCCTGCATGCCTGCCAGAAGGACCACCGTGGCGAACCCGGTCTGCAGCCAGATACGGGGTATGGCCACAGAGACCAGGGCGTAACGGGCGTCCGTCAGCCAGGGCACCCGGCCGACCCCGATCAACTCCATCAGGTGGTTGAAGGTGCCGATCACCGGATGGTAGAGGAACATGAAGATCAGCGCGGCTGTGGCACCAGAAACGGCCAGCGTGATGGCGAACGCAGTGCGGAAGAAGGAGATACCCCTCAGGCGAAGGTTCCCCAGCGTGGCCAGCAAGAGCGACAGGGCCAGTACCCCTGGCACTGTGTAGAGAACGAACCTGACCGTTACCTTGAGGCTGTTGAGGTATACATTGGACGAAGCCAGTCGCGCGAACCATTTCGTCCCCACGAATTTGGTCATCTCGCCGATGGGGGTCGTGGCGTAGGTGCTCATCACGACCGTGCGGATCAGGGGAACAAAGACAAAGATGGCAAACAGAAAGAGGGACGGCCCCAGGTACGGCAAAACGGCAAGCCACTGCTTGACTTCCTTGCGGCGCTGTCGTGCATTCCTCTCTGCACTCACGCCCGCCGGGGCCTCGCGTGTCAGCACGGCCATGTGCCACTCCTCACGACTGGGATAGGTTCCCGATGGAGAAGGAACCCCAAAGCGGGCATAGGGGTACCCGCCGCTACCGGCTGGCTCGCCTCTGTGGCCACGATGCCCAGTGTGGAGCCTGGACCGGCCCTATGCTAGCATAGCAAGATGGCTTTGTCAAGTCAGCCTATTCGCTGGATGACTGGAACTGGTTCAGACTGGCCAGGGCGGCCTCGCTCACGGAAGTCTACCTGTTTTCGCGACGACTGCTGTGCCTTACCGACGGGAGGTCTGCGCCAGTGCGCGGTGCAGGTCGCCAAAACGCTCTGTGCAGCGCTCCACACCGAACTCCTGCTCGACCTTGCTGCGCGCGGACCGGCCCATCGTGCACCGGCGCTGCCGGTCGCCCAGCAGTCCGGCCAGGGCATCGGCCAGAGCCGACGGGTCACCCACGGGGGTGACGATGGCCGCTTCGGGCGAAAGCTCCGGCAGTATGCCCACGTTCGTGCCGACGACCGGCAATCCGCAGGCCGCCGCCTCGAGCGGGGCCATGCCCTGTGCTTCGTGGCTCGAGCTGCACACATAGACGGCGCCAGTCCGGTACACCTGCGGAAGGTGGTGGTGGGGCAGCGCGCCCAGAAGGTGCACGACCCGATCCAGGTCCAGCTCCCCGGCGAGTGTGGCTAGTTGCGGCGCCAGGGGTCCTGCGCCGACGACCTCTAGCGAGAATTCAACACCGAGGCGCCGCAGCCGGGCCGCGGCTTGCAGGAGGGTCACCTGATCCTTCACCGGGATCAGAGAGCCCACCTGGATCAGGCGAAGCGGCAAGGGCTCCGCGGCAGGCCCGGGCGCAGGGGAGAAGAGACTCAGGTCGACGCCCAGAGGAAGGCGCAGAGCTCGGGCGCTGGGTCGACCCTGAAGCCGGGGAGACGCCCGCTGCACCAGCTCAAACGATCCGGCGGTCACGGCGCTGGCCAGGCGCAGGGCGAGTCTGATCGTGAGCCTCTCGCTTAGCGCGAGCTGGCCGCCATAGCCGATGTCAGGCAGACAGGCCAGCTCTCCCCCCGCCAGACTCACCACAGTGGGTACGTCGAGGAGCCGTCCGGCCAGCGCGGCCAGCGCTCCGCTCTCTGTCGCCCAGAAGGCTTGGAGCACGTCAAAGCGCCGTCGGCGGTGCTCGGCGGCCAGAGCGGCGAAGGCACGCCGCCACACTCCGACGCTGCTCCAGTTTTGCCTCTGCGCTCCCGCCACGGCGGTTACCCTGATCCCGGACAACTCGTAGCTGCCGGGCCGGAATGGATAGCGCACGGCCAGCACGTGCACCTGGTGACCCGCCCGGACCAGACCTGCCGCCAGATGCCGCAGGGCCGGGATGCACCAGTCGTCCGCGTCGGCGCTAAAGCCGGGAGTGACCAAACAGATTCTCATTCTTCTACCCGATACAGGGTGTAGCCGTCGCGGGTGCCCATCTCGGTCAGCCCCGGGCCATCACGCAGCCAGTGATAGTTGTCCGCCGGCGACTTGCCCTGCCACTGTTGCTCGACGCTTTGTACGTCGACGATCAGGTAAGTCGGGCCCTCTTTCTGGATCACTTCCAGCAGGTCCTCCTCGCCCATCCCATACAGCTCGCGGACATCCAGCCGGCTCTCGTGCTGGAAGGTGGCGGTCATCCCAAAGGCAAGCAGGTGCGCGTCGGCCGGGATTTGCGCCTCAACCCAGGGGACCATCGTCTTGGAGCGGTTCATGCGCTCGACAAAGCCATGAGTGAGCCACACCCCGCCGATGACCATCCAGGCCACCCCGGCCAGAAGAACACCCATCGCCACCGGACGCCAGAGTCCGGAGAGGCGGCCTACCACCTCTTCGGTGCCGACGGCGGCAAGGATGGCAAGGGGCGGCAGGTAGGCCAGAGTGAAGCGAACGTTCTGGACGGGAGAGCCGGCGTGAAAGCCGTACACGATGCCGATCCAACCGCCAAGCAGAAACAGAGGCGCTGCCCTGCGGCGCCGCGCCACGGTCCAGATCCCCGGCAAGGTCAATGCCAGAAAGATGGGCGTCAAGAAGAACGAGCGTGCCGGGGTCAACGCGTAGTACAGTCCATTCGCCAGCCGATAGGTCAGCAGGCCGTCAGGCGCGATGAACTCTCTGCGCAGCGCATTGAGAGGGTTCCAGGGGGTAACCTGTAAGCTGGCGGCAAAGGCGACCACCCCGGTACTTGGAGCAAAGACCGCCTCCGCGGCGGACCGCCACACGGGCCACAGGATTGCCCCGGCGAGCAGCGCCGCCGCGAAGCCGCTCAGGAGTGCCCTGCGCCGGTCCCGGTGCAGGAGCAACCACAATGCGTACGCCGCGGCAGGAATGGAGACCAGCGCATAGGCCCAGCGGGTCAGGATCGCCCAGGCCAGAGAACCGGCTGCCAGGAGCAGCCACCCCGCCCGTCTGACTCTCCCATAGCGGACCAGCGCCCACATGCCCAGTGTCCCGGCGGCGAGGCCGAGGGTGTCGGCCATCACCACGAAACTGGACTGCCATAGCTGTCCGTTGAGGGCGACCAGAAGTCCCGCCATCAGGGGAACGCGGGAGTTGTCATGACTGTGGTCACCCCCCCACACCTCGCGGGCGAGCTGCAGCGTCCAGATGGGCACAGATGCTCCGGCCAGCAGACTCACCATCTGCCCTGAGTGTGGTCCGACAAGCGGCACGAACGAAAGCAGGGCCACGAGGAGCGGGTAGCCAGGCGGCCAGAAGAAGTGCGGCAGGGGGCCGAGCAGCCTCAGACTGTCACGGAGGAGCCCCAGCGCATAGTTCCAGTAGGCGTAGGAATCCTGCCCGTAGAGACCGTCAAAACGGTGGATGGTAACCAGTATCACCGTCGGGCAGAGGACCATCAGCGGCAGCCCAATCGGCCACCACCGGGACAGGCGCTCTGACACCGCATCAGTACAGTGGGCTATCCTGGCTTGCATCATCCCTTGCTCTGTGGTACCTTATGCGTATGGAGCCCAGACGGCTGATCCCAGGCGACCTGGCGCGAGCGAGCGTGCGCGCCCGGGCTCTGCTGGCGGGATTGTCGGCAGGACTGAGGGCCTGGATGGTGGACGAAACGACACGGCAGATCGTTACGGTCGTTGCCGGACACTCGCTGCGACTGGCGCTCGGGCTTTTGAGCAGTGCCCTCCTGGCCCGCGGGCTGGGTCCAGACGGTCTGAGTCTATTCTCCGTCATCGGCGCCACGGCCCTGATCGGCCGCACGGTCGCCGATTTTGGCCTCAGCCAGAGCGGTGTTCGCCAGATCTCGGCCGACCTGGCCACCTGCCCCCCGCAGGCACGGCGCACGTACAGCGCCTTTGCCTGGCTCAAGCTGACCGGGTCCGTGCTGATTACCGCCCTGACCCTTCTTCTGGCGGGTCCGCTTGCCGGTGTGGTCAACGCGCCCTCGGACTCGGGGCCATTCCTCATCCGCCTGGCCACGCTGGGAGTACTGGCAGCAGGCCTAGGCGGTGTGGTGAGCACTCCTCTGCAGG
This sequence comes from Anaerolineales bacterium UBA2200, assembly GCA_002327925.1. Taxonomy (GTDB): domain Bacteria; phylum Chloroflexota; class Anaerolineae; order UBA2200; family UBA2200; genus UBA2200. The sequence goes on from DCVA01000002.1 coordinate 38,404, forward strand.
CCCTGCGCCGGTTTCGTGTTCTGGTGTTGACCGAGACAGCCAGCATCGTCGTCATCATCGGGTTGGTTGGTGTACTGCTCTTCACCGGGGCTCTTGACGTCCCGTCCGCTCTGGTCGTGGGCGCCGTGGCCGCGCTCGTCACCGCCTGCTTCAACTTCCTGGCCCTCCCTCGCGATTGGCGGCAGGCCGCAGCAATGCGGACCGGTCCTCTGCAGAACGCAAGTCGAGCACTGCTGGCCTTTGGCGGGTGGCTGTGGGTGTCGTCTATGCTGTCGATTCTGCTCTCCCAGCTCGACCTGCTCCTGCTCAACCGCCTGATGGACGCCGGGACTGTCGGACTGTACGCTCTGGCGTTGAATCTGGCGGTCAAGGCCGACTTTTTCCGGCTGGCGCTGCACACGGTCCTGCTGCCGTTAGTCTCGGGGCACTCGTCAGCCGCCGCCTTTCGTCAGTACGCCCGGCACAGCTTTGCCCGCGGCGCGGTGCTGGCTGGCGTCCTCGTCTCCGTCACTCCACTGATCCGGCCATTCGTTCTCGCTGTATATGGTCCGGCCTACGCTCCTTCGATTCCTATCCTCTACGGGCTGCTGGGCGTCGTTCTGCTGGATCTGCTGACCTGGCCGATCCTCCTGCTTGCTTTTCCGATGAACATCCCTCGCTGGATGGTGGCCGCAGACGTCGTGCGCGTTGTCGTGCTCTTCGCGCTGGGCAGGGCTCTGATTCCCGGTCTGGGCGTCTACGGCGCCGTGGCGGCCAAGCTCTGTGCCACAGTCGCCGGTGCGCTTGTGCTGGGGGGCGTGATTGCCCGGCGGCTTGGCCACGACTCTGCCGTCGCGCCTGCCGCGCCGGGCAACGCCCCTTGACGAAACCCGACTCCAGCGGTTGGGCGCGGGTCAGAGGCCGGCTCGACCCGTGCCGTCGATCAACCTGTGGGAGGCAGCTCCCTTCCCCCCGCGCCGGCGATGGTTCGCAGGCGACCCCGCATGTGCCAGCCGGCCGCAAACGCGATCCAGTCGCCAAAGGGCCGCGACCGGATGCCGCGGAACGGCGATTCGCCCCGTTCCCACGAGCCGAAGGCCATAACCCGTCCATAGGCCTCTGCGGTCAGTTCCCAGAAAACCTCCACGTGCTCTATCCCGAATAACGCGGACCGGTAGCGAGCCAGTCGAGCCAGAGCATCGAGCGTTTGCCTCTGGCTCACGAATCGGGACAGGGCCTCCCGCTTTTGACCCTCTGCCTCGCTGATGTCCGCCAGCACATTCGCCAGAACCGGCGTCAGGGGCACGCCGATTTCCATGACGCGTACCATTTGCCCGGGAGAAAGCAGGCCTGCCAGCAGATGAGCGGTCTTGAGGTGCTCGGGATGGTAGTCCACACAGGACGGCGCATAAATCACGTCCACGCCGGACAGCAAGCGCCCCAGCGGCGCCCGGGCGTCGGCCGTCGCCCAGCGATTCTCGGGCAACCCCAGCCAGGCCAGCCGCTGCACCCGCAGGGCACTGGCCGCGGCACGCACTTCTTCGTGGCGGCGCGCCGCCATCTCGTCGGCCGACAGCCCTCCGGCCCGCGATGCACCGCCGTCGCTGACGACGATGATGGTCACATCATCGCCGGCCCCGCAGTGCAGGGCAGCAACGCCGCCGGCGCCCACCGTCTCGTCATCTGGATGAGGGGCAACGATGGCCACTCGCCCTCCCGGCAACCAATGGCGTGGCGCGGCCTCCAGCTTACGCCGCGCCACGGCCAGCGCCAGTGTCCAGGCCCGCTCGACCTGACCGTACAGAGCCTGGCGGAACCGGAGCGGCGATCCTGTCATCGTCCTACACCACATCAAAATCGCCGGCCATGACGAACCAGCGGGTTGGATCGCGCAGTGCCGGATGCAGCTCCGCATCCGCCGCCAGCACGACCGAGACGTCGTAGGAGCCGGCAGTCCGCGAAAAGCCGGCCGTCCCCATCCGGCGCTCGAGTCCGGAACCGCGCGGAATGAGCGCCAGCATCTTGCCTGCCCCAGCCTCCCACAAGGCCCGCCTGGCCGTGCCCAGCAGCGCCGCTCGGGCCGCCCAATCGTGCGGTGCAGTCATCAGGTTGACCATCCAGCCGGTCCGGCGCCCTTCGCCTTCCGTCAGACGATACACCAGGTAGCCCACCGGCTGCCCATCTCGCTTCGCCAGCAGAATTCGGTACTCTTGCCCGGGTGCCTGCGCATAGCGATAGGTCAGCCAGGCCCGATCGCGCACGACGAGCGCCTCATAGTGCTGCCGAAGACCAGCCCACAAGGCGTCGAATTCAGGGCCGACGCGCTCCACAGAGGCCACCGTGGTGCCCCGCCCCGCTCTGCCCAGACACGCTTCCCACAATCCATTCCAGACGCGTCCCGCCACGGCAGACACGCGCAGCAGCACCGAGTGATTCGGGTAGCGACTGGCCAGTAGGCTCTCGGGATGCAGCGGCGAGAACCACCATGCGGCCTCGAACACCTTCTGCCAGCCCAGGTACTCCCGCCTGGAACCCATGGTGGGTTGTGGCACGCCGATCAGGAAAGGCACTCCGGCCGCCGCCCAGGCTCGGGTCGCAGCGGAGCCCACGGCGGAGAGCACTCCCTGCCGTCGCGCATGGGCAGCCGTCATGACGTCGCCTACATGCAGGATGGTCAGCTCGCGCTCCCCCAGCTTGAAGCGTAAGGGCGTGCCGGCGTAATGACCGACGATGTCGCCTCCCGCAGCGGCGACCCAGGCGGTGTCGGCGCCGATTGACCATGGCGCTTCCAGTACCTTCCACCGGTAGCGGGCCACACTGAGGGACCGCCCAAACACACCGGCGAACAGGCACGCGATTCCCCCCTCGTCGCCGGGCGCGAACGCTCGCACCTGCCAAGCGGCATCCACTGTTCGTGTCTGGTTCTGAACCTGCTCAGCCAAGGGATCTCCGCGAGGCCAAGAATACAGGCCGCCAGCACAGCGGCACGTGCCAGTCCGGGACGGCGCCCTGAAAATTAGAATCCGCTGGTCTCCGGTCGTTGGTACCCCAGCAGCCTGTCCAGCGCACGGAGCTCCAGCGGCACGCCGTAGACCTGCCGGTGGTAGCGCCAGCCGGACAAGCCGCGCAGGATGAAGCGCCTGGCGCCCGTCAGTCTCGGGTCGGTGACGGTCGGGTAGTAGGCGTTCAGCACCTGCTGAAAATCGTGGATATGGCCGACCAGGCGGCGTGGCAGCCACGGCAGGTCGGCGCTGCGCCGCTGAGAGAATTCGGCCCACTGCGGGCTGATCCATTCGTCCAGCGTCTTCGGGAAGCCGAAACCACTGGCCTCGGCCTGCCGGTACAGCTCGCCGTCTGACGGCACAGGCGTGTAGAGGTAGAGGATGACCTCGGTGGCCGGGTTCGCTTCCTTGATCCGCCGTATGAATGAGATGGTCTGCTTCGTGTCGGCTTCCGGGTCCGGTGGATTTCCCAGCACGAAGGACATCTCCGGTACCATTCCGTAGCAGGCCATCTTGCGGGCGATCTCCAGTGCCTGCTCCGTCGAGGCCTGGCCTCCCTTGTTCATCCGTTTCAGCGTATCGTCCGAGCCGGTCTCGGCACCGAGAAACACCATCTTCAGGCCGCAGGCCTGCATCAGTCTCCAGGTGCGCTCATCGTAGCGCAGAAGGGTATCGATTCGCGCTTCGCCCCACCAGTGTATGCTCCAATCCATGATGCGCTCTGCGAACTCCGCCGTGCGCTCTTCGGAGACGAAAAAGTTGTTGTCATCAAACTCGATAGAGTCCGCTCCCCACCCGCGGACAAGATTCAGCACCGCCCCTGCCATACGTTCGGGCGATTCGGCCGCCCAGCGCCCCGCGCACATGTTGACCACAGCGCAAAAGCTGCATCCGAACGGACATCCATAGCTGGAATGATGGGGCAGCGTCCGCTTGCCCAGAAAGGTCCTACGGACATAGCGCTCGACGTCAATCCGGTCGTAGCTCCACCGCGGCAGCCGGTCAGGGTCGGGTAATTGGGCCACACCCTGGGATACGATCTCCCCCGTATCTCCCCGGCGATAGGCAAGACCCGGCATGGTCGTCGGGTCGCCTTGCCCGGCCAACGCGTCGCACAAACCCCTGAAGACCATCTCGCCATATCCGCGGACCACAAAATCCACGCAATCCGCGTTCAGGCAGACCTCATAGTGCTGTGAGGGAAAGTAGCCGCCCCAGACGATCTTGAGGTCCGGATAGAGGGCCTTGATCTGGCGGCACGTTGGGACGGCTTGTCCGAGCTGCGGGCCGGGCATCACAGTTACTCCCAGAACCTGTGCATGGGTCTCATTGACAACGCGACAGAGCGCGGCGACGGGATCGGCGTGCACGTTGCCGTCCACGATGGCATAGTCGTGCGCCCCCTCCAGCACGGCGCCCAGGGCCAGGAGTGACATCGGCAGGATCGGCTTGCGCGAGGCGGAGCTGGGTGGATTGTAGAGGATGATCACCCTGCCTGCCTCCCCGTCTGTGCTGCCCGATAGACTGTCAGAGTCTCGGCCATCCAACCCCGTGTGGCCACCACATCAAGGGCCATGCCCTGCATACGCAACGCCTCCAGAAAGCGGCCCGCGACCCCCTCTGTCGAGAGGACCAGCAGGGCATACCCGCCGGTCAAGAGACGGGCCGGCAGACCGGCAGCAAAGCGCTCCGCAATGTCCGTGGACCACAGCGCACGCTCCATGTCGTCCCCCGGTTCACCCTCGAAAAACGGCGGGTTGAAGAGCACCACGTCGAATTGTTCGTTTTGCACCGGGTCGAACAGGTCTCCTTCGCGGACGTCGACGCGGCCCTCCACCTGGTTCAGCAAGGCGTTGATACGGGCACAGCGCACGGTAGTCGGATTTATGTCTACTGCTACCACATGGCCGGCCCACTGAGCCGCAAACACCGCGCCCACCCCTGAGCCTGTGCCCATATCCAGAACCTTCGAACCCGGTGGGACAAGGCGCTCGTTCAGCTCGCTGGCCAGGAACTCGCCTGTGCCAAAGACCGTGGGATTCATCACCTGCGGAAGCACGAGGATCAGGCGCCCGGCCACGTGCTCCAATACCAGGCGGTTGTGGCGGTGCTGCTGGAAGAGCCGGAAGCGCCAGTGGAGCACACGACGCGCGGCCCGGCGAATGAGGTTTCCCCCTGTCCCGCCGGCACAGGCACCGCTGTCCCAGCTCATGATCATGGGCCCTCCCGAGAGTCGAATACAACTGGCTGGTCTCATCGGCTGCCGTGTCCCAGCTAAACCTGGCCGCCTGCGCCAGCCCGGCCGCACGGAGCTCTTGCGCACTCCCCGGATCGGACAACACGCGCCGGATTCCACCGGCGATGCTTTCAATATCGGTGGGGTCTACGAATTCGGCTGCGCTGCCCGCAACCTCGCGCAACGAACCGTTCGGTGAGCTGACCACCGGGGTGCCACAGGCCATGGCCTCGAGCACGGGCAGGCCGAAACCTTCGTAGAGAGACGGGACGACCACCAGGTCGGCCGCGTTGTAGAGAGCCACGAGGTCGGGCGTCGGCACATAGCCCAGCAGTCGCACCCTGTCCTTCAGTCCCAGCCGCTCAATCGCGGCGAACACGGCATCGTCTTTCCAGCCGCGGCGTCCGACCAGAACCAGGCCGTGATCGAGGCCGTCTTTGGTGCAAAGGCGGGCGTAGGCTTCCATCAGGCGTACCAGGTTCTTGCGAGGCTCGAGGGTGCCCACGTGGAGGATCACCTTCAAGGGCAGGCCGTACTGAGCCCTCACCGCATCGATGGCCGCTGCACTTGCCAGCGGTCGGAACTGGGGCGAAGCCGCCTCGTAGATCACCCGCACCTTGGCCGGCTCGACGCCCAGCGTGCGCAGGATGTCGGTCTTGGTGGTGTTCGAAACGGAAATGATCGCCGAAGCCCTGCGGGCAGCGACGGGCAAAAACGGACGCATCGCCAGCAGCCGCCGCCGATGGTGAAGCTCTGGGTACATGTGCAGGGTCATGTCGTGAATGGTCAGTACAGTCCGGCAGGGGGTCCAGAGAGAGGCCACGTAATTGGTAAAATGGCACACGTCAATGCCCAGGCGCTCCAGCAGCCACGGTAGCACGGCCGACATCCACACGGTCTTGTTGATCGGCAGCCCACGACCGCCCAGACCGAATGCCGCAGGGAGATGCCGGGCTCCCAGCGGGGCATCGGGCCAGCTCCTGTGGGCCAGAGGCACGACCTCATGCGCTGACCGCCGCCGCAGGCCCTCCAGCAGCTTGCTCGTATAGGTGCCCACGCTACTCAAGGGCGCGCACAGGGGGGTGACATCGAATCCGATGCGCACAGCTAGCCTTCCTGTCCGGCGGAAGGGCTCGCCAGGGCCAGCCCGCACAAGAATGCGAGGGCCACGTAGGTTGGTGTGAACTCGTAGAAGCAGTCAAAGACCCCGTGGATGTACCAGGCAGCCAGGCCGCCCAGCAGCGCCAGCCGCCAGGCGATCCAGCCCGGCTCCCGACTGCCCCGCAGCAGGCCGTAGGCATGCCGGATCAACTGCCAGGTCAGCCAGAGGAAGGCGGCGAACCCCAGAGCACCTGTATCCGCCAGCCATTCTACGTAGAGGTTGTTGGCGTGAACACGCGTGCCCTTCCCTGGCGTTCCTGAGTAGGCGCCGTGCAGCCAGCGATAGTTGTCTGGGCCGACGCCCAGGATGGACCGCTCCAGGAACATGCTCCAACCCACCCGCCACAGCGAAAAACGGCTGCGAGCATCCACTGAGCTGGCGTAGCCGGGCGCCGGCGATGAGTCGGCTGGCGAGGGTTGCCGGGTGTCGGGTGCAAGGCCCTCATACACGGTCAGGCGAGTCAGTCCGGGCGGCGAGTCACGGTCGCTGAACCAGGTCACATCCTCTTGCAGCATGTCCCACTCGATGACGTACTCGCCAGGCGACTCAGGTACGGCCAGTGGCGCCAGCACCTCGACTGTGGCGCCTGGCAGCACGTCATGCGGCAGCGGAATACGCTGACCTTCGAGTTCGACGGGGGCACCATCGGGCCGGACCAGATGGTAGCTCAACATGTACGGATTGGAGCCGCCCGTCTCCCACGTCCGCACCCCGGCATTGGCCAGCGTCAGAGGGACAGACACAGTCTCCCCCGCCCGCGCCTCGAGCTGCGCGGGAGTGTTGTACGTGGCGCTGTACCACGCCTCGACCGATTCGCTGGCCAGACGATAGCGGGTCGCGGGGATGAGCACAAGGACCGCCACAACTACAGCCAGCAATGCCCCGGCGGCTGCCAGGGCACCCAGCAGCACATACCTTCGTCTCTGCCAGGCGGCCCACGCGGCCATCAGGCCAAAGGCGGCCCACAGGGCGATCACACCGCCCCGCGTTAGGGTCAGCAACTGGGCGGTCAGAGTCGCCAGCAGTCCGCATGCCAGCAGGAGCCGTACCGGGCGGCGCCGGGCGGTGAGAACCCAGGCGAGCAGGAGCGGGCAGGTCATCTCCAGCACCATCGAGGCGATGGTAGCATAGGAGAGTGTGGAGCTGACGCGCAGCAGTTCTCCCACGTAGGTCGGGGCGAATTTGAATGACGCCAGAAATCGGACCACCGCGGGCACCCCTGCCGCCTCGCCCAGGCCCAGCAGGCCAACCGCCAGTCCTCCCAGAGCCAGCACGCGTGCCAGAATCTGCCAGCGCCTGGCTGTACGAGCCAGGTCGTAGACAGCCCAGACCAGCAGTACGCCGCTGGCCATCCGCCCCACGAAACGGAGTGCAACCAGGCGGTGGCTTGGAGCAGCCAGGGCCGACAGCACCATCACAACCAGCCACACAAGCGCAGCCGCCGCAACCGACCGAGGGGCGCGCGGCAGCGTGCCACGTGCCGCGCAGGCCAGCAACCAGAACCCCAGCCCCAGGTAGAGAACCGCCTCGACATTGGTCAGCACCAGCCCGCCCGTGTACACGAGCGCGCCGATCTCTTCGAAGGCGAAAAACGCGGCCAGCAGGGTCAGAGTGACCATCGCCGCCTGCTCCAGCCAGACAGGGCTGGCGCGCCCGGCGACCACACGCCTGATCGTGCTCACCTATAGTCCTCCAGGCCAGTGCTTCGGCTGGTCCGTGCCGCGCCTGAGCACCAGCAGATAGTGATCGTTAAGCCAGGTCCAGGGAAAGCGCGTGTTGCAGCGGCTTTCCCAGCCGGCGATCCGCAGGAACCAGCCAGGCCAGCGCTCGACCAGGTGGTTCAGCTAGGTCGGCGGCAACCACACGCCTATGCCCACCGTCTGCACGTGAAAGAAGAACGGTGCGAACTCGGCTCTCATACGGCGCGACGATGGGTACCAGATCGGTAGAGAGACGCCTCCGACCCTGGCCGTGGCTCCCCCCCGGAACCTTCGCAGAGCCACCCGCGCCTGGCCATGCAGCAAGTGCCAGGCGATTTCCCACGGGCAGAGTGGACCCATCACCACCAGAGCCACCCATCCGCCCGGCCGCAGCCAGCGTGCCAGGGCCTGTGCCAGAGGAACCCGCTCATACAGGCAGTTGAGGGGCCCAAAGTTGGACAGCACGCCATCGAACGTGCGCCCGGGGCTCCATGTCCGGGTGTCGTTGAGGTTGAGTAGCTCCAACTCGACATTGCCGGCAACGCCGGCGGACGCCACCTTTGCCCGGGCGATCTCGAGCATGACCGGTGAGGCATCGGTGGCCACGACATGGAGTCCGTTCTGCGCCAGCCACACGGCGTCTTCGCCCGTGCCGCAGCCCAATTCCAGCACCTGCTGGCCGGGAGAATAGAGTGCGCGCACACGCTGTCGCACCATGTCCCGTAGCCAGATCCCCAGCCGCGTCTGAGTAAACGCGGCGTCATAGCCGGCTGCAGCCGCATCGAACGCGTTGAGAGTCGTGGCCGCTGACTCCACCCGGGTCACTGTCCCTCCACCTCGCGCCGCGTCCACCACATGCCCAGTCTGCCGACCCGGGCATTGAGCGCCGCCTTGACCTTCCGGGCGAAGCCTCGCACGCCACCCTGGCCGTGGTGGTGCAGGATGGTCTCATTCACCATCCAGCGCGTAACAAAGCGGTAGTAGCGGCGCGAGTGCCTGCCCGCGACCGTCTGGTCGCGATCCGATCCTTCTTCCCACGGCCCGGGCGAGAGAATCCGATCTCGCACCTGTTCATAGTAGGGAGTGCCGCGGATGGGGTAGGCCAGCGCGGTCAGGAACTGGGCCGGTTCGGCCTCTCGCAGCAGGCCGACGGTGGCTTCCAGGTCGGCCAGTTCTTCTCCTTCATAGCCGAGCATAACGAACAGCCCGGCCTGAATGCCGTGTCGCTGCAGGAAATGGACGATGCCGGGCACCCGGCGGGCGTCGGTGCGCCGCTTCATCGCATCCAGCACGCGCTGGGAGCCGCTCTCGGCGCCCACCCAGAGGCGGGCACAGCCCATCTCGGCCAGGGTGCTGATTACGGCCTCATCCAGGCGGTCCTCGCGAGAAATGGTCTCGAACGGAACGCGAAGGCCCCGCCGCTGCAACTGACGGGCGTACGAGGTCAGCCATGCGTGGTCAATGGTGAACACGTCGTCCGCGTACCACAGCATCTCGGGGTGGTAGGTGGCCAGGATCTGCTCCACTTCATCGGCCACGTTCTCGGGGCTGCGTCGGCGGTGGCTGTTGCCAAAGACGGCGTGGCTGCACCAGGTGCAAGTATAGGGGCAGCCGCGCGCCGCAATCAACGACACAGAGAAATGGCCATGGCGTGTGCGCCAGGCGCTCTCGTATCCGCCCATGTCCACGGCCCCGCGGTCCGGGAAGGGAAGCGCGTCCAGGTTGGGCAGCAGCGGGCGAGGCTCGGTGCGCACGATTTGCCCATCCTCGCGATAGATCAGGCCGCGGATGTGGGTCATCCCCGCCGGGCCGTGGCGGGCAAGGTGAGGCAGGAGCTCCTCCAGCGTCTGTTCGCCCTCGCCAACGACCACCACGTCCGCGCCCCAGGCCAGATACTCCTCTGGGTACATGGCCGGTTCCGGGCCGCCCACCACCACCATGCACCCGTGCTCACGGCAGAATCGCGCCATCTTTACCACGTTCGCGCGGGTCATCAGGTTGGCGTACAGGCCGACCACACTGGGTCGCTGCCGCTCGAAGAGTTGTTGAAAGGCCTCGCGCGTTTGGAACGTGCTGTCAAAAACCTGCACGCCGAACCCTCTGGCCTTGAGGTACGACGAAAGGTAGAGCAAGCCCAGCGGCGGATAGGGCTTCATCACCGCTTGTTCGTGCGCATCCTCACAGAGCAGGTAGCCATGGCTGAGCAAGAAGTCCATCATCTCTCCTGACCAATTGCCGTCCATCGGACCGGCAGCCCGCGGCAGCGCCCGTCCGGCTCATTGCAGGTCACGCTCCGGGGGCTCACGGTCGCTTGCCACCCATCCGGCGCGGTTGAGCGGAGGGAGTGGCTGCGGCCTGCGGGTCGAGCGCAGGCGGCAGTGGACCGGCTGCCGCAAAACCGGAGGCCTGCAGCCGCTTCAGCCGCCAGCGGGCGCCTGGCAGGGTGGCCGTGTGGTAGATCATCGCGGTGGCGCGGCGCAGGTCCGCTTTCTCCAGGCCGGCCGGGTGACGCGCCAGGCGCTTTAACTCTGTCCAGTGTCGCCGTGCCCGGAACTCTTTGTGCAGCACCGTGTGCAGCTGCCGGTAGAACGCGGTGCTGAAGGGTCCGGCGTACAGCATCGCCAGATCATTCGAGTCCTGCCAGTTCTGCTGCTGCCCCAGCTGCCCCCGCACTCGGGCGAAGAAGGGCATTCCCGGCAACGGGTAGGAGACGGACATACCCACGTCGTCCGGCTGGCAATCGCGCACCATCTGCAGAGTGCGCTCGATGTCCTCACGCGTCTCGCCAGGGTAACCGAACTGGACNNATGTGCTGGGCTCCCGACTCTGCTCCTACCCACGTGATCTGGCAGCCGGCTCTCGCCAGCGCCTCGATCTCCCCCTTGCGTAGTAGAAGGTCCACGCGGCTCAGGCACTTGAAGGGACGGCGCACCCCCCGCTCCTCGACCAGTTCGGCAAAGCGGGGCATCCACCCCGGCTCCAGACCCATGATGTCGTCGGCGAACCAGATGTGATCGGGCTGGTAGGTTTGAATCAGCCAGTCCAGCTCATTGACGACGGCCTCTGGCCGGCGGGTGGCGTTGCGCTGTCCCCAGATCGGCTTGGCGCACCAATTGCAGTGAAACGGGCAGCCGCGCGTGGTGACCATGTTCATCGAATAGTACCCGTGGCGCGCGCGCCAGATGTCCTGATAGCGCCGCACGTCGAGCAGATCCCGGGCCGGGAAGGGAAGGGCATCCAGGTCCTGCATGTCCGGGCGACGAGCCGTCTGATGGACCGCGGCTTGCGAGGGCGGTGTAACGGCATGGTCCCCATCGTCCCGAAAGGCCAGGCCCTGGATCGACTCCAGAGGTACATCGGTGCGGCCCGTCAGGCGGCCCATCAGCTCGCCGAGGGTGAGCTCGCCCTCACCGATCAGAACGAAATTCGCCCCCCTGGCCAGGTACTCGCTGGCATGATCCGTCGCGTCCGAACCGGCGACGATCACGGTGCAGCCGCGCTCGCGGGCCATCGCGATCATGGTGAACGCGGCCTGACGCATGCGCAGCAGGCACATCTTGGAGAGGTAGTTAAAGTTGTCCTCGTAGAGGATGGCGAAGCGCGGCCGCTGCCGGTCGAGCTCCTCGCTCCAGGCGGCCTCGGATTCGGCAAGCATCGAGTCGAAGACGGTTACGTCGTATCCCAGCCCGCGCAAATAGCCCGCCGCATAGAGGGTCCCCAGAGGCGGGTAGGGCTGCATCGCTTTCCAGAGCTTACTGTCAAAGCGCAGATAGTAGGATTGACCGAACAGAATCTCGCTCACTTCGGACCCCTAGGATGAATGTCTGTGCAGCGGTGGGCGCTACGTCAACTGCACGTCGTCGAATGACGCCAGGCGGGAGAAGAAGGCCTCGCGCACGAGCCTGGCGTGCCTCTCGAAATGTGCCTTGCAGCGGTCCGCAGACATCAGGACCTCAGAATTCCGGTGCGCCCGCCGGGTGAAACGATCGATCTTGCGCTTCATTTCCCAGCGTTCCGCCCAGCCTCCGATGGGCGTCCGCAGGATGCGCTCGGCCAACGGAAAGATGGCGTTCGGCTCCCGCGCTTGCCTCGGAAGGGGTCGAGGCTGACCAAAGGCATTGGGCAGGTACCGGCTCACCCAGGTGTTCAGGCTGCAGAGGCGCCGATAGGTCTCCTGACCCGCTATGGGAACCATCTGGACAATCTCGTGGGCCGTGAACAGGTCGTGGTCGAAATCGGCGAGGGCCAACTCCGACAGCAGGTAGTTCGGACACAGGGTGATTCCGCGCCGCAGCGCCGGCTTGACCACGAACTGGATGGTCACGGCCCGGGACAGCCACAGACGATCCGGCGCTGTCACGATGAAGCAGTCTATGTTGTCAGCGGGCCCGGCGTTGTCGACTGCGAGGGCACCCGTCACGGCGACGAGGTGTATGAAAGGAAGCCGGGCGATCGCCTGTCCGTAGCGGATCGCCCAGGGCCAGGCAGCAGCGGCAGCCCTCGCCCGCTCCAATCGGATCTCCACGAGCGGCTCCCGACCTGAGAGCGTGTAGTACTCGCCGCTCCGAACCACGTGATGCCCCAGCGTGTCGTGGTCGAGTGCGGACTGCACATCGTGCGGGTCGGCCTTCCAACCTACAAGGTGACGACGTATTTCGGCAGACGTCATAGGGTAGTCGAACAGGTCAGCGTAGGCCAGGGTACAGAGGATAGCTGCCTCTATCGTCCGAGGCGCGGGGTCATGCCAGATGCGGAATGCCCTTCCGGAACTCTCCTCGTCCAAGGCAATACTCCCTTGTTGCTGCGGTGGGATGGACGTCACAGGGTTCGGGCCGCAGCGCGGATGGGAGAAGGCCGAAAAACCCTGTACGCCCGAGGGTCAGGCGGCAGCAGGTCCAGCCCTTGCCTGCTGACTGGCCGGCGAAAAGGGCCTGGCACGGGTCTCTGGCCCGACACTCCTGCGCGGCCCCGGCATTATGCAATCGCGGAGGGGGCCTATCAAGTCGGGGCACGGTCCGTCCCGGTCGGTGGAGTGCCCGGTATAGGGGCAACCCACGGAGGAGGGTGTCCCACCGCAATCCCCTTCCCCGCACGAGCCGAACCTCAGTGAGAGTGCGGCCGGAGCTGGCTCTCCGCTTCCGCCACCCGACTGGCGTCGACGTGGCCACCTATCCCGGCGGCGGCAGGCTGCCCAGGAGGGCAATGCGAAACGGGTACAGCTCGGCGCGCATCACCCGTCCCCTGACGGCAGGGTCATCGTGCATCACCTGGCGGGCCGCCTCTTCCGTGTGAGGGGCCAGAATGACGATGCCGAAAGCGCCTGGGTCCGTGTTGAGGGTGCGCCCGGCGAGCAGCACGACCCCCGCCTCAGTCAGCCGCCGCAAATAGGCAAAGTGCTCGTCCACGATTCGATCTTCGTCGGCGGTGGGACGGTCGGAAAGCATCTCCGGCCTCACAGGCTGGATCTTGTAGAGGAACACGTTCGGTTCAGGCACGATTTCCTCCACGTCACGGTCACAGGGGAATGCTCTGTCCTCCTCCATGTCCCGCCAGACAGAGTGACACTGGTATCGCTGGCACAGGGTTCGCGTGGCCTCGTTGTCGTCGATGTTGATGGCAACCACGCTGGCAACACGCGCCCCGGCTCGTTCCAGCAGCTCCAGCGCGGCCAGCGCCTGGGTTCCTGTCTCGATCCATTCGTCGACCAGCAATACTCGCGAGTCTCGCCGGATGGCCGCGACTCGCAGCTCCAGCCCCTTCTTCTGCCCGGAATAGTCCACGAACTCCACGTGCTCCACCGGAACGGGCAGCTTGCCCTCTTTGCGGATGGGGATGAACCCGACCTTCAGGTAAAGCGCCACGGCCGTGCCGAGGATGAAACCCAGGGCATCGATGCCCGCCACATAGTCGAGGTCCGCATCGGCGAAGGGGACGGCGAGGTCAGCGACCAGGCGGGCAAAGGCCTCTGCATCGGCAAAGAGGGGCGTGACGTCACAGCGCCTACCCCGGGTATGACCATCGATGAGCCGGAGATAGTCTCTCATCGCACGTGCCCCTCTTGCGGCGCATTGCGCCGCCCGCTGACCATTGGGATCATTCTACGACGACCGGATTCGGAGGGCAAGCGTCTCACAGCTCCTTGTCGTGTGCGCGGATGTACTCCAGTTGCGCCGCGGCCTGACGCACCCAGGAGGAAACGAGCTCTGTGTCCACCTTGTCCGTGGGTCGCAGGTCGAGAGTCTTGAGGTGGCTGGAGCCAGCGCGAAGCAGACCCTTGGGGTCGTCCAGCAGCGTGCCGTAGAGGAAGCGCAGCGTTGTCACTTTACCTGTAACGCCGACCGCGCAAATCCAGTGGCGAAAGTCGTTCTGCAGGGTGTAGATCAGCATCCGGTATGAGTAGCGCACCTTAAGCTCCGGGCAGGCATCCATCACCACTCTGTCCAGCTCTGTCACGATGGGCACCCAGCGCGGGTCGAGGGTCGCCACGAACGTTTCGACGATCTTGTCTGCCATGACCGCCTCCAGAAGAAGGTTCCCTCACACGCTGAGGGGGCGGATGGAAACGACCGGCCCGAGCAGCACCAGATCCGGCAGGCCGGTCAGCACATCCAGCAAGCCGCCTTGCTCTGTCACGATCAAGATGATGTTGACCACCAGCACGAACGCGGCCAACCACCAACAAGAGCACTTACCTGTACCCGGGAGTCGGGTTAGGTCCCAAGCTGGGGCGTGTAGAAATCGGCGCACAGCTCCGCCACCGACCTCCAGACCCCTTCGAGTTCTTCTACCGTGCGGGTCAAATCAGGCACAGTGCCCCCCGGGCAGGCCAACACACGGTGGACCCGCGACACATAGTCCAGGGGGATGCGGCCAAACCGGGCCAACGTCTCTGTCACCCGCTTGTCGCCCGGGAAGTAGCGTTCGTTGAGGGCGAACAGGGCCTGGGTTAGGAACGAGACCACGCGCGTCAGGCAGCCAACCGTGTTGTAGGTGTCGCCCCAGGCGGCAAAGTCATGGGCGTGCAACAGGGTGAACTCGGCCAGCCAGAGCGAGCTCGCCACGACCTTCTGCTTCAACACGGGAGGATAGACGGCCACGAGGCGCTTGAGCGTGGCGATCACACCCTGAGGGTCATAGACCGGGAGACAGTAATGGGTCTCGGCCAGGTAGATCAGACTGGTAAAGCCGTAGGTCGGCTGCTGGCAGTAGTCGTGGTGGACTGTTCCCAGGGAGGCTTCGGCGATTGTGCGCCGCACCTGCTCCAGGTTCCGGTACAGGAAGTCCACCTTGCCCGACGCGCTGAGGATCCAGGCACCACCATTGACCCAGGCACCCCAGCCGTAGAAATCCGTGACCGTTGGAGCACCTTCAGTCGAAATGCCTTCTGCCACGCGGCGGATTGCGGCGATGGAGAATGGCCGCGCCTCTGAGTAGTACAGCCCGATATCCAAATCCGATGCCTGGTGCGCCGTACCGGCGGCGTAGGAGCCACCGAGGACCACCGCAACAACCCCGTCGATGAGCCGCAGCTCGTCGACGAGACGCAGCAGCAGCAAACGTTTCGGCTCCGGCAGGGTGGTCAGGTCGGTCATGATTGCCCTCCCGGTCTGCTCATCAACGCCGGTACAGAGCTCTCAGGAGGCAGAGGCCGGCAAAGCCCTGCGCCAGGGCGGTGCTCACCGCCGCCTGAACCCGCGTCAACCATCCTCGATTCTCCATCAAGAGCCCCCTCCCTGCTCGCCCGAGGCGAGGGCAGATAGCGCCAGGGCGATGGCACCGCAGACTCCCGCGTCGTCGCCCAGCATCGGTGCAACGATGAATGAGTCGATGCCTTCGGCCACCACGGGTGAGGCGAGATATCCTCCCAGCTCGGACTGGAAGCGATTCCGCAGCATCTGGAAGAAGCGCTCGCTGCCCAGCAGGCCGGCCTTGCGTACGCTGCCACCCAGAATTATCCTCTGCGGCGAGAGCACCAGGGCCAGGTTGGCCAGGGCGAGGGCAGTGTAGTGCGTCTCCAGCGCCCAGGCCGGGTGATCCGCCGCGATCTGCTCCGGCGGCAGGCCGGTGCGCGCCAGCAGGGCGGGACCCGAGCAGAGCCCTTCCCAGCAGGCGCCATGGAAGGGGCAGACGCTGGGAAAGGTGTCATCCGGCAGGCGCGGCAGCAGCATGTGGCCCATCTCCGGGTGCACCAGGCCGTGCACCAAGCGTCCGCCGACCAGAGCTCCTGCGCCGATGCCCGTACCGATCGTGACATAGACCAGATCTGAGAGCCCCACCCCGTTGCCCCACCGTCTCTCTCCCAGGGCGGCGGCGTTCACGTCCGTATCAAAGGCCACGGGTACATCCGCGAAGGTGCTTTGTACCGCCCCGACGATGTCCGTGTTCCTCCAGCCGGGCTTGGGCGTGGAGGTGATGAATCCGAAGGAAGGTGACCGCGGGTGCAGGTCCAACGGGCCGAAAGAGCCGATGCCGATGGCACGCAGCACCCCGCGCTCGCCCTGCTGCCCCTCGAGCCAGTTCACCACGGAAGTCAGTACGACTGAGGGATCGCGGCTCGTGGGGAACTCGGCCCGCACGAGATCTCCCGGTCCGGTTCCGACCGCACAGACGAACTTGGTGCCCCCCGCCTCGATGGCGCCGACGAGGGGTCGAGCCTCGTCCAGTGTCATCCGGAAACCCGCCCGGCGAAGTAGGCTTCCACCCGCTCCGCATCAACCTCGCGGCCCTCCGGCACGGCCACCCTGAGCACCTCCGGCTCCTGGTGTATGCCGCCCACGCTGGACAGGTGGCTCAGCTCAAAGACGAGCACAGGCGGGGTGCTGACGCGGTCGTAGGTGACGCGCTCCAGGCCGGAGCCAATCTGTTTCCAGGTGTGCAGCGCGCCGCGCACATATACGCCGGTCCTGGCGATAAACACCTCATTGGCCTCCCGCAGAGCCTGGCGGTACTCCAGTCGCGGCGCGAGCCAGGCCACCAGGCCGAGCACCGGGATGAGGCCAAAGTAGGCGGCGACCACCTGCCAGATCAGATCCTCACCACGGATCATGGGCCAGACCAGAACGAAAAACCCGATGACCACGATCAGCACGGCGGTGATCCAGAAGAGAGAACGGTTCCCTGCGACGCGCTCGTCGAAGGCATCCCTGGCGAGGCGCTGTCCCTCCTCCGGGTCATAGCTCCAGCGGGCCAGCAGGTCCTGCCCGGAGAGGATGCGCTGCACTGAGCGGTAGCGAACCAGGAAGATCCACAGGGTCACGAAGCCGCTGATCAGGAGGAAGAGGCCAAAGAAAGCGAGGGCGTAGCCCACGTCCATCATGTCCACGCCCGCCAGCGAGGGCACCACCAACAACAGTGCTCCGACCACGATCAGCATAGCGCCGGCAATCAGGCCGGGCTTTTCCGGATTGGTGTGTTGTTCCATCTTGGCCTCTATCAGGGATGCTTGATGAACGTGTCGCGCTGCAGCTCGTCGAAGGCGAGTCGCAGCTCTTGCTGCGTGTCCTTGACGATGGGGCCGCCCCAGGCCACCGGCTCACCCAGCCTGTCCGCCGTCTTCGTTTTGCACCTGATGTTTCTGGAGCGCATCGTATGCGCCACTCTCATCTCATTCTAGCGTTTTCAATGCCAGAGCGCAACTGCGAATCTAATAGCCACTGCATACAAGCCACAGGGAGCGATTTGACTTATTCTGACATCTGTGGTATAGTGGCTCCTTGTAGGACGAAGTGAGTTCTGGCCATGAAGAGAAAGGCTGCCCCGAACTGCGGAAACCGGGCAGTCGTTTTTTATTCCTGCGCTCACTGCTTCGCCCCAACAAACACAAGCTGTAAGGAGTAGTAGCACAAATGTCCGAGAAGGTGACGGGAACCGTCAAGTGGTTCAACAATAGTAAGGGGTATGGCTTTATCTCGCGCGACGGTGCAGAGGACGTTTTCGTCCATCACACCGCGATCGAGGCCGAAGGCTTTCGCACGTTGAAGGAAGGCCAAGCAGTAGAGTTTGAAGTCGCCGAAGGGCCCAAGGGCCTGCAGGCTGCTCACGTTCGGCCGCTCTAGCGCCGAGCCACTATCCAAGGAGGAATGCAGTGAGCAAGAGGATCTATGTAGGCAATCTGAGCTATAGCACGACCGAAGCAGCGTTGAACGAGCTGTTCAGCGCCATCGGTCCGGTGACCTCGGTCACCCTGATTGCCGATAACGCCACCGGCCGCAGCAAGGGCTTTGCCTTTGTCGAAATGGCCGATGACGCCAAGGCGCTGGAAGCCATCACACAGCTCAATGATAAGGAAGTCGATGGCCGCACGATCAAGGTAGCCGAAGCCCGGCCCAAGACCGAAGGCGGCGGTGGCGGCGGTGGTTTCCGCCCTCGTCGTGAAGGTGGCGGTGGTTATGGTGGAGGCGGTGGTGGTCGTGGTGGTGATCGCGGCGACCGCGGCGAGAGCGGCGGTGGCCGGGATTTCAGCGGCGGACGTCGTCCCCGCTGGTAGTACCAGCCAGATCTAACGTGTAAACAACAGCCGCACGGCTTTCCGCAGAGCCGCGCGGCTGTTTTCTGTTCCGATCAGAGTGGATCGAATCCTCGGGATTTGCGTCGCTGAGTGACCTAGGCGCCGAACTCGCCTGCCGGGGCGAAGGCAACGCCGATCATCGTCGGACCCGTATGTGCACCCAGCACAAGGGACATAGGCCCGATGGGCAGCCACGTGCACCTGTAGCGGCTGTCAATCTCCTGGCGCAACATCTCGCCGCCCTCCGGGTTGTCGGCGTACAGCACCTGCACGCGCAGTGCACTTCCCTGTGCATGCCCGCTGGTGGTGATGTGGTTCACCAGAGCATGCACGGCTCCCTTGAAGGCCCGCGCCTGAGCATGCTGCACGTAAGTGCCGCGCTCCTTCTCCACGCCGATGACCGGTTTGATGTTCAGCATCTGCGCCAGCAGACCCTTCATATGGCTGATGCGCCCGCCGTGAATGAGGTACTTGAGCTCGGAGAGGGTGTACAGGCAATCCGTAACCCTGGCGACGCGCGCAATGCGTGCCAGGATTTGCTCTTTTGTCTCCCCTGCCGTCACGCCGCGCAGCGCCGCCTCGACCTGCCAGCCGGCGGGGGCGGAGAGGGTCTTGGTGTCCACCACGGTCACATGCGCCTCAGGCACTTGCGACGCTCCAACCTGAGCTGAATTGACCGTTCCGCTGAGCCCGGACGAGATGTGGATGGAAAGGATCTCCGGATCGGTGGCCGCCAGGCGGCGGTAGACCTCGGCAAAGTCGCCTGCCGAAGGCTGGGACGTCACGGGCAAACCCTGCGAGGCCACCAGGAGGCGATAGAAATCATGCGTCTGAATGTCAATGCCCTCGCGGTAGCTCTTGCCGTCGAGTGTCACGGCCAGAGGGACGACGTGGGCGAGAGAGAGAAGCTCCGGTCCCACCACCGTCTGTACGTCGGTTCCACTATCAGTCACGATCTGCATGCTTTGCACTCCCCTTCTAACTCAATAGTCGTCAGTTGTCACTGCTCAGAAAAACACGACCGTCAGGCAAACCATGCCCGGCGGTGGGTGTAAAGATTATACGCAGAAACGCGCAGGCTGCAAATGGGGAGGGTGACCCATCTCGTCCCGGGGCGCCCGACGTGTCCGTTTGTTTCGTCCTGAGCCGGCTGCAAGGCCGTCCAAGGATCTGTGCTCACCCAGGCGACGTGCTTCGCCACGCGACGGGGCCGGCTACCTCTTCGAAGCCGCGCGGATCCAGCTCCTGCTCAGCTCGTGCTGGGGAGCGTAGGCCTCCCAGACGTCCCTGGCCCATACCGGGATGCGGCGGTCCGCCTCCGCCTGATCCGGAGCGTCATAGATGAAACGCACGGTCAGGGTACCGCGAGAGGGTAGATCGACGGGACGCCGGAGTCCGCTCTGGGCCGCAGGACGATTGAGCCACTTTTGCAGGTCTGCATAGAGCCACCGGGAGCAGTTGTACTCTACCCCGCAGGCCAGACCCGTAAGATGGGCGGCATACGACTTGGGTGACTTGCCGCTGCGCGCCGGGTGCTGCATTCCGAAGGTGTCGACGAAGAGTCGCGCCAGGCGAAATGCCTCAGGCGAATCCTGCCCGCGCTGGCTCAGAGGTGTGAGGATGAACATGAACAGCTCATCGCAGGAGCCGAACCCGGGTGGGATCTGCGCGCCGCACTCGGTGCAGGTTCGACCGTTCAGCGGCGGCGGAGCAAGGGTGCTCAGGTCGCGGGGCATAGGATGCTCAGTCGAGGCGCGGGTCCAGGTGGCGCGCCGGACCATGACCGGGATAGGCCGTGTGCACGTTGTGCGCACGAAGCAGTCCCCAGCTCTTGCGTACGGGATGGTCCGGATCGACCGTAAAGCCCGGCGGGGGCAGGTCGCCAGTGAAGGCCAGCCCGCCGTCCAGGACCAGGGAGACGCTGTCGTCCGAATGGCCGGGAGTGAGGAGAATCTCGCCCTGGATGCCCAGACCCAGCAGGAAGGCCCGGCTGGCGATGGACTCGAGGTCGAGATTCCCCTGCCGCGTAATGGGATGGTAGTGATGCTCCGGCTTCATGTACGTTCGCAGTGCCTCGATGCCCTGGTACTGATTCTCGAGCACGACCAGGGTGACCCCCAGGGCCTTCAGCTCTTGAGCCAGCCCGGCGTGGTCCGGGTGGTAGTGAGTACAGAGCAGGTAGCGGATGTCGCCCAGGTCAACGTCGGTGCGCTTCATCGCATAACGCAAGTCGGGCAGAGTACTCGGCCAGCCTGCGTCGACCAGCAGGCTGGCCCGAGCCGCGTTCAACACATAGCAGTTGGTGGCGTCGTAGCCGACGTTGACGATGTTCGGCGTCGCCGCACCATGGCCGCGCCCTGACGTCATCTCTGGATCTTGAGCCCTCGCGCCCACTCGAACGCGCGCTCCAGCTCGCCATCCTGCAGCGGGCCTTCTGATGCCAGGACGTAGAACTGGCCCGGCTGGGCAACAAGCTGCGCGCCCTTCCTGGCCAGCGCAGAAGCGATCTTCTGGTCCGCATAGCCCGTCCGCTTCACGATGAAACGCAAAAAGCCGGGCATCTTGCTCTCCGGGATGCGCGTGTCAAAAGCTGCCGCCTTCACCCCTGCCAGAGAGCCAGCGGGGACGGAGGCCAGAAGCTTCTGGGTGTTCTCGGACGGTCTGAACGCTCGGGTCGGTGAGCCCACGATGAGCCAGTCGAGCCCGTTGAGCTGCTCGGGAGCCACCTCTGTGACCCGCTGCACCTCGACCTCTGGCGCACCTCCAAGGGCCGAGCCAATGGCCTGGGCGATCCTTTCTGTATTGCCGAAGAACGAGTCGTAGACGATAAGGACTCTCATTTGGAGTGCCTCCTGATGATGGGTTCCCGCTCCTTACGGGCCGAGGGAATTGTACCACAATGCACGCGTCGTGCCGAGGAGCTCTCCTGCTCTGTTGTTGAGACAAGTCCGAAAGGCGGCGACGAGGCAATCTAGTGCGCGCAAGCAGCGGGTTGCAGGGGCCGAATGCTACCTCGCGGTGACAGATTCTACCCGGCAGCGTCCCAAGCTTCACTCAGCCAACCAATCACCTGCTCGTCGACCTGGTCCGGGGTCCACAACTCCAGATGGTGAGTGAAGCGGCCGGGGTAGGGTTCGACCACCTCTTTCCAGCGCCCTGAGGCGTCACGACGGCGCAGGCCAACCGTCAGCACGAGCGGGGCGCCCCGCCCCCGGAGCGCAACCCGCGGCATCCACACCCAGGCGAAGGCAATGCGGCGCCGGAAGGCGACCTGACTCTTCGTGACGCGGACCATTACCGGACCGAGGCTCTCGACCGCAGCCAGCACGTGCTCGAACAGGGTGCGAGAGTCGTCCGCACCTCGAAAGAACTCTTCCAGGGTGACCACGGGTGAGGGCACACTTCCTCCGACCGATCGGGCTCGATTTCGGGCCTCCAGCTCCTCCCGCAGGCGATATCGTAGTGGTTGTAGCGCGAGCGGACGGGGCCGTCAACCCCAAAGTGGTGACATGGAAGGCCCTCCCGCGGGGGGGGGCGCCGCGCGAGGGCCTGTCGAGCGGACAGCTCTAGCGCACGGTCACGTCCACAGTGCGCTGATCGTAGGTGGCCTTGTCCATCTCCCAGGCATGTCCGTAGGCGAGCTGGACGAAGGTGTGCCCCTGTGCCAGGGCGCGAAAACGCAGGACGGCCTGGCCGCCTGCGCCCAGGAGCTGCTCCGGGTTGGTGCCCTCCGTATACTCGATGCTCAAGAGCTCAACCACGGACCAGTCGAGGTCCGTGACCTGCCAGGTGCAGCCCGTGGTGCCGTTGGCATCCAGGCGCAGTTCGAACTCGTCTCCGACGTCGAGTACGCGCGGCTCGCAGGACGGGGGCACTTCGGTCTCCGT
>DCVA01000021.1 GCA_002327925.1 Anaerolineales bacterium UBA2200
CTACCATGACCAGTCCAGTTTTCAAGCGGAAAGTGTCCAGCTTTCAGCCCTAAAGTGTCCAGTTTTCAACTTTAGATGACAGTGCCGGTCCAGGCCTTGACAAGAACAAGATTGTATGGTATTGTTTGCCCCGTCGATGGGCGTGTGCGGTCGATTCGACCGTGACGCAAGGAAAACTCAATACGAGAACGGCATCTTGGGCTGCATCATCGAGGTCGCAGCGCTCCGACCCGAAGTCTCCCACAGGGAGACGAGGGCGATGGGCGCGGGGAGCAACCCCCGCACCTGCCATCCTTGCAAAGGAGACACACCTCTTACCTTGTACGCGGTAAGAGGTAAGGTCTCCTTTTCTATGTCGTTGCACGGCTCGATTCAGGAGGTGGCCAAAGTACCCCAATGCAATCGGCCGGATCGGTATGATTTCGTATCCATGAAGAAGGAGATGAAAGCAATGTCGAATGTTACAGAAAGGATGAAGGAGCTGCAGGACCAGCTGCAGCAGGGCAAGCTCAGCCGGCGCGATTTCATGCGCATGGCGATGGTGCTTGGCCTGTCCGTCGGCGCGGCCGAAGCGCTGGCTGCCTGCTCCCCGAAGCCGTCCCCGACCGCAACTTCCATGCCGCCGACAAAGGTACCGCCAACTGCGGTCCCGCCGACAGCCGTGCCACCCACGGCCGTGCCAGAGGCCACAGAGGCCCCTGCCGCTCCTGCCGCGCAGCAGGTCGTCATGGACAAGAGCTGGCAGCTTGTGATCGACTATGACAAGTGCAGCGGATGCCGCACGTGCGAGCTCGAGTGCGCGAAGCGTCACTTTGGCGTCATCAACCCGGCACTGTCGAATATCACCATCTACAAAGTCTACCCGGGCATCGATGTCGCCATGTATTGCCGCAACTGCAACACGCGGCCCTGCATTGACGTTTGTCCGACCACACCCAAAGCGATCAGCATCAGCGAGATCAGCGGCGCGTGCAAAGTCGACCCCAAGGTCTGCATCAAGTGCTTCCTTTGCGAGGATGCCTGCAAGCAGAAGCATCTACGCTTCCACCCTGCAGAGCAGTACCCGTTGATGTGCGACCTGTGCGATCTGGACCCGGCTTGCGTGGCTGCCTGCCCGGACAATGCTCTGAGCGTGGTTCCCCCGTCCGTCGCGCCAGACACCTGGGCCGAGCCGCTCGAAGAAGTCGTGAAGCAGCGCAAAGAGAAGCTTGGCCTGTTCAAGTACATGGAGGCATGACCCAATGGCAGATACACTGTTTGGATACGCTGGCAAGATCCTGGAAGTGGACCTCACCGCACATAGCAGCAAGACGATCGAGGTGACTCCCGACCTGGCCAAGAAGTACCTGGGCGGCGCTGGCTTTGGCGCCTATTTCCTGTGGGACCGAGTCAAGGAAGGCACCGATCCGCTGGGTCCCGACAATCTGTTGATGTTCATGACCGGACCCATGACCGGCACGGGCGCCTCGGGCACCCGCTGGAGTGCCGCTTTCAAGTCACCGCACACGGGCGCCTGGGCCAGGACCGCCATGGGCGGCGATATCGGCCCTGAGCTCAAGTACGCTGGCTGGGACGGGATTATCATCACCGGCAAGTCCGATGCTCCCGTCTACCTCTCCATCCACGATGGAAAAGTGCAGATCAAGGAAGCCAAGCATCTGTGGGGCAAGAACACACACGAGACGACCCTGGCCATCGAAGCCGAACTGAAGGACAGGCTGGTCAAGGTGGCCTGCATCGGCCCTGCTGGCGAGAACCAGGCCGTCTTTGCGTCCATCAACTCAGAGTACTTCCGCGCCTTCGGCCGCCTGGGTGGCGGGGCGGTGATGGGTTCCAAGAACCTCAAGGCCGTTGCCATACGCGGCACGGGCGAGGTCAAGGTGGCCGACCTGGAAGCGTTCTGGAAGCTGGTCGAGCAGCAGCGCGCCGCGCTCCTGTCGGCAGACAACTACTGGTTCCGGCGCTGGGGCACCCAGACCTACAACGAGTGGCTGAACGACGTTACGACCCTCGGGTACAAGAACTTTCAGGAGGCCTGGCTGGACCCGGACAAGTTCCGTACCCTCTCGGGGCAGTACCTGGAAAAGACCTCGCAGCTCAGCCGCCGCGCCTGTATCGGCTGCGCAAACCGCTGCTCCACGATGGGCATCGTGCGCACGGGCAAATACGCCGGCCTGGTGAATGAGATTGACTACGAAGGTATCTCCAACGTCGCCGTCGGCTGCGGCCACACAGATTTCCGCACCTACATGCCAGTCGAGACCGAGATCGAGCTGATGGGCCTGGATCTGATCTCCACGGGCAAGACCATCTCCTTCGCATCAGAGCTCTATCAGCGCGGCATTCTGACCCAGGCCGACCTGGGCGGACTTGACCTCACCTGGGGCAACACAGAAGCCCAGATCGAGCTCGTGAAGATGATCGCGACGCGCACAGGAATTGGCGATACTCTGGCGTTGGGCACGCGCAAGGCAGCGCAGAAGATCGGCAAGGACTCGGAGCAGTACGCGATGGTGGCTGCCCTCGGCAACGAGATCTCTGGCAGCGACCCGCGCAGCTCCGGCGCCTTCATCAACACGGCCTACGTCGCCGCCGAGCGTGGCTCCTGCCACAATGCGCCGGCCGGCACGTGGGATGCGCCCGATCCGGTCCGCCAGGACAAGATGACCCTCTTCGACTCGTTGGTGGTTTGCCTGTTCGTCTCTGTGGATGGATGGGGCTCGGTGAATCCGATCAACCCGGATTACCTGGCCATGCTCAACGCAGCCACAGGCTGGAGCATCGACGAAGCCGAGTTCCTCCAGATCGGTGAGCGCATCGCCAACGTGGAGCACGCTTTCAACATCCGTGAGGGTTTCCGACGTGAGGATTGGGAGTATCTGCCTCCGCGCTCGTTTGAGGGCCTGCCCACGGGACCCAACCAGGGCGACAAGGTCACGCCAGAGCTGCTCAAGGCGTACTTCGATGGCCTGTACACTCTCCGTGGCTGGGACGTGGCCACAGGTGTACCGACTCGCGCCAAGCTCGAATCGCTAGATCTCAAGGACATCGCTGACGCTTTGAAGGTATAGGCGTCGAATGGCGCTGCCGCGGGGGCTGTCCGCTCCGTAGCGGTTGGACATTCGTCTCTCTGAGAACCGGCGGGCCCAGTCTGCGAGACTCCCGCCGGTTTTCGCACGGAGGTTGTGTTGAACAGGGCTCTACTATCAGAATCCGGAGCAGTTGCGGCAGGTCTCTTCCTTGTCTTCATTTCTATCGCGACTCTGACCTCGTGTGCAGAGAATGCGACAGTTGTGCCTCAGACGGCAACCGCCCCGATGGCGCCTTCCCCGGTTAGCTTGCGTCTGGCCTACACCTCCGACTCGCTGGGTCACACGGACCCTCAGTCAGCCACCAACTGAGGCTGAGGCCTCGCCATGGGCGGGTTGGCCCGGAGGGCCAACGCTATCGAGGCAGTACGGCGCGAGCGAGCCGATGTCCTCTTGTTCGACGGCGGCAACTGCTGGTGGGGCGCTCCTGGGCTGTCGCGCCAGAGCCAGGCCAGGCTGAACGTCGAGGCGATGAACCTGATGGAGTACCACGCCATGGCTCTGGGCGCCTCGGACCTGGCGCTTGGTGAGGTGGCGCTCAGCGAGCGCATTGCGGAAGCCGACTTTGCGGTGCTGTCCGCGAATGTGTTCGTCCCTACGCGTGGTGAGCTGCTGGGCCGACCGTATGTCGTGCTGGAGGTGAGCGGCCGTCGCATCGGAGTCATCGGGATCACCGCGAGTTCGGTCGTGACCACCACACTGGAGTCTGGCTCACTGCCTACCATGGATCCTTACCCAGGTTCCGTCGTTTCTGGCGCTTCGCGTCTGGGCACCTGGATTAACGACGACCTGGTGGTGTTGGACCCGGGCCGTGGCCTGCAGCGCTATGCGGGAAAACTTGCTGAGAGCGCGGACATCATCGTCGTCCTGTCCAACCTTGGCTGGCCGGCCAACGTCGAATTGGCCGGGCGCGTCAGCGAAGTGGACCTGATCATCAGCGCCGGCGCTGCGGCGGACCTGCAGACCAAGCCCTGGCAAGCGCCCTCCGGTGTCTGGCTTTGCCAGGCAGGTGTGAGCGGCCAGAAACGTCCCGGGGAGATGCTGGCGGAAGTGTATCTATCGGTTGATGGATCAGGCCACATCACCCAGGCCAGGGGCAGCCAGACCGTACTCAGCCCGCAGATGAAGAACAACTCCAGAATCATCGAACTCTTCCAGCGCTACCGTGGTCAGTAAGGCAGGATCCCAAGGCACACCTCCCGCCCGGTCGCTTCCCCGTCGCTGTGCTCTGCGGTGCTGCCGCCCGCAGGCCTGGAGGCGAAACCCGCCCCGCCTGGCCAACCCGTGATGGCGCTGCCAACGACCCATTTGACAAAGCACCATAAGTGTGCTAGTCTGTGACTATATTCCAATCTTGGAATATACATCATCGTGCTGAATCGAGGAGTGAGGATGTCGGAGTGGGTTGTACGTCTGCTGCAGGGCGGTCTGGGTAACCTGGCGGCCTACCTGGCAGCGCATGTTCTTTTGTGTCTGGTGCCGGCGTTCTTTGTGGCCGGGGCGATGGCCGCCCTGCTGCCCAAGGAGTCGGTGACTCGCTTTCTGGGTCGCAAGACTCCCAAGTACATCTCCTATCCGGCAGCAGCGGCCGCCGGGTCGCTGCTGGCTGTCTGCTCCTGCACGATCGTGCCTCTCTTTGCCGGCATCTACAAGAAGGGCGCGGGTCTGGGCCCGGCCATCACCTTCCTCTTCATCGCTCCGGCGGCCAACATTCTTGCTCTGGCCTACACGGGCGTGGCCATCGGGGGCGACATTGCCGTAGCGCGCATCCTGCTTTCCTGGGTCTTTGGTATCGGAATCGGGCTGATCATGGCCCTCATTTTTCGTAAGGATGATGCCCGGCACGACATCAAGACTGACGCGGAAGACCCATTCGCCAGCCCGAAGGGAGGCGACCCAGCCGTGGCGGGCAAGAGCCGCACCTACGCCTGGCTCTTCCTTCTGATCCTCGTGTCCCTGCTACTCGCTGGCACCCTCAAAGTTGGCCTGCTGACCAATCCGTACGCCTCTGTCAACCTGCCCATTTCCGGTTTGGATGGGTTCGAACAGACCCTGTTCAGGCTCGTTCCGTTCGATGCGTCCAAGGGGGAAGAAGGTGTCAGCGCGCAGGGCGTGGTCCTGATTATCCTGCTTGGGCTGATCGGCATCAGCGCCGTGCGCGGCCTTGAGAACGTAGGTGAGGGTTTCACCCGCTGGACCTGGCTCACCCTGGCGCTCGTCGCGCTGACCCTGCTGGTGGCCGCTGTTTACATAACTCCTCAACCGACAGGTGTCCTGGTGCAGTTCCCGGGCAAGTTCTTTGCCGTGATTGCCGCCCTCCTGGCCATCGGCCACCTGGCACGGACCCGCTTCGAAGCGCAGCGGATTCAGGACTGGCTCTGGGAGTCCTGGCGCTTTGTGAAGCAGATCTTCCCGTTGCTGATCGGCGGGGTCTTCCTAGTCGGCGTGCTGCGCCAGCTCATCCGGCCTGAGTGGATCGAGTCGCTGGCCGGGCGGAACACCATTCTGGGCAATCTGGCCGGCGTGCTCTTTGGCGTGTTCATGTATTTCCCGACCCTGGTCGAGGTGCCCATTGCCAAGATGTTCCTCAGTCTGGGCATGCATCGCGGGCCACTGCTGGCCTACTTGATGTCCGACCCAGAGCTGAGTCTGCAATCGATCCTGATCCTGTCGTCCATTATCGGTCGCCTGAAGGCATGGGCCTACGTATTCTGGGTGGGGTTGTTCAGCCTGCTGTCGGGACTTCTCTTCGGGGCCTGGGTAGACGGGACCAGCCTGTTGTTGCTCCTGGCTTACCTGGTCGCGCTGCTCGCTGTACTGGCCCTGGGACTGAGTTGGGCAGGCAGACGAGTGGATGCGCCTGGACCCGCACTGGCAGCGAAACCCTGAGTCTCAGCACACGTCTTTGATGACGTGGATTGCCCAATCACCAAAGTGGAATGAGGGAGTTGATCATGAACATCATCGTTCTTGGACCCGGTTGTAGCAACTGCAAAAAGCTGGAACAGATTGCAAAGGATGCCGTGGCGGAGCTGAATCTGGAAGACGTGACCTTCCAGAAGGTCACCAGCTACGACGAGATAATGAAATACCCCATCCTGAGCACGCCCGGGTTGGTCATCAATGGCAAACTGGTCTGCAGCGGCCGCGTTCCGAGCAAGGCCGAAGTGACCAGTTGGATTACCACCGCCCTGGAAGAGGGTGTTAAGTAGTACCCCGAACGGTTGATCGGGCGGGGGGTTAGCGGAGGGTCAGAAGCCCGACCTTCTCGGCCCTGAGCGCTTTCCGGCCTTGTGAGCGTAAACTCTACTTGGAGGAACAGGTGAAGCGGGTCAAGCACTCTGCATCGCACCAGGGCGTACGAGTCGCCCTGGCTGCCATCGTCATTCTGCTCGTCTGGTCGGCGCTGGGAGTCGCGTTGCGCGCTGATGGTGTTGTGCACTTTTACTACTTTTTTGACCGAGAGTGTCCTGTTTGCGCGCAGACCCACCTCGAGGTGATCGGCCCGCTGCTGGCGAAGTACGGCCAGCGCGTAGCGATCGACGAGCGCGACATGTCCGACCCGCCTACATTCGAGTACGTTCTTCGCCTGGAACAGCAGTACGGGGTACTGCAGGCGGGGATTCCCGAGGTATTTATTGGCGGAGATGCGCTGATCGGACCTGATGCCATCCGCGACAAGCTGCAGGAACGGATAGACCACTATTTGGCACTGGGAGGAATTGGCCTGCCGGAGATCCCTGGTTTGGCCGCTCCCGCCAAGGCCCCCACTTCCACTTCCACACAGCTCGAGGGGCAGGTCACGCCGACGGCGCAGCCCCTGGGAGAGAAGGCCATCTACCTGGCCTGGTTCTACGACCCTGGCTGCGACCTGTGCGAGCGCAAAGAACACGACCTCACCTACGTTCTGGACAAGTATCCGCAGGTCAAAGCCAGCCGCTTCAATGGGGACGAGGACACGGCCCTGTTCCAGTACCTCTGCACCAAGTTCGGGGTCCCCGAGGATCGGCATCTGGTGGCACCCTCCGTTTTTGTTGGCGACAACTACCTGGTGGCTCAGGAGATCAGCGGCGGCACGATGGAGGCGCTCATCCTGCCGTATCTCTACAGCGGCTCTGCCGAGCCCTGGGCTGGTTTCAGCGAATCAGCGGGGTCTGCCGAGAGCACCCTGGTGGGCAGATTTCGCTCTCTGGGCCTGCTCACAGTCGCAGGTGCCGGATTGATTGACGGTGTCAACCCGTGCGCGTTTGCCACCATGATCTTTCTCGTCTCTTACTTATCGGTCCGAAAGCGCAAGGGACGTGAGCTACTGATCACGGGCGCAGCGTTTACCCTCGGCGTCTTTCTGGCGTATCTGGGACTTGGCCTGGGTATTCTCAAGTTCTTGACCGCCATTCCTGTTTTAGACGTTCTGGGCAGGTGGATCTATGGCTTCACGATGCTGCTCTGTCTGCTTCTGGCCTGGGGCAGCTTTGCCGACTATCTGAAGGCGCGCGCGGGACGGCTGGAGGACATGAGCCTCAAGTTGCCCCCCTACCTGCGCGGTCTGGAACGGCGCTTGATTCGCGAGGGCACTCGCTCTCGCAACTTTGTACTCGCCTCGTTTGGACTGGGATTTGTCGTATCCGTGGTGGAGCTGGCCTGCACGGGACAGGTCTACCTGCCCACCATTATCTTTGTGCTTGGACTGCCCGATTGGCGTGCACGGGCGACCCTAGCCCTGGTGGTGTACAACCTCATGTTCATCGTGCCGCTGGTGGTCGTGTTCGTGCTCGTGTATTACGGGACTACCTCACAGCACCTGACGGCCTGGATGCAGCGGCGGGCCGCCTCGGTGAAGCTGGGCATGGCTGTTCTGTTCCTGCTGCTGGCTGTGTGGCTGGGTTACAGCATAGTGTCCGTGGTCTGATGCAGGACTGGTGGCCCGATGAAGCCGGAGATCATAAAGGCGCTGGACAGGCGCGTGTGGGTTGGTCTTGCAGTGGCCGTTGCCGTGCTTGCCATCCTGGGTTTCAAGGCCGCAGGGTACGGCCCGGGCCCGGCCTGGAGATTCGATCGGAATCTGGACGAGTCCACAGCCGCCTGGCCAAAGGTCAGAGCCGACGCCTTGCCCGGCTTCGATGCGAAGGCATCCTATCCGGACACACCGTCAGAGCAGGTCGCCTGGGCGATTGGCAACAGGCGGCCAGCGATGATCCTTGTGCACAGCACGATGTGCCGCCCGTGCAGGGCGATGGCGGCGCTGGTGCAGATGGTCAAGCGTGACTACCAACCGGATGTGCTCTTCATAGAGGTGCTCTATGACGATCCGGACAACAGCTCCGTACTGCGTTGGGCGAGGGTGAGCGCACTCCCGGCCAGTTACTTTCTGGACCGTTCGGGTGAGGTCAAGAGCATTCTCGGGCAGATGAAGCAGGAGGATTTGCGAGTTGAGCTGGCGAGGATCGCCGCGGCCGAGTAGAATCGAGAACTGTGAGGAGACATCGCAGAGTCTCACACTGGGCGCCTGGGCACAATACGAGTTATGAGCCCTCGTGGAGCACTCGCGCGTGAAGGAGTGGTAGGCGAGGGGAAGCGGCAGAACCTCAGTCGCTGGCTGTCTGTGGCTCTCGTCATTGTTGCCGTACTCGTCATCCTTTCTCTCAAGATGGCGGGCAATTCAAGGTCAGGGGACCTTTCTGCCGTAGAGGGGGGCAGAGACGACGATTCCCGCCCCGAACCAGATGCCGGGGGCCCCTGCAGCGGAGGCGATGTCCGCACCGGCCCCGCTCGATGCGCTGCCGCCCGATCCGGCGGGGCAGGTCGACTGGGTCGTGAAGCACGGCATGCCGGCTCTGATACTGTTCCACAGCACCAACTGCAAACCGTGCATCGCGATGACCGCTCTCGTGGAGCAAGTTCGCCCTGCCTACGAGGGCCGTGTGGCATTCATCGACGTGGTGACCAACGACAACGCCAACGCCAATCTCGTACGCCGCGCCGGTATCAACACCATCCCAACCACGTTCTTTGTCTCGGCGTCGGGGGCAGGGCAGGCTTACATCGGGCTGATGGAAGAGGCGGACCTGCGCGCCGAGCTGGACAGACTGACGGCAGCAGAGTGAGGTGGCCTTCATGGACCTGACTCGCGTCGGCAGCTTTTCGCTGCTGTCCTAACTGCTGGTGTTCCTGGGTGGAGTGGTTACCAGCGTGGGTCCCTGCAACATCACGATGATTCCTCTGATCGTGGGCTTTGTCGGGGGCCATCAGGGGATCACTCGCAGCCTGGCTCTCTCTTCGGCCTTCGCCCTTGGCCTGGCAATTACGCTGACGGGCATGGGTGTGTTCGCCTCTGTGGTCGGTGGGTTGATCGGGGTTGCAGGCGGTACCTGGTACTATGTAATGGCTCGGTCTGCATTGTGATGGGACTGCAGCTTGGCCATATCATAACGCTTCCCCTGCCAGACTGGGGTGCTGGTCTACGAGACAGGGTCAATCTCCGCGGCGTATGGGGTGCCTTGCTCCTGGGCCTGGTGTCAGGGTTTGTCGCTTCCGGGTGCGCCACACCGGCCCTGGCTGCGATACTGACTCTGGTAATGTCACAAGGAGCGATTGGCTACGGCGCCAGCCTGCTGTTCGTCTACGGCCTGGGCAGGGGCGTTCCCATCGTGCTCGTAGGCACCTTCACCGGCTGGCTCAAGAGCATCCCCAGATGGATGGAGGTGACCGGCCTGGTAGAACGGCTGAGCGGAGCGCTGCTTGTGGTCATCGGGATGTACTTTCTGTGGATGGCGTGACAATGCGAACCATGGGGGGCAGGTGAAGGTGGACCGACGATGGCGGGCGAGTATGACCTGTGTTCTGTTCCTGCTCTGCACCTGGCTGGTCACCTCCTGCGGTGACACGGGCGCCGGACCCGCAGGGACACCTGTCGCCGGTCCGCAGCCCAGTCCCAAGCCCGCCTTCACCGGGCTGGCTGTCCCAGTCACTATTGCTGCACCCGCCGGGCCTCCAACGCCTGCGGGCGCAGAACTGCGGAACGACGCCCGCTCAGGGCTGCGAACGCTGACCATCCTGCACACCAACGACACGAGGGGCTACATCGACCCATGCGGCTGAGGGGTGCCCAAAGGCGGGGTGGCCCGTAGGGCCACAGTCATCAATGGCGTTCGTGCATCTGCGTCAGAGCCGGTCCTTCTGCTCGACGCGGGTGGCACGCTGCTGGGGCAGGCCCTGGCTGATGCCACAGATGGTGCAGTGATCGTTGCAGCGATGAACGCAATGGGCTACGATGCCCTCACCGTCGGGCAAGCCGAATTGCAGCAGGGGCTGGATACCTTGCGGAAGAGAGCTCTCGAAGCGAGCTTCCCCATCCTGTCCTGCAACCTTGTCATTGGGCAGGATGACCAGCCGATCTTCGACCCTTATGCGGTTGTGTTGCGCGGCGGGATTCGTTTCGGCATCATTGGCGTCAGCGAAGCCGATATGGGCTGGCTGGACTCGCTGACGGAGGTGCGGATTCTGGACCCGCTTGCGAGCGTGCGCAGGATCCTGCCAGAGGTTCGGGCTCAGAGCGATGTGGTGATCTTGCTCTCGCATCTGGGTCTCGAGGGGGACAAGTCCCTGGCGCAGGCCGAGCCGCGAATCGACATCATCGTCGGCGGCAGGACGCGACAGATCCTTGACGAGCCAGTGCTCGTTGGGGGCACAGTGATCGTGCAGGCCGGATATGACGGTGAGTGGCTCGGGCGGCTCGACGTGGCACTGGACGAGCAGCATAGGATCTCCCAGCCGCTGGTAGAGATCGTTACCCTGTGGCCCGAGGTGGCGGACGACCCCGCCATGACGACGCTCGCCGACTCGTACAAGCAGCGCTTCCTTTCTCAGACCCCAGCGAACTAGGAGCGCCTGCAGGGCCATAGGTCCCATCCACACAACATGGACGCAGAAAGGTAATGACACGAATGAGTGCAAGTAGCATTGAGCACGGCCGGCCGTTCAGCATGCGACGGATGGAGGCGGTGCGAGGCTGCGCGCTGGCGGGACTGTTGGCCGTGGCTCTCGCCTGCGGCGCCTGAGTCGAGGGTCCCGCTGCCAGGCCTTCCCCTGTGCCGGGGGGTGCTGCCACTGTCCCGTCTACAGCGATGGCCCTTCCCCTGGAGACGCCGTTGCCAGAGCCGACCCCCAACCCGATTCGGGTGGTGAGAGTCATGCCACACACACTGGTCACGGGCAACGAAGATTACCACCTCAACAATTGTAGTGCGGCCACGACGATGAGGCAGCCGTTTTGGGATGCGGCGCAACTCTGGACCGAGGTGGTGGTGTCCGATCGGGCCACCCTCTCTGACGGCACGATCATCTCCGTTCCCGACTCAGTGCGATGGGATATTGCGCATGAGGTTGAGCTGGCGTATCAGGACTCCCTGGCGACTGTCAGTGCGATGGTGCACGGGTCAGTAATGCTGGCGCCACCGTTCACGCGCTGGTATGTCATCGTCATCTGGAAGGACCTGACCTACTCCGCCAACGTCTCGTTCCCGAGCGACGGGGCTACAGCTGTGGCTGCGTACACCTACACCCAGCATGTGCCGGAGATGGGCCCGATCAAAACTGCGCCGTGCACGGCCTGAATGAACTAGTGGGCCGGCCGGGGGTCGGCATCGTTCTGGCGGGTCGACGTGTCGGCCTGCCCGGGTGGGTACAACAGCTCACGTTTGAGACAGCCTGTGGATTGAGTCACTACAGTCAAAGTGCGAGGATAATGAGCAATGATCGAACAGGTACGCAGGGCGATGGGTTCTCTGGTGTTGGCGGCATGTCTGCTCGCTCTCACAGGATGCAGCCAATCTCCGACTGCTGAGCCGGCCCCGCCGACCACAAAGCCGGTTGTAGCCGGACAGACGCAGCCGCCGCCCGCCGTGCTGTCTCCGACACAGACGACGTCCGCCTCGCCCTACCGCGTGCTGGTGGTGCCGCCCGTCTTGCAGATCACGCGCAACGACGAGTACTACTTTGACAACTGCAGCGGCGATTACCCGGTCACCCGTTCCTTCGCCGAGGCGGCGCAGGTAACAACTGCGTTGACTCTGGCCGAACAGGCAAGCGCCCTGAGCGGCGAGACCAAGCTCACCATCCCGGCAGGACTGCGTGCCGAGCTGGAGGCTGAGATCGCAGCAGCCTACGGCGAAGCTGCCCGGTCGGCCAGGGCACTCGTCGCACAGACTACCCTGTTCTGCGATGCGCACAACCGCAACTATACAGTGGTCATCTGGGAGGAGCGTGTTTACGCTTCCGTTG
The DNA here is from genome assembly GCA_002327925.1 of Anaerolineales bacterium UBA2200. GTDB lineage: Bacteria > Chloroflexota > Anaerolineae > UBA2200 > UBA2200 > UBA2200. The sequence continues at coordinate 12,369 of DCVA01000021.1, forward strand.
TATCCTTCTCCCTCGATGGCGTGGCCTACAGCGCGGAGTACAGTTTCGTGCTGGAGGTCCCTCGACCGGGCACGGTCAAGCCAGGCATCTGTACGCCCTGAATGCAGTAACACACACCTGCCAGTTGGCAGGACGAAGAAGGCCCGCTCTCGGGTCAGTTGAACGGACTACGAAGATGCGGCCACAGACGGGGTCGGTGCACGGCCGGCACGCGCAGCAGGGAGGATTCGGCGATGCTTATAGACGGATACCATCTTGAGGTCCTCACTCCGCGCTGCGAGCCGGGAAGCGAACGGTTCGCGGCGGTTGCTCACCTGGTCAACGACATCCGCGATGTGCTTCCTTACCTCAACGCGACGCTGGCTGGTGCCGTCTACAATGGGTCCGCCCCGGCCCTCATCTGGAAGACGTGTGGGCACTCGGTTGCTTTCCATCCGGACCACATCGGCGTCAGCAACGTGGAGGACCGAGACGAAGCGGTTCTCGAGGTGGAGGAGCTGGTGGCGCTGGTGAATCGGACGTGGGAGAATCGCGCGGAGATCGAGCCTACACTCCGGGAGCGGCGCCGGGCAGTACCCATGGAAGTGTACCTGCTGTTGCCACGCACCAACTGCAAAGCCTGTGGCCTGGAGACCTGCTTCATCTATGCCACGAGGTTGACGCTCGGCCAGGTGGAACTGAGGGCCTGCCCACTCCTGGCCAGGCCCGAGCACAGGGATCGCCTGACGCGGTTGAGGCGGCTTCTCTCGGTGGAGCCGGACGCAGCCAACGGGCAGGCCGGGATCGAACAGACGGCGCCCCAGGACGTTGCCGGCGGGAAACGGACCTAGCCCCGCTGTGGCGGCTCACCCAGCAGGTGACGCAGGCGGTCCACGACTGTGCTGACAGCCATGGGGTCCGGGCGGAAATCGTGGTTCTTCTCGATCCCCTGCTCGGTGACGTCCAGGTAGTCGGTTGGCTCGAGACCGACGGACTGAACCGTCTTCAGGGCGCAGGCCACAGGGCATCCATCGATGACCACCAGTCGTTGCGCAGAGCGGGCCGATTCGATCATCCCCTCGATGCGCGCTCCCAGCCCGGCCAGGCAGTAGATGTTGCCCAGGCCCTTGCGGGTGAGATCAACGGCCGCCTCGTTGGCTATCTGGCCGCAGTTCGAACCTCCGGAGCAAGGCAGCAGAACGACCTGGCTGGCCTGGCACAGGCATTTCTCGGCCACAGAACACCTCCTGATCTGCTCCAGACACGGGGAGCCTTAGTAGCAAGCACCTGGCATACGATATCATACTGTATACAGTATGCTGGCCCGAAGACGGACTGTTAGGCACAGTTGAAATCTGGA
>DCVA01000041.1:0-43040 GCA_002327925.1 Anaerolineales bacterium UBA2200
GACATTTTACGTGATAGAATGCGCGTCTTGCCCAATTTGCCCGTTCTGACTAGAATAGTGGTTTGACAAGCAATGAAATGAGGAGCATAGCGTAAGATGAGCGCCGAATCGAACGTCACCAAGTACCAGATCAAGGAAGAGCTGCGCAAGCAGTGGCAGACCGAGTCAGTGCAATATGCCCAGTCCGGACGTTGGGACGACGCGGTCCAGGCCAATCAGCACATCCTGGACATCTTTCCGGAGGACATCTCGACTCGCAACCGGCTTGGCAAGGCCTATCAGGAGCTGGGTCGCCTCGAGGACGCCCTGGCAGCTTATGAACAGAGCCTGCTGAAGCAGCCCTCCAACAACATCGCGCGCAAGCGCCTCGCCGAACTATACGCAATGTTGAATCGTGAGCCGGCCATCCACCTCGGCGAAGGGATGCCAGCGGTTGAGATTTCGGACGATGACGAGGACGCTGCCGAGTTTGAGGAGTTCCTGGAGGAAGACGAGGCCGAAACGGCAGGAGACGACGACTCCCACTAGCGCTGCCAGGAACCATTGCCCCGAGAGGATATAGACAGTGGGTCTGATCGATACGTTGTCCGCTGGCTTTGACCGCACAGCCAAACGCCTGTGGCTCATTCTGATACCGGTGCTCCTGGACCTGGGCGTCTGGCTGGGACCCAGGCTTTCTCTGAATGGGCTGATGCAGAGCGCAATCAGGCTGCTGCCAGATGGAACCGAGCTGGGCACCCAGTACGCGCAGGCTATTGAGTTGAGTCGCTCCTGGCTGGCGGAGGTCGGGCAGACCACCAACCTGCTGACCCTACTCTCCATGCGCGTGCTTGGCCTGCCTGGCCTGTCCGGGAGCCTTGTTCCACCCGCCGCTCCGGCAACAATGATCCAGCGGACGATCGATATCCAAAGCGGCCTGGCGGCTCTAGGTGTGATGCTCCTGCTGCTCTTCCTTGGCCTGCTAGTCGGCTGTGGAACTCTTTCCCTTATGGCCGCCGATGCTCGCGACGGCCAGTTGTCACCCGGCTACGCCCTGGGGGTAGCCTGGCGCTCCTGGGTCAGGCTCACGTTCTTGTTGTCAGGCACCGCCGTCCTGGTATTCGGCGTTGTCGTTGGCGCCAGCATGATTGCCGGCTTGATCGGTGTTGTCAGCATGCAGCTTGCAGCCTGGATCTTGACCTTTCTGGCCTGGACGCTTATCATCCTCTCCATCTACGGCGGTTTGCTGTTCTATTTCACTTCCAGGGCCGTTATCCTCGATGACAAGGGTTTGCTGTCCTCGATGCGCAGCGCTCTGCATGTATTGCAGCGTAACCTGATGGCGTCCCTTGGATTCATCTTGATCGTGAACCTGCTTCACGTCGGCCTCCTGTACATCTGGCGCTTGCTTGCTGTGAACACCATTGGAATGATCGCGGCAATCGTCGGGAACGCTTACGTCAACACGGGATTGGTGATGGCCAGTTTCATCTTTTACCGCGAGCGTCTGGTCGCCACCCAGAACGCTGCGCCGAAGAAGGTCAGCTGATGGTTTCCGAGGCCAAAGCATCCTACACGGCTCAGGATATTCAGGTCCTGGAGGGTCTGGAGGCCGTGCGCCGCCGCCCGGGAATGTACGTGGGCAGCACGGACGCACGGGGCCTGCACCACCTGGTGTTCGAGGTCGTTGACAACTCAATCGATGAGGCTCTGGCCGGCTATTGTGATCACATCGTTATCACCATTCACGCGGATAGCACGGTGACGGTAGAGGACAATGGACGCGGCATTCCCGTTGACATCCACAAGCAGACGGGCAAGTCCGCGCTCGAAGTCGTGCACACGGTCCTCCACGCCGGCGGCAAGTTCGGCGGCGGCAGCTACAAAGTGGCCAGCGGTCTCCACGGCGTAGGCGTCTCAGCGGTGAATGCCCTTTCGCAGTGGCTGGAGGTGCGAGTCAGACGCGACGGCAGGCTGTACTCTCAGCGCTATGAACACGGCGTACCCACAGCTCCGGTCAAGGAGATGGGCAAAGCGGACGGCAGCGGTACCACCACGACCTTCCTGCCGGACGAATCCATCATGAAGACCCTCGACTATCACTACGACACCCTCGCACAGCGGTTTCGCGAGATGGCCTTCCTGACTCGCGGCCTGACCATCACCTTCCGCGACGAGCGGGATGTAACCGAGAACAGTTACTATTTCGAGGGCGGGGTGACCTCCTTCGTTCGGTACCTGAACCGCAACCGTAAGGTGCTGCACCCCACCTTTCACGTCGAGAAGCAGGTTAATGGCACGGTCGTGGAGGCTGCCCTGCAGTACACAGACGGGTATGCCGAGTCCACCTACGCCTTTGCCAACAATATCAACACGGTCGACGGGGGCACGCACCTGACCGGTTTCCGGTCCGCCCTGACCCGTACCCTCAACGACCAGGCGCGCAAGTCCGGGCAGCTGAAGGAGAACGAAGCCAACCTCAGTGGCGAGGATGTGCGCGAAGGTCTCACCGCCATCGTTAGCGTCAAGCTCACCGATCCCCAGTTCGAGAGTCAAACCAAGGCCAAGCTGGGCAACGCCGAGGTGAAAAACCAGGTGGAGTCGGTCGTGGCGGAGGGGCTGGCCGCCTGGCTTGAGGAGCACTCTCGCGAGGCCAAGTCAGTGGTGGAGAAGGTGCTGACCGCCTCCCGGGCACGAGAGGCAGCCAGGCACGCACGGGATCTGGTGATCCGAAAGAGCGCGCTGGAGACCATGACCCTCCCGGGGAAGCTCGCCGACTGCTCAGAGACGGATCCGGGCAAGTGCGAGCTCTACATCGTCGAAGGGGACTCTGCTGGTGGTTCTGCCAAGCAGGGCCGCGACAGGCGTTTCCAAGCCGTGCTGCCCCTGCGCGGCAAGATCATGAACGTGGAAAAGTCGCGGCTGGACAAGATGCTGGGCAGCAAGGAGATCAGGGCATTGATCACTGCCCTCGGCACGGGGGTAGGCAACTCGTTTGATGTCACCAACCTGCGCTATCACCGTATCCTGATCATGACCGACGCGGATGTCGACGGGGCGCATATCCGCACTTTGCTGCTGACCTTCTTCTTCCGTTACATGGAGCCACTCATCGCGAACGGCCACCTCTTCATCGCCCAGCCTCCTTTGTACCGCATCATGTCCGACGGCAAAACAAGCTGGGTCTATTCAGAGGCAGAGCGAGACACGGCCGTGTCCACACTCAAGGGCAAGAAGGTGGCCCTGCAACGCTACAAGGGCCTGGGCGAAATGAACCCGGAGCAGCTGTGGGAGACCACATTGAACCCCGAGAACCGCACCCTGCTGCAAGTTACTCTTGAGGACGCGGTCACTGCCGACGGCACTTTCGACATGCTGATGGGCTCCACCGTCCCGCCGCGCAAGCGCTTTATTCAGACCAACGCCAGGAACGTGAAGAACCTGGACATCTAGACCGGGGGTTGCTGCGATGGAAGTCGTGGTGCTGACAACGGACTCTGAGCTTCGTACCTCGTTCCAGGCCAGCGACAGCGAATCCTCCGATCCAGGCCAGCGAGATCAACACCCTGTGTCGGAGATACAGGACCTTTCGCCCTACGGGTTGTTGCTCGCGAGCCTGGGGGCCTGCACGGCCATCCTGCTGTTTTCGTTCGCGCGCAACCACCGGGTCCCGTTGAGCGAGGTTACGATGCGGCTGACCTACGCACGTCTATTCGCCGCAGCTTGCCAGAACTGCGAAAAGAGCGGGCCGTACACAGAGCGGATCGATGCCGAAGTACTCCTCAAGGGTGATCTGCCTCCTGCCGAGCGCGACAAGCTCTTTCTGATTGCCAAGCACTGTCCGGTGCACAAGATCCTGCACAACGGCATTGAAACCGAGTTCCACCTTGCGCAGGGTTGACCCATCCCCGAGCTCGCCGAACGGCCGGTTTGACCTCGACCAGGGGTACTCCTATAATCAACCACGTACTCGTGCCTGAGTAGCTCAGTCGGCAGAGCAACCGCCTTGTAAGTGGTCGGTCGGGGGTTCAATTCCCCCCTCAGGCTCCATGCCCGGTCGAGTTGTTGGCAGTCGTGTGCAAATGCCTGTGTGACTCATCCGCGTGGCTTGGGATTCGCACATTCGCTTCTGGGCGGGTAGCGAGGTGGCCAGACGCCACAGACTGTAAATCAGTTGGCTCGGCTTTCGGTGGTTCGAATACATTGCTACCCACAGTGCGTGCCAGCGCCGCCCGCTATCCTCAGGGTGGACAGGCGGTCTTGTCCTTGGCAAAGGTCACGGAGGCCAGCTTGTTCGCAATATTCCGGCCACCAATCTGCCGCGGCGGTGACCGAGTACTTGGTCGACCGACTAGCGCAGAACCCAAACGGCACCGTGCCCGACGATGCGCGCAACATCTGCAAGCGCTTGACTACCATGCATGATACTGGCGGGTGCTGGCCTTTGTGTCGTTGACCTAGGCGTGGACGACCAGCCGAACAGGCTCGTCGCAGTCCTGCGAGAGCATTGCCAACAGATTGTGGGCATATCGGCTCCCCTCACCAGAACTACGGCGGCCACGGAAGCCACCGTCGAGGCTCCGACACGGGTGTAGCTGCTTGACAGGGTGAAGCTGACAATCGGCGGGCGCGCTAGTGACACACCCTTTGCCGGCGAAATCGGCGCCGACATCCCCACCGCCGATGCAGCCCCTGGCGCGCAACGGCAAAGAGACCTGAGGATAGCTCCGCTAGCCTGCGGATAGTTGAGATGGACCCCTCCCGCGGATTCCTTGCGCTGGAGCCAAACACCGCAGCCAGGCGCCGATGGATGTTCAGGCCGTTTCGCGCCAAGGACGACGAGTCGTCTCGATGGCTTGGTCATTGCCTTCCCATGCCCACGCTGGCCACCTGCACGCAACGCCGTGAGGTCAAGCAGGACCAGATCCTTCTGATCGCTGTTCTGCCGCATTGCCGGTGAGTATGGCGGTCACGCCGTGGATCGTACACCACCGTGCTTGCCTCCTGGCTCTGACCGCCTGGACAAGTACGGTTCAGCCCACCATCATGTCGACGCGAGCTCGCGGTACAGCCGCTTCACCTGCGTCCACGACGCCTCATGATCGTCGCTTTCTTCATCGAGGCCTAGTCCCGAGCGATAGGTCCACGTGTAGATTGCGTTGCAGCCGGACGCTGCCAGTGCCTTGCCACCCTCGTACACGATCTCCTTCTCGCGCCCTTTGGGAATCTCATAAGCCCCTAGCCAGATCCACGATTCCTTGCCGTGCTTGGCGGCCAATTGCTGAGTCAGCGTGGCGTCAGCCGCGGCCGCTTCCAGCGAGCCGCCGTACCCGACGTACGGCAGGTGCCAGTAGGGATAGGTACCAAAGACATCGAGGTCCCTTATGGCTGAGACCGGCTCCCAGCAGGCCTGCTTGCTCTTGGGCCACATGCAGCAGATGGTCCTAAAGTTGGGGGCGATCTTGCTGGCCCGGCTACAGGCCTCGGCGACAAACTCGACCAGGCCCCTCGCGGCAAACTCTTCGAACTCTGGCGCACTCTGGCTGGCCAGGAGGTCTCCGCCGTACTGGCGGCGGAACTTGTCTTGGCAGTATTGGCAAAAGCACCGCTCGCGACCCTGGCGCTTATCGTCGTGCATGCGACCCGGTCCATCAATGTAGATGCCTTGATAGCCACGCTCGAAGCACTTGCGCGCCAGCTTCTCGAAATATTCCATGAAACCCGGATTGTTCAAACAACCCCTGGCGATCCGGCTACCGTCCGCACGGACCCGCCATACAGAAGTATCTTCAAGCATGAACTTGGATACTTTGCCCCCGCCGAAGGTGTTGGCATACCCCCAAATCTGCGCGTAGACGGTGAGGCCGTTGCGCCGACCGATCTCCCCCGCACGGCGAAATGCCCCGTTGATGCCACCGTACAGGCTGGGATCGGTAAAGGCCGCCAGCACCTGCGTACAGCCCATGTCGACGATGGCCTTCATGTCCTCGTGTATGTGCTCGGGAATGTGCTCGGAGACATAGCTCATGCCAAGTTTCATCATGTTCCTCCTAGGAGTCGTGATGGTGTGCTGTGTACACTCCAGCTAGCGGCCCGCCTAGTGGCCACAGGTCGCGCCAGATGGAAAAGACACGCACTGGTGCCTCGCTAACCTGTTTAGCGAATTCCTGCGGACGTCACAAGCACACCGGCACGTCCTCGACGCGCCCGGTATAGTCGTGCAGCGCCTGACCCATGGACCGCGGCGGGCATCCGGGAATCCAGAAACCGACGTCCTTGTACTGGTTCAGGCATTGCCCTGACACGATGTTACGCTTGCCGGACACCGGCTTGGCATCGCGGCCCAGCAGAAGAACCACGTCTCCGGCACACTTGAGCTGCTCGCGCGCTGTCCACAGCGCCGTCGCGGCAGCCACTTCGCAGCTCGAGCAGACCCCCGCCCGCACAACCTGCACATTTGGCAATTCGGCCAGGAGCTCCTCCAAGCTGGGCGGTACTGCAAACTGCATCTTCAGCTTTGCGATATCCCCGCCGGACACGCGGATCTTCTGCAGGTCGATCTCGCCCACCCCGAAGCGGTATGCGTTCTGGAAGTGGTCGATCCTGGCCGGATCAAAGCCCATCAGCGAGGCGGTTACCACGTCACAGGCCAGAACATCATCGCTTACCAGGACCAGACCCATCGGCCGCATGAAGTAGGTTCCCTCAGGGCTCCAGTCCAGAGGTATGGTCGCATCCATGACCGTGAGCTTGGGTCGCAGCACGTGGCTAATCAGCGCGATGCCCTCGGATAGTCCCATATCATGGAACTGGATCTTCTGCCTAGGCGGCAGAATCCCCTTCATGTTCTTCAGCGCCGTTGTCACGTGTGTTAGGATCGGCAGGGTCTTCATCATGGGCACATTGATGAGCGCGTCGCTCTCCATGGCCACTCGCGAGATTTCGATGCTCTTGTAGACAGGTGAGTCCGGAGTCGCCACGGTGACCAAGTCCTTGCCCAGATCCACGAAGTCCACACCCAGTCGCTTCACCAGCTCTGGAATGCGCAGAGCCTTGATCACCTTGTCCGTCTCGCGTGAAGCCCGCACGTTCTCACCAATCACCACATGACAACCTTCGTCGACAAAGTACTTGGTCACCGCAAAGATCACCGGTCGCGCGGTGGTCTCGTGCTCTAACTCCCAGGTTAGGTTGGGCTTAATGACAACATGATCCCCTGACTTGACCAGGCGCCTCCGTCCGAACAGCTGCTTGATCGAAGTGTGCAATGCCTCATGAATCTCATCTGGCAGCGGGCGAATGCCCAATTGGTTGATGACTACCCCCGACATATGTTCCTCCTTCAGCCGCCGGCGACAAAGTCTATGCAGTCCACATGATCATACTCACACAGCACATCTTCATTCTTCAGAAGCTTGCCCTCGCGGATGACCAAGAGGTCATGGCCATCAAGGCCAACCTTCTTTAGCGCCTCGAGCACTGTCAAGGTGCCATGCAGCTCCCATTCATCCCTATGATAAACCACTCTCATGAATCCCCCTACACTCCGGGCCGCCCTGCAAGACGCAGCGGATTCCGGACTGCGCATGCGGCAGACAGCGGATCACAAAGATAGATTCTAGGCCTTTGCCGCCCATACGCGGTTCAGGACAGGAAGAGTCACCGTATCATGGCGCAGTTCGTAATAGCGCAGGACGGCCGCATGGGCATCAGGTTGCGAGGTGGCAATGCAGTCGGTAGCGATCACCGTGTAGTAATCGCGCGAGATGGCCCCCTGCGTGGTCGCCAGGACGCAACCGTTGGTGAGAAACCCGGTCAAGACGATGGTCTTGCGGTCATACATGTTGAGAATGAGGTCGAGGTCCGTACCCACGAATGCGCTGGCCCGCCCCTTGCGGACGACAACCTCCGTCGGGAGCGGAGTGATTTCGCCGCAAAGCTGCCATCCAGGCGTGTTCTCGATGCAGCCGTATTTCATATCGGGAACCGTAAGCTCGCGGGTTAAGTTGCGGATGCGCACAGGTGAATGGGTGATGTGGTCGGACTTGACCGTGTGTTGTACGAAGATGGGCAGCACGCCGGCCCGGCGCGCGTACTTGATGGCCGTGGCGATGTTCGGCAAGGCAGCCTTCATCAGCGCGGCGTCCTCTCCCCAGATTGCGTTGGTTAACATCCCCGGCTCTGTGAAATCCTGCTGCACATCAATCATCACCAGCGCCGTATGCTTGGGATCTACCAGCTCTTCGATCGTCGTCAGGACCTCGTGTCCCCCGATAATCTTCATTGCCAATCCTCCTACGTTGCGCAGTTTTGCCGTCTATAGATCGTGTCCCAACCAGCGTGCCAGGTTTGACCAGAACGCATCATAATATCGCCAGGACAGGAACTCCTCCGTCGCCCACCATGGAGCTGCATCAGAGGCAAAGGCCGCCGCGCGGCCTTTGCCTACCTCCCAGACCGCCAGAATTGGGTCACCGCCGGAGCGCATGAGCTGCACGGCGCCTGACTTGACGTCGAACTTGTTGTGCCCGCCTAGCGGCGGCCAGACGGTCGCGATGCCTGCCAGGATGGGATGATCCGGTTTGACTACCTCCGGTGCCAGGCCCTCAGACGTAGTCACCAGGTCGTCATGATCGCTTATGACCACGGGCAGAACGTCAGCCAGGGGAGTCCTTGCAAAGCCGCCCAAGTTGCTGTTCCCGGCAAAGCTGGCATATCCCCCAAACATCAATAACCCTCCGCCGTCCAGCACGTACTGACGAATGGCCTCTAGCCGGTCCACACCTGCGCTCTCCTCGAGTCCAACTACGCGCCGCAATGTCGCAGCGTTGCAGTCGCTGAGCAGAATCGCATCGTACTGCTTCATCTCCCCGGCGGTTACCGGGAACTCCGCTGGCACACGAACGCTCGGCAGCCACCGCACGTTATGGCCTGAGCGACGTAATGAATCTTCGACGTATACGCCGTCGACCTCAGCCAACCGGCTAATGATCGTCTCGAATTGCCTCTCCTGATGGTAGCTGAAAGACGCGGCCTCGCCGCACAGGCCGGCGGAAATGGAGCCATGTCCTTCTTGCCACTTCAGCACCACCCAACCCTTACCTGCAAACAGGACTCTCACCATTGTCGTTTTCCTCCATTATTGTCAGTTAAGGGTGGGGAGTGTCGACCCAGCTCAACCCCAGTTCATCCAGTTTGCCCCTCGTCGGGGCTCCAGTCTGAGGGTCCCAGCCAAAGATCCCGTAGGCTGCGTTGCGCGTCTCCAGCCACTTATCGCGATCCAATCCACCCACATGATGGGCACCGCTGGTAGTAGGTTGGAAGAAGCGCTCCGGTAGAACGTCGTCCTCCGCCGTGAATCCTTCGCGCGCATTGAACTCCCGCCCCATGCAGAAAGCGCGTTCGGCTACCTTGGCGACCTCGTAGCACGACGTATCCCAGCCAGTGACGTTGCTCACCAGCGCCACCAGTTCTTGGGCTGTCCAAGGCAAGAAGTGGCACATCCCCAGGCAGTCCTTTGCCATGGTGAATTGATATCCGTAGTAGAAGACACGAGCTTTGTTCACGCTCATTTCCTTCAAAGGCATGGTCTCGTGGAATCCAAAGGCATGTAGAATGTCGAGTGGTCGCCCTGGCTGGACATAACTGGTGTCATGCACCCCGAGCACATGGTCCGCGCCAACGAACGACAGAGCAAACCCGATTGCCAGCGCCGGTTTGAGCCGCGGATCGTGCTTCCCGAATTCGACACCTTTCACCTGCATCGCTAGCTTCTCCGCACCCCGGCCAATTGCCTGTGCTGCCCTGCGACTGCCCTCAGCCAGCACATCCCCGATTCCTTCCCGTCTGACGATTCGCTCCAGAATCTGCAGCATGGCCTGCTCATTCCCAAAGCGCAGTTCAATCCCGTCGGTGTCTGCTGTGGTCAGCAACCCATTCTCATAGCACTCCATGGCAAATGCCATCGTGCCGCTAGCCGAGATCGTATCGATCGAGTTGGCGTTGCAGATCTGGTTCGCCACGCAGATCGCTGCCAGGTTGGACACACCACAGTCCGTGCCAAAACCAGCCAGTGTCTCGTACTCCGGGCCCCCATACTCTTGTCTCACATTCCAGGGCGGGCCTAATTCGACTACTTTCTTGCAGCGAACGGCGCAGGCATAGCAGGAGTCCATACGAACGCCCACGGTCTGTTTCAAGGTCTCTGCCGAGATATTCTCGATGTTATCCATGGGCCCGTCGCGCCAGTTGCGTACAGGCAGATTGCCGATCTGGTTGTACTGGACCATCGCTGCGCCCGTGCCATACATGGACAGGTCACGCGACCACTGGTCGATAGATTCACGAATGCTGCGCGCCTGCTCCTTCACCGCATCCGGGTGTGCTAGCTGCACACGCTGCGTGCCGCGCACGGCGATGGCCTTGAGCTGTTTCGCACCCATGACTGCGCCCAGACCCGTGCGGCCGACCGTGCTGCGCCGGTCGTTCATCACGCACGCGAAGCGGACCAACCTCTCGCCCCCCGGCCCGATGGCCGAGATGCGCACCCGAGGATCCCCGAGCTCGTCCCTGATCGCCTTCTCTGTCTCCAAGACCTCTCTCCCCCACAGGTGGGAAGCGTCGCGCAGCTCCACCTTATCATCGGCGACGACCAGATAGGTGGGCTTGGCTGCCATTCCCTGCACTATAATGGCGTCCCACCCGGCGTTCTTCAGCTCAGCTCCGAAAAAGCCGCCCGATTCGCCTTTGCCCATGCCCCCAGTCATCGGCGACTTGCCACCCACACTGTGCCTGCCTCCTCCGGAAATGGGCACTCCGGTCAGAATGCTGGCTGACACAATCAGCAGGTTCTCGGGACCGTATGGGTCTGCGCCTGCGGGCACCTCACGCAACAGGTAGTAACCAATGAGTGCGGCACCGCCGCAGTACATCCGGTAAAACTTGTCGTCAGGCTCCTCAATCCATGTTCTACCAGTGCTCAGGTCAACCCGGAGTATCTTGCTCTGAAAGCCAAAGGGCATCGCCAACCACCTCCAGACTCGGCTCAGAATCGCCTAGCCCGCCGAGGCGCAGCGCGGGACTGATGCTTCGGCGCTGGACTTGTCAGTGCTTGCCGATGGCTTGGCTGCCCAGATGGCCTTCAAACCATCTAGTTTCAGACTGCTGCCTTTCTCGAGCATCTCGAGCCAGATTCCGGCGCACTCTGGGTCGTTGCTTCCCATGCAGTCCAGCAGGGGAACCGAGTGATACTCGTACCACAGTGCATCGCGGACGGTGCTAGCTACGCACGCTTCGGTAGCATAGCCGCATACCACCACGGTTTTGACTCCATGCTGCTGCAAAATGAGCTGTAGTGGCGTGCCCACAAACCCGCTCGGTCTCATCTTGGGCACGACGATGTCGCCTGGCTGCGGTTTTACCTCATCGCAGATCTCCCAACCCCAGGTGTTCTCGACGCACCCATAGTTGTCCGGATCGTACTTCAGGCCTCGTGTATAGTATCGAATCCATGGACCGGTGTGCGACCTATGGTCAGGCGCTACGGTGTGGTGGAGGTAGACCACCAAGACCCCGGCTTGGCGCGCTGCCTGAACTGCTTCAGCGATATTGGGCAGAACAGCTGCCATGGGGTGGTGAGCGCCTCCGCGGCGGTCCAGATAGCCGCCCGGATATGCCAGGTCCTTCTGCACATCCACGACCAAGAGGGCGGTGTGCTTGGGATCAACCAGCTCTTCAATTGTCTGCAGTACCTCACGGCCATTGATGGTTAGCATTCAAGGATCTCCTTGTCGGTATACTGATGGAGCCAAAGCCCCTGAACTCCCTGCTGCGCCTTCAGCGCTTTCGGCCTTCGTGGCGCCGCACGCGCTGGTTATCTGGCGCAGGCAAGATTGCGGGCAGCGCATCCTGGCCCGCGAGCATAAGCTGCTCTCACCTACCTGCGGGGTCGCAACGCCCCGCAGGTAGGTCACACTCCACTCGGTGATTCTCCTGGCCGTGTCGGGCTACTTCACCGCTTCATTCACCCACAGGACACCCAAGTCCGCAAGGTTGGCTTGCGTCGGCATACCTGTCTTGAGGTCCCAGCCGAGCAGCTGGTACGTCATATCGCGACATGCCATCCATGCTTCGCGGTCGATGCCTCGCTCCTTGTGTGCGCCGTTCGTGGTCGGGCCGAAGAATCGCTCTGGCACAATGTCGTCATCCGCCGTGAATCCTTCCCGGATGTTGAACGCACGCGCCAACGCCAGCGCTCGCAGACCGATCTTGTGCAACTCGAGTAGATTGGTGTTCCAGCCTGTCACCGTTCGGACCAGTTGGACAGTCTCGTCCACATTGTATGGCACGAACTGGCACACTACCAGCGAGTCCTGCATGACTGCATAGGGAAATGCATAGGAAATCAACCTTGCTTTCTGCGGCCCGAGGTCGTTCGCTGGGAGCTCTTCCAGAAAGCCGAAGGCCTGGTTCTTGGGGTTCACTTTTACTACCCCCTGGTCATGCACACCTACCATGTGGTCCATGCCCATTGGGTTGATACCCATGACCAGACCCATGCCTGGCTTGATGCGCAGGTCGTGCATGCCCGGGTCAACTCCCTTGGTCTGAATGGCGAACTTCTCCGCTCCTTTGCCGATCTTCTTGGCGGCAATGCGGCTGCCGTCCGCCAGCAGGTTGCCGATGGCCTCGCGCTTGGCGATCAGATCCAGTACCTGCAGCATGGCCCGTTCACTGCCGAAGCGCAGTTCAATCCCTCCCGTATCCTCGAGCGTCAGAAGACCATTCTCGAAGCACTCCATCGCGAAGGCGATGGTGCCACCGGCTGAGATACCGTCCAGGCCCAAAGCGTTGCACATCTGCCCGCCCAGAATGATCGCTTCCAGACTCGTTACCCCGCAGTCACCCCCAAGCGCAGCCAGGGTCTCGTATTCCAGTCCGCCGTACTCCGGTATCACGTTCCATGGCTCGCCGATCTTAAGCACCTTCTTGCAGTGAATCGGGCACGCATAGCACGTATCCATGCCGATGTTGTACTTGCGATCTATCATCACCTGCGCGCAGTTGTTCTCGATGCCGTCGAGCAGGCCGTCGCGGAAGTTGTTGATGGGCAACCCGCCGGCCTCCATCCATGGCTTGGGGAACGAACCGGTGCCGTTCGTCCTCAACATCTGCGGCCCGTTGTTGACGCGGTCCACGATGGTTTTGGCTAGTGCCTTGAACGCCACCTCATCGGCGATGCCCACCTTACTCGTTCCGCGCACGGCGATGGCCTTCAGATTCTTTGACCCCATCACTGCACCAAGCCCGCAGCGACCCGCCGCCGATCGCAGGTCGACCATGATGCAGGCGAACTTGACCAGCTTCTCGCCAGCAGGGCCGATTGACGATACCCGGATGCGCTTATCACCCAGTTCGGCCTGAATGGCATGCTCTGTCTCCAGCACCTCGAGGCCCCACAACTTCGAGGCATCGCGGACATCGACCTTATCGTCGAGAATGCACAGATACACCGGCTTGGGCGACATGCCCTGGATGACGACCGCATCCCAGCCGGCATGCTTGAGCTCGGCGCCCCAATGGCCGCCCACCTCTGCCTTGCCGTAGCCGCCAGAAATCGGGGATTTGGCGCCGACGCTGTGCCGGCCAGCCCCACCGATTGGGGTCCCAGTCACAACACCGGCGCTGAAGACCAAACGGTTCTCCGGACCAAGTGGATCCGCGTGGGCTGGCACTTCCTTCAACAGGTAGTAGCCGACCAAAGCTGCACCGCCCAAGTACGTGCGGTAGAACGTTTCGTTGGGCTCCTCCGTCCACGTCTTCCCCGAGCTCAAATCGATGTGGAGTATCTTGCCCATGTACCCAAAAACCTGCCTCTTCTCTTCAGTCATCGTAAACTCCTATCCTCCCCTATGATATGTTCCTGGTCCTGCCGTAGCCTAGCTACGTGAGTCGGGCTACGCCGCAACGGACGAGCCACTGAAAGTACTGCCCCAACTCGTCAGTCAGCGTTACACCGGCCTCCTGCTCGACCAGATCTGCAATGTCTGCAACGGTTCGCTTGCCGTCACACCAGTATTGTGCCAGGTGGGTCAGCGTGTAGAACCCGCGCCCAAACTGGCGCGACAGCCGCCAGAATGAGATTCGCTCCTCCCGAGTCAACCTGGGCAGGAACGGACGGAACACCATCGGCCCGCGATAGAGCCGTTCTGGAACCATGTTCGCCACATCATCGGCAGCGCGTTCCGCTGGCGTGTTCTTCGCCGCCGACGTATGCGCATCACCCTCACGGCATCTTGTCTGCGCGAACTCAAGTTCTACCTGAGTGGCGCGCTGGGATGCGTACTTGAACCCGGCAACGGCCTGTTCTGCCTTTGGCGCCAGCCGGAGCAGCGAATCCAGTGCTGCCTCCTGGCGGCCCAACACGAAACTCGCGCGCTTCTCGAGTGCCGCGGCTCCTCCGTCAACCCTCTGCGCGAGGTCTGCCGCGATGCGACCCTTGAATCGGGTGACCATGTCATAGCCCAGCCAGTCCACCTCGTCCGCGCCAGCGTTGGCTACGGTGTAGATCCAGGCTGCAGCCCAAGTCCCAACGATGCCCAGCATCTTGGGATCGACCTTGTCGATCGTATCCTCCGAAGTACTGATGAACCGATCCGGTCGCTGAACCAGGGACGCGGTAGGGATGCCTACCGTGGGGTCCGACAGGATCGTCTGGTCGGTCGCTCCCCGAAAAGCACTCACACCGTGGCGGATGGGGGTATAGCCTTTGTAGCCGGCCTTGGGCTGCAAGGAGTCCAACCAGGCGTCACGAATGACCTCCAGCAGATCGTCTACGAAGGAGGCCGTGGCTTGGGCGGGACGCTCGATCAATAGTGTACTGCCGCACAGCTCCTGGTTCTCTCCGATAGTCTCCATCTGGATCGCTGCGACGTGCTCAGAGATGTTGTCCTCGGCAGTCGACAGGTATGCGTACGTACCGGTCATCTCGGCGGGCCACAGGAAGACGATGGTGCGCTTGGGCCGCTTCAGAGTACCATTGGCAATCAGTTTCTGCAGAGTGCGGGCTACTTCCATGTTCGTGGCGCTTCCCGATCCACTCCAGTTTGCCGAAGGCCAGGCATGGCAGAGGTGGGTGATCGAGATCACCTTCTCCTGCGTCGCGCCGGGGATGACGGCCATCGGCAGGGTCATGGTGCCGTCAAAAAGCCTCGCCTTGACCTCGGCCCGTAGCCGGACGGTCTGGCCGCTCTCGACCAATTCTCGTACAAGCCTGCCTTGAGCGGGAGACAAAACAAACCCAAAGGTCGGCTTCTGTTCCTTCGAGAACCAGAAGTGGGTATACTGTACGGCATCCTGCAGGTCACCCGCCTTGCGCACCGGATAGACCTCGTCCAGGTGATCGTTTATGATACCTAGCGCCCCGCGCTCATCCACTGCTAGGTCATGCAGGCGCTCGCGGTCGCCGTCACTCAGCACGAACTTGCCACGGACGTCCAGACCCTCATAGTCTTCCTCTTCCTCGCCATTGTGCAGCACGACCACTTCGCCCTCGACCGGCGGCGTGGGGCCGCTGCGCTGGATGAGACCGACCCGGTTGGTGCGGTACTCAACCAGGCGCTGCGCGTGATCTAGCGGCTCCAGAAGGTCCAGTGCGGCCTGCTGCCCTTCCCAGTCCTGGAACATCAGGGCAGTCCAATACTCGGCATCAAAGCTCGCTGGGAAGCTCAACAGCTCGGTCTGCAGACCATGCCCCTGCATCTGCCTGATCAGGTAGTTCGCGGCCGCAGTGAATCCCGGTGTGACCTGCATCCGGTCAAATTGGTTCAAGCCCCTAAGGAACTCCATGGCCGAGTCGCCACAGAGTTCGCCGCCGATGGTTCCTAGAACGTCTCGTATCATCTTCGATCAGATGTCCTTTCGCGTGATTTGCCTCTGTGCCCTGGCTCTCGGCACGTGGCCTATGCCAGCATGGACAGCGCCGCAAGCTACTTGCCATGCCCGAGCGTCAGGCCCCGCACAATGTACTTCTGTACGTAACCGGCAACCAGCAGTTCTGGCAGCATCACCAGCGTCCCTGCCGCGGCGGCTAGGCCCTGAATCTGGCCGGTGTAGGTGCTGGAGTAACCAGTGAGCGCCACCGTCACAGGTTGAGCCCTTGTCTGTGACAAGATGTACCCTATCTCGAATGTGTTCCATGCCGCAACAAAAACCAATACGGCGCTGGCGGCCAGGCCGGGCGCCACCAACGGCAGGGCGACGTTGCGAAACACCTGCCATGCCGTACAGCCATCTACCTTCGCCGCCTCCTCGATCTCAATCGGTATGTCTGCAAAATAGCCCTTCATCATCCAGATGAGGTATGGCAACAAGTTCATTTGGTAAGCCAGGATCATCCCATGATAGGTATCGTAGAGCTTGAGTTGCCGCCACAGAATGAAGAGGGGTATGACCACCGCGAATGTGGGGATGAATCGCACGAACAGGAACATCAGACCCACCGTCTTCTGCAGCCGCGACCTGGTGCGCGCGAGCGCGTAGGCTGCCGGTACGCCTACTGCCAGTGCCACGGCGACCGATCCGAATCCGATGATCATGCTGTTCTTGAACCCTTTCAGGAACTCGACCTGCACTACCACAAAGCCAAGACTGCCTGGCTTCACGTACATGTTTAGTGCCGCCTTGTAGTTCTCCAAGAATACCTTGAACGTGAACTTGGGTGGGTTCGAGATGGCATCGATCGGCGATTTGAACGACATGGTGAAGAGCCAGTAGAACGGGAAGATGGTCCAGATCAGGAACAACGCAACGAGGAAGTACAGAATGATCCTACCGATTGTCTTCTTGACCGGGTTTGTTCTCA
Source organism: Anaerolineales bacterium UBA2200 (assembly GCA_002327925.1). GTDB lineage: Bacteria > Chloroflexota > Anaerolineae > UBA2200 > UBA2200 > UBA2200. Next base: position 16,841 of record DCVA01000041.1, read on the forward strand.
TTGTCGATGCATCTCCTACTCGGCACCCACGAAGTGGCGCGACCTGCCCCAGAGCCACTCCAGAAAGCCCACTATGATGACGAGGACGGCCGTCAGGAGTAGGGCATAAGGCAGGCCCTCCCCCATCAGCATTTGCCGGAAGGCCCGGTCGTACGCCTCGATGTGCAGCGTTGTGGTGGTTCGGCCAGGGCCGCCCTCCGTCGCCATGTAGATGATGCCGAACACCTTCAGAAGGTCAATGCTGCGGTAGATGGCAACCAGGATCAGGTGCGGGGTGAGCAGCGGTAGCGTGATGTACAGGAAGCGCTGCAACCCATTGGCCCCGTCGACCTTGGCGCTGTCATAAATCTCGTCCGACACGCTCTGCAGCGCCGCCATCAACACCAACGCGACGAAAGCGATGGACCACCACAGGTCAATGATGACCACCGAGTTCAGCGCAGTGTCCGTGCTGGTCAACCACCTTTGTATGGGAAGGTGCAGTTTGATCAGGAAGAAGTTCAGCACGCCGCCCAAGGGCTGCATCATGATGTTCCAGGTCAAGGCGGCAACCACATTCGGGATCATGATCGGGACAATCAACAGCGCTCGCACGACCTTGCGCCCCTGGAATTCTTGGTTGAGCAGCATGGCCGCCCCAAGGCCCAACGGGATGGCCAATGCCAGACCCATGAGCCAGAAGCGAATCGTAACATTCAGGGCCTGCCAGAAGTTGGGGTGCTGGAACATCTTGATCCAGTTGACTAGGCCCACCCATTTGACCTGGTCAGGATGCATAGCATGGTAATTCGTGAAGCTGTAGTAGACAGAGTACGCAAAGGGTGCCAGCACAATGCAGGCCACCAGAAAGCTCGGGATCAGCCACATGGCCATTGGGTTCTTTCTGGCATAGAGGACCCAATCCGAGACGTGCTCCTTGACAGATGTCGAGGCTTCAAACATCATTACCCCTTTCCGTCCTTGGAGGGCGGTTGCGCCTCAGTGCTGTGAGGCGCAACCGCCTTGCTGTGCCGTTTTACGGCTTGCGCAATCCCTTATCGTCGTAGATCTTGTTGCTGGCGTCGGTAGCGCTCTTCAATGCCCCTTCGATGGTGATCTTGCCTTCAAAGTACTGGGTCAAGAAGCCACCGACCTGCTTGCTCCAGTCGCCGGTGACCTGTCCCTGGGTCTGGAAGCGCATCGCGGTGTAGTTTGCGAGAGCTTCCTTGACGGTGGTCATCCAGGAGCCATCGCCCCAGTCCTTGACCAGAGCAGCCACTTCGGGGCTGTTCATGACTGACTCGCGTGGCGGGTCAAAGCTGCGCTGGACGGCCGCGGCCTCGCGCAAGGTATGAGCGGAGGTAGCCCACTCGACGAACAACCAGGCGGCCTTCTTGTTCTTGCTGAACTCGTTCATGGCCAGGCCCCAGTACCAGGTTCCGCTGAAACGGCCATTGGGTCCTGCTGGCGCTGGAGCGTAGGCCATCTTGCCCGCTACTTGGGAAGCCTCAGGGTTCTCATAGGTAGCGGCGGCAAAGTCGCCGTCGATGACCATGGCAACCTGACCAGTGGCGATACCGCTGACAACAGCGTTCCAGTTGTTGGTGTTGACGCCAGGGGGACCATAGTTCTTCATGGTATCGAGATAGCCCTTGATCAGCGGGACGACCTTGGGATCGTCAAAGTGGCTGTCAAAGTTCTCGTCCACGGGGTTGACGCCCTGGCCGAGGTAGATGTTGTGGAAGTTGGTCATGAAGATGCGGTAGGCACTGGCAATCCCAGTGGAAGTGAATCCATAGACCTGCACCCCGTTGTCCACAACGGTAAGCTTTTCCGCGGCATCGAACACTTCCTGCCAGGTGGTGGGGACTTTGACTCCGTACTTGTCAAAGAGGTCCTTGCGATAAGCCAGGATGTAGGTCTCCATTGTGACGGGCAGGTTCTTGATTTTCCCAGTGCCGAGCTTGTGTCCCTCAACGCCGTCCCAGGTGACCGACTCTAGCATCTGTGGGTAGTAGTCTTCGAGGTTGTACCACTCGAGGTCGGTGAGGGTAGGATCATTGAGGTACTCTTCGTAGGCCACAAAGTGGGGCCAGTAGTTCCAGTCCCAGGTATGGCCGCTGAAGAAGACGTCGAACTCGCCGGTGCCGCTGGCCAGGTCGTTGGTGATCTTGGTCTGGGTGGCGGTATCAGGGTTGGTGACGATGTTGACCTTGATGCCGGTGAGCTCCTCGAACTCGCTCTTCATGGCGTCGAGAGCGTTGGTATAGGGATGCGGGGTCATAGCGATGGTGAGCGTCTTGCCCGCTTCCTGCCTCCAATTGATCTTGGCCTCTGCCGGCGGACGAATCGTCCAGCCTGTGGCCTGTGGTACTGCCGTAGCCTGGGGCACTGCCGTCGGCTGTGGCTTCGGTGTGGCCGTGGGTGCCGCAGGCGCTCCGCAGCCTGCCAGCACGCCCAAGACCAACAGCACTGCCAGCGACTTGAACATAGAACGGTTGTGCATCGAATCCTCCTCAAGCAGAATGGTCTTCCATCGCACTAAACTCGGACGGCGCCGGTTCGCCCCTCTCTTGTGGTGCCTCCTTTCCCTTGAACGCGACGGCTTGAAGTCCCAGAAGCATCAGAGCGCATTCGCTGTAGACTGTTGACTCTGTCCAAGGTTGGTAGCGAAGGTTGGGCTCCGAATACCGTACAGGCCGCGGCACCGGCCGCACATCCCAGCTGCAGTGCCTCTTCCAGACCCCGTCTCATCCGAATCGTTCCGACCAGAAACGCGGCGACGAACGCATCGCCAGCCGCCGTTGAATCAACCACTCTTACCCGACACGCAGGCACACGCAGACGCAGATTGGCTCCGGCAAGAACTGCCCCATGCTCGCCCAGGGTGATGATGGCGTGCTTGACGCCCAGCCCGCACAGCGCAACTGCCGCATCCACTGCGTTGTTCGCTGTGGGCATTTCGCCATTGAGCAGCACCCCCGCCTCGGTCTCATTCACAATCAGGTAGTCCACTCCAGCTAGGACGCCTTCCGAAAGGCGATAGGCAGGAGCCGCGTTCACAAAGACCGGAACTCGAGACTGGTTAGCCAGCTCAATGCCACGAACAACGGAATCCAATGGGATCTCCAACTGAACCAGCAGTGCGGCGGACTGTTCGATCAGGTCCCCGTGTTGCTCAACGATCGGCAGGGTCACCTTCTGGTTTGCGCCACCGGCCAGGACGATCGTATTGTTCGCTTGTTCGTCCACATTGATAAAGGCCAGCCCCGAGTTCCCCTCGAGACGGGCGATAGCCTTGGTGCCCACGCCGTTGGCCGCCAGGCCGCGCAGAAGGGTGGTGCCATGCTCGTCAGAGCCGACCGCTCCGATCATGTGTACTTTCATTCCCAGCCGTGCCGCACCCACTGCCTGGTTCGCGCCCTTCCCGCCTGGGATGTGCGCGATCTCAGAACAATGCAGGGTCTCACCACGCTGCGGAAGCCGCGGCACCCGCAGGACGATGTCCATATTGACGCTGCCCAGAACGCATAGTGGTTCAGCCACAGCTCTCCTATTCCCGGTCGCAGTCTATTGCCAGGCCAGCCACCTGACCAGCTGCGCCCAGAACAGGTCGTGGTACTTCCAATTGAGGTACTCCGGCGGTCCCCAGTGTGGACCGCAGTCTGAGGCGAACGCCGCGGCGCGTCCCTTGTGGTAGTCCCACACCACCAGAAACGGATCGTCGCCGATGGTCAAAAGCACATCGCCTTCGGGGCGTGCATTGAACCGGTTATAACCCAGGAATACGGGCCATTCGCCCTTGATTCCCTTCAGAATCGGGTGCTTCGGTTGCCTGGCCACCGGGTTCATTCCCTGTGGAATCTCCATCCGATCATCGGTGGCCTGCATGACGATAGGCAAGGCATCCTCAACCGCTGTCCCGTGGTAACGGGCTGTGCCGTCGATGCCCTGGAACGTCATGTAGCCGCCAATCATCAGGAAGCTGCCGCCCCCGGCCACATAGTCACGAATGGCGCTTAGCCGGTTGGGCGTGCGCATGGATTTGCCGAAGGTATCCGGGTGGAGCAGCAGGTTGTTGCTGCCGCAATCGCTCAACATCACGACCTGGTAAGCGGCAAGCTCCTTGGCCGTGGTCGGGAACTCGCGAGCCACGAGGTGATTGGGCAGGAAATGCACCACGTGGCCGGCCTTCTCCAGCGCAGCCCGCAGCCACTGCAGGCCCTCCTCATAGGTGCTAGTAGTGAAGGAATCAAAGCCCTTGATGTGAATGCTATGCGTTATCCATGACTCGCCTGCGATCAGGACCTCCATTGCTCCACCTTCCTCCTTTGGCCTGGTCTTCTCATCCAGCCATCACGGCCGGATAGGGGTTGCACACGATTGGCGGATCACCAACTCGGTGGGCAGCAGCCATCTGCGGTACGGAGCCTGCGGGTTGCGGATTCGCTCTACGAGAAGGTCCGCCGCTACGGTTCCCATGGCGTACTTGGGCTGAGCAACGGTGGTGAGCGGTGGATTGGTGACAGCCGCCAGCCCGATATCGTCAAAACCAATAATCGAAACATCCTGCGGCACCCGCAGCCCCGCAGCGCAAGCCGTGCTGATGGCGCCGATGGCCATCAGGTCATTACAGGCGACCACTGCCGTCGGTGGTGAGGGAAGCGCCAGCAGCGTCTGCATCGCGAAACCGCCGCTGCGACACTGAAAATCGCCCTTGATGATGAGCGTTTCGTCAAGCTCCAGGCCGGCCGCCTTCATCGTTTGCCGGTAGCCCTTTGCGCGATCTGCTGAAGGGCTGACATCCGAAAGGCCTGTGATGCAGCCGATGCGCGTGTGCCCCAACTTGAGCAGGTATTCCGTTGCCATGATGGCGCCTTTCAGGTTGTCCGCGACCACCTCGTCTACTTCGATGCCCGCGAGGTGGCGGTCTACAACCACGATCGGCACACCGTGCGTGGACGCCACCCGAGTGGACGCGGCGTTGTCGCCACTGGCCACAAAGACCAAGCCATCCACCTGCTTGTTGATCAGCAGGTCGATGTAGGCTGACTCGCGGGAGGGGTCACCGTCGGTGTTACAGAGGATCACGGAGAAACCGCGACTGTGGCTGCGATCCTGCAAGCCGCGACCTACTTCGGCGAAGAAGGCATTGGCGCTATCGGGGATTATCAGGCCGATGGTCTTGGTTTGACCCACGCGGAGGCTTCTGGCGACATTATTCGGGTGGTAGTTCGTCTCTTCCATGGCCCGGAGCACCCGCAGTCGGAGAGGGTCGCTGACGCGGCGTGTGTCGTTGATCACATACGATACAGTTGCCGTCGATACCCCTGCTACTCGAGCAACGTCTTCAATCGTAGCCATGCGTGGTACTCCATTCAACGTGTGGTTCTGGCCTCCGAGCGGGCACCGAGACGTAGCGGCGAGTGTTAAACGTTTCAGCCCTCAACTGCGTCATTGCCATTTCGGCTGGTCCCTTTTTGGCATTGATCTTGCTCGCAAGTGACACTTGTCCGGGCCGCGATCCCGGTGATGGATCCAGTCGCCTGTCAGATGGGCCAAACTCGCGTAAACCCCACGACCAGCCCATTCATTGCACTGTGAGAAGTTCGGCCAGCCATCACGACGTCTAAACGTTTAACACAATACTAGCACCGTTTGTCACTTTTGTCAAGATGCTGTAGCATGGGCGCCGGTCGGTTGTTCCAGAACGGTTGGCGTTGCCCCGAATCGCTGCCAACCAAGCCCCAAGGAGCCTGCAATGTTCAATGATCAGGCAATCAAACCGTGCGAGGTTGGGCAGGCAAGTGCACCTGCGTTTAACTGGAAGCGCAATCTCCATGTTTCTGTGATTGCCTTGATGATTGCGACGATTGGCTTTGACGCGGCTGTACCGTTCCTGTCCTACTTTGTGCAAGAATTGGGTGTTTCGGACCCGACTCAGGTCAAGCTGTGGGCCGGCTTGCTGTTTTCGGCGAACTCGGTTTCCCTGGCCGTCATGGGCCCTGTGTGGGGTGCTCTTGGTGACCGGCTGGGCCATAAGCTGATGGTGCAGCGAGCCATGTTCGCCGGCTCCATCTTCATCGGGGTGATGAGCCTCGTCCGCACGCCCAGCCAACTTCTGGTGCTGCGCATTCTGCAGGGCGCGATGACTGGCTTCTCGACGACCACATTCACGCTCGTGTCAGCCGGAACGCCGGTAGAGTCCCACGGATATGCACTTGGTTTGCTCCAAACAGTGGCGTATCTGGGTGGGGCTCTTGGCCCGGTGATGGGCGGAGTCGTGGCCGATACCTGGGGTTACCGGGCCTGTTTTTGGATCACTGGCGCGTTGATGGGCGCGGGCGGCATTCTGGTCTCGCTGCTGATACGTGAGCCCGCGAAGAAGATCGGCAAGAAGGAAAGCCAGTCGCTCAGCCACGCTGTGCACGCGGTTCTGGGTTCGTCGGCCATCGTACTGGTTTTGGCTGTGCGTTCACTGGTGTCGTCCGGACTGCGAACGGTCAATCCCTTCCTGCCCTTGTTCGTGCAAGCGTTGGAACCCGCGCAGGCCCGCGTGGCTACTCTGGTGGGTACTCTGAACAGTGCCAACCTCGTCGGCACGGCGCTGGGTGCCACCGCAGTGGGTCGCTTCGCGGACCGGTTTGGGCTGCGGAAGGTATCATTGGTGGCGGTGTTGGCCTCGGGCATCGGCTACCTTCTCCAAAGCTCCGTTACCAGTGTCACGCAGTTGTTGTTGCTGCAGTTTCTGACGGGGATAGCCATTGGCGGCATGCTGACCACGCTAAGCGTAGCCATTGCCAGATTGTCCCCGCCCGGCCGCCAGGGGGTGGTCTTTGGCTTGCAGATCAGCTTTGTACAGGCTGCCAACGCGGTGGGTCCCATGGTGGGCGCATTGGTGGCTGCCCGATGGGGCCTGCGGGGGCCTTTTGTGGTCGCCGGGGCTGCCTGTCTGGTGGCTACCTGTCTGTTTGCTCGCATCAAGTTCGATCAGCCACAACCGAGCGCGCGCCTGAGAGCGCCAACCTGTGGTGAGCGGAGATGAGAGATAGTGCTATACGTCCGCCTGTTCGATCCGCTACTCAATCCCGCCCGCCGACCAGGCCGGTTTTCGACGTACTCAACGCCTCCCCGCGCGCTCTATACCACACCATCAGCTTCATCGATACAGGTTTTGACAGTCACCTCGCCCGCATCGTCAACTTCTCGAGTTGCCACAGCGCCGGCCGCGTGCACTTGCGCATCACAGCTCAGTGAGTCAAGGTAAGTGCGCGCTCCCAGGAGAGGGCACCCACAGAGTACGACACGCTTAGCCCGTGCTACGGAATTGTGCAGGACCGCTGCATGCGCCACATCTTGCCAATGCGCGACGTCATCTCCCACCTTGGGACTGATGGCTGGCGACAACCGCTTCTATGGCCTGATGTTGTTGCGCTCCTGTGACAAGAACGTGCTCGTCATGTTGATGACCGCAGCACACGACAATCTGCCCCCCCCTCTCAGTTATGGGCGGGCCTTTGCTCCCCGACAGGGGCGACGACCAGAAGCTGTGTACGGTCAGCGGGAGGCACGTTGTCAAGCCGTGGCACGCTCTGGATACGGGACTCGTATTTGTGGGAGCGCCGCAGCCGGTCAGACTTTGCACGGGACCGCGGCATCTCGCTTCGAGCCCGCGCTGCCAGAAGAAGGCTGACTGATCAGCCAGAACCACCGTGAGTGTACCATTGTCAGAGGTATTCAGGTGCGTGCTGACCTTCCAATTGTCGTGGTGAAGGACTGAGCGGGTATGGGGCGCTGTGGATCAGCCGGCTCAGGCTCCGGTGGCTCGAATCTGCTCCTGCCCACTCAGACAAACAGCCACCGCACCCCATCAAGGAGGCAAACGGTAGTGCTCTCGGCGAGAGGGCACGCCGACATGTTCCCTATCGTAGAGGGGCGAGGTCTATAGACGAACCTGGGGGAGGTCTGCGCCTTGGAGCCTGCTACCGTGTCACAATGGGCAGGTCACGCATGGTGACCAGTCCCGGTGCTGCCTGGACGACACGACGGATCGCGTTGACGGCGATGGCAACTGTGGCTATATCGCCGTTGGTGCCGTGCAGATTGACCTCCAGGCCCGGCTTTCCTGTGATCCGGATCGTATCCTCATCCTCAGGCCAGTCCAGCGCCGCAACAAAGGTCAGCGTAACGAACTCGCCCTCAGGGCTAAAGCCGTGCGCGATCTGCTTTACACCCCGCACCTGACCTGGCTTCACGTCAAAGAAGCTGGTCTTGATGGGCGTGTCGGCCACCACCGGCTCCACGTGATCCTCGTAGCGTACCAGCTCTTTGCCCAGCGTCTGGAAGAGCATGCCCATCGACTGGGGCAGGCCTACGTGCCCCATACGCCCCTGTGCGATCTTGTCCTGAAACGCCTCGACGGTCATGCCCGATCCCACCTTCGCCTGAAAAGGGCCTCGCCGGAGCGACGCGTTCTGCGCTCTCGTTACGGAAATGTGGTCCACGCGCTGGCAGATGGCCGTCAGGTTGAGTGGCAGGGAATCCATCAGGAAGCCGGGATTGACTCCCGTTGCCAGCACGGTCTTGCCAGCGCGCTTGGCCGCAGCGTCGATCTCCTCAGCATGTTCGGTATGAGCCAGCCAGGGGAAGGACAGCTCCTCAGCGGTCGAGACAATGTTGTACCCGGCTGACAGGATCTCCAGAATCTGCGGTTTGAAGAGATCGAAATAAGAGCTGGTGTTGTGTGTAACTACGTCCGCCTGGGCAGTGATCTCGGCCAGGCTGCTCGCCACGGTGAAGCCCAGAGTCCGGCCGAGGCCGATGACCTCGCCTGCGTCCCGGCCGGCCTTCTGCGGGTCAATATCGACGGCACCCACTAGCTGCAGATCCGACCGCTCGACCACGTACCTTGCCACCGCACTGCCTATGGGTCCTAAACCATACTGAATGACTCGAATCCTTTCCGACACGTTCTTCGCTCCTCTTGATCAGAAATATGAACCGGAAACCTAACGAGTCCCGCCCAGACTCTTGGGCAGAGTCACCTTGGCGGTCATCACGGGGTTCACTACGGCGGCAACTCCGGCATGGCAGGCCATAGTCAGAACCCGATAGGCCAGCTCAAAGTCAACCTCATACTGGCGGCAGATAAAGTCAACCGTGTCGGAAGCAGCCACCCTGAGCGCCTCCTCCAGTGTCGCGCCAGTGCCGAAGAAGACCCAGGAATCCGCCGTCTCGACACGCGGGTGGGAGATCGTCTCGGGCAGGACCCACACGCGCAACCGCACCCTTCCGGGTGCCTCGACCCCCTGGCCATTCATCTCACCATCACCCATGGCCGCATGCAAATCGCCCAGGGCCAGCAGAGCATCGGCGACAAAGACCGGAAGGTGCAACACGTTTCCCGGCCCGACCTCGCGTGCGTCAAGATTGCCGCCGTGAGGGCCGGGATGGGAGGTTGGTACTTGATCGCCATCCGGCGCAGTACCGATTGAGCCGATCATTGGGTTCAGGGGAATGGCAAACGGACCCATTCGCAGCAGTCCGTCCGCAGGATAGAGCGGGATGATGCGGGTGCGCTGCTCTCCAAGCCGAGAGCCAAGGATCCCCATGCCCGGTCGCAGGGGCATCGCGCCCCGCTCCCCGAACTCGACGGACAGGATCTCCACGCGCAGTGAGTTGCCTGGCCTGGCCGCTTGCACTGCGATCGGTCCGGTCATGGGCATAAAGCGCGACGCATCCAGATCAGCACGCAGGTCACTCTCACTGAGCACCTGCCCATCGTAGCAGTCCCGCGTTTCGACCCAGAACTCCTCGCCCGGCCTGACCAGTGCAACGGGCTCATGGATGCCGTACGTTCGGATGACACCAGTTGATGGAATGAGGCGCACGAAATACTCCTGTCGGAGAGTGAGTAGTGACTCCCGCGTTAGCCCTGCGAAGCCCGTCGCCGCAGAAAGGTCGGGAGTTTGAACCCGCTGAACAGAGCCAGCAGCCCGCCCGGTGCGAAGCGCAGCATGAGCAGGACAATGAGTCCAAAGAAGGACATGTAGTAGCGACCCAGCACGCGCAGGTACTCGACCAAGACCTCCACGCCTACCGCGCCGATGATCGGACCAACGAAGGTTCCGAGGCCGCCCATGATGGCCATGGCCAGGATGAACGACATGGCCGACTGCGTCGCCCAGTCAGGAGTCACTACACCCAGAAAATGCGACAGAAACCCTCCCGCAAACGCCGCCATGCCCGCGGTCAGCGCAAAGACGAACAGCTTGTAACGAGCCAGAGGCACCCCCGCCACGCTGGCGGCAGTCTGATCCTCACGAATGGCCCGCAGCGTGAAGCCAACGGGAGAGCGGATAATCCGATAGAGCAGCAGCAGGGCCAACACGGCCAAGAGCAGGCCGACATAGTAGTATGGCGTCTTGGAGGTCCCCGGGAAGAGCTGCACGCCCAGCAGTCCGAGGGAGCCGCGCGTGATCTTGTACTCCAGGTTCAGCATGGTACGAAAGGCCTCGGCAAAGGCCAGAGTGGTCAAAGAGTGGTAGACGCCGCGCATGCGCAGGCACAGGATCCCCAGCAGGTACCCGACGAACGCGCCGACGATGGCACCAAACGCCATTCCAATGACAGGATGAAGGCCCAGTCTCGTGGCGGTCAGAGTCGAAACGTACCCGCCGAGGCTTGAGAAGCTCACTTGCGCAAACGACATCTGGCCGGCGTACCCAACCAGCAGGTTCCAGCTTGACACAACGATTACATAGTAGCAGCACAGGACGCCAATGTGCGTCCAGTAGGTTCCCGCCCACATGGGCAGGGTGAGCACCGCGGCTGCCAGAAGAAGCATCAGCACGGTACGAGTCGTCTTGGTCATGAGAACTCCTGACTGCCGAATAGACCGGTGGGCTTGATGAGCAGTACCAGCACGATCACCAGGAAGCCGTACACGTCGCGGTAGCCGGGAGTAAGAAAGAGCACGCCCAGGGCCTCAAAGACCCCGAGCAGAAGGGCCCCGACGATCGCTCCCTTGGTGGAGCCCATGCCCCCCAGCACGAGAATGGCGTTGGCCTTGGACGCGGCAATCGTTCCGCAGGCCGGATACACCAGAAAGCTGGGCGCCAGAAGCGCTCCGGCCGCTGCGGCCATGGCCGTCCCGATGCCAAAGGCCGCCGGATTCATGCGGTTGACGTCGATTCCACATACGGCCGCTGCGTCACGGTCTGCCGCAATGGCGCGCAGGGCAATGCCCAGCCGCGTCTTCTTCAGCGCGACCAGCAAGATGGCCATCAGCAGGATGGATACCAGCGAGGCAATCAGGCGGGTCTTGCCCACCATCACCACGCCGAGATTCACCGAGCCCTCGGCCAGAGGAGCCGAGCTCTTCTGATAGGGGCCGAAGATGGGAATAACCACGTTCATCAGGAACACAGACAGGGCAAAGGTCATCAACAGAGCATAGTCACCGGGCCGATCCAGCTTGCCGGCGTACAGAGGCGTCAGCAGACCCCGCTCCACGATCACCCCGATGATGAATACCACCCCCATGGCCACCAGAATGCTGAGTCTGGGGTCTATTCCCAGCTTGATGGAGCTGACATAGGCCGCATACCCGCCCAGCATGTAGAATTCGCCGTGGGCAAAGTTAACGATCTTCATCACGCCGAGAATGATGGTCAACCCCAGCGCCATCAGCCCGTAGATGTTGCCTATGATGACTCCACTGACCAGGTAGGAAAGGAACATACTGAGACCTGCAGACATCGACACACCTCTCTGCCAGTCTCCGGCCATCCCTGCCCTGGCGGGCAGGGATGGCCGGTTACGTCACGAAAGCATCGAGAGTCTACTGCGGCTTGGTGTAGGCCTTGGTCTGCATATCCTTAGGCCATACGATCTCGCACTTGTCAGGCAGCTGCTTGTCCTGTGTATACTGCAGGAAGAGCAGGGGTACGGGTGCCTGATGGTACAGAACTCCGGCTTCGGTCGGGAAGTAGAGCTCTCCGCGCGTGCCCTTGATCCGGATCTTTTCCATGGCGTCGCGGATTGCAGCCGAGTCGGTTGACCCGGCTAGCCTGATGGCCGCCTCGAGCACCAGGATGCAGTCGTAGGCTTGCAGGCCGGAGTAGGTGGGGGATCGACCGTACGTCGCCTTGTACTTCTCAACGAAGGGTGTGGTCAGCTCGGTGAACTCGGCCTTGGGGTGGATGGCTGTTTCCCAGACCACGCCCACAGCCGAGGACCCGGTCGTTTCCCACAGCTCGGGATAGCCCATGTCCGCCACGCCGGAGAAGTAGGCGCAGTCAGCGGACGGCGCGATGCCGAGTTCTTTGGCTTGTTGAACGATCAGATACGACCCGATGCCGGTCACGTTCACCACGAGGATATCCGGCTTGAACTCTTTGGCCTGCAGCAGGAAGGGCACAAAGTCCTTGGTCGTGCGGTCGACGAGCAAACTGCCAAACTCGATGCCCATCTCCTTAAAGACGCCGCCCAGCAACTGGATGCCTTCCACGCCAAAGTCCGTATCCTCTGCCAGGATGAAGGGGCGCTTGAATCCGGTGCCCTGGACAAAGTCGGCAATCTTCTGGTTGAACATGGTGTTGCCGGCCGGGATTGCGAACACGTACTCATAGTGCCGCAGACGGATCTGATCCGACCACGCCTCGCAGTCGAGGAGGACGATGTTGTTGCGCTTGGCCACTTCCATCTCGGCCAGAAATGCGGAACTGTGGCCTTCGCCTGTGATGGCGACCACTTTGTGCTTGTTGATCAGGGCCTCCATAGCGGAGGTACCCTTCTCGGGCGCTCCGCCCGAGTCCTCAAAAACCAACTCCACCGGCCGGCCCAGCAGGCCGCCCGCGGCGTTGATCTCGTCGATGCGCAACTTCATTGCGTTCATCATCTCCTCGCCCAGCGCCGGGGTGCCAGGGGGCGAGAGAGGTCCAATACCGCCGATCTTGATCGGCTCACCGGTCGGCTTACCCGACGTGGATGGCGCGGGAGTGGCTTTTGGCGCGCAACCCGCCAGGACGCCCGACAGCAGCGCCATGACGAGCAAGACAGAGATCCATCGCATGCATTTCATCACGAATCCTCCCTGATATGTCCTGGAATTCATGCATTCCGCTCTTCTGGGCCCATCCTTGGAACCCACAAGAGCCACAGCTCCCTTCTCCGCTCCTTTTCCTCCCGCTGCTCCTCCTTTCCATGGCGATGCACTGCCCTCGTCATGACCGGGCGCCTCCTCGGGCAAACAGATCAGGTCCCTGCTGCACAGGTGAGCACGAGTGCGGCTACATTCCCAGGTACGCCGTCTGCACCGCCCGATTCTGCAGTAGCTCTGCCGGAGTGCCTGTCAGCACGACCTGCCCGGATTCCAGCACCGAGGCATGGTGGGCCACCTCCAGGGCGCGCCGCGCATTCTGCTCCACCAGCAGGACGGTGGTCCCCTTCTGGTTCAGGTCCACGACGACCCTGAACACTTCATCGACGACCTTCGGAGCCAGCCCCATGGACGGCTCATCCATGAGCAGCAATGTGGGCTTGGCGATCAGTGCACGAGCGATAGCCAGCATCTGCTGCTCTCCACCGCTCAGGGACCCGGCCTGTTGCGACTTGCGTTCCGCCAGGCGAGGGAATTGCTCAAATAGCTCCTGGGTTCTCTGTTCGACGGCCCTGGCTTCTTTCACTAGGTAGGCTCCGGCGAGGAGGTTCTCCAAGACGGTCAGCTCGGGGAAGACGTGCCGTCCCTCGAACACCAGCCCTATGCCGGATTTGACGATCGTGCTGGTGGTCTGGTTCTCGATGCGCCGTCCCTCAAACTCGATGGTGCCACCTCGCACTTTCATCAGGCCGACGATGCACCGCAGAGTAGTGCTCTTGCCGGCGCCATTGGCCCCCAGCAGCGCAAAGATCTCGCCCTTCTCCACCCGCAGCGATACCCCGTTAAGTGCTCGCAGGTCGCCGTAAGAGGCTTCTACGTCACTCAGAACCAGCATATCATCTCTTCTCCCCGAGGTAGGCTTCGATCACCTTTTCGTCCTGGCAGACATGCTGTGGCGTGCCGGCGCAGATCACTTCACCAAAGCTCATCACGGTCACCACGTCGGAGATATCCATCACCACCCGCATGTTGTGCTCCACCAGAAGGATGGCGATTCCCCGGTCTTTGACGGCGTGGATGGTCTGCATCATCTCAACCGATTCCGTTGGGTTCATCCCCGTCGTGGGCTCGTCAAGCAGAAGCGCCTTGGCCGGGCAGCCGAGGGCACGGGCCAGCTCGACACGCTTCTGCTCGCCGTAGGGCAGATTCTTGGCCAGCGCCTCGGCACGGTGGGGCAGCCCGACGATCTCCAGAACGGCGTCGGCTTTGTTGTGCAGCTCACGCATCGACGAGCTGTCGCGCCCGGCCGAAGCGATGGCCGGGATAATGCCCTGGTTGCGAGTCGCGTGTAACGCCACCACGATGTTGTCACGTACGGACATGTTCTTGAACAGGCGCACGTTCTGGAATGTACGCGCAATGCCCCTGGCGGTGATCTTGTGCGGGGGCAGGCCCACCAGATCCTCGCCATCCAGCAGCACCTGACCAGAGTCAGGCTTGATCACCCCGCAAATGAGATTGAAGATCGTGCTCTTGCCAGCACCGTTCGGACCGATGAGGGCGTGAATCTGACCCGAGACAGCCGTGCAGCTAAAGTGGTGCACGGCCTGCAAACCACCGAAGGCCTTGGACAGGTCCTTGATTTCCAACGTAGTCAAGAGGAACTATCTCCTTGTCTGTGTTGATCGCCAGTGCGGCGCCACGCTAAAGCAGGGCGGGCACGGCTACAGGTCGGACATGGGCAAGAGATCATCCACGAACTCCGGGATGGGCAGCGGGAAGTGGGTGAGAGTGGGCTCCTGCGCTCGAACCCAGGATGGACTGAGGCAAAGACAGGAAATTGGCTCTCTGAAAGCTGACCGGGGAAGAAAGACGCATAGAGGCAGCTCGGGTCACTTGTCGCCCGAGCCTCAGCAGGCCCACACACCCAAAAGCCCTCTTCAGCGGTGAAAGCACGGCGCCTCCGTCCTGCTTCTGGGGAACGCATCTGCGTTGGACTATAGTTCGGGGAATCCTGAAAGCCCAGCGAAGAGCCACCACGATTATAACAGCTTGGTACGGCTTGTCAACTCTCATCCAAACTCGAACGAAGGTGCAACCGAAATGAAATCGTCCGGCAACGGGTCTGTTTCACAGAGCGTTTCTCCCGCAGGATGCCATGATCGTCGCTTTCGGACCGGGGCACCACTGGCTCGCCTGGCCGGCGTGCGAGGGAGGCTGGGCTTCTTGACATGGGCGACCACGTGTACTATTATCGCGGTGCTCGCCGCGCACCGCCGGCGCAGGCAGGCTATCCTGGAGCAGAGGAGTCCACATGTCATCGTTAGAGCCACGTCTCCGGCATTTCGAATTGGAGATCACTCCTTACCAGTTTCGCCTGGCTGTTGCCGCCGGTGAAGACGCTCTGCTCGGCTACCCCCCAACGCCAGGGGAGAGGGCACGGGCCCGCATCCTGAAGCACGCAGGCAACGAAGATCGCTGCAACAACCTGCTGGAATCGCTGCACTGGCTGGTCGTCGCCAACAACATCCTGGAGACCCAGGAGAGCCGGCCACGCGATGCTTTCAAGCCGCGGAGTATGGTTGGCTCTTCTCTGCATATCCTGATCATCTACTCGGACGAGCGGACGTGGCGGTCGTCTTACGGGCTCAACGAGCTTCCGCAGAACGTTGCTTCCCTCGTAGAGCAGGCAAGATACCTGGCCCTCCAGGAGTTTGACAGGCTGGCCAACGCATCCACAGAAGCCAGCTAAAGGCTCGCTCGCCCATCGCCGATAGTGGACTCCTCTTGTTGCGAACCCGGGCGGATGGTATAATCCGCTGATGCGCATCGCCTTCGTTGGGCCATTCGGCCTTCAGTCCAAACGAACCATGGCCGTGCGGGCCCTCCCTCTGGCCCGCGCACTGGTCGCACGAGGTCACCAGGTGGAGGTCATTCTGCCTCCGTGGGACTCGCCCGGCGACGCAGGGAAAGCCTGGGACGACAGCGGCGTGGCGATACACAATGTGCACCTGCCGGCGGCAGTTCCCATCTGGAAGCATTACGCCCTCACGGCCAGTCTGGTTCGCGCCACGCTGAATACTCACCCCGATGTGGTCCACTGCTTCAAACCCAAGGCCTACGCCGGGTTGACGGCCTGGGCTCTGTGGCAGCTGGGGCACCTGGGCTCAAGTCGCGCGTGCCTGTTTGTAGACAGCGATGACTGGGAAGGGGCGGGAGGTTGGAACTCCCTGGAGCGCTACTCTGCGGCGCAGCGACGCTTTTTCGGCTGGCAGGAGCGCTGGGGTCTGACCCACCATGACGGTCTCACCGTTGCCAGCCGCGCCCTGGAGACCATCGCCTGGAGCCTGGGAGTTCCTCGGCATCGGGTGCACTACGTGCCCAATGGCGGACGGATATGGCCTGCTCCAAGCGCTGATGCCGTGCTGGCCCTGCGCCGGCGTTATGGCCTGGACGGGGCGCCGGTTGCCCTCCTCTACACCCGCTTTTTCGAGTTCGGCTTGGACCGCGCACTGGCCATTATGGCCGATGTACACGGGCGCGTGCCCGACCTGCACTGGCTGGTGGTGGGCAGGGGGCTGTTCGGTGAGCAGGATGATCTCCAGCAGCGGGCCGCTGATCTGGGGCTGGGTGAGCGTTTCCATTACGCCGGATGGATTGAAGAGCACGAACTGCCTGCGCACTTTGCCCTGGCCAACGTCGCCATCTACCCTTTTGACGACACCCTGGTGAATCGCTGCAAGTGCGCCGTCAAGCTCATCGACCTGTTGGGGGCAGGCGTGCCTGTCGTAGCCGACCGGGTCGGGCAGAATGCAGAGTATATCGAGCATGGCAGGTCGGGCCTGCTGGCGGTTCCGGGTGACAGGGAGGACTTTGTGGCAAGCGTCGTAAAGCTGTTGGCGAATCCTGATCAGGCAGCAGTGATCGGCCAGGCTGCGCAGGAACGTATCCGGTCGGAATTCGGGTGGGAACGGTGGGCACGAAAAGTCGAGGGCGCTTACGTCGCCGCGCTGACAAAAGCTCCCGTCAGCGCAGGAGACAAGAGATGACCCTGCTCCCAGCCCGGGTTCGTCAGGTGGTCCGATGGTTCTGGTACTGGCTACCGCCTCTGGTCGTCATGGCGGTTATCTTCTATGCCTCATCGTGGTCGAGCCTGCCCCAGGCCAAGGGTGAGTGGCTGGATACCTTCCTAAAGAAGCTGGGGCACATCGGGGAGTACTCTCTGCTGTTCCTGCTGCTGGTCCGTGCCTGGTCGCTGCATCTCCGACCCAGAGCTGCCTGCTGGGCCGGATGGCTGACGACCCTGGCATACGGAATCAGCGATGAAATCCACCAGTCCTTCGTTCCAGGCCGACATGCCAACTGGTACGACGTGTTGATAGACGCAGCCCTGCCCCTACTCCTGAGCGTCCTCTGCACCACTGTCCTCATCCGGCAGTGGGGGGGTGGCGCCGGTGTCCTCGGGTGGATTGGCCGCCTCTTTCACCGCAAAGACCAGGATCTCCCCGAATAGCTTCTCCTGCTCAGCGCGCGCCCGGCGCCTCTTGATCAGCTCCAGCAGGGCCAGGAAGGTGACGATCACCTCGGCTCGAGAGGCAGCTCTGCGCAGAACGCGCTGGAGACTAAAGCTGCCCTTACGTGCCAGCAGGGACTCGATGTGCTTGATGCGGTCGGCGACCGTGATCGAGAATGGGCGCATCACGTTGCTGGAAGGGCGGTCTGGAACCAGTGAGAGCGCCTCGCGCGCTGCCGTTACCAGGTCGTTCAGGGTAACTCCGCTCAAGTCCAGCTCTCGTTGCAGATCCGGTGTGGTGCCCACTCTCAGGTAGGCGTGCAGGCCAAGTGCCTCGCGATCCCTGAGCTGCTCCGCCAGTTCCTTGAGCCGTTTGTATTCCACCAGTTGCCGCGCCAGCTCGTCACCCACATCCTCCTCTGTCTCCAGTGAGGAGGACGGAGGCACTGGCAGCAGCGCCCTGGACTTGATAAGCAGAAGCTTGGCCGCAACCACCAGGAACTCGGCCATGTTGTCCGGGTTGATGCGCCTGGACTGGCGCAGGTAGTCCAGGTACTGGTCTGTGACCAGAGCGAGCGACACCTTGGTGATGTCCAGCTCGTCCTTTTCGATGAGGTGCAGGAGGAGGTCGAGCGGGCCCTCGAAAAGCTCCTCCGCATCTCCGGAAGGGATAGTCAGCCTGACACGATAGGGCACATCCTCAGGCACATAGTCGGGCTTGTCTTGAGTCGGCTCGCTCATTCGGGCTCCCTATTTGCGCGATCAGCGCCAGAACGCTATGATTATAGCCAAGAACGCCCGGCAGGTCTATGTCGGCAGACCGACGTTGCACGGAGGGCAAGGGAGTCCGCTCGTGAGCCACCTCTACGACGAAATCCAGCAGCAGCCGGAGGTCATCGCCCGGCTGATCCGCGAAGAGGAGCATTCCGTGGCAGCCGTGGCTGCCGAGCTCCGCCTGCGCCCAATCCGCTACATCCTCATCGCCGCACGTGGGACCTCGGACAACGCCGCCACCTACGGCAAGTACGTCTTTGCCAGCATACTGCGCCTGCCTGTCGCCCTGGCCGCACCATCGCTGTACACCATCTACGACTCCCCTCCGTGTACCGGTAGCAACGCGCTCGTGATCGGCATTTCACAATCGGGGGAGTCACCGGACATCGTCTCCGTCGTGGAAGAGGCCCGGCACCAGGGCGCCACCACCCTGGCGATCACGAACGAACTGGGCTCGCCTCTGTCGCACGCGGCTGAGTTCGCCCTGCCCTGCCATGCAGGCGCAGAACTGAGCGTCGCGGCCAGCAAGACCTACACAGCCCAGCTAACCAGTCTCGCCATGCTGGCGGCGCACTGGAGCGGTAACGAGGAGCGGCAGGCCCAGGTGCGTGCCTTACCACAGGCGGTACGGGCGGCCCTTGAACTGGCTGAACCCATCTCTCATGCCGTGAGCCGCTACCGCTTCATGGAGGCGTGCTTTGTGCTCGGGCGGGGCTATAACTATGCAACGGCGTTCGAGATCGCCCTCAAGATGAAAGAGCTGTGCTACCTGCTGATCGAGGCCTACTCCTCGGCGGACTTTCTGCACGGGCCTATCGCCGTGATCGAGCGCGGCTTCCCGGTGATCCTGGTCGCCCCCTCCGGCAGGGTCTATCCGGACATGCTGGCCATGGCCGAAAGTCTATGCCAACGGGGCGCCGAGCTCATCACCATCTCGGATGAGGCGGGGATACTTGAGCTGGCCACGACCCCGCTGCGGCTGCCCGTGAGCGTTCCCGAGTGGCTATCGCCTGTCGTCACGATCCTGCCGGGACAGCTCCTGGCCTACCACCTGACCCGGACCAAGGGCTACGATCCGGACCACCCGCGCGGCCTGCGCAAAGTAACCCTCACCCGGTAGCAGAGCCCTCATGCCGAAGAGAGTGCGGTCGTCGTGCTGAAGGAAGCCCCTCTGTCATGCTGAACGAAGTGAAGCATCTCGCCCCTGCCAGGTTCAAGGCCTGCCTGTCCCCTGGGGGAATTCCGTTTCTCGACTGGGGAGGACACGGGCCAGTGCTCCATTTCGCCCACGCCAACGGCTTCCCTCCTGCCACCTACGGGGCGTTCATCGGCAGCCTGACGGACCCGTACCATTGCCTGGCTTACGAAGCACGCCCTCTGTGGGGAACCCACGACCCGCGGCTTTTCCGCCACTGGCGTGAGCTGGCCAGTGATATGGCACGGTTTCTGGACGAGATGGGTCTGGACTCACTGATCTGGGTGGGCCATTCACTGGGTGCCGTAACGAGCCTGTTCTGCGCGGCGGACCAGCCCGCCCGATTCCGCGCACTGGTGCTGATCGACCCGGTGATCCTGCCTCTCCATCTATCGCCCCTGCTCGTTGTCACCCAGCGATTAGGCCTCGCAAGCCGACTCTCACTCCCCTCACGCACAAGGCGCAGGCGTATGGAATGGCCGAGCCAGGAACTCGTCTTTCGCGCCTATCGCTCGGCGCCCGTGTTTGCCCGGTGGAGCGACTCGTTCCTGTGGGATTATGTGCTGGCTGTGACGGAGGACACACCGGACGGGGCAGTGCACCTGCGCTATCCCAGGGAATGGGAGGCGCGCATCTTTGAGACGGTGCCGCCGGATGCCTGGCTGGCGATGCCCAGATTGCGGCACATGCCCACCCTGGTGTTGCGCGGCGAACACTCGACCACCTACCGTCGCGATGCAATGTGGCTGATGCGCCAGTTTCTGCCACACGCCGAGTTCGCGGAAATCGAAGGGGCAGACCACTTCGTGCCCATGACTCAGCCGCAGAGAGCGGCCGACGTTATCCTCAAGTTCCTCGGACGACTGTAGAGCGCGAAGAGCGCCTTACTTCCCTGTCAACGATCCTCGGAACCACTCGATCGTCTGCCGCATCCCCTCCTCCAGCTCGACGGAAGGGGACCAGCCCAGTACCTCCCTGGCACGCGTGATGTCCGGACGCCTGACCCTCGGATCATCCACAGGCAGAGGATGGTTGATGATGCCCGCCCCACTGCCAACCAGGCGATTGATCAGCTCCGCAAAGTGCTGAATGCTCATCTCAGTGGGATTGCCGAGGTTGACCGGGTCGCTATAGTCCGAGTTCAGGAGACGATAGAGGCCTTCGACCGTGTCCGCGCAGTAGCAGAAACTTCTGGTCTGCGAGCCATTCCCGTAGACGGTCAGGGACTCGCCGCGCAGCGCCTGGCCCACGAAATTCGGCACCACCCGCCCATCATCCAGCCTCATACGCGGGCCGTAGGTGTTAAAGATGCGCGCGATGCGCGTCCGCACGCCATGCGTGCGGTGGTAGGCCATCGTCAGCGCCTCGGCGAAGCGCTTGGCCTCATCATAGACACCGCGCGGGCCAATCGGATTCACGTGACCCCAGTAGTCCTCTCTCTGCGGGTGAACCTGGGGATCGCCATAGACTTCCGAAGTTGAAGCCAGCAAAAACCGCGCCCCCTTTGCCCTGGCCAGACCGAGCGTCTTGTGCGTCCCCAGGGCCCCCACCTTGAGCGTCTGGATAGGATACTCGAGGTAGTCCACAGGGCTGGCCGGCGAAGCCAGATGCATCACCGCATCCAGCGCCCCGTCGATGTACAGGTACTCGGTAACATCCTGATGGATAAAGCGGAAATGACCGTTCCCGGCAAGGTGCTCCAGGTTGCACACGCTCCCCGTGATGAGGTTGTCCATGGCGATGACTTCGTGGCCATCGCGCAGGAAACGGTCACACAGGTGCGATCCCAGGAACCCTGCCCCGCCGGTAATCAGAACGCGCATTAGCCCTCCATCTGCCTGGGTTTGCGTCCCACGCTGCTGAAACGCACCCGCACCAATCCCTTGAGATCCTCCCACGCGGTCTTGGCTATCTTGACCGTAGAACCTGGGTCATCCCGCCACTTGACCGGCACTTCAAAGATCTTGTAGCCCATCCGCTCCGCCAGCAGGAGCAGCTCCGTGTCAAAGAACCAGGCCTGGTCCTCGATCAGGGGGACAATCTCGCGCACAGCTCGCCTGGTGACGGCTTTGAAACCGCATTGAGCATCGGAGAACCTGGACCAGAAGGTGGCCTTGATCATCAGGTTGTAGATGCGCGAGATTACCTCTCGCTTCAGGCCGCGCTGGACTTGTGCTCCCTTCTTCAGGCGGGAGCCGATCGCCACATCGTAAGGGCCTCCGATCAGCGAATCGATCAGCGGGACGAAGGCGCTCAGATCCGTCGAAAGGTCGAGATCCATGTAGCTGACCACAGCCGCGTCGCTCTGGGTCCACGCCTTGCGCAGGGCGCGCCCACGGCCTTTCTGATCCAGATGAATCGCTTTCACCTGATCCGGATACTGCTCGGCCAGAGCTGTGGCGATCTCCAGCGTGCGGTCGGTGGACGCGTTGTCGGCGACCACAATGCGCCAGTCATAGTCGACGTGATCCAGCAAGTACTGCCTGAGCGTCAGCACGCTGCGTTCCAGGTCCTGCTCTTCGTTGTACACGGGGAGAACCGCATCGACACGGATTCGTTGTCTATCGCCCAACCGTACCCTCCTGCCCATCCGGAAGTAACGCTGTTAACGCACTGACCCAGCCGAGAGTCAGGAAGAACACCAGGGCCAGGTCCACAAGGAAGAAGGAATGGTCCACCAAACCGTGGGCCAACATGGCCGCCATGCTCGCAATCCAGCCGAGGATGATAGCACGGTCATCACTGTCGGGCAAACGCCGGTACAGACGAACGGCAGAGCGGTAGAACGAGGCCAGCAGCCAGACCAGTACGGCCAGCCCTCCAACGCCCAGCCGCGTCCAAAAATCGAGCACGATATTGTGGGGGTGCGAGAGGTTAGGCTCCTGCCAGGCCTCGGGCCGCATATAGTCCGGGTAACGGTACAGAAAGTTGTCCAGACCGACGCCGGTGAGCGGATGGTCTTGAATCATCTCCCAGGCCGCCTTCCACAGTTCCAGGCGGCGGAAGGTAGTGCCCTCTTCCAGGTTCAGCAGGGACGCCAGCCGTTGCGTCCCGGCCAGAGGCAAGAGCACCACGAAGCACACCAGCAGGGCAGCAACCATGACCCACAGCGTCCTTCGGCGTCGAAAAAGGCCCACGGTGAGGAATGCCGCGGGCAGGCTGAGCAGCCAGCCGGCTCGGGAGAAGGTCAGGAGCAGACACGCCAGTAGTACTAGAAGGGCCGCCACATTGGCCTTGCGCAGCCGGCGTGTCACTCCCGCTGCGGCAGCGGCGAGCGCAAGAGGGATGACGCGGCCCAGGAAGAGACTCAGGTTGTTCGGCGAGCCGTACACAGCGCGCACCCGCCTGACGCCTTCCGCCACGATCACATCGACACCCGTCACGTACTGGCATAGCCCCACCAACGACACGGACACACCCGCGATCACAAGACACCAGGCCAGCCGGCGGAGGGCCCGTCGCTCCCAGCGCCAGGTGCGCAGCATCACATACAGCATGGCAGGCTCCAGGATGACCACCCGGAACTCTCGCACGCTCACCGAGCGATTCTCCGACACGCCCAGCGAAAGAGCCGAGACCAGCACAAGGCTCAGGCAAGCCCAGTCCAGCGATGTCATCGAGCCCAGCAGGACGGCCGGGCCGGGCCACGCGTGCTCGCGCGACGTGAGCCTGCCCTTCAGAAGCCTCGCTGTGCCGCAGACGAAGCAGATCCACAGCAGGACCTCAAGCAGAGGGATTGGACGCCCCAGCAGCGTTCCGGAGTTCGCGTAAAAGGGGATGAAGACCACGACGTACGCGAGCCCCAGATCCGGGCGAAGCCAGACTATCGCCGCGCCCAGGGCCAGAGCTACCAGGCTAACAGCGCTCCAGGGAGCCAGCCAGAACAGAAGCAGGGTCGCGCCAAGCAGCGTTACCTGAAGCGTTTCGGAGGCGCAACAGAAGGCCGCTGCGGGCTTTTGGAGCACACCCACCCAGGGCGAGCGTGGCCATGTGTACGCCCCGGCCGCCAGCGAAAGCAGGGCAAGCAGACTGACCAGACCCAGCCGAGTCCGGAAGGGACCCTGGTCGACCGGCTCTGACTCGATCGCAGCCATGGTCACCTGCCGCAACGAAGAGTAGAACTGGGTCGGCAGAAGATCCTGCCCAAGCAGGGCGAAACCCCACCGCGCATCGTCGGGAGAAGCGGTCGGCTGCAGCTCCGCCCAGATCATCGGTCCCAGCCAGCCCCATTCGCTTCGGGCACGCTTGACGGCCACTACGCTGCGCTCGGCCTGACGGTCAATGGAGTCAGTGCCCCAGGGTGAGGTCTCACCCTTCCAGTCGGCCGGCAGGGCGTTCCAGCCGAACTCGGCTGCCCAGATGGGAACCTGGCCATCCCCAAAGCGCACCATCTCCTCACGCAGCAGGATCAGCCGGGAAAAGTTCAACACATCAGGGGAGACCCTGCGATCCTCCGGACCGCTCCAGAAGCCGTACGGTTTTGCCGCCAGCGCGTCGAACCATCCCTGACCTCCCGACTGGTAGATGCCGCGAAGGAAGAGTACGTCGCTCTCATTGCGGCCACCTGCTTCGGTGTTGGGCGCAAGCGCCGCGCAGAGGATCCGCGCTGAGGGGTCGGCCGAACGGATCTCGGTGGCTGCCGTGCGCAGCAATCGCACATAGCCCCTGGCATCGACCGGACCGGAACCCCAGTGAGGGGCAATGTTCGGCTGGTCCCATACCTGGTACCAGTGTATCCGGCCCGAATAGCGAGTCGCCATCTGCCGGGCGAAAAGCCCCAGCGTGGTCGGGTACTGGGGAGGGGCCAGGCGGTTCTGCCTGTCTGCAGGACTCTGAGCCCAGGCGGGAGCGGTCTCCAATACAGCGACCAACTCCAATCCCTGCTCCGCCACAGCCGTCACGAGGCGATCCCAGCTCTCCCAGTGAAACTCGCCCTGTTGCGGCTCGATGTCGGCCCATGGAAAGACCTGCCTCACCCAGTGAAAGCCGCCCTCCCTGACGAGTTCGAGCACCCGCCGCAATTCATCGTCCGAGGAGTACTGTTCAAGAGAGGCGTTGACACCATACCACTGACTGACCGGCAGGTCCGCTTCCGTTAGTCGGGATGTCAGCACCCCGCGTAGTTCCATGTCCCGCCGGGTGACTAGCTCATAGCCGGCTACAGCGAATCCAGCGAGGGCGATCAGTGACAACAGCACCACAAGGCCCATCAGCCCTGATTGCGTTCGGGGAGAGGAAGGTAGTTGCTTCATTCGCAGTCCTGACCTATCGTACCATAGACCCACGGACCAACCAAATCAGGTCTTGGTCTTTTTGACATTCGTTGTTCTATTGTGTATGATGGTTCGGACGTGGTTCGATCATTTCATATCTAGTCGTCGCTACTCACGGACGTAAAGGAGTGTACCAAGTTCCATGGAACAGATTTTGTTGGATGCCGAAATCCGCAGCGTCGCCGGCAAGGCGGTCAAGCGGCTGCGACGCGAGGGATTCGTCCCGGCCGTGGTGTACGGGCACCATACGGCACCGATGAGCCTGCAGGTGAAAGAGCGTGCATTGCACCAGGCTCTGCGCGTGGCGGGTACAAACCACCTGATCACGCTCAGCCTGCCCGGCGAGTCTGCTCCCAAGATGGTCCTGGTGCGCGAGCTGCAGCGCGACTCGCTCAACCATGCCATGATGCATGTGGACTTTTACGAAGTCATCATGACCGAAAAGATCACCTCTGACCTCCCGATTGTGCTGGTGGGCGAATCAAAGCTGGTGAAGAGCGGCAACGGGTTGCTCTTCCAGGGTCTCGATTCCATCGAGATCGAGTGCCTCCCCGGCGACCTCCCCCCGGAGATCAAGATCGACCTCTCCACGCTCACCGAAGTCGATCAGGCAGTAATGGTACGCGACTTGACGCTGGGCGAGGCCGTTCAGATACTGACCGACCTGGATGAAGTCGTAGTCAAGATCCTGCCGCCACAGGTAGAGGAAGTCGTGGCAGCTCCGGCAGTTGCTGAGGTAGCTGAGGTCGAGGTGTTGACCAAGAAGCCCAAGGCCGAGGAAGAGGAACCCGAGGAAGCGGCAGGCAAGTCAAAGTAACCCGCTGCTGCCAGGCAGAAATGGCCGGCTCGTCAGTATCGGCGCCCGCTTCCGCGGGAGAAGAGCCAACAAACGGTTCGCAGCGGACGGATCTCGGTCTGCTGCGAACCCGTCTTTGAGACGTGTTCTGCGGCCAGCGCGCGCCAAGTAGCTTTGTTGCGGAGGAGAGATTCTGTGTTCAGCCCACTCAACGCTCTGCTGGGGCTTTTCTCCCGGGATATGAGCGTAGACCTGGGCACGGCGACTATCCTGGTACTCGTCCGTGGCCAGGGCATTGTCATCAATGAGCCTTCTGTCGTTGCCATCGAGCGCAGGACAAAGAGGGTTCTGGCGATTGGCGCAGAGGCCAAGGAGATGATCGGCAGGACCCCGGCCAGCATTGTGGCCATTCGTCCGCTCCGCGACGGCGTTATCTCGGACTTTGACGTTACTGAGAAGATGTTGCACTACTTTATCAACAAGGCTCATGAGCATACCCACATGCCTTTGCCGAGACCGCGAGTGGTAGTGGGAATTCCCAGCGGCGTGACCGAGGTGGAGAAGCGCG
>DCVA01000041.1:43096-170024 GCA_002327925.1 Anaerolineales bacterium UBA2200
GAAGCGATCGTCCAGTACATCAAGCGCAAGTACAACCTGCTGATCGGCGACCGTATGGCCGAGCGCGCCAAGATCGCCATCGGATCGGCCTGCCCGCTGCCCGAAGAAAAGTCCATGACCATCTATGGTCGCAATCTGATCACGGGACTGCCCCAGGCCATCGAAGTCAGCAGCGTGGAGATCCGTGAGGCACTCACTACGTCGGTGAGCACGATTGTCGCTGCCGTCAAGGAAACCATCGATGACACACCGCCCGAGCTGGTCGCGGACCTCATCGAGCAGGGTATCGCCATGGCCGGCGGGGCATCGCAACTGCAGGGCCTGGCCGAGCGCCTCTCCCAGGAGACCAAGATGCGTGTCTATCTGGCCGAGGACCCTGTGACGTGCGTGGTGCGCGGCGCTGGTGAAGTGATGGAGCATTTCGACTCCCTGCACAAGGTGCTGGAATCCACGCAGCGCGGTCGTGCGTCGCGCTAGAGTCGCCAGCCTCAACCCAGCGTCACTGCCACGGAGGATACGGAATTGAGAATGCGGCCGGACCGCCAGACGGCGCTGGTCATCCTCTTGCTTCTTGCCCTGCTGGCCGGAGCCGTGCTTCGGCCCACCGGGTACCTGAAGCCGGTCGAAGATTTCGCTTCCACCATCCTCGCGCCCCTTCAGTACGGGTTCTCCTGGATCACCTCGCGAGTGACCCAAGTGCTCGACACGGTCAGGCAACTGCGAGCGATGCCTGCCCACATCAAGGAGCTGCAGGACACGGTCGACCGGCTGATGATCGAGAATGTCCGGCTGCGCGAGGCGGAGGTCGACAACGCCAACCTGCGCGAGCTGCTGCAGTTCAAGCTGGTCAATCCCACCTACGAGATGCTCGCGGCAGAGGTCATCGGGCGCGATCCAAGCAACTTGCTGTACTTTATCACCATCGACCGAGGCACGAATGACGGCCTGGCCGAAGGAATGCCTGTTGTGACCGCGCGGGGTCTGGTCGGCAGGATAAGCACCGCATTTCCTCGCACTGCGCGAGTCATGCTCTTGAACGACCCGGCCAGCTCGGTGAGTGCGCTCATTCAGAGTTCGCGGGCCACGGGGGTGATCCAGGGCGAGGGGCCAGATGGGCTTGCGCTTCGTTATGTTGAACAAAGTGAGGCGGTAGAAGCGGGCGACATCGTGCTCACCTCTGGCCTGGGCGGAGGCTACCCGAAGCGACTGGTGATTGGTCAGGTGGACTCGGTAGGCAGAAGCGACGTGGAGATGTTCCTTGAGATCTCGGTGCAGTCGGCCGTGGAATTCTCCCGCCTGGAGACGGTGCTGGTCATCATCAACGCCGACACGGCAGACTAGAAGCATCCGGAGAGGCACATGGTGAGCCCCTATCTCGCTGCGGCCTGGCTGATCTTGATCGCGACGCTGCAGACCAGCGCAATGCCCTGGCTCAGAGTGGCCGGCGTCGTGCCGGACGTAATGCTGCTGGTGGTGATCTCGGCAAGTCTGTTGCTGGGCAGTCGCTCGGGATTCATCTGGGCTCTTGCCGGCGGAATGCTGCTTGATCTTTTATCGGGGGGACCCACCGCGGCTGCCTCTATATCGCTGGCAGTGGCGGCTCTGGCGATCGGCCTCCTCCGCTCAAACCTGCCGCAAGATATGAGCTGGATGCCCCTTGCCTCCAGTGCGTTGGGGACCGCCGTTTATCAGGTCTCCTACTGGGTAATCCTGCAGCTCGCCGGCCATCCCTCGCCCTGGCTGCCGAGCTTGCTGCAGGTCATCTTACCGGGTATCATGGCGAATTCTCTGCTTGCCTACCCCACTTTCTGGACTATGCGCCGGGTTTTTGGGCACTCGGCAGGTTAGGAGCACTTGGAAAGCCGCAATAGCCCCGCCGACGCGGGACGCACTGGTCTAAGAATCGTGTTCTTGCAGGTCTCGATTGCCGCCGTATTCACGCTTCTGGTCTGGCAATTGTGGCGCCTGCAAATTGTGCGCTCTGCTGGCTACCAGGTGCGGGCCGACGCGAACCGCTTCAGACTGGTGGCCGTGGACGCCCCGCGGGGCGTGATCTATGACCGCCTGGGTCGAATCCTCGTGCGCAACGTTCCCAGCTACACGGTCTCCATCGTACCTGCCGCCCTCCCGAACGAGGATGCTCCCCGTCAGGACGTCCTGGAACAGCTGGCAGCCCTTCTCGGCATGCAGGCTACCGACACAGGCACGGTGACGCTGGCCGGCGACTCTCCCGCGGCAACAGGCAGCTCGGCCATCGAGGCGATCCTCGAGCGGAACACCCTGTCGCCCCACGCTCCTGTGGCCGTTATGACGGACGTCGACAAGCAGCTCGCCTTCCGAATCGAGGAGCTGCACCTTCGCCTGCCCGGCGTGATCATCGAAGTCGTGGCCCAGCGCGAATACCCCTATGGCCCGCTCACGTCACATTGGCTCGGCTATGTGGGTGCGATATCCGCGGAGCAAGCCGACTACTACCTGGATCAGACCGGAGAGGACTATACACTGAGGGATCGCGTGGGCATCATGGGTGTAGAGACCACGTTCGAGGCGGAGCTCAGAGGGACCAAAGGCCTCAAGCACATCGAGGTCGACGCCTACGAGCGGGAAATTGACACGCTGGCAGTTGACCCTCCCCGGCCAGGGAACAGCCTGGAGCTGACTCTGGATCTTGACCTCCAGCGCGCCTCCGAGGATGCTCTCAGGGAGGGAATGCGGCGCGTCAACTCAACGGCCGGTGTTGTGGTGGCCATGGATCCCCAGACCGGGGAGATACTGGCCATGGTATCGCTCCCGAGCTATGACAACAACCTGTTCGCCCAGGGCATTTCCTATGCGGATTTTGCCGAGCTGAGCGCCAATCCCGAGCGACCGCTCGTGAACCACGCCATCAGCGGGCAGTACCCGCCCGGTTCAACCTTCAAGGTGTTTCCCGCCGCAGCCGCACTGGAGGAGAAGGTTATCGATACTCGCACCAGTGTCAGGTGCAGCGGTGAGCTGCTGCTGCCAAACCGCTATTTCCCGGATGATCCCAGCAAGGCACAGAAATTCAAGTGCTGGACCCCTTACGGCCACGGCATGCAGGCCGTGGTGGGCGCGCTGGCCAACTCGTGTGACATCTTCTTCTACCAGGTGAGCGGCGGCTTCGAGAACTTTGAGGGGCTGGGCCTGGCCGAGTTCAACAGGTACGTCAGGGCATTTGGCTTTGGAGAGCCCACCGGGATCGCCCTGGAAGGGGAGAGCGCCGGGCTGATACCCGACGACCGTTGGAAGCGCATCAACTATGGCGAACCCTGGACCACAGGTGACACGTACAATGCAGGCATCGGACAGGGCTTTGACCTGGTCACTCCGCTGCAGCTGCTGAACGGCACAGCCGCCGTGGCCAACGGCGGCACCCTCTACCGGCCGCAGGTCGTGCGCCGCGTGCTGGATCAGGACGGCAATACGGTACGGCCTTTTGAACCGGAGACCATTCGTAAGGTCCCGGTTGCCGACCAGAACCTGGCGATTGTACGCCTGGGCATGAGGGCCGCAGTGACAGAGGGTACTGCGCACCGCGTCAACCTGGCCGAGGTGACGGTGGCGGGCAAGACCGGAACAGCCGAGTACCCTGGTCCGCTCGATGCAGACGGTAACCTGCCCACCCACGCCTGGTTCACGGCCTTCGCTCCCTACGAGGACCCGGAGATCGCACTGGTGGTCTTTGTCTCCGGTGGGCACGAAGGAGCTAAAGTGGCCGTACCTATCGCAGCCCAGATACTGCGCTCCTACTTTGGCATTCCCACACCTCCCGGTGAGGACATCGTAGCGGCGCCTCCAGGAGACTAGCTTTGGCAGAGTCGCAGGTTATGATCAAGGGAACACGCAAGGGACCGTCGATCACCCTCGGCGAAGGCGAGTGGAAGTCCCTCCTGGCCGAGGTCCAAGATCGATTGAGTCAGGCGCCGGCCTTTTTTCGCAACAGCAACGTGCACGTCAACGTAGGGAACAGGAACCTCAGCACAGATGAACTGCGGTGGCTCGTGAACATCCTGGGCCAGCACAGTGTCAGGCTGGCATCGCTTCGCACGGACTCGGAAGTGAGCTCGTCGGCGGCTGAGACCCTGCAAATTCGCCTGGCACTCCCTGAATCGATCAGCGATGTGCCCGGAGTCCGCGTGCCCACACCCGACGTCAGCGAAGGGCTGCTGGTACGCCGGACCCTGCGCTCGGGCCAACTGGTACAGCATCCCGGGCACATCGTGGTCGTTGGCGACATCAACCCAGGAGCCGAGGTCATCGCCGGCGGGGATGTCATCGTCTGGGGACGGGTCCGCGGCACGGTACAGGCGGGCGCACTGGGCGACAGCGGCTCGATCGTTTGCGCCCTCGACCTGGCTCCCGCCCAGCTCCGCATCGGCAAGCTCATCGCAATCTCGCCGGAGGAGCGAGTCGGAAGAGGCGCGGACACCAGTCGCAAGCCCGAGGTCGCTTTTGTGCAGGACGGCCAGATTGTCGCCGAGCCGTGGCACCCTCGCTGATAGCTGGCCAACAGGGCGACTGACGGAAGAGAGGCACTCGTGTCGGGAAAGATCATCACGGTGACATCAGGAAAGGGGGGGGTTGGCAAGACTACGGTCACCGCCAACCTGGCTGTCGCTCTGGCGTCAATGGGGCACAGCGTCGCCGCCATCGACACGGATATCGGACTGCGCAACCTCGATATCGTAATGGGTCTGGAGAGCCGTATCGTGTACGACCTGGTTGACGTTGCCGAAGGAAGATGCCACCTGAGTCAGGCCTTGATCAAGGACAGGCAGCTGCCCAGTCTCTGCCTTCTGCCTGCTTCCCAAACGAGCAACAAGACGGCGATCAGCCCCCACGAACTAGGCCTCATCGCAGCGGAGCTGCGGGCCAGCAACGACTTTGTGTTTATCGACTCACCGGCCGGCATCGAGCAAGGATTCCAGAACGCCATCTCGACCGCAGACCAGATCATCATCGTCACCACGCCTGAGGTCACGGCCGTGCGCAGCGCGGACCGGGTGATCGGCCTGATCGAGACCAGCGGCAAGAAGCCTGGGCAATTGATCATCAACCGCATCCGTCCTGCGATGGTCCGGCAAGGCGATATGCTGAACACCTACGATGTGATCGAGTTTTTGGCCATCGACCTGCTGGGGGTCATCCCCGATGATGAGGCAATCATTATCGCCGCCAACAAGGGCAAACCCATGTCCGGCGATCCGACCTCTCTGGCCGGCCATGCCTTCCGCAACATCGCGCAGCGCCTGACCGGCGAGACTGTGCCCTTCCTGCCTATTCTCGAGGAGCGGGCCGGACTGTGGTCCCGTGTGCGAGCTGCGGCGCGGCGGGGCCTGAACAGCCTGTCGCACCCGCGAAAGATGGGGAGCAGGTCATGATGGAGCTACCTGGCTGGATGTTCGGCCGGCGCAAGTCGAGCAAAGCCATCACCAAAGAGAGACTCAAGCTGGTCCTTGTCAACGACCGTGCCGCGATTCCACCGGAGCTACTCATTGTCATCAGGAACGAGATCATCCGTATCGTTTCGAGGCATATCACTGTCGACCGAGACAAAGTCGACGTGCGTTTGTCCAGCTCCGCCGGCGAGACGAGGCTCATCGCCACTATCTCTCTGGCCAGCCGCCAGAGCGCGCAACCTCCGGTCATGAAACCACTGGCCGAAAAGAAGGAGTTTTAGGGAATGTCCGGGCGTCGTTGGAGCGACTTTGACTGGCTTCTCCTGCTGGCAACAGTCTGCACAGTTGCCGTCGGTGTCGCGCTGATCTACAGTGCTACCATCTCCGCTCAGGCCAGCGAGCCATTCCTGGAGCACAGCTATGTGCGCCAGTTGCTGTTCGGGCTCAGCGGGCTGGTCTTCCTGCTGATTGGCGCGGCGGTCGACTACCATCTGCTGGGGCACGGTCACTGGCTTCTCTACCTCGCGGTGCTGGGAATGCTGGCCCTGGTTATGTTCCTGGGGCAGACGGGCTTTGGCGCACAGAGCTGGCTCAGTGTTCGGCGTGGCGTACAGCCGTCTGAGCTGGCCAAGGTCCTCCTGATCGTCGTGCTGGCCAAGTTCCTTGCCGATCACCAGGGACAGCTGGCGAACCCCATCTGGCTCGTCTCCTCGGCAGCCATTCTGGCCATTCCCGTGCTCTTGATCTACAAGCAGCCAGACCTGGGCACGGCCCTGGTTCTGGTCGCCATCTGGCTGGGCATGATCTTTGCCTCCGGTGCACGCCTGCTGCACCTCTCACTTCTGGCCGCGGGGTTCGCCGGGTCCGTGCCTTTCGTCTGGTCGGCCATGAAGGGATATATGAGAGAGCGGGTTCTGGTCTTCCTGAACCCGACCAGCGACATCTCGGGCATCAGCTACAACACGCAGCAGGCCCTGATCAGCATCGGCTCCGGCGGATGGTTCGGCAAGGGCTTTCTGAATGGCACCCAGAGCCAGCTATACTTTTTGCGCGTGCGCCACACGGACTATATCTTTTCCGTCCTCGGCGAAGAGTTCGGGTTCTTGGGAGCTTTGGCCCTGCTCGCGTTGCTGCTTTTGATCCTCTGGCGGATTCTCAGAGCGGCCCGCATGGCTCAGGACATGTTCGGCCGGCTGATCGCCTGCGGGGTGGCGGTGATGATCTGCTTCCAGAGCGTGGTCAACGTTGCGGTCAACATCGGCCTGATGCCCGTCACAGGCCTGACCCTGCCCCTGGTCAGCTACGGCGGCAGTTCGCTCTGGGCGACCCTGCTGGGTATCGGACTGGTGGAGGGCGTGATCATGCGTCACAGGAAGCTGGACTTTTCCAGCTAGACAGACTCTAACTCGGATCGAGGATCTTACATGATGGCCAGAATTCGCGTACGCTATGCACCCAGCCCGACCGGTTACCTTCACGCCGGCGGCGCGCGCAGCTGCCTGTTCAACTGGCTTTTCGCCAGGCATCACGGCGGCACCTTCATTTTGCGCATCGAAGACACAGACCGCACCCGCTTCTACAAGAGCTCGCTTTCCGACATCGTGGAGAGCCTGCGCTGGCTGGGGCTCGACTGGGATGAGGGACCAGAGGTTGGTGGGCCCTGCGGTCCCTACTTCCAGTCCGAAAGGTTGCCTCTGTACCAGAAGTACGCCCGGGAGCTGATCGCCTCGGGCCATGCCTACAGGTGCTACTGCAGCGCCGAGCGTCTGAAATCCCTGCGCGAGGGGCAGAGGGCCGCCACACCAGCCCAGAACACGGACGCCGCGAGCTCGCACATTGGCTACGACCGCCATTGCCGCGAGCTGACGGCGTCACAGAGAGCCGAACTGGAAAGCTCTGGCATCGTACCAGTGGTGCGCCTCAAGGTGCCCCTGGACGGCCAGACCGCTTTCCACGACCTGATCCGCGGCCGCATCGCCATCCAGAACGAGCAGATGGACGACTTTGTCCTGCTCAAATCAGACGGCTTCCCCACCTACCACCTGGCCAATGTGGTAGACGACCATGCGATGGAGATCTCGCACATCATGCGTGCGGACGAATGGATTCCGTCCACCCCGCGGCACGTCATTATGTACAATGCCTTCGGCTGGACGCCTCCTCTCTATGCACACTTGCCTGTGATCCTCAGTCCGACAGGCCAGGGGAAGATGAGCAAGCGCAAGCTGGTGGGAACGGACGGCCGTGAGTACAACGTGCGGATCCGCGAATTCCGTTCCGCGGGATACCTGCCCGAAGCTCTGTTCAACTTCCTGGCCCTGGTGGGCTGGTCCTACGACGACAAGACCGAGATGCTGACTCGTGAGCAGGCTGTTGAGGCCTTCGACCTGGACCACGTCAGCAGGTCACCGGCCAAGTTCAGCTATGACAAACTGGACTGGATGAATGGCATGTACATCCGCCAGCTGGAGGTCAACGACCTGGCGGGGCGGCTGCATCCCTTCTTCAACGCGGCCGGCGTGGACATCGATATGGAGACAGTGCAGCGAATGACCCCCCTGATCCGCGAGCGGATGGTCAAGCTCACCGATTGCGTGGCTCTCACCGACTTCTTTTTCGTCGACGAGCTCCACTATGACCCACAGCTTCTGATCCAGAAAGGAATGACTTCCGACCAGTCGCGTCGGGTACTGAGCGAGTCTGAGGCTCTGCTACGTGAGACGGAGTTCGTGGAGGCGGCTCTGGAGCCACCGCTCAGGGCCAAGGCCGAAGAGCTGGGGCTCAAGGCGCGGCAGTTCTTCGGTACGCTGCGCATCGCCATCACTGGCCGGGAGGTTGCCCCGCCGCTGTTCGGAACGATGGAGATCCTCGGTCGTGAGAAGGTACTGGCGCGTATCGCCACCGCCCGTGCGTTGCTGCAGTAGGCCGCGCCAACATCAGCGCGTACAGATTTGGCGTTCACGCCGATTTGTGCTAGCATAGCCAGCGCACTGGGGGATCGTCCAGCGGCAGGACGGCTGACTCTGGATCAGTAGACCGAGGTTCGAATCCTCGTCCCCCAGCCAGACTGGGCTCCGGCTGACGGCTGAATTCGTCAGCCGGAGTTCTCGTAGGGAAGGAAGCTGCTGTTGCTGCCCACAAGGCTCACCACCCTCCCTCGCTTGAGCGCCATGCGCGTCTATGTGATCATGGCGTTCGTCTCTGACCTCATCTTCTCCCTCATCTTTACCGTGGACGCGGTGTACCAGATCACCATCGTGGGCCTGAACCCGCTGCAACTCGTGCTCGTCGGCACCGCACTCGAGGTGACGGTCTTCCTTTTCGAGATACCGACCGGAGCCCTGGCCGATGTCAAGAGCCGCCGTCTCTCCATCATCATCGGTTACGTGCTGGTCGGCCTGGGCTTTATCCTGCAGGGTTCTCTGCCCTCTTTCGGTGCAATACTGTTGGCGCAACTGGTCTGGGGGCTCGGATACACCTTCACCAGCGGGGCCACTCAGGCCTGGATTGCCGATGAGGCAGGCCAGCAAGGGGCCGAGTCCGCCTTTCTGCGTGGAGCACAGGCCTCCAACGTCGGCGGGCTCGTTGCCGTGCCCCTGAGCATCTGGATCGGGCTGGAGAACGCCGCGCGGCCGATTGTACTCGGTGGGGCAGGTCTAATGCTGTTGTCGCTGTTTCTCGCCTTCAC
The DNA here is from genome assembly GCA_002327925.1 of Anaerolineales bacterium UBA2200. Lineage (GTDB taxonomy): Bacteria > Chloroflexota > Anaerolineae > UBA2200 > UBA2200 > UBA2200. The sequence goes on from DCVA01000041.1 coordinate 52,205, forward strand.
CATGCCTGAGGAGGGATTCCATCCCACTCCATCGGGCCGGCGCCGTACCGTGACCCGGTTGAAGGAAACGATGGCCAGTGCCCTCCAGCTCACCAGGCGCCAGCCCATTTTGCTGGCGCTGCTTGCGATCGCCTTCTTCTATGGATTGTACAGCGAGGGATTGGACCGCCTCTGGACGCCTCACCTGCTGCGGAACGTAGGTCTGCCATCGCTAGCGGCCGGCCATCCTGTGATTCTTTTCGGACTGGTGCGGCTGGTCCATCTGATGCTCAGCCTTTTCGCCGTGGAGTACGTGCGCCGGCGGGAGGCAAGAGGCCTCGCCCTTCCCCTCGGCAAGACGCTGAGGATCATGTCCCTTCTCATCATGGGAGCACTGGTCGCCTTCGGCCTGGCCAGGGAGCTCGTGCTCGCGCTGGTTCTCTACTGGGGCATCCAGGTCCTGCGCTACGTACACTCTCCCCTGCAGGACGCCTGGGTGAACAGCCATGTCGACGATCCGCAGGTGCGGGCCACGATGTTCTCGGCCTTGAGCCAGACCGATGCCATTGGCCAGATAGCGGGAGGGCCTCTGGTGGGCATGATCGGGAACATCTCCATTCGCGCCGCACTCATGCTGTCGGGGTTATTGCTCTCTCCTGTTGCACACCTCTACAAAGTGGCGGAGCAGAGGAGCCTGCAGACCGGCAACCCGCCTTGTGCTGCGGACTGATGACTCGGAGCGGATCCAATGAACTCTGAAAGAACAAGAGAGCTGGATGAATTGTTCGCGCTCTACGGTGTGCCGAGGCGGATCACAGTCGAAATCGACGTCAGCCGGGCCAGCCGGCATTGGTGGAGCACTGACAAGATCCGCAGGCGCGACGGGGAAGTAGTCCTGTTCGTTCGCCGCATGAACGGCAACCTGCTCCTGCACACCAAGGACTTTTACCCGGGCGGGACGATGCGCGTGCCTTCGGGGGGTATCAAGCAAGGCGAGCCGGTACTGGAGACGGTTCGGCGCGAGATCGCAGAGGAGACGGGTCTGGAGGTGGTGATCGAGCGCTTTCTGGCTCTGGTCGAGTTTGAGCTGAGTCTGACCGACGGCATCATCCCCTATCCCTCCTACTCATTCCTGCTGCGTGAGGTGGCGGGAATTCTCAAGACGAGCGACCCGGATGAGCACATCTCGGCCTTTGGCGAAGTACCCGTAACTGCCCTGGATCAGGTGGCACGAGACCTGGAGGGCGTCCCGCACGAGTGGCGCGATTGGGGCATGTTCCGCGCCATCCCGCACCGGCTGGTAGCCGAGATACTGGGGGGAGCAGAGTTGTGCTCACAGCAAGCCGTCGATCCTCGATAGCGGGCCTGCGTCCCTAAGCCTCGAAGCCCAGACCCCGTTCCTTGAGGCTGATGAAACCCTGTTGACCGATCACAAGGTGATCCAGCACCTCGATCTGCAGCAGCTTTCCCGCCTCGATGATATCCTTGGTGATGCGCACATCGTCGTCGGAGGGTGAGGGATCACCGGATGGGTGGTTGTGCGCTACGATTATGGCCACGCAATTGGCGCGCACCGCGTCGCGGAAAATCTCCGCCAGTCGAACCACAGCCGTATTGACGTTGCCCTTGTAGACCATGGAACTGCCGATTACGCGGTGCTTGGTGTCCAACAGCAGAGTGCGAATCTGCTCCTGCTCTTCGCCCCCCATCTCGGCCATCAGCAGATTGGCCGCATCGGCCGGGGAGGTGACGACGGGGCGTTCCTCGGGCGATACGATGGAGAGCCGCCTGCCCAGCTCAAAGGCGGCCAGGATCTCTGCCGTTTTCGCCGGGCCCATTCCGTGCTGTTTTTCCAGCTCGGCTGACGGCGTGCGCGCCAGTCCCCGCAGCCCCTTGTAGTGCGAGATCAGACGCAGAGCCATTGCCAGCACGTTCTCTCCCCGCGGTCCGGAACGGAGGACGATGGCCAGCAGGTCCTGGCTGGAGAGGCTCGAAGCACCGTACCGCAGCAGCCGCTCGCGGGGTCGGTCAGAGCAAGGCAGGTCGCGCATCATCGGTCGGTAGACAGGGAAGTCGTCCTCGGTCATGGTTGCCTCCGATTCGACATGGATGGCGCCGGTCGGATGCGGGAAGAGCCACAAGCCGTCCGCCCCGCTGCGGACCGAGCTGAAGGGACCGCTGCTGCGATTATACGTGCCGCATCTGTGCTTGACAAACCTCTTTCTCCTGCGGTATCATCGCCCGTGCCAGACTCCGTATCTGTGCGAGGAGGTGCGTACATCAGCGCCCGGGAAGAATTGAGCTATATCGCTTTTCGTCTGCTAGGCGCAACGGTTCCGATGATACCTCCGGGTCTGGGCTACTCTCTGTTCTCCCGCCTGGGTGATTTCGCGCACGACAATGCGACCACATCCCGCAATAACGTGTATGACAACCTCAGGCATGTTCTGGGCCCACAGGCCGACGAGTTGCGCATCGTGGCGCTGGGGCGCGAGGTCTTTCGCAATCAGGCGCGCAACTACTTCGACCTGTTCCGTGTGGCCAGGCTACCGGATGGCGAGATCCTCCGGATCGTAACCATTCATGGCCTGGAGCATTTGGACCAGGCTCTGTCCCGCGGCAAGGGGCTTGTTGCCGTGTCTGCTCATCTTGGCAACGTGGATCTGGTGGCCAATTCCTTTCCTCTGCAAAACTACCCCATCACGGTGGTTGCCGAGCATCTAAAGCCGGAAAAGCTGTATCGGTACGTGGCGGGACTGCGCTCCAGCAAGGGCATCGGCATCATTCCGGCGGACAGCTTCCTGCGCCCGATCTTCCGCTCGCTGCGCAGCAACATCATCGTCGGCATCGCGGCAGATCGCAACCTGACTCAGACCGGGACGGTCGTCGACTTTTTCGGCGCCCCCGCTCTACTGCCCGATGGACATGTACAACTGGCTCTCCGCACGGGTGCCAGCATCGCGCTTTTTTTCAGTTTGCGCAGACCAGACAATACGTTCGAGGTCTTTGTCGAGCCGCCGCTGGAGCTACAGAACACGGGGAATGCACAGGATGATGTGCGCGCAGGAATGGCCCAGATAGTGGCAGGACTGGAACGGTACATCGGACAGCACCCGGAACAATGGGTGATTTTTCAGTCCGTGTGGAGGCTGGCTGGCTGATGAAGATCGCCCTAGTTACCCCCTACCACTACCCCTATCCTGGCGGAGTCACAGAGCACGTCTCGCACCTGGACCAGTGCTTTCGGGAATGGGGACACGAGGTCAAGATCATCGCCCCCTGCCCGCAGGACGAGACGGACTTGCCCGAGAACGTCGTCCGTATGGGCAACCACATCACCAACCTGGCAATTAGCGGCTCGATCTCGCGTGTCACGCTCTCAACCCGCATTTACGGGCAGGTCAAGGACCTGCTCGAGGAAGAAAAGTTCGATATCATCCACCTCCACGAGCCGTGGACACCGACTTTGCCTCTGTTCGTGCTTCGCCACTCCAAGACCATCAACGTGGGCACCTTTCACTCTTACCGCGAAGGCCCGCACTGGGCCCTCGAAACCCTGCGACCGTTGATCGACCCGTTCATCAACAAGCTGCATGCCAAGATCTGTGTGTCCTATGCCTCCTGGGAGCTGGTCAACCACTTCTACCCTGACGACTATGCCATCATTCCGAATGGCATTGATCTGCACAAGTTCGGCGCCCCGCAGATCGAACCGATCGACAAGTTCCTGGACGGGCGCCCCAATGTTCTGTTTGTCGGCAGGATGGACAAGCGCAAGGGATTCCGCTTCTTGATGCGCGCCTTCCCCTACATTGTCGAAGCAGTCCCGGACGCACGACTGATCGTTGTCGGCGCATACGACAAAGAGGACAAAGAGCCCTTCGTACGCTACGCCCGCATGAACGGGCTCAGCAGCGTGCGTTTCGTGGGCCGCGTGGCACCGGAGGAGCTGCCTCGCTACTACAAGACGTGCGACGTCTTTTGCGCGCCGAGCACGGGCTTTGAGAGCTTTGGCATCGTGCTGCTGGAAGCCATGGCCGCAGGCAAGCCCATCGTGGCCTCGAGCATCCGCGGCTACCGTACTGTGATGCAGGACGGCCAGGAGGGCTTGCTCGTGGAACCGGAGAACGAGCACGCTATTGCCAGTGCAGTGATCCGCTTGCTGCGCGACCCCGGCCTGCGCCAGGAAATGGGACAGCGCGGGCGGACAAAGGCAGCGCACTACGACTGGCCGCTGGTTGCCCGGCAGGTCATGGATGTCTACGAGGAGCTACTGAAGCAGAAAGCCGAAGGTAAACTGGATGTTGAGTGAGAAAATACGCGGCTGGACACAGCCGCTTCGCGGCGCCCTCGGGCGCCTCATTGGCCGGTGGGGCATCTCGCCCAACTCACTGACCATATGCGGGTACCTGCTGCACCTGCCAGTGCTGTGGGCACTGGCCACAGGCCATTTCGCCATCGGAGGAGTGCTCCTGGCGCTGGCCAGCGCTTTCGATGCGCTGGATGGCTCCGTTGCGCGGGAGATGGGCAGGGTGACGCAATTTGGCGCTTTCCTGGATTCGGTGCTGGACCGATTCTCGGAGGCCACTGTGCTGCTGGGGCTGCTGCTCTACTACGTGCAGAGGGGAGCACATCTCGAGCCGGTGTTGATCTATCTCGCCGTGGTCGGTTCCACCATGGTCAGTTACACCCGCGCTCGCGCGGAGGGGTTGGGCGTGGAGTGCAAAGAGGGGTTGTTCACCCGCTTTGAACGAGTCGTGCTGCTGGTCGTAGGCTTGCTCATCGGGCAGGTGCAACCTGCACTCTGGGTGCTGGCGCTGCTAACGATCTTCACCGCCATACAGCGCGTCTATTACGTGTGGCGCAAAGCGGCACAGTAGGTCGTCGCTTTGATGGCCACCCTGACCTTTCTCGGGTCTGCCGCCGCGATCCCGACGGTTGGACATGACAATACCTTTATTGCCGTCGAGGGCGAAGAGTCAACCCTGCTCGTGGATTGCGCTGGCAGCCCTGTGCTCAAGCTGCAGCTGGCCGGCATCGACCCGACCCGACTGAGCCACCTCATCGTAACACACCGTCACCCGGACCACCTCTACGGGTATCCGAGTCTGCTGCTGGGGTTGTGGCTGCTTGGATGTCCTGAGCCGCTCTGTGTGGTCGGCGAGCCCGACGCAGTATCTGGCGCTCGAGACTTGCTCAACGTGTTCCATCCCACAGAGAGCTGGCCCGGATTCATGCCGCCCGTATACCGTCCAGTGGAGTGTGACGCCGAGACGGTGCTGCTGGATCTGCCCGACCTGCTGATCACCGCCGCACCGACGCGGCACATGGTGCCCAGCATTGCCCTGCGTCTCGTCAACAAGGCAACCGGGAACGCGGTCGTCTACTCATCAGACACAGGACCCTGTGACTCCCTGCTGCGCCTGGCCCGCGGAGCGCAGGTACTGATCCACGAGGCGTCAGGCGAAATGGAGGGCCACTCCAGCGCCGCCCAGGCGGGCAGGGCAGCCAGTCAAAGCGCAGTTGACCGGCTTTTGCTGATACACTATCCCGCGCACCAGGCCAATCTGAACGCTTTGCTGACAGACGCGCGCCGTGAGTTCGGCGGGCCAACCGAGCTCGCTCGAGACCTGGGCGCGCTCGAGTTCTGATCCTGATGTCTGTCTTGCCCATCATGTACCCTACCAGCCTGAGGAGGAGCGCCCTGTGCCAGAGTCGAAAGTGATCCAGATCGCCTACGGCAAGAGTGGTCTGTCGCTGAGAGCCGATCCTGCTCTCGCCGATTGGCAGGTCATTCGACCCAAATTCGCCCCGCCCATGCACGACCCAGAGAGGGCCTTCCACGATGCCTGTCTGGCTCCAATGGGGGGTAGGCCGCTGCGTGAGCTGGTAACTCAACAGGATCGAGTGGTCATCGTCACATCCGACGGCACCCGGGCCGTTCCCAATCGCCAGCTCATCCCCTGGCTGCTCCAGGAAATGCCCGTGCCCCCGGAGCAGATCACCATACTCATCGGAACGGGGAGTCACAGGGCGAACACTGCGGCCGAAATCGAGGCCATGTTCGGCCCATCTGTGGCCGGCCGGCTGCACATCGTGAATCACGACGCCTTCGACCCAAGCCAGAGCGTGTTCATCGGTGAGACGCCGAGCGGCAAGAAGGCCTACATCAACAGGCGTTATGTCGAGGCAGACAAACGAATCGTGGTGGGCTTCATCGAGCCGCACTTTTTTGCCGGGTTCTCGGGAGGCGCCAAGGGCGTCATCCCGGCCATCGCTTCCATCGACACCATCATCCGCATCCATGGGTTTGACCTCATCGCCCACCCGCTGAGCACCTGGGGCACAGTCCAGGAGAACCCGATCCGCCACGAATTGGAAGCCATGGTCGCCCGCTGCCCGCCGGATTTCCTGGTCAACGTCACGCTCAACTCGGACAAGGCCATTACGGGCGTCTTTGTCGGCGACTATATCGAGGCCCACCGTGCCGGCTGTCAACGCTCACGGGCTGAGGCGATGCAGCCAGTGACATCACGCTTCCCTCTGGTGATTACCTCCAACAGCGGATACCCGCTGGACCAGAACCTCTACCAGACGATCAAAGGCATCTCCGCCGCGGCACGTATCACGGAGCCAGGCGGCATCGTCTACGTCGCCAGCGAGTGTTCGGATGGTCTGCCAGACCACGGCAACTTTGGACCGTTGATGCAGACTGGCACGACCCCCGATGACATTCTGCAGGGCATCATCGACCTTCCCGAGGAGATCCTGGACCAGTGGGAGGCGCAGGTTTATGCTTACCTGATGAAGGAATATGACATCCGCCTGTACTGTGCGATGGATCGCGCCGCAGTGCAGGCCTGCAAGCTGGGAGCTGTGACTGACCTGCAAGCCGAGGTCGAGGCAGCCATTCGCGGCCTCGGAGGACGCCCAAGGATCGGTGTGCTTCCGGACGGTCCGCTGACCATCCCGTATCTGCAGAAAGGCTGAGCCACAGGGTACGATGTACAACAGAGTGAACTGGGCCGAAGTGAACCTGGACCACATCGCCTTCAACGTGCGGCAGATCAAGACGCTGGTCGGAGAGGGCTGTCAGGTCGCGGCCGTGATCAAGGCCAACGCCTACGGGCATGGCGCTCTCCCGGTCGCGCGGGTTGCCCTGCAGAGCGGGGCCACGTTTCTGGCTGTGGCCTGGGCCAACGAGGGTTTCGCCCTGCGCCAGGCGGGGATCACCGCGCCGATCCTGGCGATGGGTTACGAGCCGCCCGGCATGGCGCCGGAGATTGTGGCGCACTCCATCACGCCGGCCGTGGCAGACCTGGAACTGGCACACGCCCTGTCCGCAGCAGTCGCTCGTGACGGAGCACCCGCGCTGCCAGTACACATCAAGGTCGACACAGGGATGGGCCGTTTTGGCCTGCTGCCGCAGGACGTGCTGCCTTTCGCCCGGGCATTGGCCGACATCCCGAAGCTGCGCATCGAAGGCCTCTTCACTCACTATGCATCGGCGGATGAAGAGGATCTCTCCTACACCTACAAACAGCTGGCCACTTACCTGCAGGTCCTGGAGGCGGTGGAGGGGGCAGGCATCCCGATCAGGATCCGCCACGGAGCCAACAGCGCCGCGACGATGGCGGCCCCGGAAACGCGACTGGACATGGTCCGGCCCGGCATAGCCATCTACGGGCTGCGCCCCTCCCCTGAGGTGAGGATGGCAGTCTCTCTGCGGCCGGCGATGACCCTCAAGAGCCGCATTGCGCAGCTGCACACCCTGCCCACCGGCTCTTCCATCAGCTACAACCGCACCTTCACCACTACTCAGCCCACACCAGTGGGCCTTGTACCGGTGGGCTTTGGCGATGGTTACAGGCGCAACCTCTCGAACAGGGGACTGGTTCTGGTGCGCGGTCGGCGCGTTCCGATCATCGGCCGAGTCTGCATGGACCAGTTCATGGTGGACCTCACCGAGGTTAACTGTGCCAGGGCGGGGGATGAAGTTGTCCTGTTCGGACGCCAGGGCGACGAGGAAATCACCGCCGAAGAGCTGGGATCCTGGTCAGGCACCAGTCACTACGAGACGCTGACCGCACTATTGCCGCGCGTTCCCCGGGTCTACGTCAGCACGCCTGCCGGCGCCTGAGGGCGAGACGCGGCCAACCGCGTCAGGCGGTTGGCCGCGCAGGCAGTCTGCAGGCCAGATCTTTTGCCGCACCCCGCTCCTGGGAGCACTTCCAGGCGATGTCAACCAGACGTTTGATCAGCGTGTTGTAGCCCATGCCTGCCTGCAGCGCGGCGAAGGCAAAGGCGCTGGTCTGCTCCAGGTAGGGGTTGGCGTTAACCTCGATTACGTAGGGAGTGCCGTCCCCTGCCAGACGCATGTCCACCCTGGCATAGTCGCGAACTTGCAGGGCGAAAACTGCCTCCAGCGCCGCAGTCGAAAGGCGATGGCGCACTTCAGGCGCCAGGTCCGTGGCGATGATCGCATTCACCGAATCGTATTGCTCGCTGGAATGGTCGAACTTGGCGCGCCATCCGTAGACGTGGGGAAAGCCAGGAGGGAGCTTGGTAAAGTCCATCTCCACGATGGGCAGCGCCTCTGGCGGCTCGTTCCCCAGGACTCCCACATAGAACTCGCGCCCCTCGATGAACTCCTCCACCAGAGCGGCGTCGGCAAAATCGCGGTGAATAACCGCCACTCGCTCGGTCAGACTGCCATAGTCGCGCACCACAGACGAGTCGTCCACCCCGGCCGATGCGTCGCCGCGCATCGGCTTGACAATCAGCGGAAAACGCATTCTGCCGGTCAGCTCGAGCTCGCCGACGTCAAAGATGGCGAATCTGGGGCAGCGCACCTCGTGGAACTGCAGCAGTTTTTTGGTGACAGCCTTGTCCTGACGCAAAGCCATGCCCACAGGACCGGTTCCCGTATAGGGCAGGTTTAGCAGGACCAGCACCGCCGTCACATTGCCTTCGTTTGTGTCACGCCCGCCGAAGGTCTCGCACACGTTAAACACCAGGTCCGGTTTCAGCTCACGCAGCCTGGAGACCAGCTCGGCCAGGTCGTTCTGCACGCCGACCAGCGTGGGCCTGTGACCAACCGCCCACAGAGCCGCTGCTATCTGGTCCACGACTTCGTCGTGCTCTGTCCTGTCGGGCAGGCGCTCCTCGTAGAAGAGCACAGCGACGTTCAAACCCTCCATGATCCCTCCGGGGGCCACTCGGGCCCTAGCGGTCCACGAACTGTCCAGTGTAGTTGTAGTTCATCACCAGGGTGGTCAGAAAGATGGCCAGGTTGGCCATACGGCCAAGCGCCTGTTCTGGTTCTACCTTCAGGTCAAGCTCCTCCAGGTGCCGGGCAACCTCGGCCAGGAGTCTCAACAGCACAGGACGAGTCACCCCGGTCCAGTAGTTGAGGTCGCGCACCAGCACTCGACGATAAGCGCCGATCAAGTCCTTGGCCGGCTGCCCCTCCGCCGCCGGGAACAGAGCCTCCAGATCCGAATCCAGGATATCGGGCAGGGAGCAGGCAGGCCCGCCCTCGTCGGCTGCGTACCACTCCGCGAGGGTCATGTCCATCTCTTCGACCGGGACATCCAGCACGCCATCAGTCACCACAGGCGGAGCATCCCCCACTTCGCGTGCCACTCGATCCACGTACTCCAGCTTGGCCAGGGCCAGCGTCCCCTCGTAGCGTTCGCGCCAGTCCGAGTCGGGCGTCAGCCAGACGGCGAAAGTCTCGGCAAAGTCATCATCCGGGTGCTTCTGCCCGTACCAGCCGGGAACGTGGCGCACATAACGAGCACTGAAGGGAACGGTCTTGTAGTCGTCGAGGTAGACTTCGGCGATGGAGCCGAACATCTTCTGCCACTCTGGCCGAAGGTAGAGGCGATAGGCGTAATTGAGGGCGTGCCCCGCTTCGTGGCGCAGGTACATCAGCACCTCCGCCTCGTTCTCTGCCTCGATGTCGGTCAGCTCGCCTTCAAGCTTGCTGAGGACCGGGTCAGCGAGATAAAAGGGGATGCCAATCACCGGAACGCGGTCGGGGCAGCCCCATTCGTTGCTGAGGTAGGAGCGCGGGCGAAAACTGATACCCGCATTGGCCAGCTCGTCATAGAGCTGGTTCGTCAATACCTCCAGGCGGGTACCCGGGATCCTGAGTGAAAGCTCATTGATGCGCCGTGACAGAAGCGCCCGGCGCTCGTTCTGTGGTTTCGTTATGTTTATACTGCTATCGATGGTGTCTACATCCATCTCCATCACCGGGGGCCATTATAGCCGAAAGCTCTCCGTTCCTCAACCGCGGTCCGGTTTGCCCGAGCGGTCGCCACGGCAGCACCGAGCAGCCGGCAATTGCCCGTTTCTCGGATCGCGGCTAGAATGCGCCCCTAAGGAGGGTTGCCATGCCAATGACCAAGTTCGTGCGCAACCACAGTGACGAGAGCACCGAGCGCGGTTTCCAGTTCGAGTTCTTCTGTGACCGCTGCGGCAGCGGCTACCGTTCGCCCTTCAAGGCCTCCGCGACTGGCGTGGCCAAGGAGGCTCTTGACGCAGCCAGCGGACTGCTGGGCGGCATTTTCGGCCGCGCCGCCGAACTCGGCGACCGCGTGCACTCGGCCGCCTGGGAGAGGGCACATGACCAGGCGTTCAACGAGGCCGCCGAAGAGGCCAGGCCCCATTTCAAGCAGTGCCCGCGATGCAGCTCCTGGGTATGTGTGGACTCGTGCTGGAACACCAAGCGCGGCCTGTGCAAGGAGTGCGCTCCCGACCTGGGCGTGGAGATGTCAGCGGCTCAGGCCAGCCGCTCGGTGGAAGAGGTTTGGGCGCACGCCAAGATGTCCGAAGAGGACAAGAAACTGAGTGAGGGCAACTGGCGAGAGACCATCGTGGCTTCCTGCCCTGAGTGCGGCAAACCCCTGGCCACCAACGCCAAGTTCTGCCCCGAGTGTGGAGCCGCCCTGAAGAAAGCAGCCCATTGCACCGAGTGCGGGGTCAAGCTCCAGCCAGGCACCAAATTCTGCCCGGAGTGCGGCGCCAGGCAATAGCCACCTCAAATTGAAGTCCGGGGTCCGCAGGGACCCCGGATGTCCGTTCGTCTGCCTCGACGATGCGAACCATCTCGCTTCGTCATTCCCGGCGGCCGCCTCTAGTTCCGGTGGGCGACCTTGAGGCTCACCATCTTGGCTACCTCCACTGCCACCAGCAAGGTGAGGGCAACACCCACCACCAGGCACCATTCTTGCAGGCTCAGCGGCACGATGCCGAGCAGCCCGCGCAAGGTCGGTACAAAGAACGGAGCCACGGCCATTGCCAGGCCAGCCAACACAGACACAGCAAGTGGCTTGTTCTGGCTCAGTGGAGCTGTGTGCAGGATCGTCCTGCGCAGACTACGGTAGGCAAAGATGTAGACCATCGAGTTGATGGCGAAGCTGGCAAACACGATGCTGCGGCCTTCGACCGGGTTGTTATGAACGGCGTAAAGGTGGTTGAAGAGCGAAAGCGCAAACACAGCGCTGGCGACGCTGATGAACCCGATCAGGGAGCCACTGAGCCTGGTCAGGATCGGCTCTTGAACGGATTTCGGCGGTTCGTCCATGATGCCCTCTTCCTTGGGCTCAAAACCGAGCACAATGTCGGACGGCCCGTCGCAGATCAGGTGGATCCAAAGGATTTGCGCTACCGCCAGCGGGGCGGGCCAGCGCAGGATCATGGCGACAAAGATCGTGAGAACCTCCGCGAATGAGTTGGAGAGGGTGTAGGCAACCACTTTGCGGATATTCTCAAAGACGATGCGCCCCTCTTCGATGGCCGCGACGATAGTTCTAAAGTTGCTGTCCAGCAAGATCAGGTCCGCATTTTCCTTGGCGACATCGGTAGCACTGCCGACCACCACTCCGATATTGGCACGGGCCAAAGCCGGGGCGTCGTTCACCCCATCGCCGACCATCGCGGTAACAGCCTTCCTGGACTGCAGCGCCTTCACGATGCGCAACTTGTCCTGAGGTCGAATGCGGGCAAAGATGGCCGTGGGTCCAACCCGCTCCGCAAGCTCGGCGTCACTCATTGCCGCCAAATCGGCGCCTTCCAGGACGGGTTCGTCCCCCTGAACGATACCAATCATGCGGCCAATGCGGTCTGCGGTGCGCCGGTAGTCGCCCGTGATCATTTTGACCTGAACTCCTGCGCGTCGTGCGATCCCGATGGCCTCAACAACGCCTTCGCGGATGGGATCTTCCATCGCCAGCAGTCCCAGCCATCCGTAGCCGGCGTGATTCTCGAGAGCACTGTGGGAACGATACGCCAGGCCGAGCAGACGCAGGCCTTCGCCTGCCCAGCGGTCAATCTGGTCCAGGATCTGCGCCTTGCTGCCGTTGGCCAGGTCGCACATACCCAGGACGATCTCCGGTGCGCCCTTAAGGTAGTCATTCTGCTCGCCATGGACTATGGTGTGCGTGGTCATGAACTTGCTCTCGCTGCTGAAGAGCTCTTCGGAGACCCGCTCCGAGGCATCAGCCAACTCCTGCGGTGACGATGGCATCTGGGAGGCAGCATACTCCCAGAGGGCGACTTCGACCGGGCCCTCCAGGTTGTTGCACAGCACCATCGTCTGAAACGCCCGCTCCACGTCGACGAGGTCCGCCCGCGTGACGCGCATGCGGCCCTCCGTCAACGTTCCGGTCTTGTCCGTGCAGATGACCGTAACGGAGCCGAGCGTCTCGACCGCAAGCAGCTTTTTCACGAGACCGTTGCGCTTGAGTATTTTGCGCATGCCCAGCGCCAGAATGACCGTAACGGCGATCACCAGCCCCTCGGGTACAGCAGCCACGGCGAGGATGATGGACGTGCGGAGCATCTCCAGAAACGGCGTTCCCATCGCCAGGCCGACTACCAGAATGGCCAAGGTGAACACGGCGACGGCCTTGGTCAGGGTAGAGCTAAAGGCCTTGAGCCGCACCTGCAAAGGTGTTTCGTCTTCCACGTGCTCGTGCAGGCTGCTGGCGATCTTGCCCAGTTCAGTCCGAGTACCCGTGCCCGTGACCGTCATCATGCCACGCCCGGTGACTACCGTAGTGCCCATGAACACTCTGTTGTTGTCCGTGGCGGCCTCTCCCTCCGGAGCGGCCTTGTTCACCGGCTCACTCTCACCGGTGAGGATCGCCTCGTCCACAGCCAGCTTGACACCCTCGACAATGGTTCCATCACCGGGCACGTGTTCTCCGGCGCTGAGTATTGCCAGGTCGCCAGGCACCAGGCCGCGAACATCGACCTCCACGCGCTGCCCATCCCGGATGACCGTGGTGGTTGGCTTCAGCAGACTCTTGAGCGCTGTGTAAGTGCGTTCGGCCTGGTACTCCTGGAAAAAGCCCAGCGCGGCGTCCAGGACGACCACCGCCATGATGATCCCAAAGTCCCCGAACTCTCCCGCCAACAGAGATACCAGGGCCGCCGTCAGGATGATGTAGACCAGAGGGCTCTTGAACTGGTTCACCAGGATCGTCCACGGGGATGTCCGACGCTCTTCCGGCAACGCGTTCGCCCCGAACTCCTTTCGCCGGTCCAGGACCTGGGCCGCCGTCAGGCCAGCTGGCTGTGAATGTTTGTGTGTGGCCGGGTCTGCGTTTGGCGCGGGCGCCTGGCCAGATTGATTGACCGTCATTTGATGATTCCTCTCCATGATGGGATTTCCATTCTCACGATTCGATGTTCGGATCCGCCACGCCTACGGGCCGAGCCCGCGCAGCACCTGCGCCAGGCAACGAGCGTCATCGGTGAGGGTCCCCTGCTGAACGAAGGCGGTCCCGGCCAGACCGGCAACATCCTCGCGCGGCAGCCGCGTCCCCAGTGAGGAGCGCGCCAGTTCGCGAAGATCCTCTGTCGCCTCGTCCACCACAGGGTAGTCGTTCTCGATGCGGCCATCGCGCATGGTCATCACGCGGCGCATTGTGCGTGCCACGTGATGGTCGTGAGTAACCAGCAGGAGCGTGGTGCCCTGTTCCTCGTTCAATTGCCGCAGAAGGCGCATGACCTCCTCGCCGCTGGCGCTGTCCAGATTGCCTGTCGGCTCATCAGCCAGGATCAGCTCGGGCCGGTTCGCCAGAGCCCGTGCGACGGCCACCCTCTGTCTCTGCCCGCCGGAGAGCTGATGGGGGAAATGACCCTCTCTGCCCTCCAACCCGACGAGTCTCAGCAGCTCGCACGCCCGGTTCCGCCGCTCCTTGGAGCGAATTGTCTGCCCGTGCATTGGTATCTCGACATTCTCGAACGCCGTGAGCGTCGGAATCAGATTGTGCATCTGAAAGATAAACCCCACCGTCCTGGCGCGAAAGCGGTCGACATCGTGCACAGACCTCAGATCCTGCCCGCCCACACTCACTGAGCCAGAGGTTGGCCGATCCAGCGCCCCGAGCATGTGTAGCAGTGTGCTCTTGCCACATCCCGATGGTCCCATCACGGCGACCATCTCGCCCCGTTGCACGGAGAAGCTGACCCCGTCGAGAGCCCGGATCTGATGGCCATCTCCATATACCTTGACCAGTTCGTACGCTTCGATTACTGTGTCGTTACTCGTCATCCTCGACCGATCCTTGAGAGCTCTGCTATTAGATCACTCATAACGCAACGCTTCTATGGGCAGAAGGCGTGTTGCCCGCCATGCCGGATAGGTGCCGCCCAGAACCCCCAGGCCGACGCAGAGCGCGAGCACGCGAACGCCGATCAGCGGTGAGAAGCGCACCACGCTGAGAATGGAATTCATGACCGGCACGAGGCTGAACCCTCGAAACAGAAGCCATGTACATGCCACGCCGACCGCTCCACCACCCAGCGTCAGCAGGAGCGACTCCCGGACAACCTGTGTGAGCACCTGCCTCTTGCGCCAGCCCATTGCCCGCAGAACGCCCAGCTCGCGAGTGCGCTCGAATACGCTCATCACCATGGTATTCATCACCACAACCGTGCCGATGACCAGGGTGAGACCCAGGATTGCGTCGGCAAAGCTTTTGGTGGTGCGCATGTCGGGCAGGCTTTCGGCAAACTCGGCGCTCTTGGATATGGAGAGCTCGGGGAAGTCCGCGCGCAGCCTGGTCAGAACCGCGTCTGCCTGCGACGGATCGACCAGCTTGAGCTCGTAGAACATCACCTGGCGCGGCCGGTTGAGTCTCTTCTGCAACTCGCGCAGCGTGGCTGCTCCTCCCGAGTCCTCATAGTCCGTCCCCGTCTCATAGATGCCAACGATGCGGAACTGGCTTCCCAGAAGACCCAGAGAGTCACCAATGTCCTTGTTCAGCACCTCCGCAGCCTTCCATCCGAGCATGATCTCCCCGGAACCTCTGGGGGGTTCGCCTCTCTGCAGGTGAAACCTGCTCCACTGCGGCCCGTAGGCTGGGTAGGCACTGATCATGAACATCGGAAGTTGCGACAGACTGGCAAAGCCAAGCACACCCCCCGCGGCGTATTCGATTTCGGGCCTTGCCTCCAATTGTCTGCCGACGTTCTCGCTGATGGCGCTCAGGGCCATGTCCGAAATATCCGCCTGAACCGCGGTCAGCTCGGCCGACGCCATCACGCGGCCGAACTCGTCCACCATGCCCTCGGTGAGGGCACTCATCGCCACGACGCCCAGCACGCCAATGCCCACGCCAACTAAAGTCAGGGCGCTCCGGGAGCGCTGCCGGACCAGGCTGCGCAACGCCATCCCTGCCCAGCGAGGGCCGGATGTCGTGCTGCGCAACGCCCCCTCATAGCTGAGAGCTTCCACCGGAGCAAGACGCGAGGCCCTCCAGGCCGGATAGAGTCCTCCTACCATGCCCAGCAGGAGTGCCATCGTCAGCCCCTGAAACAGAAGGCCGTGGCCGATAGTGCCTCGAACCAGTCCTGCCAGGGCAGGAATCCGCCCCGCTGCCAGCACCAGCGCTGAGCCCAGGAGGGTTCCCGACGCACCCCCGAGGATGCTCAGGATCAAGCATTCTCCAAGGATCAGCACCAGTACCTGGCGCCTGCGCCAGCCGAGGGCGCGGAGTACGCCAATTTCCCGAGTGCGCTCAAACACACTCATCAGCGTTGCGTTCATCATTCCAACGCCGCCAACCAGAGCGGCGATCAGAGCCACGGCCCAGGCAATCGGTCGCACGAGGTTCAGCCACACAGCCGTGGTCTGCGCATCATCAGCACGCACGATCTGCAAATCCGGATACTGGCGCTGCAGCCGATCGCGCACATAGTCCAGGCGCTCCGGCCTCTTCAGCCGCAGCCAGATGTTGGTCACCTGCCGAGGTTTGCTCGTCAGCTTCTGGATGTCCTCCAGCGAGACCACCGCCCCGCCGTCCTCCATCACAGAGCCGGTCTCATAGATTCCGACGATACGGAACACCTGCTGGTATATGGTCACCGTGTCGCCAACTGTTTTGTGCAGGCTCTCGGCTGCCGCTCTGCCCATCAGCACAGGCCGGCCCCGGGCACGACCCTTCTGGGAGCCAAGCTCCTCGCCAGAAGTGACCTTGAAGCGCCGGATGGCAAACCCCTCCGGCTCATGCCCGAAGAGCACAAAATAGCGTACTTCCGGCAGGGGCACGATGGTGTACAACATGCCGGATGCCGAATCGACCTCCGGGTGCAATGCCAGCGCGTCACGATAGGTTTCATCGATCGTGGTCTCTGACATATCGATTGCGGCCCCAGACACCTGCTTCGCCTGCACGGAAAGATCCGCGTCAGAGCGAGTCATGACCACGCTGTAGTTGTTCAGGAAGCCCTCGGCCATGGCCGACAGGGCCACAACCGCGGCGATGCCGATGGTGATGCCCAACCAGCTCAGCAGCGTGCGCGTCTTGCGCCGCCACAGGTTACGCAGGATCATGACCCGCTACTCGGCAACGATATCGACAAATGCGGTCATCCCCCAGCGCAGCCGCGAGTCGGGCTTGTCGAATTCGATGACGACCGCGAAGCTGCTGCCACCCTGGCTGGTCTGGGACATATCCGCGATGCGGGTAACGCGGCCCAAAAGCACTTCACCCGGGATCGCATCGAGGGTGACCTCGACCACCTGCCCGACCTTTACCCTGGACAGGTCCGCCTCGTCCAGGTCCGTGGTCTCTATACGCAGGATACTCAGGTCCGCCACGGTAAGAACGGGTGTGCCCGCCATTACGAATTCGCCAGGACGTAACGCCATCGCCGTGACGGTGCCTGACAGAGGCGACCTTAGCTTGCACAGACTGATCGCCCAGACTGCCTGCTCCACAACAACCTCTGCCGACCTGATTTGTGCCCGTAGTATCTCCAGCTCTTCGCTGCCCGCTCCCCGCTGAAGCCGGTCCAGGGAGGCCTGCGCCTGGGCGACTGCCGCCACGGTACTGGCCTCAGCTTCAGTGGAAGCCCCCTCCTTCACACGCGCGTACTTCGACTGTGCCAGAGCGACTGCCTGCTCGGCGACGGCGGCCCTTGCTCGAGCTGCTTCCTGTGCGCTGATGGGCAGCCCGGGAATACTGCCTTCAAGCTGCGTTGCCCACAGGGTGTTCTTGGCCTGCTCGACGGCGAGCCGTGCCTCCTCCAGGTCACGCTCCGTGGGCGCATCCCGCAGAGCGCGAAGCGCTTCCTGTGCTGCCCGAAGCACAGCTTGAGCGGCAGCAACATCGGAAGGCCACCGCGTGGCCTCTGCAAGCGCCAGGCTCGCTTTCCGGGCAGACAACGCCTGCTGCGCCGCCCTGAGTGCCAGCTGCGCCTCGGTATCATCCAGGAACGCAAGCTCGTGACCGGCAGCCACGTACTGCCCTTCTTCAACGCCGACCGTCACCACCTGACCACCCTGCCCAAAGCCGGGGGCAGCCCAGTGTTGTGGAATCACTCTGCCCGATGCCGAGACGGGCCTGAGTGCATCGTTCTGACCGGACATCTCAGGGGTCGGGTTTGCGGAGGTTTTTCCGCAGGCGTACAGACAGGATGAGAGAACGAGCAGGACAAGTAGCTTACGTTTCATGGGGTTCTCCTCACAAGCCAAAAATGAAACGGGCTAGTTCGAATCGCTGTGCTGGAACCGCTCGAGAACCTGGCGGTCCTCTGCGGATATTGTTTTGAGCAACTCACCACCCAGATGCGTGGCGATGCGCTGCGTAAAGAGCTCCATCCAGATGAACTGCCGCGATATGATCACAAGGTTGCGGTTGGCGGTGACGGTGGCCTCGCCGTCAAGGTCTGTGGACGCGATGAGCGCTTCCCTGCTGTCGCCAACCACGACCAGCGCTTCGCTCAACTCCTGGAGTTTGCTCTCCATGGGAGGGTGTCTGGCAATCTGACCGCAGGACATACCTCCGGTACCGGTCAGCAGCGCCCCAACGACAACTCCCCGGCCGTGAGCTGCAGCGATATCCTCGCGCAGCAGCTCGAGCTCCGCATCGGCGATGATCAGCAGCAACTCGCTCTCGGCAGAGGCGATCATGCGCGAAGCATAGGCCAGAACTGAGTTGCGCCCCGAGATGGACCACAGGCGGCCCCGCTCCTCAACGTCGAATAGGGCGGTCAGACTCTCCCGCAGGCTCTGGATCAGGTGGTGTTGTTCATCCTCGTAGCGATCCAGCAGCATGCTGGGAGGAACGGGTGAGTAGAGCGTGGCCCTGGCCTCTTCGGTCCTCAGCACCGCACCGCGCGTGCTGAGCCGGCCGAGGGCCTCGTAGACCATCGAGCGGGGCACCCCCGACTCTTTGCTGAGTTGATAGCCGGTAGCCGGCCCCGTACGTAACAGTGCCAGATAGACTTTGGACTCGTACTCCGTGAACCCTATGCGTACGAGGTCACCCTTTAGATCCATGGTCCCCCTATAGTAATCCTTATAATGACTAATAGTAAGAGTGTAAACCACTTTCCTGGGGCTGTCAAATCGAGGGAAACCCAGAAGGCCCGCTCGCCAACCAGTCGGCGAGGGGGCACCGGGCGAAGGCAGGGGCTAGCTCACTCCGCAGGCGCGGAGGACGTAGTAGAGGGCCATGCCGCCGGCGATGGTCCAGATAACACTGCGCGTCCGCCAGGCAACCCACGCACCAAAGGCCGAGGCCCAGGCGTAGGCCCCCCAGCGCACCTGGCCCTGAGGAGCCAACGCCGCCGGCACCACCAGGGCAGCCAGGACCGCCACGGGAACATAGGACAACCAGCGGCGCAGCACAGGCGGAAGCTCGCGACCCAGGGCCAGGATCATGGTTACCCGGGTGAGGTAGGTGACCAGCGCCATTCCGAGAAAGATGAGCATGGTGTTCACCGTTTGCTGACCTCCTCCAGCAGCAGGCCCAGTCCGCTGCCGAGAACGCCGGCCACGATGACATAGCCGCTGCCGGGCAGCCACCGGGCAACAACCAGCGCCACCACACCCGCTCCCAGCGCCACAGCCAGACCAATGCGGTCGTGAACGAAACAGGCCAGCAGCCCGATGAAGGCCAGGGGGAAGATCAGGTCCAGGCCAAAACGCCCCGGCTCAGGGATCGCAGCGCCCAGCAGTGCACCGAGACAGCCACTGGGGGCCCAGATCAGCCAGATACCCGCATTCGCCCCCAGAAAGAACCAGCGATTGCCCGTGCCGCGCCGGTACTCCGCGATCGCCACAGCGTACGACTCGTCGCTCATCCAGAGGGCCAGCAACGCCTTCCAGCTTGCGCTGAGATGACTCACAAAGGGAGCTACGGAAGCGCCCATCAGCAGGTGGCGCAGGTTGATAACCAGTGTAGCCACGATGATCTCAGAAACGGACGACGTCAGCCACATTCCCACAGCCATGAACTGAGAGGAGCCAGCGTGCACCACCATGGACATGGCGGCGGCCTGCCATGGACTCAGACCCACCTGACGCGCCATCATGCCGTACAACAACCCGAACGCGATGATGCCAGGCGCAAGGGGAATGGTCGCCAGTGCGCCTCGTCGAAACTCTCTCATCTAGCACCCCTGGAGCGAACGTTCGCCCATTATACTCGAACCAAGCGCCCATTCGCGCGCCCTATGGTATAATGGCATTGTCAGGAATCAGTGCGCCCTGAATCTCGCCCTGTCCACCAACCGACCTGCGAGGAGGAAACCATGCTGGAGCCACTGCTCACGGACGCGCAACGTGCCCTGCGTGACGAGGTCAGGTCCTTCGTTCGGCAGGTTCCCCGCCAGCTTCTCCTGGACATGGACGCGGACCGCGTCCGGTACCCGCGCGAGTACCTCGAGGAAGCCGCGCGGCGTAATCTGCTCGGCCTGCGCTTTGCCACCCAGTGGGGCGGGCGCGGCCTGCCGTGGACGTCAGAGATCATCGCCATCGAAGAGGTCGGCGTCCTGGGGACCAGCCTGGCCTGCCTTTACTGTCTGCCCAGCATCATCGGTGAGGCGATTTCGACCTTTGGAACGGACAGGCAGAAGGACAAGTATCTGCGTCCCACTTTGCAGGGCAAGCTGACCTGCGCGGAAGCACTCACGGAGCCGCGCGGCGGATCGGACTTTTTCGGCACGGCGACGTTGGCTCGCCGCGACGGCGACCACTTTGTCCTCAACGGCCAGAAGCGCTTTGTGGTTGGAGCAGAGGGTGCCGACTACTTCCTGGCCTATGCCCGCACCGACCCGTCTGCCCCGCCGCACAAGGGTATCAGCGCCTTTCTCGTCGACCGGGGTCAGGGAGTGGACGTTGAGCACGTGTACGGCTTGATGGGCACGCGGGGCGGGGGCACGGGCCGCATTTACTTCCGCGATGCACGGGTACCCGCAGAGAACCTGGTCGGCCGCGAAAACGGCGCCGCGGAGATCTTTTACCGCATGATGGTTCCCGAGCGCCTCACCAGCGCCTCGGGCGCCGTCGGTATGGGGCGTGCGGCCCTGGAAGTGGCCGCTCGCTACAGCGACCGGCGCAAGGCCTTTGGCACCACCATCCGCAATTTCGAAGGGGTCAGCTTCAAGGTCGCCGATGCAGTGACTCTGCTTGACGCGGCTCGAGGCCTGCTGCACGGCACAGCTTATGCCGCCGACAACGACAAGGACACGGCCCGTGTGCGCAGGCTGGTATCCGAGTCCAAAAAGTTCGCCACAGAAGCGGCCTGGCAGGTGGTGAACCATGCCATGCAGATCATGGGTGGTATTGGCTACACCGACATCTATCCGGTCGAACGCCTGCTGCGGGATGCGCGGCTGATCATGATCTGGACCGGCACCAACGAGGTGATGGACCTGGTCATCCAGCACGAGTACTACAAGGAGCTGCTCGCCAAAGGGCCATCGGGCCGCGATGTGGAACCGGATGCGGCACAGGCCGACCGCGCCGAAGAAAAGGTCTACGAATGAGCGCAGGGCAGTGGCTCACGTGGTTGGCTTGACCGGCCATCGCGATTCGTTTACAATCCCGTCCCAGAGGTACACCCGCGTGATGCTGAGAGAGCAAAGGCATGGCAGGCCAATGTGGCTGATCATCGCCGGCCTGTGTTTCCTTGCGCTGTTATGCCACTGGCCTCAACGAACGAGCGCCCAGGGGCAGCTTGTGCACGTCGTGCAACTGGGCGAGAGCCTGAGCAACATCGCCCTGCGCTATGGTACGACTGTCGAGGCCATCGCCGCGGCCAATAGTCTTGCCGACCCGGACCAGATCCAGGAGGGTCAGAAGCTGACCATTCCGGCCGGCTCCGGCTCCATGTCGGCCGGTGCAGCAGCCACGGGGGGCGGCACTTACGTCGTTCAGGCCGGTGATACCCTGCTGACCATCGCCTGGCGCTACGGGCTCAAGATATCCGACCTGCGACAGGTAAACGGATTGTTCGGCACCCATCTGCTGAACGAGGGACAATCGCTCTTGCTGCCGGGGGCCGGGGGCACGGTGCCTCGCCCTGGTCCCACCAAAGACACCTACATCGCCCAGTTCGGCGATACCCTCGACAGTATTGCAGAGGACTATTCCGTGGGCCCCTTCGCACTGGCCTGGGCCAACGCCGTCACCGCGTTCCCGGACCTGCGCCTTGGCCAATTGCTGCGTGTGCGCGGTCCGGGACTCACCCCGGTCAAGCGCATCGTGGTGGACATTTCCGAGCAGCACCTATGGGCCTATGAGGACCGCGACGTCGCCTACTCTTTCATCTGTTCCAGCGGCAGGGCACCCTACTACACCAAGTACGGCGAGTTTGCGGTGCAGAGCAAGATCCCCAATGCCTACGGCTCCACCTGGGACATCTGGATGCCCCACTGGATGGGCATCTACTGGGCTGGCGGCACGGAAAACGGCATCCACGCTCTGCCCATCAACCCGGATGGAAGCACTCTCTGGGCAGGTTTTCTGGGCCGCCCCGTGTCGTTCGGGTGCATCGTGCTGGACACTTACGACGCCAAGACGCTGTACGATTGGGCGGAGATGGGCACACCGGTCATCGTCCAGCCATAACGAGGCCTTGCCCCCGGCACCCGCTCCAACCCGCTCCGCAAAGGACGTGACCTTGGACAACCTCTTTCAGCAGATCCGCTCCGCCTGTAAGCTTGTGGCCGGGCGCGCCACACAGGTCCGCATCCGGGAAGACCGGCTGTCCGCCTATGCCGCATCGCTGCCTGTTCAGCGAGCTTTGCATCCCGAGCACGACCCAGAGCGACACTACCTTGGCCATGGCGAAGACACAGCGGCGTTCTTCGTGACGCTGGATGCGATCAACTTTATGTCGGGTTACAACCCCCACCTTCGCAAGCGCCCCGGCATGTCCGGCTACTTTACCATCGCCGCCGCCCTGAACGACCATTTCCGGCAGTATGGACCCCTCTCTGCGCAAGAGCTGGCCCGGCTCGACAACGAGCGCTGCGCTTCCCTCTTCGACCAGGAACTGGCCAATCCTGCCGCCAGGGAGCTGATGGAGCTTTACGCCCAAGCGCTCAACGAGCTTGGCCGCTACCTCATAGAGGGCTACGGCGGCAGCTTTGCCGCCCTGATCGAGACGGCCGACTGCTCGGCAGAACGTCTGGTGAGGCTCCTGATCCGAATGCCCTTCTTCAACGACGTCGAAACCTACGGCGACCTTCAGGTTCCTCTGTTCAAACGGGCGCAGCTAACCGCCGCCGACCTCGAGCTGGCCTTCAACGGAAGACAATGGGGGCACTTTGCCGACAGCCAGCAGCTCACGATCTTTGCGGACAACCTGGTGCCCCATGTGCTGCACGTTGATGGGGTGCTGGAGTATGACGAGTCTCTGGCGGCGCGTATCGGGCGCGAAGAGCTCATCCCTTCCGGCTGCCCCGAGGAGGTGGAGATTCGCGCCTGTGGCCTGCACGCGGTGGAGCTGCTGGCTGCCGAGCTCGGCAATCAGCGACAGCAAGTGACCGCCCGCGGCCTGGACTACCTGCTCTGGAACCGCGGCCAGGAGCCATACTACAAAGCGCGGCCGCGCCACAGAACGCGCTCGGTCTACTACTAGGCGATGCCTGCGGCTCCCACTACCCTGCTCTGTCTTTGACAGCAGGGTCTTCCCGCCTATACTGAAGGCACACCCCAAGGACCGCCTTGTGGTCCGTCTTTGCTCAAGGAGGAGAGGATGGAATCGCAACAGCCCCGGGTTCTCTCACAGCAGGAAATCCTTGCCATGTTGACGGAAGTCTCCGAGGAGGAATTCGCGGAGGCCAAGACCCACTCCCTGACCAGACTCAAGCACCAGATCCTCTTCGAAGGCACGCCAGGGGGCGCCACTGTCCGGGATACGCAGGGAAACGAGTTCATCGACTGCACCTCGCAGGCCTGGTCCCTCAACGTCGGCTACAACCATCCGGATGTGATCGCCGCGGTGGTCGAGCAGATGCGCCACCTGACCCACGTGCGCTACGCCTACTCCACCATTCCGCGCATCAAGCTCCTGAACCGCCTGCCCAAGCTCTTCCCCGGCAATCTGAACAAGGTCGTGCTCAATAACCAGGGGGGCGGTTCGGCGATCGAAGCGGCGATGAAGCTGGCCATGATCAACAAGCCAGGGGCCACCGTCTTCCTGACAGCCCATCGTGCGTACCATGGCTGTTCGCTGGGGACGTATGCGGCGAGCCACTACTTCAGGGGCGTCGCCCGCTTCTCAGGCTTCGGAATGGAGCACTTTGCCAAGTTCCCCTACCCTTACTGCTATCGCTGCCCCCTCAAGCTGGAGAGACAGCATTGTGGGCTGGCCTGCCTGGAGATAGTGGAGGATGTGATTCATCATGGCGCCAATGCCCCTGTCGCCGGTCTGATCATTGAGCCGATGCAGGGTGCGGGCGGCCAGGTGCCGACCCCCTCTGGCTACCTCGCCGGGCTGAAGGAGATGTGCCAGCGTAACGGAATCTACCTAATTTATGACGAGTCGCAGACTGCTTTCGGCCGCTGCGGGGCCATGAGCGCCGCAGAGTACTACGGGGTCGCCCCCGACATGATGGTGGTCACCAAGGGGCTGGGTGGGGGGTTCCCGGTAGGGGCTTTGCTGGCGCGAGAGGACCTGCTGGGTTTCAATGCCGCTGAAGAGCACACCACTTTTGGCTCCAACCCGGTGGCCTTTGCCGCTGCCCTGGCCACCATCGAGGTGATGTTGCGGACAAAGCTCCCAGAGCGCTCGCGTATGCTGGGAGAGCGGGCCACAGCCCGCCTGCTGCATTTGCAGGAGGAGCATGCGTTGATCGGCGAGGTGCGCGGATCGGGGCTGTTTATCGGAGTCGAGCTGGTGGAAGACCCACGCACCAGGGCGCCGGCCACAGAGCGAGCCGCAGCGCTGGTGGAGCTGGCGATGATGAACGGCGTGATCTTTGACGTGGATATGCCTGAAGTCGAATGCGGTACGCCGACCTGCCGCAACACGATCAAGATCAAGCCGCCACTGACCATCCAGGAGACTCAGCTAGATCGCGCCCTGGATGTGTTCGAGGAAATGCTCAAGCAGGTGGAGCAAATGGACGCGGACAGTCTGGCAATGGTTCGCGCCCAGATCATGAAGGAAGCGGTCCCGGATAGAAAGCCCTAGCGAAACGAGGTGTCATGTGGCTCAGTTCATCGTCGCTCACGACGTAGGGACCAGTGGTAACAAGGCGGTACTGGTTGACACTGCGGGCCAGGTGCATGCGACGGCGATCGCTCCCTATCCCGTTCACTTCCCCTGCCCTGACTGGGCCGAGCAGGACCCGCAAGACTGGTGGCAGGCAGTTGCCCTCACCACTCGCCAGGTGGTGGAACGCTCCAAGATCGACCCTCGAGACGTGGCCGCCATGGTATTCACCACGCAGATGCTGGGCATTGTGCCCATGGGTAGCAAGGGCGCACCCATGCGACCCGCCATCATCTGGCTCGACTCACGCGCACCTGAGCAGGCGGCCAGCATTATGCGCAAGTTCCTCGGCGCGCGGGTCTTTGCCCTGCTTGCGGGCGCCGAGATCTCCGGCAAGGATGCTCTGCCCAAGCTGCTATGGCTGAAGCAGAACGAACCCACTCTCTACCGCGACATGAACTGCTTCCTCGACGTCAATGGCTACCTGACCTATCGCGCCACGGGCAAGATGCTGACTGAATGGTCATGCGCCTCTGCGATCGGCTTTGACCTGAAGAAGAAGGATTGGCTCCGCGGGCTTATCGGCTACATGGGCATGGACCTGGACAAGTTCCCCCAGCTGGTGCGCTCGATCGACCGGGCGGGGACGCTCACCTCTGCCGCGGCCTCGGAATGCGGACTGCTTGAGGGTACGCCCGTGTATGGAGGGGGCGGTGATGCGCCCAGCGCCGCAATCGGTGCCGGCGCGGTGGGCGAAGGAGAAGGTCACGTCTACCTCGGCACGTCCGGCTGGGTGGGGGTGACCACGCACAAGACTCCCACAGGCAAGGGCGGGATCGCCACCCTGCAGGGGTCCGATCCGAGCATGTCGTTGCTGCTGGCTGAGATGGAGACGGCCGGTGCCTGCCTCAAATGGATCGCAGACCAGTTTTACAAAGCCGAGCAGGCGGATCCCAATGTGCCCAACGTCTATGCTCTGATGGACCAGAAAGTTGGCACGATTTCTCCCGGCTCCAACTATGTGGTCTGCACCCCCTGGCTGTACGGGGAGCGCGCCCCAGTCTCCGATACTTTCGTGCGCGCCACGTTCTTCAATATCAGTGCCGACCACACCCGAGAGCACCTGCTGCGTGCCGTATACGAGGGTGTGGCGTACAACCTGCGCTGGATGCTCGACATTGTCGAGAAGAGCTTCGGATTCCCATTGCCCGTGCTGCGCATCATTGGAGGAGGCGCGCGGGGCGGCCCCTGGATGCAAATCATCGCCGACGTCACGGGTCGCCGGGTGGAGACTGTGGTCAACTCGCAAGAGGC
This sequence comes from Anaerolineales bacterium UBA2200, assembly GCA_002327925.1. Lineage (GTDB taxonomy): Bacteria > Chloroflexota > Anaerolineae > UBA2200 > UBA2200 > UBA2200. Next base: position 78,469 of record DCVA01000041.1, read on the forward strand.
GGGCGCTGTCGGTGCCGCGCTTACTGCCGCAGTCGGGCTGGGTATCTATCCTGACTTTGCCTCGCTAAAGCGCATCGTGCTGGTCGACCGCCAGTTCGAGCCGGAACCCGAGAACGCAGAGGTCTACAACCTGCTGTACGATTCCTACCGGCGGCTCTATCGCTCCTTGCGCGGGCTCTACAGGGATGTGAACCAGGTGCGTTTTCGCGCCTGCGCCAAACCGTAAGGCGGACCGTTACCCGCCCGACCAGAAACAGGAGGATACCATGCCCAGAATCGACATCGAGTCCCTTCCCATAGCTCTGCCCGACGGAATTGACTATGAGGACTATGTGATTGGCACCTTTGCCGTCTCGTTTCCCAACGGCTTTCCCGTGGCCAAGATGGCGCCCGCCCTGGCCATCGAGCAATCCACCGGAACATGGGTGCCTGTGCCAGGTGAGACGCCGGAGGTGCGCCGCCAGCACGTAGCCAAGGTCATCGGGGTCTACGAGATCCCCGACTACGAATGGACCGTTCCGACCAACCTGACTGACCGGCAATATATGATCCAGATCGCCTTCCCGGTGGTCAATTTTGGCTCGCAGATTCCGATGATGCTGACCACCGTCATTGGAAACATCTCGATGGCGGGCCGGCTCAAGCTGGTCGACATCCGCTTCCCGCAAAAGTACGTCGATGGTTTTCAAGGTCCGCGGTTCGGCGTTCCGGGAATCCGCAAGCTGCTGGGGGTTCCCAAGCGCCCGCTTCTGAACAACATGATCAAGCCCTGCACCGGATACCCACCCGAGGTGGGCGTCAAGCTCTTCCGTGCCGCAGCCCTGGGTGGCTGCGACATCATCAAAGATGACGAGCTCCTGGCCAACGCCTGTTTCTGCGACATCGAGTCCCGGGTCAAGCTTTACATGCAGGCGGAAAAGGAAGTCTACGAGGAGACGGGCGAGCACACCCTGTACACGGTGAACGTGACGGACGAGATCCCCAAGGTTTTTGAGAACGCCAAACGAGCCGTGGAGCTGGGCGCCAACGCTCTGATGCTGAACTACCTGGTAACCGGCTTCCCTGTTCTGCGCGCCCTGGCCGAAGATAAAGCCCTCAACGTGCCGATTCTGGCCCACATGGACCTCGCAGGCGCGCTCTACGAGTCCGAGTGGCATGGCATGAGCTCGCACCTGGTGCTGGGCAAGCTCCCGCGCCTGGCCGGAGCCGACGTAGTGGTCTTCCCCGCCCCCTACGGCAAAGCGCCCGTCATACCGGACAAGTTCGTGAGCGTGGCGCGCAATCTGGGCTTCCCGCTCTACAACCTGCGCCCTACCTTCCCCATGCCCAGCGGCGGGATCACCCCTGCGATGGTCCCCTCTGTGGTGAAGGATATCGGTCCGGACATCGTCATCGGCTCCGGCGGCGGCATCCATGCGCACCCGCAGGGACCTGTCGCCGGTGCCAGGGCCTTCCGCCAGGCCATCGACGCGACCATGCAGGGCCGTTCACTGGAGGATGCGGCGACCGAATACGCAGAGCTCAAGGCCGCTCTCGAGACGTGGGTCGATCCGTTTGGCAAGGGCGGAGGGATGTAGGCCGCGCCTTTGTGCGATCCCGGGCCGGGGCGTTGAGACACAGCAGTCAGAGGAGAAGACTCGAGTGGACAAATTCAAATACCTTACACCCGAATGGGCAGCCGAAGTACTGCGACGGCTGCAGAGCGAGCTGACCCAGGACAAGATGAAGCACCTGACGTCATCGATGCTCACCGTGTACCAGGACTGCCCCGACGGAAAGACGCGGGGAGTGTACTACCAGATGGAGGATGGGGTCGTCACAGAGCTGACCGTCCGCGAGGGTGAGCTGCCCGAGGCCGAGTTCGTGATCTCGGGCGACTATGAGACCTTTGCCCGCATCTCACGGGCCGAGCTCGGCTCGCGGTCGGCGCTCATGGGAGGCAAGCTGCGGCTCAAGGGCAATATGGTCAAGGCCCTCAGTCTTGCCGCCATTGTGGACCGCCTTAACAAGGTGATGTCTACCGTCCCCACCGAGTTCTGAGCGCGACCTGGCCCGTCAGCGGGCCCAACAGGAGAGGTCACATGCCGAGACAATTCGTGCCCGACTGCTACGCCATCGACTTTGCCAAACGTATCCGCGATGTCCAGGACGAGATGGCCAGGTGCAATATCGACGTCTACCTCGGCTCGCGACTGCGAACCCTGTCCTGGACGCTCGACGCCTTCCTGCCGTGGCGCTCCTATGTCGTGATCCCCTCATCAGGATTGCCCACTGCCTTCACTTTCGTGATCGATGCCGCGCGCGTCGCGGACGAGTCCTGGCTGGATGGGGACCACGTCCTGGGTTTCGCACCGATGGGCGGGCAGGATCAGATCACCCTGCTGTCCGAGTGCCTCGCTGCCGGGCTGAAGAACGGCAGGGGCGTGGTGGGTATCGAAAGTGGAATGTCGAACTACCTCCCGGAGGGCAACCTGACCCACTATGAGTACGAGCGCCTTGAGGATGCCCTGCCGGATGCCAGGTTCGTGAATGCTCACGACATTGTCGACCGGCTCTCCCTCATCAAGGATGAGGGCACGATCAACCGCTTTCGCAAGGCCGGATGCATCGTTGACGCAGGGCACAGGGCGGTCCGCACTGCCATCTCCGACGGCGGCTACCGCGGAATGACCGAAACAGAGATCGCTGGACTGGCTGCTTACGCCATGCGCAGAGCTGGCAGCGAGTGGGAGTGGTCCTTCACAGGGGGCAATGAGATCGCCACCGGATACCGTACAGGCCTTTCAGGCGGCGCCTGCACTCCCGCAACGCGGCGAAAGTGCCGCTCGGGCGAATCGCTGATGGTAGACCTGCATGCGATGTTTCTGCTGGGCCTGGGAGATCACGCTCACAACTATCTGCTGGGCAGGGTCACCAAACGCCAGCGCTGGCACGCGCAGAACTTTGTCGACCTGGTCAAGCTCTGTCTGAAGGCGTACCGCCCGGGCACGAGCCCGTCCAAACTCGCCGACGAGATGATGATCTTTTGTGAGGAGAGGGGCTTTGCCGAGTACATGGTGCCGGGATTCGAGCACGGTATCGGGATGATGGGTGACGAATGGCGCATCGGAATGAACGACGGACCATTCCCCTACTGGACCAATCCGGATCACATCTACCGGACGGGTGAGATGCTCATCTGCGCCATGCAGTACGCCTGCGCCGAGGAGAACATCGGTTTCCGCTACGAAAACGCGATCCTCATCACCGCAGGTGGCTGTGAGATCATGTCCAGGTTCCCGCTTTCCGTGGACGAGGTCTAGCCAGCCAGCAGACAGGGCCTTTTCGCAGGCGCGTCCCTAGCGGGGCGCGCCTGCTGCTTTTGGCTGCTCTCTCGCAACGGCGTCGCTGTGGTATAATCGTCCTCCATTGACACATGCAAAGCTGGAGGAGCTCCGTGACAGGCACGCCGCCCTGGACAGAGGAAGAGGCAGCCATTCTGGCCCGCCTCGACGCACCGTGGAAGATCCAGGAGTATCTCGACAACACACCGTACAACACAGACTACCAGACCCGCTCGCCGCGGCGCGTGCTGCGCGACCGCTGCGCCCACTGCTGTGAGGGAGCGATCTTTGCCGCCGCGGCGCTGCGATTCCACGGCCACCTCCCGCTGATCCTCGACCTGCGCGCCGTCGATGATGACGATCACGTCATTGCCGTGTATCGCTTCCGGGGCCGCTTCGGCGCGGTGGCCAAGTCCAACTTTTCCCTGCTGCGCTTCCGCGAGCCCGTTTACCTCACCTACCGCGAGCTGGCCCTGTCCTACTTTGAGCCGTACTACAACATGCTCGCCGAGCGCACCCTGCGTTCTTACTCCCGACCGCTGGATTTGAGCCGCTATGACTCACTCCACTGGATGACCACAGACGAAGACCTGGAGTGGGTGGGTGACCGGCTGAACGCACTGCGGCACCATGAGATCGCCGACGAAGAGACAGTGCAGCGCTACCAGCCAGTGGACACCCTGCTGTATCAGGCCGGTCTGCTGGGGTCGGATCCGGTGGGTCTCTACAAGCCGCTGCCGCCCGAGCAGCGCCGCAAAGCGAGTGGCAATTCGGTAGATGTTCCCGCGGAGGGCTAGTTCCTGCCGGGTCAGGACCTGCTACTTCGCCCATGTTGGCTTTTCACGCCCGGGTACCACGACCGTCTGGAGCAGGACAAATACGGCCAAGGAAGCCAGGATCAGCAGCACGGCCACGGGCTGAGCCGCGGCCAGGCCAAAACCCTCAAAGCGCTCATAGACCAGAACGGGGACGGTCTTGGGGTGGTAAGCGAGGATCACCACGGCACCGAACTCGCTGATGGCCCGTCCCCACATCAACAGCGCCCCCGCCAGTATGCCACGCCGGGCCAGAGGCAGGGCCACATGCCGGAAGGCCTGCCAGGGCGTGGCCCCCTGGGTCTCGGCCATCCGCTCCAGCTCTGGATCTACCATCTCGAAAGACTCGCGGGCCGTGTTTACCAGAAAGGGCAAGCTCACGAACAACATACCCACCACCACTCCGGCAAGAGCGTCCGTGAATTCCACTCCCAGAGAGCCCAGGGGCTTGCCCAGAATTCCCAGTCTCCCAAAGACCATCAGCAGGGCAATGCCGACAGCGGTGTGCGGCACGACCACGGGTAGATTGACCACTCCTTCCACCCAACTCTTGCCCGAAAAGTCGTAGCGTGCCAGCAGATAAGCCAGCGGCACTCCGGTCAGCAGCGCCAAGAGGGTGGCCAGGCCAGCGGCGTAAAAGGTCGTGGCCAGGGCCGTGATTACCTGAGCATCCATTAGCGCTGCCCGGAACGACTGCAGGTCGGTTCCCAGCAGGGTTCCCAGCAGGGGAATGAGCACGAACAGAAGAAGCAGCGAGCTGGCCAGCGCGAAGCATCTGGCCAGCCGGTCCGGCCTGCGGAATGGCGCGGACCCTGCTTGGTAGTCCCTTACCCGGCTCACCTGGCTACCTCCTGGCTTCGGAGCGAGATAGCTCCAAATGCGGGTTGACACAGAGTCTGCAGCACCTGCGGAACGTGCTGGTAGTTGCTGGCGCGCGGGGGCACGATCATCGGCTGATAGTTGTCCCGAAGAACCTTCTGACCCTCCGGACCCAGCAGAAAGGCCACGAAATCCGCCGCCTCCTTGGGATGGGGGGCGTTGGCAGGGATGGTAACTCCGTAGCCGATGGGCTCTCCGACGAAGGTCGGCTGGACAGAGGCAAAGCGCTGAAAGTCCATCCGCACTTCGACCTCATCGTACTCTGCCGCCATGGCCTCAGAACCCAGGTTTAGCTCATCAGGCAGGAACACGGGCTCCAGCCCATGCTGCTGGATGACACTCTCATACTCAAAAGCATAATCCAGGTCGCCGGACTCCAGCAATGCCACCAACTGGATACTGTATGCCCGGAGCAGGAGGTTGACCTTGTCTTTCGTCTCGAGGATTTCGGGGACGTGCACCACCAGACGTTCGCCTTCACGGCGGGTCGTGATGCCGGTCCGGAAGTTGCCCGTGATGAGTTCTTCGAAGAGCGTCGGCTGGTCGTACAGCTTCTCCGCCATCTGTACGACCATGAGAGCGCGGTAGCCGCTGGCGTCAAAACGCGGGTCGGCCATTCCCAGCTTGACGCCTGGCCGCAGGAGGATCTCATGCCAGTTTTCGGCGTTGATCTCTCCGGCGTAGAGACTGTCCGAACGATACGCCAGCGCCAGGCGGTTGGTGGCAAACTGAATGTACCAGTCCGCGTAGGGCTGCCCCGTGTCCGGGATCGTGGAGGCGTACATCAGCATGGGAATGAGCGCATGGTCGGCCGTGACCACCACGTCGATGAGTTCATGGATCTCTGTGACATGGCGGATGACCTGAATGCTGCCATGCCCCTCCATAAGCAGGTCGACGTTCGGGTGCAGCGCTTCGTAAACCTTTTCGAGCTGCTCGAAGGGCACGACGAGACTCCCCGCGAAGAACACCGGCACTGGCGTTTTGGTCCTGGGCGCGCAGGACGAACAGAGGGCCAGCAAGACGGCCAAAATCCACCGTGAAGAGAGCCGAAGTTTCACTGTGCCTCACTTTGTCTCAAATGCAGATCCTTCACTGCGTTCAGGATGACAGTGTCGATACCCGGCACGCCTCTCATTCCGAGCCGCCCGGGGGAGCGAGGGGCCGCTCTCCGATTCATCGCGGACCCCTCGCCCCTCAGGCCCCTTACTCCAGCTCGATGCGCACCAGGTCCTTGATCCAAAAGTAGCAGTCCATCGTGGGCATCACCGAGACCAGCCCGCCGTCGTAGGCGAAGCCGGCCAGGCAGTCGGGGCATCCATCCAGCAAGCCGAAGGGCATGGACGTACGCGCCCCATCGCCAGAGACCAGCACGGCGAACTGGATATCGGCCCTGGCGCCGGCTTTGTCCAGCAGCTCGTGAATCCGTGCTCCGCTGTAGCTACCCATTCCCTCGATGGGATGCTCGGTCTTGATGTCGATGGCCATCGTCTTGAGGTCGTCCATCGTCATGGCGAGCTCTTTCTCCACCTTACCGCTGATAACCAGAACCGTTCCTGAGCCGGACGAAGGTTTGACTGCCGAAGTAGCCCCAGCCCCAGGGATCACCGCCGTCGGCAGCGGAACGCCCTGAGGAAGGTGCAGGATGATGCTCGTGATCTGCGCGATGGACTCCTTCTGCTGCACGTCGGACCCGACCAGGCGCAACGGAAAGTACTTGTCTTCCAGCGGCTTTTCGTCCAGCGTGTTCACCAGAATCAGGTTATTGTTGTATCTCACCCGGGTGCTGTCGAAGGAGACAGAATAGCCGTCGGCGGCCACAAGCTCGACCGTATAGTTCATTTGGGCCAAGCCATCGTTGAAGCCGCCGGCCTGATGGGTGATCTCGTCGTCCACACGGCCGATCAAGTGCCAGAGGGGAATGCCGGCCCAGATTTGCCCTGCCTCATCGGTCCAGATGCGACGATGGCAGCAGGGCGTTGCGCCTGACTCGAAGGTGGCCTTGGACATCTCCTCCACCACCTGGCCTTCGAGGTGCAGAGTCCAGTCCCGCGTGACATCCTTGACCACCAGCTTGTTCAGCCACTTGACCGTCCAGTGTCCATCGATGATCTGGTTGTTCCTGGCGCTGATCGCCGCAAAGCGCAAGGCACCATCGCTGGCATCGGGCAGGGGCTGGCCCTCTCGCTCGTAGGCGATGATTGTCCTAAGAGTCTCCGCAAAGTCGATTTCTTTCCCTGTGCCCGGATCGTAGGTCACCAGCTTGCCCTGTACGACCTCTTTGTAGGACAGGGTCATGAAGTAGCCGTCCGCTCCCACCATCTCCACGGCCTTGTCGGGCGTGAGACCACCGACCAGCGCGCACAGGTCCTGCAACAGCACTCCCCTGTGTTTCTCGGGCAGGCTAATGCGTCCCACGCTGTTCTTGATCCCGGCCCAACCCTCTACGGCGGGGAGAGCCTTCAGGTCCTCCATCGTCAGCGACTTGGCGCCAGTCGGTCCGACCAACTCCAGCACAACCTTCGGCGGCTCTACGGTGGGAGTCGCAGTGGGAGACGGTTGGTCACAGCCAACGGCCAGGGAGGCGACCAGCACGACGATGAGCAGTGATAGTCCCAGCCCCGCTCTCGCGGGACGCAGCAGAAGCCTTCTCATGCATTCAACCTCCGGCGCAAAGTAAGTTACTTCTTGACCTGAATCTCGGTGAGCTGAAAGAGCCAGCGGTTGGCAGGCGCTTTCGGGCAGACCAGGCGAATCGGGCCCTTGTCTGGATCGCTCTTGACGATCCAGTCCGTTCCGTCTCTCATGGCCACGATAGCTCCCTCCAACTCATCGCGAGGAATCTCGATGGCGTACCCATCCGCGGCGACAGCAGTGATGGACGAGGGCTCAGTCCCGGCCTCTGCCTTCTTCAGAACCTCAGTCAGAGGCACGCCGGTCCAAGTCGTCGCGATGGGATCACCGGCGGACTTTTGCATCATGACGTCTTTGAGCGTCGTTTGCGGCATCTTCGCCAGGTCGGCGTAGCTCAGGGTCAGGGACTTGCCGACGTCACCTGTGAGCTCCAGCTTCCAGTCCACCTCAGGCGCGGCAGGCCCTTTGGCGCCGCAACTGACGAGAATGAGAGCAACCAGCATGAGAGTGATCCAGCGAGCTTTGCGCATCGGTCTTCCTCCTTGGAGGGTTGAGCTAGTGACTTGTGATCTCTACCACGTTCGCGACCCACTTGCCCCGGCCACGCTGGGGAAGGACGAGGACCGTCTCCCCCCACATTTGCGCGATCAACGCCCCTTGAGCATCATCGGTAGACAGCTCGTAGGAGCGGCCAGACTTGTCGCGAACCAACAATCGGGTGAACCCGGTAGTACGCAGCAACGGTTCGAGAGGAGCCCCTTCAACACGTGAGGCTGTCTTGGCCTTGCGGATCTGCCCGTCATCCTCGCTCTTGAGCATAACGTCTGTCTGCTCAATGGTAGCAGAGGCAGTCGCACCCAGCAGTAGTCGACCGATGGACGTTGCCTCACCGTCGATGGTCAGCGGCTTGTCCACACCGACCACGACAATTCGGGTCACGCCCTTGAGCCAGGTGGAAATGTGCAGGTTTTCCGCCGCAAAGCGCATGCCATCCATATGGGGAAGCAAGACCGCCTCATCCGACAGACTCGCCGGCTCGACGGTCACCGCTGCCCCATCCCCTGACGCCAGGGTCACGCTTTCGAACTGCTCCACGCCATGATCCCTGAGAAACTGGCTCAGAGACACGGAGATATCGGGGTGATCCGCATAGGGCAGGATCTCATTGACGCGCAGGTTCCCCGGCTCCGGCACGTCGCCCGCCAGCTGTACCAGGACGTTGAAGGGGATGTCCTCCATCTCGATCGACCCGTGTGCATCGTGGCAGGATTTGCAGGTATGCATTTCTTCGGTCTTGTGGCAGGACACACAGTGGTTGGCCGTGTCCGCCTCGGCAGCCAGCTGACTCCACGGATAGACGGTCGCCGTCTTGAGAGGCGCCAGGACCTTGACACCTGCCCGCGCCGCGACCATAGCGGCGACAACAACTACGATGATCAGTGTAGCAAGAAGGATTGCGATTTGCGAGAGCCTACGCTTCCACACAGAACCTCTCCTTCCTCTCAGGCACCGACAGATTTGCGTCCGGGCTGCGGGTCGAGTAATCTGTAGTACGACTGCCAAACACAGTGCCTGGCAGATAGCAGGCCAAACCGTGGACCAGCGCCGCACGGGACGGAGTACCGTCCCGTGCGGGAGCCCGGCCAGACCAGTCGGCCTTTGTTTGGCAGCCAATGTCACTGCCACGCCGTACCGGAGTTCCTGACAGCTGCACCGCCAGCCCTCGCCGCTGTCCAGGCGAAGACAGAGGGCCGGACGGTGCAACCGTCGCGTCGGCAGGAGACCGACTGAAGTAGTTGGCAAGCGCTGCCCCGTCGTTGCGGGGCGGAGCGGCCAGCTACTTCAGCTGCATCTCCACGACACCTTTGACCTGCGCCTTGTTGGAAAAGTCAGGCAGGACCGAGCTAAAGCCCCCATTGCTGCGAAACGAGAGGATACACTTCTCACACTTGAGCACATCAGCCACGGGTACTTCCGATGTGAAGCCATCATCGGCGACAAAGACCAGAGTCGTCGCCTCGGCCTTGACACCGGCCAGCCCCAGCAGCTTGGCCAGAGAGACGCCCGTGTACTTCTCCACAACGCCTTCCTTGTTGGCCCGTTCGGCTTCCATGGTCGGCATGGCCTTCACTTCCGCCTCGGTTAAGGTCATCGGCGTGTTCACCAGCCCGGTGATCTTGAGTCCAGCGGCAGGAGCCGTCGCGTGCGCGGCCTGGTACAGGGTCGAGCTCGGGAAGAAGAGCGGGGCGCCCCACTTGTCTACACCGAAGGTGCCGATCTTTTCCTGAACGGGCACGGAAACCAGCCAGTCGACGAAGGACTTGGCCAGGTCGCCCTTGATCTGGGCGTTCTTGGCCGTGTTGACCAGCATCACGCCGTAGGGATTGAACATCACGGCATCGCCCTCGACCAGGATCTCCAACTGCAGGCCCTCCGCCTTGCGCGCCAGGTAAGTCGCGCGGTCGCTCAGCGTGTAGGCCAGCTTCTCATTGGCCATGGTCAACACAGCGCCCATACCTGCGCCGGCCGGGACGTACCAGGTACCCTCCGGCGTGATGGCCGCTGCCTTCCAGATGTCCTTCTCTTTGACGTGTGTTCCGGACTCGTCACCTCTGGAGACGAATGTGGCCTGCTTCTCGGCGACCTGAGCGAACGCTTTGGCTGCATTCTTCAGACCCTTTACGCCAGCCGGGTCTGTGGCCGGGCCGACCAGAACATAGTCGTTGTACATGACGTCTTCGCGGCGCGTTCCATGGCCGTCGGCCATGAACTTGTCTTCCGCGGCGCGCGAGTGGACCAGCAGCACTTCGGCATTGCCATCCTGGCCGATCTTGATGGCCTGACCGCTACCAACGGCCACCACATCGACCTTGACTCCGAACGCTTTCTCAAAGTCGGGCAGGATAAAGTCCAGAAGGCCCGAGTCTCGCGTGCTCGTGGTCGTTGCCAGGAGCAGGCGACCGCTGGCCATCGGGATGGCGGTCGGCGCGGCCGTCGGAACGGCGGTCGCAGGGACGGCTGTCGGGGGTACTGGAGTCGGTGGAACGGGCGTCGCCGTCGGAGGCACCTTGGTGGGTGGTACCGACGTCGGAGTGGGGGCCGGTGCATTGCAGGACACCAGCAACCCCAGGACGACAAACGCAACCAACAACCTGCTGAACGTACGTTTCATGATGTCTCCTCCACTGGAATTGAACTTGCTTCAAAGGCGATCTCGATATCGCCGACACATCGCTCTGTCTTTTCTTTCTGTCTGCTACCTCCTTCTCAGAATGCTGCCGGATGGCCGGGCGCCGCTTCGCTGCGCGCCGATGGGGCCAGCTCGTAGTGGCTACAAGGGAGGATGCAAGATACAGGAGGCAGGATGCGGACAAGGGGTGGGCAAGACCCGTTGTCCAGAGACTGTATCTTGCACCCTGCATCGCGCATTCTTCTCTCGCCGCCACAGCTCACTGCACCAACTCAGTACACAATCTCGCCCCGCACAAAGGCCCCCGTGCGCGGATTGTCAGATGACTCAAAGAACTTGTGCACTTCGGCAACCTCGACAATCTCGCACTCGAGCAGCAGTGCCACGCGATGCGCCAATCGTTTGGCCTGAAAGACGTTGTGTGTGACCAGCACCACCGTCGTTCCGTGGTCGAGGTTTAGCTTGCGAACAATGTCTTCAATCAACCCCACGTTGTAGGGATCCAGATTGGCCGTAGGCTCATCCAGCAGCAGCACATCCGGCTTGATCACCATGGCGCGAGCCAGGGCCACCCGCTGCAGCTCGCCGCCGGAGAGTGTGCGGGCGTGCTGGCGCGCCACATGCTTCAATCCAACCTGATCCAGGGCCTCATCGACCAGAGCCCCGCTCGACCTGTCGCCGCGGAGCCACAGACCATAGTTGACGTTGGCCCACACAGTACGATTCAGGAGCATGGAACGCTGAAAAACGGTGGTTACTTTGCGCCGATGCTCCAGGGGCACCTGGTCTAACGGACCGTAGTCGCGGCCATGAAATCGAATCGTGCCACGAGTGGGCGGCTCCAGAAAGTTCAACAGACGCAACAGAGTGCTCTTGCCGGCGCCGCTCGGCCCGACCACGCAGAAGATCTCACCCTTCTGGATGTCCAGTTCCGGCACGTCGACAACGCAATGATCACCATAGGTCTTGGCCAGGCCCCGCAACTGGTAGATGGGTTCGCTCATTCGTCCAGTGTCCTTCCCTGCAGTCGCAGCATCACGACGTTGGCCACGAAAGACAGGGCCAGCAGCACGACTCCCAGAGCCATGGCCAGACTGAAGCGGCCCTTGTTCGTTTCCAGCACGATGGCAGTAGTCAGCACGCGAGTGTAGTTCTCGATGTTGCCTCCAACCATCTGGACTGCGCCGATCTCAGAGATCACGCTGCCAAAGCCGGCGACGATCGAAACCAGCACCCCGACACGCGCCTCAGCCAGCACGGTCCAGGCGCCCTGCCAACGTGTCGCACCAAGAGCCATCACCTGCTGCCGCAACTGCGGGTCTACCCCCATGACAGCGGCCATGGTGAACCCGGCAATCAGGGGAAATGAGATGATGGTCTGGGCGATAATCATCGCCTCCGGCGTGAACAAGGAGGGGATTAGGGGGGAGCCCAAACGGCCCAGAGGGCCGCTTCGCGAGATGAGCATGTAAACGAAAAGCCCGACCACCACGGGTGGAAAGCCCATGCCCGTGTAGAGCAGGGCGATCACCAGCCGCCTGCCGATGAAGCGGCTAAAACCCAGCATGATCCCAAGCGGGATTCCTAGCATGGTGCTAAAAAGCAGGGCGATGCCCGAGACCTTGAGCGATAACGCTACGATGGTGCCCAGCGCCTGGTCGCCGTTCATTATCAGCTCCACAGCTTTGGCCAGACCTTGCCAGATCTCCACTGTTTGCCCTTACCTCCTTACTTTCTCTCTGCCAGATAGGCGAAGAACCCGGCCTTGCGCAATGCCGCAAGAGTCAAAGCGCCCAGAAGCCCGCCGAGCGCTCCAAAGACGAGATAACTCACTATGGCCTTGAGCAGGCCCAACGCCACAAAGCCCATCGGCGCACCAACCACTCCCGCCAGCGCCCACTTGACCAAAAACTTGGCAAAGTGGCCCAGTGCGCCGGCCAGAGCCGCAATCACCGGCTGCTCGGGACTACCGAGCAGCCACAGGATCAGGTCCGTCCCAACACCTACGGCCAGATAGGAAAGGAAGGTGTCCAGCGCCCCAAAGTCACCCAGCCCAAGGAACGCGGCCAGGATGGCCGAAGTCAGGCCTACCACTGTGGCCGCGCCACGCTTCGGCACGACTCCCGTGGCAACGATCATGATCGCCATCCAAAAGAGGCCGGAATGGCCGGATAACTGCAACGGGAGCCTGAGCGCGATCTTGGCCACCACAATGAGGGCGGCGAACTGCGCGAGCAGGATGAGCTGAAACGTCGAAAAGTAGCGCTGCCTCATGGGTTGGTAACCTCGATCCTGTCGACGTCCTGAACCCACTCGTCCCGCGAGTCCAGCTTGTCCATCACGGACACCAGCTTGAGGGTGCCGCGGCCCGCCAGGTCGAACATCACCCAGTTGGCCGTATCGTCCGCTTCGGCCCAGGTCACCTGAGCCGACTTGGAACGGCTGGAGCTGGAGACGGAGATCAGCATCGTCGCCTTGAGCGTGCTGCGCTTGATGTGCAGCAGCAACACGTCGCGCAGGAGCCAGCCCTCCTGCGTCTTGCCCTCTGCGGGGTCCACAAAACTGACCTTGGCGAGGTGCTCCAGGTCGGTCGGCTGAAAGCCGGCTACCAGCTTGCCGTCCAGGTAGATCGGCACGCTGCCGGCGGTCAACACTACCTCTCCGACGCTGTCCTTCTCGGATCTCGCCCGCTGGAGAGCATCAATGCCCAGCACAGCCCCTACAAGGAGCAGGAGCATCAGGACCCCCAGGCCAATGCGGTGTTTCTGGCTCATCTCTCCCCCTCCAACCGTTACTTCCTCTGACCGATGCCCTTACAATCTCACCCATACGAGGGCCACGCCAGTGGCCAGCGCGCCGCCCAGCAGTAGCCAGTCCAGCCTGTTCATGGTCAGCCGCCGATAGGGGCGGCGGCGGGGCGAGTCGAAACCCCGGGCGCAGGCTGCTTCGTTCATCGCCCAGGCATGCTTGACCGCCAGGACCACCGCCGGAACGCTCAGTGCGACCAGTTCCCTGACCTGGGCGACAAGGCCGCTCGGACGGAACCCTCTCCAGCCCTCCGCCATTCTGGGCGGTGCCCAGGCGCCGCGCGACTGCTGTGCCTCGCGAATCGACCGCCACTCATCGTCCAGCAGGCCGATGCTCTGAAAGGCCAGGCTGACGCTGAACGCGTAGCGATGCGGCACCCTGAGCCATTCCAGCGCTAATCGCAGCTCACCCGGAGTGGTGGTGGAAAAAAAGACCGTGAACGTTCCCGCCAGCAGCACAAGACGCAGTGTAATGATTACTGCCAGATCCAGCCCGATCACGACCCAGTCCAGCAGGAATAGCAGGATCAAGATCCACTTCAGCCGCCAGACCTGCGTCGCCGCTTCATCGATCAGCCGCGCCCAGAGCAAGAGCAGGGCGTACAGGCCCATGAAGAAAACCAGGCGGTTCAGGGGCAGCATCACGGCCAGCGACGCCCCCAGGCTAAGCGCGAGCTTGACCCTCGGGTCCACCCGGCGCAGGGGCGACTCTTCCCTGAGCCGCAGTTCTCTTGCCCGTCGGGCTGGCCCCAGCCGGATCATCGCCACACTCCAGACGCGTCGCCGTCCCTGTCAGGCCGCACCCAGTCCGGAACCACCAGCCCCAAACGTTCCCAGGCAGCATGATCTTCCAGTACCCGTGCCACCGGTCCGTCGGCGACGAATCCCTGCGGCCCGAGCAGCAACAACCGATCAGCCTGTGCCGCCAGAGTCAGGTCGTGGGTCGTGATGATCACGATTTGACCCGCATTCGCAAGTGCGCGGAGAATCGTAATCAGCATTCGCTTGTGAGCCGCATCCTGGCCTACCGCCGGCTCATCCAACAGCAGGCCATGGCGAGGCCCGCGCATCAGGACGGTAGCCAGGGCAACGCGCTTCTTCTCCCCTTCGCTCAACAGCAGGGGCGGCATCTGCTCGTAGCTGCCCAGACCCAGCGCCTGCAGCAGCCAGCCATAGAGTTCCATATCCGGCTCAGGCAAGCGATAAAGAATCTCCTCTCGCACTGTGGCATTGAAGAGTTGCAGGTCGGCGTTCTGAAAGACCATACCCAGCCCCGGCCTGTCGCCGTCCACCAGCACGGTTCCCTCGTGACTCTGCAGTCCGGTCAGGGCGCGCAGCAGTGTGGTCTTGCCCACACCGTTGCGGCCGACGATGGAGAGCACCTGCCCTGCTGGAACCTCGAAGGTCAGGTCGTGCAGCACACGATGCCCGGCAAGCCGTACGCCTAACCCCGTCACCGTCAGGCACGAGGGGCCGCCAGCACGCGATTGGAACGGTGCAGCGAGCAGCCCGTCCGTGTCCAGGACCTGCTCACCCATCTTTAGCACCCGAACCCCGGGGATGTTTTCCAGGTACTCGGCCCTGTGCTCGCACAACACCACGGCGGTACCGGATCGCGCCAGCTGCGTCAGGTGCGCTACCAACTCCGTGGCGGCAGTCGTGTCCAACATGGAGAGCGGCTCATCAAGCACCAGCACGGGCGCGCGGCGCGCGGTCATCGCCGCGAGCGCCAGCTTCTGCTGCTCGCCGCCGGACAGGGTCTGGGGCGACCGACGGCGCATCTCCAGCAGTCCAAAACGGGCCAGGGCCTCGTCAAGCCGTGCCCGAATTTCCCCCGCGGCCAGTCCCAGGTTTTCGAGTCCAAACACGATCTCTTCTTCGACGGACGTCGCCAGCAGCTGCTCGGATGGGTTCTGGAAGACAAGACCCGCCCGGTCCGCCAGCTCCCAGAGCGGGGTTTCCACCGTGGACAGGCCGTCGACTGAACAGACGCCTTTCATCTCGCCGTGGTAGAGATGCGGTATCAGACCGGTCAGGCAGCGTGCCAGCGTGCTCTTGCCCGAACCTGATGGCCCGGTGATGAGCACGATCTCGCCAGGCGCAACGGCCAGAGACACCCCTGTCAAGGCCCCCCCGCCTGTGCCAAAGTAGCCGTACGTCACCTGTTCGGCCGAAACCGCGCTGCCCAATCCAACCTCTGCCTCAAGGATCAACTCAGAATCCTAATTCAGCTTGAGTGGCTGCCAGTGATCGTCCTGCCACTCGACAACGGCAATCGGCAGTCCCCGGCGCCGGGCCGGCCGCAGCTTGTCTGTCGCCACGAGCCCATCGGTCACCTCGGCGCCATCCCTGGTCTCAACTGCGGCGATACCTGCCTCCAGCACGCCGGAAACGGGCAACATCCCTTTGAGCGCCCGCAGGCGACCCACCATCATGTACCGCCCGTCCTCGCCGCTGGCGGCCAGTCCCACTGCCGCCAGCGCGCCGATCACTCCGCCCTCATCGCCACCCAGTCCGAGCAGGGGAATCCCGTGCGCCGCTGCCAGCGCTCGGGCCTCTTCCTGGGTGATCAGCTCGCTCTGAGCGCGCCGGCCGTACTGCACAATCTCGTCCGGCACGTCATGGGCAACGCATACGCCCGGGTCGCTGCCAGGCACAAAGTCGTCCATCATCAGCCGGCCGATGCGCTTGGCCAGCTCAATCGGCTCCACGTCGCCATCCACGCCCAGGATGACGCTCTTGCTGCTGTTGTGTGCCGTGTAGCGCACCCGTGGATCGAACAAGAGCTGGTGTCGAACCACACCGACAAGCGAGAACTCTACCTGCAAGATCTGGGCAATCGCCCGTGCCAGGTGCCCCGTACCCCTGGAATCGGCATTGTCCGTGTCATCCATTCCGATGTAGATCACTGTTGACAAACCTCACAATCTGATGTATAGTGGTTTTGGGCATATGCCCAAAACCAATTTCGCACAGAGGCGCGTGAGACCTTTCAGCCTCACGCGCCCCCAAACACACAAACGAAAGGACCAACGAAATGAGCAAGATCTTTGTCCGCGAGCGCCGTCACGTTGCCGAGGGCGCCGGCCAACCGCGTTTCTCCATCGTCGCCGTGGCCGGCGTCGACCTCGATTTCTATCGCAACTTTGTCCGTCGCGCCGAGCTCGAGGCCATCGCCAAGGACACAGGCGCCGATGTCGTCTACCTTCCTCGCGGAGAGCACGCCGACGACGAGGAAGCCAAGGGCCGTCGCGGACGGCAGCACAGGCGAGCGCGAACACAGGGCTAGGCCCTCATGCCTCGCCCGCGCAAGCGGCGCATCCTGACGCACCGTCACCGCCAGGCAATCTACAAGCCCGCCGGTCAGGCGCTGCTCGGACTGCCCCAGGTAAGACTGCTGCCGGACGAGCTGGAGGCCCTGCGCCTGGCTGACCTGGATGGCCTGACCCAATCCCAGGCCGCCGAGCGTATGGGCATCTCTCGCTCCACCTTCCAGCGCACTCTGGAGCGTGCCCATCGTCAGGTGGCGGTCGCCCTGGTCCAGCGTTATGCACTTCATATCGTTGGCCGAAGCGGCGATACACTGCGCGGACAATCGAGCCAGCGCGCCGGCGCCGGACACTCTCCTGCGGCCAGGACCCCTGGTGCAGCGCGCAGGGCTCGCCGTCAGGAGTAGCGTCTTGGCCAGTCCACCCCTCCGTCGAGGGATGGACGCTTCGGCAGCCAGCCTCTCGCAGGTCGTCAACCGTGGCAGGAAGGGGACCTGCGAGAGGCCAGGAGTCGGTTACTTCTTGTAGATCCGCGTTCCTGGATTCTCTCCCGCAAGCGCCCTGGTCAGGTTGCCCTTCTCGAGGCCGTTGACGATCAGGACCTCCTTCACACTGCGGGCGCGCGACAGCGCTTGCAGCATCGTGCGCTCGACGGCCAGGTCGGCCAGGTCCATGGCCAGCAGGTCGTTGATCTCGATCTCAGGGATGAACTGGGCCTTCCGATCCTTCTTCGGATCGGCGGTGAATAGTCCCTTCTCGTCTTTCACCAGGATGCAGCGCCTGGCACCCAGCACTTCAGCCGTCAGGAAGGCACCCGCGTCCGTTCGGTGCGGCGGGATGCGTCCCGTCTCTGCCGGCTCTTCCCACAACCCGTAGGGCGGCATGGCGTGCATCACAGGAATGATACCCAGTGCCAGGTACGCGGGTAATTGCACTACCTCGTCGTGCCCGATCTTGACTCCGCCGTGGGGCGACAAGAGCGTGCTGATCATGAGTGCGTTCTGCTCACTGATGCTGGTTCCCAGCTTGGCCAGCACACCGGTGGACATTCCCAGGTCGAGCGCAATGGCGTAGGCGTGCCGGCTGCGCGTGCCGCCGCCCGTGACGATCAAGATCTGATGCTTGGCACGCGCTGCCACGATCTCATCGATTAACGGAAGGACGACCTTTGCACCACGGTCGATGATGCTCTGACCGCCCAGCTTGACCACGTTCAGCTCGGGCAGGGGACGAAAGATCTGGTCCGTCTCCGTCTTTTCCAGCAAGGCCTTGTCCATCAACGATTCGGCCATCAACGGAGTATCGATATGCAGTCGACCGCTCTTGTCTCGTAAGAGCCCCATTCACAACCCCTTTCGGATTCCGCCAGAATGTCGGATACTGCTCTACTTCTTGAACTCGTGCCGCTCGTTGGCACCGTGAATACCCTTCAGGATCTCGATGCCGTGCGGTAGAGCGGGAAGAATGGCCTCCAGATTCTCCTGAACCGCCTTGGCGCTGCCGGGCAGGTTCACGATCAGTGCGCTCTTGCGAATGCCGGCCCTGGCGCGGGACAGCATGGCGTGAGGCGTGATCCGGGCCGTCTCGCGGCGCATGGCCTCCGGCAGCCCCGGCGCTTCGCGCTCGATCACATCCCCCATCGCCTCGGGTGTCACATCGCGGGGTGAAAAGCCCGTGCCTCCCGTTGTAAGGACCAGGTCGGCCTTGCCACCATCGCACCAGTCGATCAGGGTCCGCGCTATCTGCTCTCGCTCGTCCGGTACGCAGGCAGAAACGGTGATCTCAGCACCCAGCCTCTCGCGAACGATCTGCGCGATGACAGGGCCGCTCCTGTCCTCCGTCTCGCCACGGGAGCAACGGTCGCTGATGGTCAGGATCGCAACGGTGATCATCTGTCCCCCTCCTGGCCGGAGCGGGGCGGGGTACCACCGAGCATCATCACCCGTACCCGGCTCCCGGGTGGGACGCTGGACCAGTCTTCCGGAATGATCGCCAGGCCGTTGGCCTCGACCATCGAACTCAGAATGCCGGAACCCTGTTCTCCCGTCATGGCGGCCTCATAGGCGCCGTCCTTCTCCCACACGCGAACGCGTACGAAGTGTCGACGGTCGTCTTTGCGCTTTATCCCGTCCATCAGCGTGGCCTGAATCGTCGGCCGCTCCGAGTCCGTCTGGCCCAGCATCTTGAAAATGGCTGCCCGGGCCAGCAGTTCGAAGGACACCATCGCCGAGACGGGGTTCCCCGGCAGACCCAGCATCGGCACCCCGCCAATACGCCCAAAGGCAAGGGGCTTGCCCGGTTTCATGCGCACGCGCCAGAAGGTCATCTCACCTTCCGCGGCAAGTACCTTTTTCACCACGTCAAAGTCCCCGACAGACACACCCCCCGAGGTAAGGAACATGTCCACCTTCCGGGCAATGCCCGAGCGGATCTTGGCCGTCAGGTCCTCCACCTGGTCATGAGCAATGCCCAGCAGCACTGGCTCACCACCCGCTGCCAGAACCTGCGCGGCGTTAGAGTAGCTGTTGGCATTGCGGATCTTGCCCGGGCCGAGCGGAGCGTCGATTTCCACCACCTCATCGCCCGTCGCGAGAATCGCCACACGCGGCCGCCGAGTCACAGAGACGTCCTTGCGCCCGACCGTAGCCAGCATGCCGACTTCCTGCGGCCGGATCCTGCAGCCTCTGCGCAGCACGAGCGCCCCCCTGCGCACATCCTCGCCCGCCTCACGCACATTGGCGCCCGGCTCCACTCCCTTAAAGATCAAGACCCGATCGCCTTCGCGCTCTGCGTCCTCAAAGGGAACGACGGCATCGGCACCCCGGGGAATCGGAGCGCCGGTCATAATGCGGATGGCCGTGCCCGGCGTGACGGGAATCTCGCTGACGTAGCCAGCGGCCAGATCCGCAACGATATGTAGCTCAACCGGCGACTCTGGAGCGGCACCCTTCGTGTCGGCCGCGCGCAACGCGTAGCCATCCATCGCCGTGTTGTCGAGAGGGGGAATGTCCGCATCGGCGTAGACGTCCTCGGCCAAAACTCGGTCCAGGCTCTCGAGAACAGGGACAGGCTCCGGCTCCAGAACGTGGAAATGGCTCAGCAGCTGCTGGCTGGCCTCTTCAACGCTGAGCATCGGGTAGAGCTCGCCTGCCCCGCCCCCTCGCTCGACCTTACTCCGGGGCGAACAGCACTGCCCTTCCGGGTTGTCTTTGCTCACTGCTCGCTTCTCCACTCTGACCCATCGGTCCATACCTCTTTCTTCCAGATGGGTACGATTTCCTTCAACCTGTCGATGGCGTAATGCAGGGCATCGAACAGCTCTGCCCGGTGCGCGGCAGAGAGAGCGATGACCACGCTGGTCTCGCCAATCTCCTGTCTGCCCACGCGGTGCACGATGGCCACCTCACGCACGGTCGTCCAGCGTGCCTGGATCTCGGCTCCGATTTGCGCCAGGGTCTGCTCGGCCATCTCCGGATAGGCTTCATACTCCAGATGCAGCACCTGCCGGCCATCCGTGCTGTCCCGAACGACGCCAATGAACGTCGCCACTCCCCCGACTCCCGGATTGGCGAGGCGGCTGACCACTTCATCCGCCGACAGCGGACTGGTTGTGACCTCGAATAGCTTGACCACCCTCTCCCAACTTTCGCCCGCCGGGCAGGGCAAGAGAATCTACCCCCCGCCTACGGGAGGTACGAGCGCCACTTCATCTCCATCTTTCAGCAGGGTACCCATGCTGACGTAGCAGCGATTGACCGCCGCCCGGACCGCAGCCAGCCGCGTATCCAGTCCACGATGCGCGCCGGCCAGAGCCGCCAGCAGGTGCTCAACGCTGGATCCGGCGGCCAGTTCGAACTCTTCCTGTTCCAGGCCAACCGTCTCCCGCAGGGAGGCGAAGTAGCGTACGCGCACTTTCATGAAGCGGCTCCCTCGAGCACGATATCACCGCTCTTGCCGCCGCTTTTGCTCACCAGGCGGATGTCACAGATGCGCATGGTCTTTTCCGCGGCCTTGGCCATGTCGTAGACGGTGAGGGCGGCCACGCTGACAGCGGTGAGCGCCTCCATCTCCACCCCGGTCTTGCCCCGGCAGCGAACCGTTGCCCTAATCTCGATGCGTGCAAGCTCTGCGTTGACGCTCAGGTCCACGTCTACCTTGGTCAACATCAGCGGGTGGCAGAGAGGGATCAGCGTATGAGTCCTCTTGGCAGCCATGATTCCCGCCACCTGGGCCGTCACCAGGACATCGCCTTTGGGAAGGCCCTGCTCCACGATCAACCGCAACGTCTCCGGCCGCATTGTCACGTGACCTCGCGCGACGGCGACTCGCTCCGTGTCGGCCTTGTTACCCACATCAACCATCTGCAGGCGACCTTGCTCGTCGAGATGAGTCAGTACCGGTTTGTCCATCTCTACCTCAGCCGCCAATCTGCGACATGACGCGGTTCTCCGGGTGACCGTACTCGTTCAGCCTGTGCTGCAAGGGCTTGATCTCGATGGCCTGCAGGATCAGGCTCTTGAGCTGCTCCAGGTTGGCGCCCTCCCGCAGCGGCGTTCGCAGGTCCACTTCGTTATCCGAAAGAAGGCAAGGGCGCAGTTGGCCATCTGCCGTCAGCCGCAGCCGATTGCAGTGGTAGCAAAAGTGCTCGCTCACAGGGGTGATGAAACCGATCGTTCCCCGCGCATTGTGAAGCCGGTAGTAGCGCGCCGGACCGCTGCCGACCGTCCCGTCGACCGGCTCCAACCCTCCCAGCTCGCCCTCGATACGTCGCTTCATCTCTTCGGCCGTGACCACCTTGTGGCGCCAGGCGTCGTCTTCCGGCGCCGTCTCTCCCACGGGCATCCACTCGATAAAGCGAACATGCCAGCCAGGTTCGAACGTCTTGCGGGCCAGCTCCACCACATCATCGTCATTCTGGCCGCGGATCACCACGCTGTTCACCTTGACCGGCTCGAGCCCTGCGTCGTGTGCAGCCGCGATCCCGGCCAGCACTTCCTCCACCTTGCCGCAGCGCGTCATCGCCGCGAAGCGGTCCGGGCGAAGCGTATCAAGGCTGATGTTCACGCGATCCAGCCCCGCCTCGGCGAGGTTGCGAGCGTAGCGGGTCAGAAGAACACCGTTTGTGGTCATGGAGAGGTCCTCGACGCCCGGAATACCCGCCAGAATGCGCACCAGGTCCACGATCCCGGCGCGCACGAGAGGTTCTCCTCCGGTCAGTCTGACCCGGCTGATGCCGAGCTCTGCAGCAGCACGCACCACCAGCGCTATCTCCTCGAATCGCATTACCTGTTCGTGAGCCATCCAGGGAATGCCTTCGGGAGGCATGCAGTAGGTGCAGCGAAGGTTGCAGCGGTCCGTTACGGAAACCCGCAGGTAGTTAATGGCGCGGCTATATGCATCGAAATGGGCCATTCTTGGTGCTCAGCTTTCCCGTTCTCAGAATAGAAAACGCCGGCACCCACCTTGGAAAGGGCGCCGGCGCTACGGCAGCTCATGGCCATTCTCCTTTCCAAGTGTGGGAGGTGTGGTCGTTTCCAACTACACCCTATCGCCCAGCCTTCATAGGCTCGCCGAGCCATCAGAACGGCTGAGTCGGAGAATCACTATCTATTTGGTTGTATTATACTCAAGTCCACACAAAATGCAAGAACGGACGCCCGAAACGCGGCCGAGACGGGTGACCGGAGCTAGTCGTCCTCGTCCATCTCGTCATCGTCGTCTTCAAGTGCTCCGAGCCTCTCTTCGCGGTCGTCCGCGCCATGGCCAAAGACCAGCAAGTCCAGGGATTGCCGGCTGAGGGCCAGCTCTGCCAGCGCATCCTCGGCTGCGAGGTTCACCGCCTCGTCAGAGCCGCTGGCACAGCGCTCCAGAACCTGCTTGGCCCGCTGGCCGCCGATCTGCCCCAGGGCCGCAATGGCCGCGAGCTGAACTTCGCGATCCCGGTCCGACACGAGTTTGATGAGGGCGGGCACAGCCCGCTTCACCTCCAGCTCGCCGGCCGAACGGGCTGCCTCGTAGCGCATCGCGGGGTTGGGGTTGCCCAGCTCCCCGTTGACAGTGTCAGCCCAGACGGGATCTGCACTGCGTCCCATGGCGAAAACGGCGCTGATTCGCATCAGCTCTTCGTCCGACTTGTAAGCATCGGCAATGATGGCGGCTACGCTTGGATCATCCCAGTAGGCGATGGACTCCACAGCGCGCCGCCTCACCTCCAGCTCTTCAGCAGGGTCGTGGATCTTCTCGGCCAACACGCTATGGATAGAAGAAGCGTAGCTTTCGTCGAGCTCTTCCAGGTCCAGAAGGAGCACAAACCGCCCCAGCGAGGAGGCCGCCGCGGCACGCACTGAGGGCGTCTGGTCCTTCTGCAGAGTACGAACCAGGGATGCGATCAGGCTTGGCTCTTCGTCTTCCCAGAGGCCATCTATCGCCACAGTACGAACCTGCCCATCAGCATCGTCCATGGCTACGCGGAACAGGGCATCGAAATCCAGCTCGAAGTTCGCCTCTGCCTGCTCGGCCAAAGCTGTGATAATGCGGCGCCTCTGCTCGACAGGAAGGCTCGACCACTCCTGACGAAACTGCCGCGTGTCGCTGCTTGACGGAGCGGTCAGGGCGTAGAGCATCGGGCTGGAGAGCGCCGACACTCCGTCCCTGAACTGTGCCATGACGTCCGAGAAACTCATGCACTCGCTGTTGTGTATCATTCAAGACTCCTTTAGTACCAGAAGAAAGTGCGCCGAACGCTGCTCTGACTGACCGCTACGCCCTCGCGCCCTCCGTCCACTTTGGTGCCAGTCTGTTTCATCACCGTGACCTCCCACTGGAAGGAGCGTTCGGTCTGACCGGCCCTGCCATACAGAGTACCAGGCAGCGTCCAGTACGTATCCTTGGTCCAGCTACCACTGTACTGGGTCGCTCCTCCCGCCAAAAAGGTCACCGATACAGCATACCATTCGTCTTCGGCAAGGGCCCCAACTGGCTCCCAGGTCAGGCTGATCTGAGCGTCGCCGCCTCGGATGTCGAGCCCATCGTCCGGCGCCAGCAATCTCGGCGGGCCGAATCGCGGTTGGGGCGTTGCGCTGGGCGCGGGCGCGCGTGTCCCGGTAGGCGTCCGAGTCGCAGTCTCCGTTGGAGGCGGCTCAGTCCCGGTGCTGGTGTACGTCGGTACTGCTGTATGTGTCTGTGTCCTTGTCAGGGTGGCAGTAACCGTCCGCGTGGCCGTGAACGTCGGTGTGACCAGGAAGGTCACCTCGGGGACGTCCACGAGACTCCACAGCGCGCGCAGGCGGTCCCACGGGACAAGGAACTTGCCCACATAGACCAGACCCTCCAGCAGGATGAGCACCACGAGTATGGAAATCACGGTGCGCAGCGTAGAGCGCAACCTGGCGCCACAATGGGGGCAGATGCGCACTCCGGAGGGAACCCGTTTCCCGCAGCTGCGGCAGCGCACCTTGTGCCCCAGAACGTGCACCGGTCCCAGGCTGGCACCGCAGACAGGGCAGACTCCCAGTCCTCGCCTGACCTGATTTCCACAGGACCTGCAGCGCATGAGTCCTATCCCTAGGGCAGGGGATTCTGACCGCTGGCGATACGCAGGACGTCGTAGTACGAAACCAGCAGCATGAGACCGACCAGCAGGATTAAGCCGATCAAATGAACCAGACCCTCTCTTTGCGGAGCCATGCGCTTGCCACCGCGCAACATTTCCAGCAGGACAAAGGCGATGCGCCCGCCGTCCAGCGCAGGAATGGGCAGCAGATTGAGCAGGAAGAGGTTAACGCTGATGAAGCCCATAAAGCGCAGCACGTTCACCCAGCCTGCACGCGCCACCACGCCGCTCATCTGAAACAGGCCCACAGGGCCGGTCAGCTCACTGGGCGACACGGCACCTCGGAAGAGCTGTCCGAACGAGGAGATGGTCAACCCGACGACCGACCATGTGTCGCGCAGGCCCTGGACAACTGCCTCGCCGAAGGAGCGTTTGACCGTGTCAACCTGCCAGCCCTCGACCATGGCGATGCCAATACCGATTGCTCCTTCGCCCGCCGGTGGTTTGGCGCGTGGCACAACACGCACGGTCAGCGATTGTCCTTCCCGGAGCAGAGCCAGATCGACTTCTGTGCCCAGCGACTCCTGCGTGCGCTGGACCAGCTCCGATGTGTTGCGCACCGTCTGCCCGCCGATGGACTGTATGATGTCATCGGCCTGGATACCGGCCAGTGCACCAGGCGATCCCTCGGCCACGCCGGTCACGACGACCTGGCCGATCGCTACCTGCTCGCCGGCCAGGGCCACTCCTATGAACACCACTGCGGCCAGAAGCAGGTTCATCAGCGATCCGGCCGCCAGGGTCTTGATGCGCGCCCAGGCGCTCTTGCTGGCAAAGCTGCCTGGCTCAGCTGTGCCGTCCTCGCCAAGCATTCGCACAAAGGCGCCGAAGGGAATGGCGTTGATGGTGTACTCAACCCCATCACGCACTCCAAGCGAGATCAGGCGCGGCGGATAGCCAAAGCCGAATTCCAGCACAGTGATGCCAGCGCGGCGCGCCGCGATGAGATGGCCCAGCTCGTGCACGAACATCACCAGGCCCAGAACGAAGACAAACGAAACCGCTGTAAGTAGCATGGGGTAGATTCACTCCTTCTGATTCGGACAACCATTATACTGCAGGCCTGAACGAGTCAGGAAATCAGGGGATCAGCACCCGCAGTCGGCTGCACTATCAGCAGCCCGCAGCTCAGTACCGGGGTTGAAGCGCTGGTCGAGGAGGGAGCGTTGCAGCAGACCGGGCTGCTCACCCGACAGGAGCAGTACCCGCAGCCCGGGCAGTTCTCGCACCAGAGCCGCCATCCCCAGCACTTTGGTGCGCATGCCGCCAGTTACGTCGACAGCGTGGGAACCGGCCAATGTGCCGTCCTCTGGGGACAACCGGTCGGCACGTATGGTCTCGATCCGCCTGGCGGCAGGGTCAAAATGCGGATCGGCAGTGTAGACACCGCCCACTTCTCCCACCATGAGGATACGCCGGGGCAGCAAGTGCCTGGCCAGATAGGCAAAGATCGCCTCCGTGGAGATGATCGTCGATCCCCATTGCTCATCGCGCGCCACATCGCCATAGACAAGGGGCACGACACAGCGCTCCAGCATATCCACTACGGGTCTCCAGGCCAGCTCGACCAGCTCCCCACCCGTGCATAATGCCGAGGCGGACGGCTGCAGCGTGACCACGGGAACACCCTCATCCAGGAAGAGGTCCGCCACGATGCGGTTGAGCCTGGCCGCCGCGGCGCTGGTTAACGCATAACCAAGCCAGTCCGAGCATCCGCTCTGCACCGCATAGCGCTGCGCCACGACGTGTCCAAAGGACCCGCTGCCATGACCCAGCACTACCTGCAGGTCGTGCGATTGCCTGATGGCCCCCAGGACCTCCCTGGCAAGTCGCCGTATCACTCTCGGCCGCGCCGTTGCCGGCCTGCTCTTGTCCGTGATCAGCGACCCACCCAGCTTGACGAACAGCAGCTCAGCCAATGAGGATGTCCTCTCCATCGACCTCGACGGGATCGCCCGTCTGGAACAGTGAGATATCGACCAAGTCCAGCATGGGGATCTCAGCAATGATTGCGCCTACGGCCACGATGGCCTCGCTTCGGGCGTTGATGATCGCAGCGGGGGCCAGTCCAGTCCTGGCGAGCCGGTACAGAGTGTAGGAGCCCACTGTGCTGCCCTTGCCGGTGGGAAAGACCAGGACTTTGCCCCCCACGGACAGGCCGTTCAGCGGATGGCCCTGCTCTACCACAACGCCTGTCTGTGGATCGACCCCGCCCAGGAATCCGATCGGCGCAGGCGACACCAACGCCTCTCCACTCGCCTTGCCGCGATAGATGACGCGGCCGGACAACTTGATCACAGGCTCATCCCGCTTCCGCTGCTCCGGGACTCCAGGTACCCGACAGCGCCGCCTCAACGCATTGCTCCAGAGTCCCGAACCGACGTTGGAGTCGCGAATGAGTGGGGGCGTAGAAGGCCGCTTTGGCCGAATTGGTGGCCATAGCGGTAAAACCCATCTCCTCCACCGGGGCGACCACAAGACAGGTGTCGGAAAAGACGCGGCCGCCCGCCGATTCAATCACTTCGACCCAACCGCGCTCCCGCGCCAGGGAGGCCACGCCACGGGAGGTCGTGACCCAGAACGTCGCTCGCACTCGCTTGCCCATGAGCAGCTTCGCCACTCGCTCGATATCACCAAGAGTACTGTGAGGGCAGCCCAGACTCACGAAATCGATGCGCTCCAGAGGCGAGTTCAAAGCGGCGAAGGCAGGGCCGAGGTCGTCGACGACCAATCTGGGGAGCCGCGTTTCGTCCAAGACAGCTCTCGCCTCTTCAGCCTCCGGCGTGACTCCTTCGATGTGGTAGAGCGCCACGGCCCCGCTGGCCCCCATCGCCGCGCCCAGGGCCATCAGCTCCTCCTGGCGAATGGTGCAGCCGTCCGTTTTCGAGGGCAAAGACCCGCTACTGGTCCGCCCAGCTGGCTCCTGAGCATGACGATGCAGCAGCCGCAAGTAAGGCACTCCGTCCGCAACCTGGCTTCCCACCCAGTAGCCCAGCGCCCCAAAGTCCGCCTCATCGCGCAGGCTGCACAGCACATCCACCCGGTGAGTGGCCCACCTCGAGGCGGACAGGTGCAGGCCGTAGGCGGCGGTGCAGCCCACGATGGCCGCGGCTAGCGCGCCCGGCCCGCCTTCGCGGTTGCTGCGCGCCCCGAGCACAGAGTTGGCATAGCTCACGGCAGACGACTCGCTCCAGGCGATATGCTCACCGGCTCCGGGCCTGTGCCCGACGAGATAGGGAGTGCAGGTGCAGGAAGCAGTCACTCCCATCCGGGTGAGGGCCACCACCACACGTTCCTGTTTGGCGGCAAACTCGGGCGAGATACCCATCTCGCGCCAGCGCTCCAGGTCCATGCCGGCCGGGTTCATCAGGGCAGGCACTCTCACGCGTGCCCCTTCGGCCGCCCATTCCTCCAGGAACTCCAGCCCTGCATCGCCCAGGTTCTTGTAGCTGACGCCAGACACCTGAGCGCTGCGGATGGGAATAAGGTTCCGGGCGCCGTAGATCTCCCCCAGGGCGACAACGATGCGCATCGCCTTCCGGGCCGCCCGGCCCTGGACACCGTCCAGACTCGCTTGTTGTGAGGCGCTTAGCTCCATGGCTCAGTCGCGGTCCGAGTCTCCGAAAAGCACTTCAAAGACCAGGTAGATGGCCCCCGCAAGTCCGAGGAAGAGCAACCCGAGCTGCCAGAAGGCCAGGCGCACCACGAATACGATGTGCACCTTCTGCCAGATGATGATGAAGGCAAAGATCAGGGCCAGACCCAGCAGGATCCGTTTGGTCAGCTTATGCATGCCTTGCCTTCTCCACTTTGTAGCTGTCGAGTGCCACAGGCGAGTACCCCTGGCGAAGAAACGTCTGTCGCTCAATGACTGTGCGCGGCTCGCCGGTCGGTTTGCGCCAGGGGATCGTGGCATCGATGCCCATTTTGGCCGTGGTGGACTTGAGCCCCTGCACGTGGCGAGCAGACGGGTCCAGGGAGCTGCCGGGCTGATCGGACCACAGCAGGACCCCTGAATCGGCCTGCAGGCGGGTGGCAACGGCCCACTCCACACGTTCCGGGTCATAGATATCGATATCCTCATCTACCACGATGGCGTGCTTGAGCGACCCGTGTCCCCTGAATGCCTCCTCCAGCGCCAGTCGTCCGTCATTGGCGTCGCGTTTGCGGATCTGAACCACCGCGTGCAGCCAGGCGCCGCCCCCGGTAGTCAGCAGCACATTGGTACACTCACACACGCGGCTTACCGCGTCAAAGATGCTCGGCTCGCGCGGCATCCCCATCAGCAACTTGTGCTCAAGCCCGCCCGGCAGGAGAGCCTGGTAGATGGCATCGCGTCGATGAGTCACGCACTGCACCTCGATGACTGGCTGCTGCCGCACCTGGTCCATCGTCTCGGTCAGATCCAGGAATGGGCCTTCCGCCACAGTCTGCCCTGTGATACGGCCCTCCAGGACAATCTCAGCCTCGGCGGGCACCTGGAGATCGACGGTCAGACACCTGGCCAGCGGCGTCGGCTGCAGGGCATTGGCGATACCCAGCTCATCCACGCCTGGCGGCGGGCTGGTCGCTGCGGCGAGAAGGACGGCGGGCGCGTTGCCGATGCAGATGGCCACCTCGAGCTCTCCCCCGGCCCTGTGCAGGGCTGAGTGCGTGCCCCGCCCCTCCACCAGACGAACGGCAAACCGACGGTCGTCCAGCCGCAACAGGCGGTGGAAACTCATATTGCGGCCCAGGTCCGGGTCGCGGATGATCACCACTCCGGCGGAAACGTAGGGTCCACCGTCCGAGGACAGGTGGAGCAGGGCAGGCAGGTCGAGCAGGTGCACCTGCTGCTCTACGACCTCCTGACAGGGGGCCTCATCTACCAGAGGTGGCGGTATCGGGCTACGAAGAGCTGTGCGCATCGACTCCAGCAACCGCTCCCTTGCCACCCCCAGGCCTCGAGCTACGTTCTCCCGCCGGGAGCACAGGCCGGCTACTACCGGATAGCGGGAGCCGCTCACGTTCGTGAACAACACCGGCTGCTCGGACAGGCCGTGAATCACCCCGGCCAGCTCCAGGCGGGGATCGAGCGGCTGCGCCACGGTAAGCAGTTCGCCCGCGTCCGAGAGAGTGGATAGATAGGAGCGAAGGTTCACTGGATGACATCCTCTGACGGTGCTGCAGGCGAGTCGCTGACAACTTCGTCTGAGCGGCAGATCCGAAACGAGTCCAGGTCTCTGACGACGACCACATTGGGGAAGATCGGTTCAGCCTCTGCTCTGACCTGGCTGCCTGCGTAGCGGCGCGAAATGTGGGTGAGGAACAGCTTCTTCACTCCAGCCTCGTAGGCCAGGGCGGCAGCCTGAGACGCGGTCAGGTGTCCAAAGCGCTCCGCCATGTCGGCTTCCACATCCAGATAGGTCGCCTCGATGACCAGCGCGTCTGCCCCGGCCACATACTGCTCAAGATCCTCGGTCTGCGCCGCATCTCCGACCCAGGCCAGCTTGACCCCGGAGATCACGGGCCCCAGCACCTGATCCGGCTGGATGACCCGCCCATCTGACAGCGTGACAGGCTCGCCCCTGACGAGAAGGCGGCGCTCCGGGCCGGGCGGCACACCCAGACGCTCTGCCTCGTCAGCCAGAAACGGCCGATGGCTATCCTCTTCAAAGACAAAGCCGAAGCACCCCGGTCCGCGATGCACGACGGGAAAGGTGCGCACCGTAAGCCCACGGTGCTTCCAGATCACTCCCAGTTTCAGCTCCTGATAATCGATTCTGAGCTGTACTTCGCCACCGCGCAACACGACATTCATCAGATCCCGCACGCGCTCCAGAGCCCAGCCCCCGCCGTAGATGGCCAGCTCCGTGCCCGCCTCCCAGCGGGCAAACGTCGATACCAGGCCGCCCAGCCCGAGGATGTGGTCAAGGTGGCCATGGGTCAAGAGCACCTTGTCGAGGCGTTTGAATCCAAGCCCACTGCGCAGGATCTGGCGCTGCGTGCCTTCACCGCAGTCGACCAGAAAGCGCTGGTCGTCGTGCATCACCATAGCGGCCGACAGGCCTCGCTCAACGGAGGGGGCAGAGGCTGACGTGCCGAGGAAGACAAACTCGATCATTGGACAGAGCCTTTCTCAGGGAATGAGCAGCCGGCCGGAGGGCAGCCAACACAGACCCGCAGTCTTGCCCTCTGGCCGGTTCAAGCGGCAAAACGAGTGCCGGGTTCGAACTACGCTGGCTGCTACTCCACGAACTGCTTCCACTCTCCGTGGATGCCATCTTCGGTTACACCGTAGTAGAGGTGCAGGTGACCGTCGCTGCCGCGCTGCGCCAGGTCATAGAACTTGCGACCGGCACGGCGGTAGGCCTTGAGGAGGCCTATGCTGCCTCGCCAGGTCACTTTGTCTGCCTCCACGTGCGTGCTCTCGTACTCGGTGATCGCATAGCGCCACAGCCGGCGCGCCGACATACGAGTCACATTCTGGACTACATTGCGATTGCGCAAGTCGCGAACCGTATAGTATTGAGTGCCTTCGCGGTCGGTTACCTCGACGATCTCCACGCCGGTGCGGGGCGGGGCGATCAGGTGTTCATCAGCGGCGGGCGCGGCGGCAACCATTGCCTTGGCCGGAGCCGCAGGAACACTGGAGTGCTGCGGTGCAGGAGCCATAGCCGGAGGCACTGGAGCGATGGCGGCACGCCGCACCAACTGCACGATCTCGTCACGCAGCGCCCGGCTGGTTTCAGCCTCCTGCCGGATATAGACCTCCACGCCATCCAGAGCGTACGGTGGGTTCTCGCCCTTGGGCACCGTCAGCCGCAGCACGGTCTTGCCCTGCGATTTGAGCGGATCGATGTCCACGTCCAGAGGTGGAGTCACGGTATGGCCTACCGCATCGGAAAGTGCGCGGGTTGCTTCATCCGCCCTGTCCACACCCGTAGGGCTGGACCCTCTCCTGGCACTGGCCCCTACGTAGATGGTGCCACCGTTGGTGTTGGCGAAGGCCACTACGTCCCGCAGGATCGCCTGCAAACGACCGCCCTGGCGGGCAAAGCCATCGTGGAACGACTGCACGATCGTAGGTCCTCTCTCCTGTGCCGTACGTACGTAATCCAGAGCCAACTGCGGCTGGTAGGGCCGCGTGCGGGTGAAATCATTGCCGAGAAAGAGCGCCCGGAGCGCCTCGAAGGTCACCTCGGGCAGGTCAATTTCTGTCACCCGGTCACCAATACCCAGGTGCTTGTCGCTTGGATCGCGATCCAGTCGGTGGGCGTCCGATCCCTGAATGCAGTGCATACGGCGCGGGTACTCGGGCTTGGAGCCGTCGTAGAACGACGCGGTGGTGCGTCGGCCCGACTCCATCAGGTCCGTGACCTCAAGCGCATGCAGATTGGGGTCCTGGGTGTAGGCGATCTTGGTCTGCCCGCCAAAGTCGAAGCCGCGCATCGCGACACCGTGGGTCGAATCGGCATGGGCGGCAATCACCAGCCCGCCGGCCTCGGCAATCGTGCGATAGGCGGTGATCACATCCACCGTGGCGCCGACCTCGCTGGATCCCAGGTCCAGCTTGTCAGCAGGAATGCGCAGGTTCAGCAGCAGGTGCTCGAGCTCGCGCACGGGGGTTTCCGGCGGGAAGATGCCCAGAATGTGAAACCCCAGCGTGGCCGTGAACTCGAATCCGGGCAGAATGAGAATCTTGCGCCCGAGGCGGCGATAGTCATCGAGTTCGTGCCGCTCGTCGTCGCGCAGACGCTTCAGGCGCTCAAGCAACTCCAGCTCCTGAATGCGGCTGCGAATGGCGTTGACCCCGGCCACCGTGTTGTGGTCGGTCAGGGCGATGATATCGAGCCCTTTTTCCTCGGCCTTTTGCAGGATCTTTAGATAGGTCGTGTTCGGTTCTGCGTAGCACGATGCCGAGGCCAGGGTGTGGATATGGAGATCAACACGTCGCCACGTCATTCGTTGGCTAGTCCTTCTTCGTCTTGACACTTTGGTTTGATTTCGTCCTCCTCTTTGTTGGTAATTCTTTGGCTTTCACCTTCTCCGGCGAGACTGCCTTTGTGCGGCTCAGCCTGGTGCCGCTCTTCTTGCTGCTGGCTTTCGGTGCACCGTCGGGCAAGGCCGCCGCCAGCACATCGTCGACCGTGTCGGCAAGTACGAACCTGATGTCCTGGCGAACATCGGCGGCCAGTTCCTCGAGATCCGGCTCGTTCCGGCGCGGCAGGATTACCGTATCGAGCCCGGCCCGCCGGGCCGCAAGCGTCTTTTCCTTGAGCCCACCGATGGGCAGCACCTGGCCACGCAGGGTGATCTCGCCCGTCATACCCACCCTGGGATTCACCGGCCGCCCCGTGAGCAGCGAGACCAGGGCCGTGGCCATCGTCACGCCTGCCGACGGGCCATCCTTCGGAATAGCCCCGGCAGGAATGTGCAAATGAATGTCGTTCTTGGCAAACACTTCGTCCGCTATCCCCAGGTCTTTCGCCTTGGAGCGGACGTAGCTGAGGGCTGCCTGAGCCGACTCCTTCATCACGTCTCCAAGCTGTCCCGTTACCAGGAATCCCTTGCCTCCCGGCATACGGGTGGCCTCGATGAACAGGATGTCGCCACCGGCGAGGGTCCACGCCAGGCCAGTCGCCACCCCGGGAATCATCGTCCGTTCCGCTGCCTCGAAGAAGAACTTGGGCTTGCCGAGCATCTCTTGAACCACTTCAGGTGTGATCTGCGTATTGCCGCTGGCGTCGCCGGAGGCCACTTTTGTGGCCACCTTGCGACACACGGAGCCGATCTCCCTCTCCAGGTTGCGCAGACCGGCCTCGCGAGTATAGTCGCGAATGATCTTTTTCAGCGCCGCTTCGGTGAACTCGATCTCTTCGTTCCTCAGTCCGTTCTCGCGAATCTGGCGCGGGATGAGATAACCACAGGCAATGCGAACCTTCTCCTCCTCCGTGTACCCGGAAAGCTGCAGGATCTCCATGCGGTCCTTCAGAGGATCGGGGATCGGATCGAGCAGGTTCGCCGTAGTGATGAACATCACCTGTGACAGATCGAACGGCACATCAAGGTAATGATCGCGAAAGTCACAATTCTGTTCCGGGTCCAGCACCTCCAGCAGCGCAGAGGACGGGTCGCCGCGCCAATCCATGCCGATCTTGTCCACTTCATCCAGCATAAAGACCGGGTTCTTGGAGCCAACGCGTTTGATGGCCTGGATGATCCGCCCGGGCATGGCCCCGATGTAAGTGCGTCTATGCCCGCGGATCTCGGCCTCGTCACGCATGCCGCCGAGCGACATGCGGGTGAACTTGCGACCCATGGCGCGGGCAATGGATTGTCCCAGGGACGTCTTGCCCGTTCCCGGCGGACCCACAAAACACAGGATGACCCCTTCGCGCTCCATCCGGATATGGTCCACGGGTTCTTCAGGCGTCACGGCAGGCACCTCCGGGGCGCTCTGCTGCTCGCCTGTCTGGCCTTCATCATGCTCTTTGGCCTGTGCACCATCTGGCTCGTTGAAGGCCGGCGCCGTTTCCTGTGGCGCTGCAGCCTCCTCATCGGGAGACGGGTCCGGCTGTGCCTGTGCGCCAGGCTCGGGCTTCCTGCGCTCCTGGCGCAGTTTGCGCACGGCGAGATACTCAACGATGCGGTCCTTCAGCTTTTCCAGGTCATAGTGATCCTCATCCAGAACCTGGCGCACGCGCTTGATGTCCAGATTGTCGGCCGTGATCACCTGCCATGGCAAACTGACCAGCCAGTCCAGGTAGGTCTTGATGACAGAGTACTCTGCAGCAGCGGATGGCATCTTGGACAGGCGGTCCAGCTCGCGCCTGGCCTCCTTCTCTGCCTCAGCGGGCATACCCGCCTTTTCGATCTTGCTGGTCAGCTCGTTGATTTCGAGCTGCTGCTCGTCTTCTTCGCCGAGCTCTTTCTTGATGGCCTTGAGCTGCTCGCGCAAGTAGTACTCGCGCTGCATCTTTTCCATCTCACCCTGGGCCTGGTCCTGGATCTTTTTACCCAATTCGAGGACCTCGAGCTCTTTGCCCAGTACGGCGTTGAGCTTTTGCAGCTTGTCGCTCACGCTCTCAGACTCGAGAATGGCCTGTGCATCGGTCATATCCATCCGCACGTAGGAAGCCACCAGGTAGGCGAGCTGGCGTGGGTCCTCCACACTCAGCGTAGCCATGATCAACTCTTCCGGGATATAAGGCATGAGCGAGGCCATTCTGCGGAAGAGGTCGCTGGTATTGCGCATCAGCGCCTTGATCTCGACTGTGTCGTCAGCCTTCTCCGGCACCACCTGGACCCTGGCCATCAGGTAGGGATCGGTCTGCGTGAACTCGAGGATCTTGATGCGCTCCAGCCCCTGCACGAACAGCCGTATGGTCGAATCAGGCGCCTTGGCGAATCGGGCGATCATGGCCGCCGAGCCGACGCGATAGACGTCATCAGGCCCTGGCTCCTCCACACTGGCATCCTTCAGCGCCACCAGAGCGACCATCCGGTTGCCCACCACCACATCATCGACCAGCTTGATTGAGCGCGGCTGGCCCACAATCAATGGCAGCAGGATCGGGATTGGATAGACTACAGTGTTCTTTAGCGGCAGAATGGGCAGGATCTCCGGGATGGCCGGAGGTCCTCCCGCCTTGTCCAGCTCCGCAAGGGGCGCCGGGGGCTTCTGCTCGGTCTGGGATTCTTCAGTCATCACGCCTCACTCCGAAATCATTTCCTGTCATTCTGGGCAGGGCCGCGTTCAACCACGACCACAGCCACCTTGTGCTCACGCCTGGCCTTGGGCAAGACCACGCTCAAGAAGCCATCCTCATACCCCGCGTGAACTTGCTCCTCATCCACGTCAACGGGAAGGTAGACCTGGCTCAGGAATTCCCCGTAGCTGATCTCCATTTGCTGATAGGCCACCTTTGCCGCCGGATCCGAGCGAAAGCCATGCACTGTCATCACGCGGCCGTGCAGATGCACCTCAAAATCGTCCTCCGCCACTCCAGCGACCTCGATTCTGACCGTTAGGTCGCTGTCCGTCTCATAGACGTCAGTGGGCGGGTGCCACACACGCGGCTCGTTGGGATACATTCGCTCGCGACCGGGGTCGAAAGAAACGTGGAACTGGCGGAACCACGGGTGGTCCAGCCCGACATTGCGCACCAGCACGCGGTCTTTGTGCCACATACTCGGTCCCTCTTGCCTGACAGATGTTGCGCCATTTTACCGCTTCTGGGGGAAATGGGCAAGCGATGTGCCCGCGTTCGGGCGAAATCCCCGGGGTCCGCGACTCGCGTGACCCCGCAGAGTGGTGGCCCGGTGAGAAAGGAATCCCGAAAGTTCGTTGACAAAGGTGCGGCGATGTAGTATATTGGGTTGTGTTCGGCTCTCTCCGTGGTCGCCGATCAGTTCACGGCTGAGTTCCCGGCGGCGACCCCAGAACCGAGGTCTGGCACGGCAGTCAGTCCTCCGATCCCGGTCTTCCCACCGGGAAGGCCGGGACGTTAAGGCACGGGGAGCAATCCCGGCGCCCGCCATTGCTGCAAAGGAGGCCAGCGTCGAGCCCTTCATGGGGCCCGGCCAGCCTCCTTTTGTTTTTCCGGTGCGCCAGGGGGACTTGCCGAGAAAGGAAGGTGGATCGGGGCAAATACCCAGACGAACCTAGTCTTCTGACTGGTGCGAGATTCAGCAGCGCCATACCCGAAGCACGATGGAGAAAGGACCTATGGGCACATCGAAGTGGGTTCCAACCGTCTGCTACCAGTGCAAGGCCGAATGTTCTATCCTGGCACGAGTGGAGGACGGCAAGGTCAAGGAGATCCGTGGCAACCCCAAATCGCACGGCAAGGTGTGCGTCAAGGGCATGTCCGGGCCGGCCACCCAATACAACTCGGACCGCTTGCTTTATCCCCTGAAGCGAGTCGGCAAACGAGGCGAGGGCAAGTTCGAGCGCATCTCGTGGGACGAGGCTCTGGACACCATCACCAAGAAGCTGAAAGAGCTCAAAAACCGTGGGGAGGCCCACAAGCTCACCGCCAGTTTCTTCCCCCACAGCATTACCGACCCCAAGTGGCGTTTCCTCAACGCCTATGGCGGGTTCATCAACACCGCCCTTCCTCATTGCGACTCGGCCAAGATCGTGGCCTTCCTGCGCACGGTGGGAGGAGTTCCCAACCACCACATCCCTCCGGCGTGGTTCACCATGCCCAAGGGCGGGATCATGATTCTGGCCGGCCGGCACGCCTTTGGCGGGTTGGA
Organism: Anaerolineales bacterium UBA2200; assembly: GCA_002327925.1. Classification (GTDB taxonomy): domain Bacteria; phylum Chloroflexota; class Anaerolineae; order UBA2200; family UBA2200; genus UBA2200. The sequence continues at coordinate 115,241 of DCVA01000041.1, forward strand.
TAACGCGGCCGTACCGCGCGACATCCTTGACGCCAAGGAAAGGGGCGCCAAGCTGGTAGTCCTGGACCCGATCTTCACCCCCGACGCGGCCAAGGCGGACCAGTGGATTCCCATCAAGCCCGGCGGCGACACAGCCTTCTTCCTTGGGATGACCCAGCACATCATCGCCAAGAACCTGTACAACAAGGAATTCGTCGACAACTGGGTACGCGATGGCGATTTCGCGAAACTAAAGAAATGGATCGCCGACAAGACCCCCGAAGCGATGAGCAAGATCTGCGGCGTGGAGCCGGCCGTGATCAAGAAACTGGCCGTCGAGTGCGCCAAGGCGCCCGCTGTGGGCGTCGACAGCTTTAAGGGGATCATGCTGGGCCAGGCTCTGGACTGGGGTCATGCCTGGAACATCTTCCTGGCCGTTACCGGCAACTATGACAACCCTGGCGGCCAGCCGCTGCCCGAACTGACACCGATGGCTCCCGTGGCACCCGGACCGGGTGGCCCCGACCTGCACGAACTGGGTTTCCACCGAACAGGGCCGAACCGCACCGTGTTTGACAAGTACGGCTTTATCATGGAGCCGACCTGGTACGAAGCCCAGGCCATCCGCGACGACAGCCTGAAGGTGCTCATCACTTCCGAGTGCAACCCTGCTCTGACCGAGATGGGACAGAGTGGTTGGCAGGAAGCGGTGACGATGAAGGACTCCAAAGGCAAGTACAAGCTCGAGCTGCTTGTGTCTATCGAGCTGATGCACTCCGAGACGTCCAAGTTCGCCGACATCGTCCTGCCTGACAAGTCCTACTTTGAGCGCTGGGAGCTGCTGTACATGCCCTGGTGGTACAACTTTGGCCACGGCATCGCCCTGCGGCAGCCCGTGGTCGAAGCACCCGGCGAGTGCCGTCACTCCAACGAGGTCTTTATCGAGCTGGGCAAGCGCCTGGCGCCCGAGTACTTCAAGTTCAAGGACGACCTGGAGTACTACGACACGCAGTTGGCCGGTCTGGGACTGTCGGTCAAGAAGCTGCAGGATATGGGCGGGCTCTGGTCGCCCGGGACGATGGGCTTCTACAAGTACCGCGCCGGCGGCTTCGGCACCCCCTCCAAGAAGGTGCATCTGCACTGGGAGGACCTGGCAGGCGCGCCCGCCTACCAAGACTGGCCGCGACCTGGCACTGCGCCGGAGTACGAGGAGAACGTCAAGGAGTTCCCATTCATCCTCCTGTCCTACCGTTCCATCTACCACACGGGTTCAGGTCAGTGGTCCCACAACAACCCGCATTTGCGCGACTCTGTGTCCGGCATGCACGAGAACCATCTGCTGATCAACACAGCCACAGCCAGGAAGCTGGGCATCGCTGATGGCGACCTCGTGATGGTCGAGGCGCCGAACGGCGGCAAGGTGCGCATCGCAGCCAGGCTATCTGAAGGCATCCGCCCGGATTGCGTGGGCATGCATCACGGCTTTGGCTCGACGATCGGCCGCGTGGCGACCCAGGGCAAGGGCGTCAGCGACAACTTGCTGGTTCCGGATGCGGGGGCAACTCTGCAGTGGCAGGACGTCGTCGCCGGTGAGGCGCACGTTTCGACACGCGTTCGGATCGGGAAATAGGGAGGAGACCATGAAACAGCTAGGCCTAGCCATCGACTTGAAGCGCTGCATCGGCTGCAAGACCTGCATCGTGGCGTGCCGCAACTTCCACGAGTTGGTCAATCCCTCAGAGGCCGTGCCGAACCAGATGCCTTACTACCTGCATGTGGAGTCGCGCTGGCACGGCGCTTATCCCTCTCCCGCTCTGGAGAGCTGGGTAGTCCCCTGCCAGCACTGTCCCGATCCCCTGTGTGTGCCCGCCTGCCCGGAAGGGGCGATCAAGAAGGACCCGCAGACCGGCATCGTCAGGATCGATGCCGAGCTCTGCAACGGCTGCAATGCAGTACCCGGACAGTGCGGATCGGAAAAGACCAAATCGGCGCCCTGCGCCGCCAGGTGCCCGGCCCATATGAACGTGGAGAGCTACGTCCGGCTGGCCGGGAATGGCAGGTTCAAGGAAGCTCTGCGCGTGATGAAGGAAGATAATCCCTTCCCCGCCATCTGCGGCAGGGTCTGCGATCACCCTTGCGAGACCGAGTGCAAGCGCAAGGACATCGACGAGGCCGTGGCGATCAACTTTGTCAAGCGCCACATCGCCGATCAGGACCTGAAAGCGGAGACCCGCTACGTGCCTCCCATCAAGGCACAGCGCAAGGAGAAGGTGGCGGTCATCGGCTCCGGACCCGCCGGCCTCACGGCGGCTTACTATCTCGCCCGCGAGGGCTATCCGGTAACAGTGTTCGAGAAGGCCTCCAAACCGGGCGGAATGCTGACCCTCGGCATCCCGGCTTATCGTCTGCCCCGTGACGTGATCGAGGCAGAGATACAGGTAATCCGCGACATGGGCGTGACGATCAAGACAGGCGTCGAGGTGGGCAAGGGCACCACGGTGGAGAGGTTGCGCAAGAACGGTTACAAGGCGTTCTTCTTCGGCATCGGCACGCAAAAGTGCAAGACCCTGGACGTGCCGGGTGAGAACCTGACGGGTATCTACCCTGCCCTTGATTACCTGCGCAAGGTGAACCTGGGCGAGAAGGCACCGCTGGGCAAGAAGGTGGCGGTCATAGGCGGCGGAAACGCGGCCATCGACGGTGCCCGTTGTGCCCGCCGTCTGGGCAGCCCGGGCACGTTCATCCTCTACCGCCGCAGTCTCAAGGAGATGCCCGCTCGCCCCGAGGAGCTGGAGGAACTCGAACAGGAAGGAATCCCGATCCAGACTCTGACTCAGCCAGTGCGCTTCATTGGCGAGAAGGGCAAGGTCAAGGCCATCGACTGCGTCAAGATGGTGCTCAAGGGCAAGGACGCCAGCGGGCGTCGCCGCCCTGAGCCAGTGCCGGGGTCAGAGTTCACCATCCAGGTGGACGGCGTCATCATGGCCCTGGGGCAGGAGACAGACTGGGCCTGCCTGACGCCAGATTGCGCCTGCAAGCTGGGTGACCTGGGCGCTATGGCGGTCAATCCTGTTACCCTGCAGAGCGACGATGCCGACATCTTCGCCGGTGGCGATGCAGTGCGCGGCTCCAGTAGCGTGATCGAGGCCATCGCCGACGGTAAGCAGGCGGCCATGTCCATCGACCGCTACTTGAAGGGCGAGGATCTCTACGCGGGTCGCAAGACCGAGTGGGTGCCCGTCGAGAACGTGCAGAAGGAAAAGTACAGTCCCGCCCGCCGTGCCGTGATGCCGCGCCTCGATCCAGAGAAGCGGCTCACCGGCTTTGCCGAGGTGCAGCTGGGCCTGGGCGAAGAGCAGGCACAGACCGAGGGCCAGCGCTGCCTCGGTTGCTCCAGCGCCTGTGTGCAGGCCTGCCCGTACGGGGTGATCCAGTTCGACGGCGTCAAGGCCAAGTCCCACAAGTGCGACCTGTGCGTTGAGCGCGTCCAGTTCGGCGAAATCCCCGTTTGCGCGGCGACCTGCCTGACTGACGCCATTCAGTTCGGCGAGTTGGACCTTCTCCGCCAGAAGATCGCCGCCAGGGGTGGGGAGATCGTCGAGGCACTGAGCAGAGAGTCGATCCTGTACGTAAAGTAGCTTCCGTGGTTCCGAGCCACCCTGAGCAGGCAAGAGATCTGCGCGAGCTTTGCAGGCGCAGAGTATGCAGGACAGGAGGCGCTCCCCGCTTCGGGGAGCGCCTCCTCGCTTCTACATAGTGCGTTTGTGCTTTCTTGCACGATTGACGAAAGCGCGCTAGAATGGGCAAAGGTCGCCGCCCAGGCGGCCCAATATCCCACATTTCCTGCCGGGCTCTGCCCTGGGAGACTGGTCCTGCACGCTGCGCGCGCGATGGCGCGCCCGCAAGCGTGCCCTCGAGTGTGACAAGGGCGTTGCCCCAAGGGTGGAAAGGACAAGTCAATGACGAGTGAGAAGCGGGATCTGGCGCCACCCACTGTGGAGCCCCTGCCCCCGTGCGCAGCCACCTGCCCTGCGCACACGGATGTGCGTGGATATGTCCAAGCCATCGCACGCGGCGATTTCGAAGAAGCTTACCGTATTGCCCGCGAGCCCAACCCGATCCCCTACATCTGCGGCAAAGTCTGCGCTCACCCCTGTGAAGACCAGTGCCGGCGCAAGGACGTGGATGAGCCCATCGCCATATGCGCCCTCAAGCGCTTTGCCACGGAAAAGCACGACCCGCGCCTTGGTCATGCCCCGCGTCTCACACAGGCCGAGCCCAGAGAGGAAAAAGTGGCTATCGTCGGCTCCGGTCCGGGCGGCCTCACGGCGGCGCATGATCTGGCTCGTATGGGCTACAAGGTCACAGTCTTCGAGGCCTACCCCAGGCTCGGCGGCACCATGCAGGTGGGCATTCCGCTCTACCGCCTGCCCCGCGAGACCATCGATCTGGAGATCGCACCCCTGAAGGAACTGGGCATCGAGTTCGTAACCAACGTGCGCATTGCCGACGTGGACGGGCTGTTGAGCGACGGGTACAGATCCGTATTCATTGCCGTGGGCTCTCACGTCGGGGCCAAGCTACGTCTACCCAACGCCGAGCTTCCAGACGTCTGGCTGAACACAGAGTTCCTGCGCCGGGTGGCCCTGGGGGAAAAGATCGACCTCTCTCACCGCAATGTGCTGGTGCTGGGCGGCGGCAACGTGGCCATCGACGTAGCCCGCACGGCAGTCCGCCTGGGCGCCGCCCAGGTCTCCATGTCCTTCCTGGAGAGCGACGAGACGATGCCGGCCCACCCCTGGGAAATCGAGGAGGCCAAGGAAGAGGGCATCCTGATGTACCCAAGCCGCACCTTCAAAGAGTGTGTGCTCGATGAGGGGAAGCTGGCGGGCGTCAAGTGCATCAAGGTGGATTTCCGCGGCTTCAAGCCCGATGGCGCGCTGGATATCGACGAGTTTGTCGACACGGAGCACATCCTGGCAGCCGACCTGATCATCTTCTCCATTGGCCAGGGGCCTGACCTGAGTTTCTTGCCCAAGGATGGCTCCATTGCCCAGACCAAACGCCGTGCTATCCAGGTGGACCCGGTGACTCTGGCCACGACCAAGCCGGGAGTATTCGCCGGCGGCGATGCGGTCACCCGCGTGGGGTTCATCATCGACGCGGTTGCGGCAGGGCACCGCGCCGCCCGATCCATTGACGCGTATCTACGCGGAGTAGACCCGCGGACCGTGCAGCCAGACGAGTCGGAGAAGCTCGGAGCCATCCAGGAGAAGACAATCAGCCATATCCGCAAGCTGGAACGGGAACCGCTGCCCAAGACCGACGCAGCCACCCGGCGTGCCACTTTCGACGAAGTGGAACACGGCTACACAGAGACGCAGGCAGTTCGCGCCGCACTTCGCTGCCTCACCTGTGGCGCGGGCGCCACCGTCGACACGGACAAATGCATTGCCTGTCTGACCTGTGTCCGGGTGTGCCCCTTCGAGGTCCCCGGCCTGGAGCGGGGCACAGCCAACGTGCCCGTCGAACAGTGCCAGGCATGCGGACTGTGCGCCACGGAATGCCCGGCCAAGGCTATCACGATGAAGCTCTACTCAGACGATGACATGATCCAGGACATCAAGCGCGCCATCAAGCGTGCCAAGAGCGATTCAGAGCCGGCCATCGTTGGCTTTGCCTGCCGCTACTGCGCCTACTCGGGAGAGGAACCGAAGGTCGTACAGGCCAGATTCCCGAAGAACGTCAAGGTCATCGACGTGCTGTGCTCCGGGAAGGTGGACTCTCTGTATTTGCTCAAGGCCTTCGAATACGGAGCGGACGCTGTGTTCGTGGCCGGCTGCATCGTCGGCGAGTGTCACAATGACAAAGGCAATGTCCACGCTGGACAGCGCGTTGCCTATGTCAAAAAGATACTCGATGAACTGGGCCTGAACGGCGCCCGGCTGGAAATGTTCAACACTGCGCCCGGCGAATGCACCAGCGTGGTCGAGGATGTGATCAGGCTGGCAGCCAAGGTGAAAGAGCTGGGCTCGAGTCCCGTACCTTACCCCTCGAGAGCAGGGAGGAGCAACTGAGATGATCAAAGCCAAGCAGAAACCGATTGCCGAAATCAAGACCCTGATCGCCCCCTATCGCAACATACTGATTCTGGGCTGCGGAACCTGCGTAACCATCAGCTTTGCCGGTGGCGAGAAGGAAGTAGGGATGCTGGCTTCCAGCCTGCGCATCGCCGCGGCGATGGACAAGAATGCCCAGCTTTTCACCGAGGCGACGGTCCAGCGCCAGTGCGAGTGGGAGTTCATTGATGCCATTGCGGACCAGATCCAGAAGGCCGATGCAGTCATCTCCCTCGCCTGCGGCATTGGAGTGCAGGCCCTGGCTGAACGGTATCCGGACAAGGTAATCCTCCCGGGGGTCAATACGACCTTTCTGGGAATGGCAATCGAGCACGGGGTGATGGTTGAGCGCTGCAGGGCCTGTGGTGACTGCATTCTCGGTCTGACGGGAGGCGTTTGCCCGATCGCCCGTTGCGCCAAGAACCTCCTGAACGGCCCGTGCGGGGGCTCTCAGCGCGGCAAGTGCGAGGTTAACCCGGAAACGGACTGCGCCTGGCAGCTCATCTACGATCGGCTGGGCAAACTCGGACAGCTTGACCGCCTCTCATCGCTGATGACCTACAAGGATTGGTCCAAGGACTATGACGGCGGCCCGCGCAAAATCGTAAGGGAGGACTTGAAGCTATGAAGGTCAGCAGCAACCTCGAACGAATTCTGACGTCTGGCCAGTTTGCCGCTACCGGTGAGCTCGGACCCCCGAAAAGCGCGGAAGCGGAGGTAATACACCGCAAGGCCGCCCTCCTCAAGGGCTATGTGGACGCGGTCAATATCACTGACAACCAGACCGCCATCGTGCGCATGTCCAGCATCTCCGTGGCAACCATGCTGCTTGGGATCGGCATAGAGCCGACCATACAGATGACCTGCCGGGACAGAAACCGATTGGCCATCCAGGCGGACCTGCTAGGGGCGTCGGCCCTGGGCATCAAGAACCTGCTGTGCCTGACCGGCGACCACCAAAAGTTCGGCAATCACCCGACGGCGCGCGGAGTCTACGACCTGGATTCGATTCAGCTTGTGGCTATGGTCAAGGCACTCCGCGACGAGAAAAAGTTCGCCAACGGGGAGGCTATCGACACGGTGGAGCCGCGCTTCTTCATCGGTGCAGCAGAGAATCCATTTGCGGACCCATTCGACTATCGACCCTACAGACTGGCGAAGAAGGTAGCTGCCGGGGCGGATTTCGTGCAGACGCAGTTGATCTACAACGTGCCCAAGTTCAAGGAGTTCATGAAGCGCGTGGTTGATCTGGGCGTCCACGAAAAGTGCTCTATCCTGGCAGGCGTGGGACCGATCAAGAGCATCGGTATGGCGCGCTACATGCAGAACAGCGTGCCTGGCATGGACGTGCCCGAGGATATCATCGCCCGCCTGAAGGGCGTACCGAAGGAGCAGGTGCGCAAGGAAGGCATCAAGCAGTGCGCCGACATCATCCGTGAGATGCGCGAGATCCCTGGCGTCCACGGTGTGCACGTGATGGCCATCGAGTGGGAGGAGGCCGTGGCGGAGATCCTCGAGCTGTCAGGGCTCCTGCCGCGGCCTAGAGTATAATTCGGCTGTACCCCGCGACAGGTCTCCGCCTGGTTGCGAAAACGCAGGACCCCGACCAAGGCTCCGGTCGGGGTCCCTTCGTTGTCAGCGCACGAGGGGCGGCAGATCCGTCTCGATCCGCCTTAGCTGCTCGGCATAGAGCCTGCGGATCTCGGCAAAAATGGCGCGGTAGCGGGCACTGCCATAATCCGGGTAGGTCCATTCCCAGGCCCGGAAGCTTCCATGCTCGTACTTGAGCGTCACCTCGGCGTAGATGCCTTCACCGAGATAGAGGCGGTGACTGTAATCCTTGGTCGTGGCCAGAACGAGCTTGCTCATGGAGACGTATCCCGGGTCGAGGTTGACCAGTCGTTTGCGGTCCACGAACCACGTCTTTTCCAGCTCATTGGTGGCGCGTTTCATCTCTGCCAGACGCTGTGGGGCGATCAGTGTGGCAAAGGACAGGATCTCTCGCACCAGGTTCGGTCCAAACTCGCGCTCATAGTACGAGGTGTTGTCAAAGGGCAGCAGCTCACTATGGTAATCGAGTGCTCCGAACAACCTCACCAGAGCTCCTCTGGCCACTGCGAGCATGGTCTCGTCTCTGGTGAATACGCTTACGACCAGCTTCACCGGAGGTGGTTCTTTGGCCTTGCCCATAGCCGGCGATTATATCCTTTCACTCCGCCCGCGTCAATGAGGCAATGCGAGCGATGCGCCGATAGAGCCGGTTAGCCGCTCACTTTGCCTGGTAGGGTCCCCCTCGCTATACTTGTCCGGACGGAGGTCGGAATGGCTGTTGTTTCGCCACAACGGACCGCTAGGCCCCCCAGCAAGGCCAGGGGGCGGGGCGTGGCTGCGGCGCGCCCCAGGCGTGCTGGGACCGGGCTGGCACATCCCAGCGGCATAGTCGTGCTCTACAGCGCTTTAGAAGGCACACCCGCCGACTCGGTGCCGCTCGCCGACCGGGAGACCATCGCGGTCGCCAGTGACGTAGCCAGGGTGCTGCGTGAGAATACGGACTATGCGGTGCAACTGCTTCCCGCTGTGAGCGAAGTAGACAGGAAGCTTGCCCCCTTCCCTCCACGGGACTGGGCCGTCTTTAATCTCTTTGAGGGGCTGGACTACCGGATCGGGTCGGACGGGATCACCATGGATGATGAAGCGCCCACCGCGCTGGCATTGGAGACGCTTGGCTATCGCTTCACGGGCGCGGATGGCCGTGCACTGGCTCTGGCACTCAACAAGGCCAGCACCAAGCGGATACTGCACGACGCTGGCGTTCCTACGCCGCCCTGGCTTGTCTTCGACTCGGTACAGCAGGTGACGGCGGAGGCTCTACGTGATCTCAGCTTCCCGTTGATTGTCAAACCGGTGGCCGAGGATAGCAGTCTGGCCATCGACGACAAGGCGGTCGTGATCAACCTGGACGAACTCCTCGTGAGAGTGGCGTTGGTGACGGGCGAATACCATCAGCCGGCTCTGGTGGAGGCCTTCATTGACGGGCGTGAGATCAACGCTGCCATCTGGGGCAACCCGCCTGAGACTCTCCCCCTGGCGGAAATTGACCTCAGCGCGTTGGGCGAGCCGACCAGGCGCATCGTGAGCTACGCCGCCAAATGGGAAGAACGGACTTTCGAGTACGCCCACACCCCCGCCGTCTGCCCGGCCCTGTTACCAGAGGAACTGGCCCACAACATCAGGGCCACTGCCCGGTGCGCGTGGGAGCAGATCACCCACTGCCGCGGTTACGGCCGGGTTGATATGCGGCTGCAGGGGGAGACCGCATACGTGCTCGAGGTGAACCCCAACCCTTCCATCGCCACTGACAGCGGGTTTGCCCGCTCCGCCAGGGTGGCCGGGCTGAGTTTTGAGCAGATGATTCTCAAGATCCTTGCGTTTGCCCTGGAGGACAATGGTGTTGACCATCCGTCGTGCTGAAGAGAGAGACCGCCAGACCATCCTGCAGATCAGCGCCGGGGTGGGGGTCTTTACCGAGGAAGAAGTAGCCACAGTTGATGAACTGCTGGAATCGCACCTGTACGAGCCTGAGCAGGGTGACTACATTTTCTTTGTAGCCTGCGAAGAGGACATGGTCCTGGGTTTTGTGTGCTTTGGCCCGACTTCGCTCACAGACCAGACCTACGACCTGTACTGGATCGCTGTGGGTAAGGCCTGTCACAAGCGAGGTGTGGGTCGCGCGTTATTGGAGTGGACCGAGTGCTATCTGCGCGAGAGTGGCGCGCGGCTGCTTGTGCTCGAGACGAGTGGAACACCTGAGTATGAGCCAACACGCCGTTTCTATGATCGCATGGGCTACGATGGACATCTGGCCGCACGCGACTACTACAAGCAGGGCGATGACCTGATCGTGTATTCCAAACATCTGCGCTAGGGGAGGTCCTGCCATCAGCCCGGTCTACTTTGATCTCGAGACGCAGCGTTCGCTGGATGAGGTAGGGGGGCGGACCAACATCCGCAAGCTCGGCATGTCTGCCGCCGTGACCTACAATAGCGCCACTGGGTCTTTCCATCGTTACACGGAGAAACGGGTCAGGGCCTTGCTGGATGAGCTGCGCTCGGCAGAGCTCGTGGTCGGTTACAACGTGCTCGAGTTCGACTATGAAGTACTGCGCGGTTATGCCAACTTTCCTTTTGACCGGCTGCCGACCCTGGATCTGATGGAGCACCTGTCTCGCCGGCTCGGATTCCGCGTCTCTCTGGATGCGGTAGCTACCGCCACGCTGCGTGTGGGCAAGTCCGGGGATGGACTGCAGGCAATTCGCTGGTACCGCCAGGGACTGATCGACAGGGTTCTGAACTACTGCCAGCAGGACGTGGAGATTACCCGGCAATTGCACGAGTACGGCCGCCAGTTCAAGCTGATCTATTACTGGGACAAACGGTACCTGCGACAGATGACAGCGGTGAACTGGTAAGGCGTGCGATCTTCCCAGACCGAGTGTCGGCCGGCCGCAGATCGCGCCTTCCTGGAACCGTGGCCGCGTTCTCTGCGTCGATAGGTTGTTTGGCGAGAGCTGCCGCATTGCTTATAATCCAGGTTACGAGAATCCTCTTGCTCGAATGGGCCGGCACATGAAGAGCAAACCCGAGGCGTTGCGACTGCACGCCACCGTCCGAGGTCTGGTACAGGGGGTGAGCTTTCGCTACTACACCCTGCATCGGGCACAAAATCTGGGCCTCAGTGGTTTTGTGCGTAACTGCTGGGACGGCAGCGTCGAAGTAGTCGCCGAGGGCGAGAGGGACGTACTCAAGGAACTGCTATCCTGGCTTCATGAGGGTCCCACGGGCGCCGCAGTCGAGCAGGTCATCGTGAGATGGGAGAAACCGAGCGGTGAGTTCGGACGGTTTGAGGTAACGTTTTGATGCGGAAGAATCCGACGCGCCTGGCCTGGACCGTCCTCTTCTCCGCGTTTCTGGTATTCTGTACGCTCGCCGTTGCCATCCCCCTTGGTGTACGCTGGTACCTTCTGAGCGCAACCCGCACCCACGAGGCCCAGGTGACGTGCTTGGAGGGCACAGTGGTAGTTGAGGATCCGCTGCAGGGAGGTGCCCGACCCATCCCTCAGGGCGAGACCATCTCCGTTGCTGCAGGGGTCGTGCTCAGCGTGGATCAGACGGCCCAGGCGCAGATCACCTTCTTTGACCAGTCACAGGTGCGCCTGTTCCCTGGTACCAGCATCGTGTTGCAGCGGATGGTTGCCCCCCGCTTCAAGTACAGCACGGATCCGGCCCAGATCGGCATCTACCTCCGAGGAGGCCGACTCTATGCCAACACGGTGCTGCGCGGGAATGCGCCGCTTGATTTCGAGGTGGAGAGTCTGCAAGCGCTTAGCGTACTGGCCGGAGACGGGGCCTACACCCTCGAGGTCAGCAACGAGCGCAGCGAGATCATTGTGCAGCGCGGCTCGGCCGTGGTCGCCGCGGTAGCGTCAGGCGACGGCACAGCGCCCACCAGAGTCGACCTTATGGCCCGGCAAAGGACCGTTGTCGAGTTCGGCAAGCCCCCTCTGGCACCGCTCAAGGCCGAGCGTGATCTCGTCTCAAACGGGGATTTTGCGGCTCCGCTCAGTACCGGCTGGAGCCTGTTCAATGACCAGGGTGGAGACGGCGGCGCAGCTGACGGCATGGCCGAGCTGGTGGTCGACGAATCCCGCCGGGCAGTGCGCTTCAGGCGAGTGGGCGGGCAGTTCAACCACTGCGAGACCATCATCGAGCAGACGCTCAACCGCGACCTGCCGGATCCTCTCACGACGCTGCGCGTTCGGGCAACCGTCAAGCTGGTTGATCAATCCCTTTCGGGCGGCGGCTACCTCAGCTCCGAGTATCCGCTGATGATCAAGGTACGCTACCGTGATATGTATGGCAGTGAAGCGGAGTGGATTCACGGCTTTTACTATCAGAATCTCAACAACAACCCGACGATGTACGGCCAGCAGATTCCCCAGGGCAGCTGGTACTTTTACGAGTCGGAGAACCTCGCCGAGACTCTGGCAACCACCCCTTACCGTATCCTCTGGGTACGGGTTTCGGCCTCCGGCTGGAACTATGAAAGCCTGGTATCGGAAATCAGCCTGATTATCGAATAGGCGGATGCCGCACGACAATACCCATCACGATCAAAGGAGACGTCCGATGCTGATTGAGAAACCGGTCAACACCTTCCTGGACGAACTGGCCAGCTCCGCACCTGCCCCTGGTGGGGGTAGCGCAGCCGCCCTGGCCGGTGCCACCGGTGCGGCCCTGGTTAGCATGGTGGCCAACCTCACGCTGGGCAAGAAGGATTATGTCGGCGTTCAGGACGATATTCAGCGGCTGTTGAAAGAGTCGGAGGCTCTTCGTATCAAGTGCCAGGAGCTGCTCGATGCCGATGTGGCTGCCTATAGCGAGGTGGCCAAAATCTCCAAGATGCCCCGCGACACAGACGAGCAGAACGCGACCCGCAGCGCGGCCATGCAGCAGGCTCTGAAGAACGCTACTGCCGTTCCCATGGAGCTGGCACAGGTATGCGTGGACATCCTGCGACTCTGCCCCGAGGCAACGGCCAAAGGCAACGTCCGCGCCGTGAGCGACGTGGGTGTCGCGGCACTGATGGCAGAAGCGGGCTTGCGTGCGGCGGCCCTCAACGTGCTCATCAACCTCGGAAGCATCAAGGACGAGGTTTTCGTGGGCAACGAACGTCTGAGGCTGTTCGCCCTGCTGGCAGGCAAGCCAGAGCTCAAGGAGCGCATCCTCAAGGAAGTGGAAGCCAAGCTCTAGTACCTCACCTGCCGTGGGCCGTGCCTCGCGGCCCGAGCCGAATACCGGTCCCCGGTCCTTGCCCGGCGACGAAGGCGATGCCCTGCGGCAGGAATCTGCCTGGACAAAGGAGACAGACGTGACTGCAACGCTGCTGAACGGACGGGAACTGGCCAAGACGATGCAGGAGGAAATCAACGCCGACGTGGCGGCATTCAAGTCCGCCTACGGCTTTGCTCCGACCATCGCAGTGCTCCGAGCCGGGGAAGACCCGGCGTCGGTGAGCTATGCCCGGGCTATTGAGAAGGCCTTTGGCGCCCGGCGCATGGGGTTCGCGCTGCATACCCTGCCTGACTCTGCCTCTCAATCCGAGATTGTGGCGCTGGTCGCCAAGCTCAACGCCGACGCCAACGTCCACGGGATTATGGTGCAGGAGCCCCTGCCGAAGGGCATCGACGAGGCAATCGTCAAGGAGGCCCTGTCGCCCGATAAGGACGTCGACGGCGTGCACCCGGTTAACGCCGGTCGCCTCTCCCAGGTGGCTCCCGTGGGCCGACCGCCCATGGTCGGCCCCTTTTTCGTGCCCGCGACCCCCGCGGGCGGGCTGGAGATCCTGAAGCGGTTCAACGTCGAACTCAAGGGCAAGCATGCCGTGGTCCTGGGGCGATCCAACATTGTCGGCAAGCCCATGGCCATGCTGCTCTTGCGCGAGAACGCAACCGTTACCCTGTGCCACTCGCTGACTGCCGACCTCCCGGCTGTGTGCCGCAGCGGTGACATCCTCTGCGCGGCGGTTGGGCGGGCCCAGATGATCAAGGGCGACTGGATCAAGCCGGGAGCAGTGGTCATCGATTTCGGCGTCAACTTTGTCGGCGAGCAGATGGCGGGCGACGTCGATTTCGCGGCAGCCCAGGAAGTCGCTGGCATGATCACCCCCGTGCCAGGCGGGACAGGGCCAATGACCAACGTCATGCTGATGCGCAACGTGATCGAGGCTGCACGGAGGCAGGCACGCTAGCCCGCCACAGCCCTCGCGCATGACCTGCCACTCACCCTGCTTGACAAGCATGTCAAGCTATGCTATAGTGGGGCACGCGGCGAGGAAGTGAAATAAATCACAAACCGCCTCGCCAGTCTTGCCCTGTATCAGCGAGGATCGACTCAGCGGAGGAATCCCAAGGCCACGCTGGGATAAGGACTCAAAACTGCATACGACAAGGAGGCAACGATGATCGTTGACATCAAGTCGCCTACGCCGAGCGACCTGGAAATCGCTCAGGCGGCTAGGCTGCGACCGATCCGCGATATCATGGCGGAGATCGGCCTCACTGAGGACGATGTGGATCTCTATGGCAAGTACAAAGCCAAAGTCCACCTCGACGTTCTTCAGCGCTTCAAGGATCGCCCCGACGCCAAGTACGTTGACGTCACAGCCATCACCCCCACCCCGCTGGGCGAAGGCAAGACCACCACTACTTGTGGGCTGAGCCAGTCCCTGACCTACCTGGGCAAGACTGTGTTCACGTGCATTCGCCAGCCTTCACAGGGCCCCACGTTTGGCATCAAGGGCGGTGCCGCTGGCGGTGGTTACTCCCAGATCGTGCCCATGGAGGACTTTAACCTGCACCTCACCGGCGACATCCATGCTGTCAGTGCGGCTCACAACCTGCTCGCTGCAGCAGTGGACGCTCGCATCATGCACGAGGACGCACTGAGCGACGAAAAGCTCGCCAAAGCACTCTGCCCCGATGGCAAGTTCGCTCCGTGGATGCACGCCCGCCTCAACAAGCTGGGCATCAAGGCTGAGACGCCAGCCGACCTGAGCCCTGAGGATCGACGCCGGATGTTCCGCCTGGACATCGACCCCTATGCTATAACGCTGAACCGCGTGGTTGATATCAGCGACCGCGCAATCCGGAACATCGTGCTGGGTCTGGGCACCAAGGATGACGGGCGCCCGCGCCAGAGTGGCTATGATATCTCGGTAGCCAGCGAAGTGATGGCCATCCTCGCCTTGGCCACCGATGTGAGGGACTTGAGAGAGCGTATCGGCCGGATTGTCATCGGCACGGATATTAACAAAAACCCGGTCACGGCCGAAGATCTCGGCGTTGCCGGCGCGATGACCGTGCTGATGAAGGATGCACTCATGCCCAACCTGATGCAGACCCTCTCCGGTGGTCCTGCGTTTGTTCACGCTGGCCCCTTCGCCAACATCGCCCACGGCAACTCCTCCATCGTCGCTGACCAGCTTGCCCTCAAGCTGGCTTCCGGTGGCTACGTCATCACCGAGTCCGGCTTCGGTGCGGACTGCGGTATGGAAAAGTTCATGGACATCAAGTGCCGTATCAGTGGGCTCGTCCCAAATTGCGTGGTCATCGTTGCTACAGTCCGCGCCCTGAAGATGCACGGTGGCGGCCCCAGGGTAGTGGCAGGCGTCCCCCTGCCGCAAGCGTACAAGGAAGAGAACCTCGAGTTGTTGGAGAAGGGCACAGCCAACCTGGCATCCCACATCCGCAGCGCGAGAAAGTTTGGCGTGCCGGTGGTCGTGGCTGTTAATCGTTTCACCGCCGATACGGACAAGGAGATTGAGGCCGTGCGCCAGGCCGCGATCGCCGCAGGCGCTGAAGGCGCCTATGCCTGCACGCACTGGGCGCAGGGCGAGCTGGGCACGCTTGAGCTGGCGGAGGCCGTTATGGCCGCCTGCGAAAAGCCTGTCGACTTCAAGTTCCTCTATCCCCTGGACATCCCGATCAAGGACAAGATCGAGATCATCGCCAAGGAAATCTACGGCGCCGACGGCGTGATCTTTGAAGCAGCGGCGCAGGCCAAGATCAAGCTCTACACCGAGCTTGGCTACGACAAGCTCCCCATCAACATGGCCAAGACTCACCTGTCACTGTCACACAACGCTGACTGGAAGGGCGTTCCGAAGGGATACATGCTGCCTGTACGCGACATCCGCGCGTCCGTCGGGGCGGGATTCCTCTATCCGCTCTGCGGCACAATGCGCACGATGCCCGGACTGCCATCTCGACCCGTCTTTATGGACATAGACCTGGACCTCGAGACAGGCAAGGTGACAGGACTGTCGTAGAAAGCACGCCGCAGGCGGGGGACCTCTCCCCGCCTGCGGCCTAATGCAGGCCATTCCCTGATCGGGAGTTCCCGGGACGTGCCCTGTGCGGCCGGGCACACCCAGCAGGCAAGACGCAGCACCGGGTCCATGTCGATTGTCCTATCCATCCCTGATACAGGAGGATTGCAGTGGCGACGGAGAAGGCTGTGTTCCAGGTCCCCAAGATGTACGCGGACCATCACGTCCTCGTTGTGCGCAACGCTTTGCTGGCCCTGAAGGGTGTTGAGGAGGTAATCGCCAGCAGCGCCTTCCGACGTGTTGTGGTGCACTTTGACCCAAAGCAACTGACCCCCAAGCAGATCGGGACAGCCCTGGACGGCGCCGGCTACGGGCCCGACCAGCAATGGGAGCTTCCCGAAACGCTGGAAGGGAAGGACGATGCTTCTCTATGGTTCAGGGGCGGTCCCCGCATCACACAGACGAACATCAAAGATCTGGAGATGTCCGGCGACTTTCGCAAGTACTAGTACCTTCCTGGCACACGCGGACCCAACCGGCGATACCGCGTGCCCTGACGCTCGGGAGCGCTGAGGAGGCCCGGTTCGCCTCGATGCAAGTTGACTGGCGAGCCGTGGCCCAGAAAGCCAGAATCGGAGGAAGCGCTGACAATGAAGAGGATCATCTGTGACATCGAAAAGTGTCTGGGGTGCAAGGCCTGCCAGATCGCCTGTGCCGTGGAACACTCGGTCTCCAAGGACCTGGTGCAGGCCATCGAGGAGGTGCCTCGGCCCGGTTACCGCGTGATGGTTGAGTATGTCGAGCAGATGCCCATTCCGATGCAATGCCGGCACTGCGATGACGCCCCCTGCGTGCGGGTCTGCCCGACCCATTGCCTCACCAAAGAGGGCGATGAGGGTATTGTGCTGGCCGACCGAGACAAGTGCATCGGCTGCCTGTGGTGTGTTCTGGTTTGCCCCTTCGGAGCAGTCCGCATGCGCAAGTCCGACCGGGTTGTCCTGAAATGTGACCTGTGCGTTGACCGGCAGAGCCAGGGGCTCCAGCCTGCCTGCGTGGCGGCCTGCCCCACCCATGCCCTTCAGTTCAAGCCAGTGGATGATGTTGCCAAGGACAAGCGATTGAGCGCAGCGCGCGAGCTGCTTGCCAGCACCGTCAAGCCAACGGCCTCCGGCGGGTAGAGGCAAGCCATGGACCTGACGAAGGTAGACGAGGTCGTCGAGCGCAACGGCGCAGACCCCTCAATGCTCATCGCTGTGCTGCAGGAGGTGCAGGTGGAGTACAACTTCCTGCCGAAGGATGCCCTCCGCCGAGTCGCCTGCCTGCTCAATATTCCCCCCAGCCGCGTCTACAGCGTCGCCAACTTTTACCGTGCCTTCAGCCTCGTGCCCAGGGGCAGGCACCTGATCCAGATTTGCCTTGGCACGGCCTGCCACGTTCGCGGCTCGGACCGAATCCTTGAACAAATCGAGCGCACGCTCAGTGTGCGAGCGGGAGGAACAACCGCCGATCAGGAGTTCAGCCTAGAGACGGTCAACTGCCTGGGCGCCTGCGCCCTCGGCCCGGTCGTCGTTCTCGACGGCGAATACCACGGCAGGATGACCGTGAGCAAAGTCGAGTCGGTGCTCAAGCCTGTGCGGGCCGCCGCTGCGGCCGCGAACCCGGCGGGTGGCTCTGCCGCAACCGGGGCCCCTGGCCAGGAGGCGGACAAGTGAACAGGCTCTCATGTGCCGCTGAACTGGAACAATGGCGAGCGTCGCTCCTGAAGGACCAGGACCCGTCCCGGCCACTGGTAGCGGTATGCAGTACAACTGGCTGCGCGGCCTCAGGGGCACACGCAGTTCTGGAGGCGTTCCGGACCGCAATGGCCGCCTCGGGAGTCGACCGCACAGTAACCCTGAAGGCCACAGGGTGCCACGGCTTTTGCGAACGCGGCCCCATCGTCGTGATCTACCCGCAAAAGATCTTTTACCAGCACGTCAAGGCAGAGGATGTTCCCGAGATTGTCGCCAGTACTCTCCTCAAGGGCGAGGTCGTTACGCGATTGCTGTACACAGATCCAAACACAGGCGAGGCAATCACCCACGAGGAGGACATCCCCTTCTACAAACGTCAGAAACGTATTCTGTACGCCAACAACGGGCGAATCGACCCCACCTCAGTCGAGGATTATGTGGCTCTGGGAGGTTACACAGCATTAGGCAAGGTGCTATCCGGAGTGACACCCGACTCTGTCATCGACACAGTCAAGCGCTCCGGGCTGCGCGGCCGGGGAGGCGCTGGCTTCGCTACTGGCCGCAAGTGGGAATCGGCAAGGGCCGCTCACGGGGACACCAAGTACGTGATCTGCAACGCCGATGAGGGCGACCCGGGCGCTTTCATGGACCGCAGTCTGCTCGAAGCCAACCCGCACAGCGTTCTGGAGGGCATCATCATCGGTGCCTGCGCCGTCGGCGCTCACACGGGCTATATCTATGTGCGCAATGAGTACCCGCTCGCGGTCAAACACGTCGCCATTGCCATCCAGCAGGCACGCGAGCTCGGACTGCTCGGGGCCAACATCCTGGGCTCCGGTTTTGATTTCGACATCAAGATCAGCCGCGGCGGAGGCGCCTTCGTCTGCGGTGAGTCCAGCGCGCTAATGCGCTCGGTCGAAGGTCGGGTGGGCGAGCCCCGCGACAAGGACATCCACGCCACAGAGAGCGGTTTGTGGGATTGCCCCACCGTGCTCAACAACGTCAAGACCTGGGCCAGCGTTCCCCACATCATCAACCATGGAGCCGAATGGTATGCCGCGATAGGAACGGAGAAGAGCAAAGGCACCATGGTGTTTTCTCTGGTTGGCAAGATCAACAACACAGGCCTGGTCGAAGTCCCCATGGGCACCAAGCTGCGCGAGCTGATCTACGATATCGGCGGCGGCGTGCCGGGCGGTCGCAAGTTCAAAGCGGTGCAGACTGGCGGCCCGTCAGGTGGCTGCATTCCGGAACAGCTGCTCGACCTTCCGGTGGATTACGAAGCTCTGTCGCAGGCCGGATCGATGATGGGCTCCGGTGGTATGATCGTGATGGACGACAGCACCTGCATGGTGGACGTGGCCCGTTACTTTCTCGACTTTACGCGGGACGAATCCTGCGGCAAGTGCACTCCGTGCCGGGAGGGAGTCCAGCGTATGTTCGAGACTCTCACCGACATCTGCGAAGGTCGCGGCAGAGAGGGCGACATCGAGCTGCTGGAAGAGATCGGCCACATGGCGCAGGACTCGGCCCTCTGCCAGCTCGGCAAGACGGCGCCGAATCCCGTGCTGACCACCATCCGCTACTTCCGAGACGAGTACGAGGCGCACATCAGGGACAAGAAGTGTCCGGCCGGAGTCTGCCGGGCGCTCATTCGCTACTTTGTCATCGTCGACAAGTGCACCGGCTGCGGTGTGTGCCGCAGGAATTGCCCGGAGATGGCGATCAGCGGGGAGAAGAAAAAGCCCCACGAGATCGACCCGGCCAAGTGCATCCGCTGCGGGTTGTGCGCCGACGTCTGCAAGTTCAGCGCCATAGGAGTCGAGTGATGGGCGAAACGATGGTCACGACAAAGATCAATGGCCGTGAAACTCGGGTGCCCATCGACACCACTGCCCTTGAGGCAGCCAGATCTATCGGCGTCGAAATCCCAACCCTCTGCTACCATCCGGCACTGGTACCGTACGGAGCCTGCCGCCTGTGCCTGGTCGAGGTGAAACGTCCGGGACACGGCGGTGGTCGCATTGTCACCTCCTGCACCTTCCACATCCGCGAAGAGGGTCTGGAGATCGATACGCACTCGGAGCGGGCACAACGCGACCGCAAGCTGGTAGTGGAGCTGTTGCTGGCAAGGTGCCCAAACGTCGAGCTCCTGCAAAGGCTTGGCAAAGACCTCGGCATAGACAAGCCCCGCTTCACGGCCCAGAAGCAGGATGAGAATTGCATTCTGTGCGGCCTGTGCGTTCGCGTTTGTGAAGAATTGATTGGCCAGAGTGCCATCAGCTTCACTGGCCGCGGACCAGGCCGGGAGGTTTCGACACCGTTCCTGGAGCCCTCCGAGGCCTGCATTGGCTGCGGGGCCTGTGCTTTCGTGTGCCCCACGCACGCCATCGAGGTACAGGACCTTCTGCAATTGCGCAAGCTCGACAAGTGGGGCACCTCCCTGCAGCAGCGACCGTGCGTTCGCTGCGGCAAGTTCTTTGCCCCGGAGGTCGAACTCGAGAAGCTCTCGGACAGGCTCGAGTTGGTCAAGAACTGGTTGCAGCTCTGCCCCGAGTGCCGCCGCGAGGTAGCGGCAACGGATTGGATCGTCGGTCTCAGGGCGTCCCCCGCCTCACCTGTGAGGAGAGGCTAGATGCCCCGGCACGAAGAGAATAGGAACTCAACAGCGGAAGCAGCGCCCAGCCAACGGCGGCCGGCTCCGCTGGAACTCTAGAGGAGGGAGTGGAAAATGACAGAAGCATCCAGGCGAAGCACCGATCCCGCCATCCAGAAACTGCTTGCCGTGGCAGCCGAGGATGGAGTTGAACTGGCGTGGGATCGACTTCAGGCTCAGCAACCGCAATGCGGATTCGGTCAACTCGGCGTGTGTTGCAGAATTTGCCACCAGGGACCATGCCGGGTCGATCCGTTCGGCGAAGGGCCGCAGCGCGGGGTGTGCGGCGCCGACGCGGACACCATCATCGCGCGCAACTTTGCGCGCATGGGCGCCGCAGGCGGAGCAGCTCACTCGGACCACGGGCGGGACATGGCTTTGACTCTGCTTGCGCTGGCGGAAGGCCACGCTCCTGACTATCAGATTCGCGACGTGCGCAAGCTGATGTCTGTCGCTGGGTACCTGGGGGTTCCCACCAATGACCGCCCCACCATGGACATCGTCAAAGATGTCGCTTTGAAGGCACTGGCCCAGTTTGGGCAACAGACTGGAGAGCTGGCGTACGCCCAGCGCGCCCCGAAAAAGCGCCAGGAGCTCTGGCGCCAGGCCGGCATAATGCCCCGTGGCATAGACCGAGAAGTGGTCGATGTGATGCACCGTACCCATATAGGCAACGACCAATGGTATGAGAGCATCATCCTCGCAGCTATGCGCTCGAGTCTGGCAGACGGATGGGGCGGATCCATGTTGTCCACGGACATCACCGATATCCTGTTCGGCTCACCCGTGCCCCTCGTGGCCAATGCGAATATGGGGGCACTGAGCGAGACAATGGTCAATGTCGTAATCCACGGCCACGAGCCCACCCTGTCCGAGATGATCCTGGTGGCCGTGAATGACCCGGAGCTGATCGCGTACGCCAAATCACAGGGGGCGACGGGCATCAATCTGACAGGCCTCTGCTGCACCTCCAACGAGACGCTGATGAGACAGGGCGTGGCGACAATCGGCAACTTCCTGAGCCAGGAACTGGCCATCACCACGGGAGCGGTGGACCTGATGGTAGTGGATATCCAGTGCATCATGCAGGCACTGGGACCTCTGACCGAGCACTACCATACCAAGCTGGTCACTACGTCGCCCAAGGCGCACATTGCAGGCGTGACCCATGTTGATTTCGACGAGCACCGCGCGCTGGACATCGCCAAGCAGGTCGTCAAGATGGGCATTGACAACTTTAAGAACCGCAAGGGAACACATATTCCCAAGGACATCGACCAGATGGTGGTGGGTTTCTCTCACGAGTACATCAACTATGCCCTGGGCGGTATGTTCCGCGGCTCGTTCCGGCCTCTGAACGACGCCATAATCAGCGGGCGATTGCGTGGTGCCGCCGGGGTCGTAGGCTGCAACCATGCTGCGAGCTGCCACGACGAGACTCACCTTTACACAGTGCGCGAGCTGATCAAGAACGACGTGTTGGTGGTATTGACCGGCTGCAGCGCCATCGGCTGCGCTAAGCACGGTCTGCTCTCACCGGATGCGGCCAAGTTCGCCGGGCCGGGGTTGCGCGAGATCTGCGAGACGGTCGGCATTCCGCCGGTTCTGCACCTGGGCAGCTGCGTCGACAACACTCGAATCCTGACCGTCCTGAGCCAGATGGCCAGCGAAGGCGGCCTGGGCGATGACATCTCGGACCTGCCGGGCGCGGGCTTTGCCCCGGAATGGATGAGCGAGAAGGCCATTTCCATCGGCTGCTACTTTGCCGGCTCAGGTGTCTATACCATCATGGGCGGCCGCTCTCCCATCGCCGGCAGCAAGAAGGTCACCGAGTTTCTCGGCGATGTACTGGAGGAGCGCCTGGGTGGCAGGCTGGAGTTCCTGCCCGACCCCCAGGAAGCCGTGGAACGGGCACTCAAGCACATCGACAAGAAACGCGCGGCGCTGGGTCTGCCCGAATACGATGCCAAGCGCTTTGGGCAGAGCGGTGATGCCGTGACGCTGAAAATGCTTGAGAAGACCGATGACGAGATCCTGAACGTCTACAGTGCCAGGGCCTAGCCTGAGCAGGCGAAAAGCGATTTCTGGACAAAGGAGAAACCAGCTATGTCGAGGTACATCGCAACTCGTGCTATCCGTGGTGCCAACACCGTCGTTGCCGAAGCTGAGGCCCTGCTCAAGGCAGCCATCGCGGACCTCGGTCCCGACACTCCGGTCGCATTCACCAACACGGCCTACTTCCTGCCCGTGAACCTGGCGTTTATGGGGCGCCAGATTGCCAAACTGAGCGATATGGTACCGGCGCTCGAAGACGCCAAGCGATTGCTGCATCCGGTACCTCCAGAGAACATGTGGGTCCCCTATCTCGGAGAGACCATGGACTCTGGCATGGCCACGCTGTTGGCCGAAGAGATCATCGAGGGCATCCGTTTCGCCAGGGGGCAGGAGCCGCAGCCGATCACCTGGGATGGCACCTACATCCCCACGGCGAACTTTGTTACTTCGGACCCGATGGCCAAGGCCGGCAAGCGCATGAACGGACCCATCGACGACATCCAGTTACGCGCCTGGGGTATCCAGCTGGTCGACGGCCGAATGCCGGGCTTTGCCGCGTTGATCGGCTGCGCCAAGAGCACCGAGGTAGCTGTGCAGATTGTGCGCGAACTGCAACAGCGCAGCATCCTCGTCTTCCTGAGCGGCAGCGTTAACGGGCGCAGCATTATCCACCAGCTGATGGAAGCAGGCGTCGAGATGGGCTATGACACATACATCATCCCCTTCGGCACGGACACCATGGCCACCATATACCCGCTTGGCTTCGCCGCCCGTAGTGCTCTGACCTTCGGCGGCCTCAAGCCGGGCATGCCGAGGGAGATCCTGCAATACAACCGTGCCCGTGTGTTCGCCTTTGCCATCGCCCTGGGCGAGGTAGATGACCTGAAGTACGCCACAGCAGCAGGCGCGATCAACTACGGCTTCCCGGTCGTCGCGGATACGGTCATCCCGCAGATCCTGCCCACAGGGATTACGCCGTACGAGCACGTGATCAGCATGCCCTTTGACGACATCGAGGGCAAGGACGACATAGAACGAGCCAGGAAGCTGGTGCAGCGAGCCATTGAGGTCAGGGGTGTCAAGATCAAGGTCACAGAAGTCCCGATCCCCGTTCCTTACGGCTCGGCCTTTGAAGGCGAGAGGGTACGCAAGTCCGATATGCGCGTAGAGTTCGGAGGCAAGAGCAGCCGCTGCTTTGAGTATCTCAGGATGGCGCCGTTTGATTCGATCGAAGATGGCAAGATCACGGTCGTCGGTCCTGATTTTGACCAGATTCCCCCGGAAGGCTTCATGGACATGGGCATCGTGGTTGAAGTGGCGGGACGCAAGATGCAGGAGGACTTTGAGCCGGTCCTGGAGCGCCAGATCCACTACTTTGTCAACGGCGCGTCGGGCATCCAGCACATCGGTCAGCGCGACATCACGTGGATTCGTATCAGCAAGGCCGCGGCCGACAAGGGATTCAAGCTCGAGCACTTTGGCAAGATCCTTTATGCCCGCTTCCACGCGGACTTTGGCGCCATAGTCGACAAGGTGCAGGTCACCATCTACACAGACAAGGCCAAGATGGAGGAGTGGCTGGCCAAGGCACGCCAGGCCTACACGCATCGCAACGAGCGTCTCGCCGGCATGACGGATGACTCCGTGGAAGAGTTCTTCAGCTGCACCCTGTGTCAGAGTTTTGCACCCAACCATGTCTGCGTCATCTCTCCCGAGCGGCTGGGCCTCTGCGGCGCCTATAACTGGCTGGACTGCAAGGCATCCAACCAGATCAACCCGACAGGCCCGAACCAGCCGATCAAGAAGGGCACCTGCATTGACGCCAACTTCGGGGTTTTCGAGGGCGTGAACAGCTTTGTGCAGCAGGCCTCGCACCAGGCCGTGCAGGACGTGTCCATGTACTCGATCATGAACAACCCGATGACCGCCTGCGGGTGCTTCGAGTGCATCGCCATGGTGATTCCCGAAGCCAACGGGGTGATGGTCGTGTCCCGCGAGGATCCCAGCATGACTCCGGCGGGAATGACCTTCTCCACCCTGGCCGGAGTGGCCGGCGGCGGCCTGCAGACTGCAGGCGTGATGGGGCATGGCAAGTACTACCTGACCAGTCGCAAGTACCTGTCATCGGACGGCGGCTTCAAGCGTGTGGTCTGGATGTCTTCCTTCCTCAAGGAGAGTATGAAGGAGGAGTTCAAGGCGGTGGCGGAGCGTGAAGGCGATCCGAACCTTATCGAGAAGATCGCAGATGAGCGCGTAGCCACCTCTGTGGAGCAACTGCTGCCCTTCCTGGAGGAGAAAGCTCACCCGGCGCTGACGATGCCGCCTCTGTTCTAGTGCTCGATGCGGGTGGCCCGCTTCCGGACATCACTTTACGGGAGCGGGCCGCCCGCTTAGCCTGCGCACCAGTCAAGCCACGTTAGCGCCAGGTGGGTGCAAGGAATCCACTTTTGGGGCGCAACTGGGTATAATCACTCGTGACTCGGAAAGGAGAAGCCTGATCATGACCCCAGCGGTTCAGATACCCATCGAGAAATGGACTGGCAAGGTTCGCGAGATTACCCTCGGAGCTACAGCTGCCGACGGGGGAACGCGCGCCAAGACTGTGACTGTCGGCGGCGAAAACACCCTGCCCTTCCTCAGCTTTGAAGGCTCCATTCCCCATTCCCCGGCCGTCGCGCTGGAGATTCAGGACCACTACCCGAACGACTGGTCACCCCTTCTGAAGGAGTACTGGGGCGACCTGCTGCGAGACCCGGCGGCGTGGGCCCGCAAGGCGGAGGAAGTGGGTGCGGACATCATCGTCCTCAAACTGATCAGCGCTCACCCGGAAGGGGACAACACAGACGCAGCCCATGCGGCGGCCACAGTCAAGGCCGTGCTGGGGGCGACCGGATTGCCGCTGGTCGTGCTCGGGCCGGGTCAGGCTGACAAGGACAACGAGGTACTGGTGGCCGTCGCCGAGGCGGCCAAGGGCGAACGCCTTGCGCTGGGCAACTGCGAAGACAAGAACTATCGTACCGTAGTTGCCGCGGCACTGGCTCACGGCCACCTGGTTGTGGCCAAGACACCCATCGACGTCAACCTGGCCAAGCAGTTGAACATTCTGATCACTGACATGCGGCTTGACCTGGACCGCGTGCTGATGGATCCCACTACCGGCGCACTGGGCTATGGCCTGGAGTACTCCTATTCCGTGATGGAGCGGCTGCGCATCGCCGCCCTCACAGGCGATAGCATGACCCAGCAGCCGCTGATCTGTACGGTGGGTGAGGAAGCATGGCGGGCCAAGGAGAGCAAGGTCAACACGGGCGTTCCTGCAGCCTGGGGTGACTGGAAAAAGCGCGGCATCCACTGGGAGGTGCTCACCGCAAGCACACAGCTCCTCGCCGGAGCCAACATCGTCGTGCTCCGCCACCCGGACAGTGTAGCGCGCATCAAGCAGACCATTGCCAGCCTGATGGCCGAATAGGCAGGAGGAGAAGATACCATGGCACTCAGCGGTCTAGACATCTACAAGCTTCTTCCCAAGACCAACTGCAAGGAGTGCGGTCAGCCGACCTGCCTTGCCTTCGCCATGAAGCTGGCCCAGAAGCAGGCCGAGCTATCGGCCTGTCCATACGTATCAGAGCAGTCCAAGGCCGCCCTTGCGGCGGCTTCCGCCCCGCCGATTCGCCTGGTCGCGATCGGAACGGGCGAGAAGAAGGTCGAGGTCGGCAACGAGACAGTCCTCTTCCGCCACGAAAAGACCTTCTTTCACGCCCCGGGCATCTTCGTCCGCCTGAAGGACACCCTGCCAGCGGCCGAGGCTGACGCGCTGGTAGAGCAACTGCATAACTACGGAGTCGAGCGGGTCGGCATCAAGCTGCATGTACACGGTGTGGCCATTGAGAATGCCTCGGGCGACGCGGCTCAGTTCGCGGCCCGCGTAGCAGCCATGCAGGGCAAGACGGACCTGCCCCTGATGCTGATGGCCGCCGGCGCGGCGGCTATGGAGGCCGGCCTGGAGAAGGCGGCCGGGGCGGCTCCGCTGATCTATTCCGCCACGGCTGAGAATTGGGTCGAGATGGCGGCGCTGGCATCCAAGTACAAGGCACCTCTGGTCGTTCGGGCACAGGGTGACCTGAGCGCTCTGGCAAACCTGACCGAGCAGATCAAGGCCGCAGGCGTGGAGGATATGGTCCTGGATCCTGGCGTGCGCACTTCACACGGGACCCTGGTCGTCCTGACTCAGTTGAGGCGGCTGGCCCTCAAGGGCGGTGTGCGCGCCCTCGGCTATCCCATCGTGACTTTCCCGGGCGAAGATGCCGAATCCGTCGAGGAGGAAATCACGCGGGCGGCGCAGCACATAGCCAAGTATGCCGGCATCATCGTGCTGGACCACTTTGAGCCGGCCAACGTTTATCCGCTGCTTACCCTGCGCCAGAACATCTACACGGATCCGCAGAAACCCATCCAGGTCAGCCCCGGGTTGTACGAGATCTCCGGTCCTCAGCCCGAGTCGCCTGTGCTCGTGACCACCAATTTCTCGCTCACCTACTTTAGCGTCGCAGGTGAGGTCGAGGGCAGCGGCAAGCCCACCTGGCTACTGATCGTGGACTCGGAGGGCATGTCCGTGCTCACGGGGTGGGCGGCAGGCAAGTTCGACGCCGCGAAGATCGCCAAGTCCGTGAACCAGTTTGGCGTCCCGGGCAAGATCAATCACAAGAAGCTGGTCATCCCCGGCCTTGTTGCCGGGCTCTCCGGAGAACTCGAAGAGGAACTACCGGGTTGGGAGATACGCGTCGGGCCGCGAGAGGCCATCGACATTCCCACCTATCTCAAGACCTGGAGTTAGGCCCGAAAGTCGCTCGAACCACTTACCGTCGGCAACGTTTCGCACCCGGCCCCGCGCCAATGCGGGGCCGGCGTTCCTCTACTTGGTCGTGCATGCCCGAGGGCGAGGATCAGGGACTCACCCGCGGGCCGTGCCGTGCCGCGCAGACGGCACCGCACCGTGCCGCGCAGGCGGCGATACACTGTCCAGCGAAGACGGGGAAGGAATCGGATTGCTGTACTTTGTCTCCGCACAACTCGCCATAGGCTACTGGCTCTTCGCCCTGCTCTCGGCCATAGGCGCCCTGCAATGGGTAGCGGCACGCTATCGACTGGGCGGCCTGGCCCTTTTTGACCTTGGCCGGCACCGCTCCCGTGGCTACCGCCTGGCAGCAGTGCTGGTACTTGGCAGTACGGCAGCCTTCTTCGCCAGCCAGTGGGATCCGATCTTTGCCCCCGGTCCAGCCGGGAGTGAGCTGGCCGTCCTGTTTTCCGCCAGTGCCCTGTGCGCACTGCTGGTGACTCTGCTTGGGGCACCGCTGCTGCGCAGCGCCCGGCGCGCCGCACCGAGAGCCGAGCTGCTATCCGAAGCAGGCCCACTGGTGCCTGTGGGCCACGCCCAGGGACGCCTCCTCGAACCGGTGGTAGGAGAAGCGGTTGCGCCCGTGGGCCAGCCCGGGCCGGCAGTCTGCCTCGTACCGGGTGGAGTCGACAGCGAGCTGGCAATGGCCGTTCTTGCCCGCCGTCTGACGGAGGACGGAATGGTCTGCTTGCTTATCCACCCGGACCCGAGCGCCTACGCCTTTCCGGCGGCTCTCGCTATCCTGCCGGCGGCCGCGTCCCTGCTGGCCAAACGCCCCGACGTGGATCCCAATCGTATCGCTGCGGTTGGCGATGGCGCAGGCGGCGACCTGACTATTCGCTCGGCCAGTACATCGAAGGAGGTCAAGACCCTGGTGGCAGTGGCCCCGATCCTGCGGGAGCCGCCCGTCGGGCTCGGCCTGCTGCGCGAACTCTCTTACTCCGAGGCCCTCCGCTGGTCGCGCGACCGCGGCAGGGCCGAGTTGGTCGGCGGCCTGGAGGCCAGCTCGTACAGCTCCAGGATCCCACCCCGCCCCGGCCTGCTGCTGTACGGAAGCGAGGACCACCTGGCAGACAAAGCAGCTCGCGCTGAGCTCGGCGGCAGCCTGGAAGTACGCACTTTGCCTGGCCTGGGACACAGAAATCTGGCGGGGCATCCGGACGTGATGAAGATCATCAGCGATTGGCTCAAGGAGCATCTGTAGATTATGGGATGGGACTGGTCGCTCTTCAGGCTGGCGAATGACCTCGCAGGCAAATCCGCGGTCCTGGATACCATCATCCGCCTGTTCATGAACGATTATGGCTGCACGACGATGCTTGTGCTGCTGGTATTTGGCCTCTGGTTCAGCGGACACACGGAGGCCGAGCGCGAACGCAATCAGCGAGGCGTTCTTTCGACCGTCGCAGCGCTGGCAATGGCCAACCTGGTGGTCAAGGCCATCAATCTTGTCTACTGGCGCTGGCGGCCGTTCACCTACCACGAGGTAACCCTGCTCTTCTACCATCCCTCTGACTCGTCATTTCCCAGCAACGCAGCGACGGTCGGCTTCTGCCTTGCCGCGTCAGTGCTGTTCTTTAACCGCAAGGCAGGTCTCGCGCTGCTGGTGATCGCCAGTCTGTTCAGCCTGAGCCGGGTCATTGGCGGCGTACACTATCCGACGGACATTCTGGGAGGGCTCGTTATTGGAAGTCTGGCTGCCTGGATCGCAAACCGCAGGGCCCCCTGGCTGAACAAGATCTGGACGCCCATCATTCGACGGATGCGGCGGCTGGTGCTCGCATGACACACAAAGTGGGGGTGCGGGTGTCGCCGCCTGCCCCGGACGGAACACGGACTCTGGCAGCAGGGCGGGAGGTGTCGGTTCCGGACGGAACGTTACTCAGCGAGGCTATCCGACTGGCCGGGGTGCCTATGAACCTGCCCTGCGGCGGTCAGGGCCGCTGCGGACGCTGCAAAGTAATCATCGAGTCAGGAACCGTGCAGCACAGGGGCGACAACCGAATGACTCCCGAGGAGCGCGCGCAGGGCTTTGCGCTTGCCTGCCAGACTGCAGTCACAGGCGACGTGCAAGTTCTTGTGCCGCCCCAGGAAGCCATCGTCCGGCACCTGCCCAGCGAGAAGGCGGCGAAGGAGAAGCCTTCGCTCCCATTCGAGTGCGACTGGCGCGGCTCTCCCCTCGTGCGCAGGTTCTTCCTCACGATTGAGCCCCCGAGCCTGTCCGACAACACGACCGACCTCGAACGCCTGAAGCGAGAGCTGGCCAAACAGCACGGCATAGCCGAGTTCACAGTGAGCCTGCCCCTGTTGCGCCGGCTGGCGAGCGTTCTGCGGCAGTCATGGATCGAAGGCAAGGGCTGGCTGGTCACGGCCGTCCTCGAAATGGGATCGTGGCTATCGGACTCTGGCGGCCTGCCGCGACTGATCGACCTGCGGCCCCGTCAGAGCGGGGCGGAGTACCGGCCCGGTGATGGAACGGGACCGACCTATGCCGTGGCCATCGACATCGGAACCACCAGCAACGTCGTCTATCTGGTGGATCTGGAGAGCGGTCAGTACGTCGATGGAGCCGCCACCTACAATGCCCAGATATCCTGCGGCGAGGACGTGATCTCTCGCATTCTTTATACGCGCAAGGAAGGCGGCCTGCACCACCTGCAGGGCCTGGTGGTGGGGACGATCAACGGGCTGCTGCGCGAACTGGCTGAGCGCAACGGACTCGATCTGAGCGAGGTCTATGCGGCAACCGTGGCCGGCAATCCGACCATGATCCACCTGTTTCTGGGTCTGGACCCGGGGTATATCCGTCTGGAGCCGTACATCCCGACAGCCAACTTCCCTCCCCCTGTCACAGCCGGGGAGCTGGGCGTGCAGATCAATCCTGAGGCAAGCATCGATTGTCTCCCGGGCGTGGGGGCCTACGTTGGCGGGGACATCACAGCTGGCGTACTGAGCTCGGGGATGTTCAAGACGGAGAAACTGACGCTCTTCATCGATGTGGGCACCAACGGGGAGATCGTGCTCGGGAATGCGGACTGGCTGATCTCCTGCGCCTGTTCGGCTGGGCCGGCTTTCGAGGGAGCCGGCGTGTATTGCGGAATGCGAGCTACGACAGGTGCAATCGAGGAGGTCTGGGTCAACGCGACTTCCTTTGAGCCCACCTATCGGGTGATCGGCGAAGTCAGGCCGCGCGGTATCTGCGGTTCGGGCATGATCTCGCTCCTGGCCGAAATGTTCATTACCGGGGTGGTGGACAAGTCCGGGCATGTCAACTCCTCTCTATCCACGCCACGGGTGCGAGTGGGAGAGCACGGGCCTGAGTACGTGGTGGTCTGGGCCGCAGAGACGGAGAAGCAGGAACGGGACATTGTGTTGACCGAGGTGGATATCTCCAACCTGATCCGCGCCAAAGGGGCAATCTACGCCGGGTTCTCTGTCCTGACGTCCAGCGTGGGCATAGACCTGGCCGACGTAGAAGAGGTGCTGATCGGCGGCGGGTTCGGCAAGTACATCGACATCGAGAAGGCCATTCAGATCGGGTTGTTGCCGGACATGCCCTGGGAGCGCTTCCGCTATCTGGGCAACACCTCTGTGCTGGGAGCCTTCACGGCTCTGCTGTGCCGCGACATGAGGCGCGAGCTGGTGGCGGCGGCGCGCAAGATGACCTATCTGGAGCTAGGGGCGGACAATCGATTTATGGAGCAATTCACATCGGCCCTGTTTTTGCCGCATACCGATACGACGGTTTTTCCATCGGTAATGCGATTGCTACAAGACCGGAAAGCGACGGGAAAGGTGCCTTCCACATGACAACAACGATTGCCGTTGCAGGCAAGGGCGGAGTGGGCAAGACGACCTTCATCGCCATGCTGATTCAGTACATCCGCAGCCGCGAGCTGGGTGTGGTGCTGGCCATCGACGGCGATCCTGCGGCCAACCTGAACATGGTGCTGGGCATGCAGCTTCCCGAGACGGTGGGGCGCATCCGCGAGGACACGCGCACAGAGGTGACGACGGGACGCTATGACACATCTATCCCCAAGGCGGACTTTTTCGAGTACCGGATCAACGAGTCGCTGATCGAAGGTGATCGGGTCGATTTGATAGCCATGGGGCGACCCGAGGGTCCTGGCTGCTATTGCGCCGCTAACAGCATCCTGCGAAACGTGATCGACCGTCTTGGCAACGGCTATGATTATGTCGTCATCGATAACGAGGCAGGACTGGAGCACATCAGCCGCCAGACGACCCGCGACGTGGACAAGTTGTTCATCCTCACGGATATGACCATGCGCGGGGTGGCTACCGCGGGTCACATCGCCGGCCTGATCACAGAGCTGGGCACCCGCATGCACGAAACCTACCTGGTGATCAACCGTGCCAGCTCCGAGGTGCCCCCGACGATGAGGCAGGAGATCGACAAGCTGGGGCTCAACCTCGTCGGCACGCTGCCGGAGGATCCGCTGGTGGCCGAATTCGACATGAGCGGGAAGCCACTGATTGAGATCGGCGAAGATTCGCCCAGCTTTCGTGCCGTGGCGGCCATCGCCGAGAAGGCCGGGATCAAGAAGTAGACTGACAGAGCGAACGAGCTAGCCAGGTATCCATCACCCTAAGGAGGGAACTATGCTGACCATCATCGGAGAGAACATCCACATCATCTCGCCCAGGGTCAAAGCCGCATTCGAGACGATGGACGCGCCGGTTATCCAGGAGATGGCGCTGAAGCAGGTCAAGCACGGGGCCCATATGCTGGACCTGAACATCGGCCCGCAGCGCAAGCGCGGCGTGGAAGTGATGGAGTGGATCGTGGACACGGTCCAGGCAGTGACGGACACGCCGCTTTCCCTCGACACGACCAACGCAGCGGCTCTGGAGGCGGGACTCAAGAAGGTCAAACGACAGGCGATGATCAACTCGACCTCGGCTGATCCGGAGCGCCTGGAGAGCATCATGCCTCTGGCGGCCAACTACAACGCCGGGGTCATTGCCCTGACCATGGGCAAGACAGGCATTCCCACCACTGCCGATGCGCGGGTGCAGATGGCCATCGAAGTGCTCATTCCAAAGGCCATGGAGCTGGGCATCCCCATGTCCAACGTATACCTGGACCCGCTGGTGCTGACCGTGAATGGCACTCAGGAGCACGCGCCTGAGACGCTCAACGCGGTACGCTTCTTCAAGCAACTCACGGATCCGCCGCCCATGACCGTGGTGGGTCTATCGAACGTCTCCAACAGCATTCCCAACGAGGGACGCAGTCTGATCAACCGCACCTACCTGGTCATGCTGATGGCCGCCGGTCTGGATGCGGCTATCGCTGATCCGCTCGACGAGAAGCAGAACGAGTTCGTGCGCATGGTCCAGGAGCGCGATATGAGCAGCGGCCTGGGCAACTTGCTGGTGACCCTGTACGACAAGACCGCGGCGATGGAGGAGTTGGAGCCATCCGACGTGGATATGAAGGAGCCGGAGCAGGTCGAGGTCTGGAAGACGGCGCAAATCCTCTACAACAAGGTCATTTACGCGCATTCCTATCTGAGGATGTAGTAGCCGGGCTCACGCCGCACCCGCCGACACCCATGAACCGGTGGAGGCAGGTGCGGCTATCTGGCATGAGTGAGCATCATATCAGGGGTTCAAAAGGGCTGACAGGATTCTTCGCCACCTGGACGGGCCAGACCCGTTTCCTGCCGGGCGGCGTTACTCGGCAGTCGGCGTAGCCCCGCAACAGCCAAAGAGGGCCTCTGTCTCTCTCTGTGCGAGCACCCAGATGCTGTACACGCCGATCAGGGTGCCGACGGGCACGGCTGTCAGGTCAAGAATGGACAGGACCAGACACAGAATCCTGGCCCAGTTCTGGTACTTGAGCAGGCCGATGCCCCCGATGACCCCCGGCACGGCGAGGAGTCCGAACACAACCGCCAAAGCCGTGCCCACGATGCTGGTGATCCTGATGGCCTGCGAGTCTCCCGAGAGCAGGCCTCCTCCTACCACGCCAACGAACACCAGGGCCGCTACGAGCAGCCAGATCAGGCTGAATCCGATCCGAAGTGCCGCTGTAAGAGTCACATGCTGTCGCATCGTCATCTCACCTTCTCCTTTTCCTATTCGAGTCCAACGTTCGAACAATCAGACCGAGTGTCCGGCTCTTCCCTGCCCATCAGCAGGGCGAAATAGCCCCGGCTCGTGAAAGCTTGTCCGCTCATCAGCACCTGCGCCCGGAACGCTCTCGCCACGACTCGAAACACCAGCGCAACTGTCACTCCCAGCAGCACGGCGGACAGCACAGGCTGCCACCAGGGGACACCTCCCACGGCCAGGCGGGTGATCATGGCGACCGGCGCGGTCGGAGGAAACAGACTTAGCAGAACGGCGAGCAGGCCATTGACATTCGGGATGATGATGGTCATCAAAAAGACCGGAATGATCATCGGCCAGATGATCACAAAATCCGCCGTTGATGATCCGGGCACGTTGGGGCCAGTCAGGGCCCCCAGTCCAGCCAGGAGGCTGGCATAGACCCCGTAGCCCAGGATGAAAAAGACCAGGGCCCACAGCACGACGGCCACTGGTAGCTGCGACGCCGGCGGCAGATTGATCGTTCCTCCCGCAACCTTGAGCAGCAGGTAGCCTGTCCCTGCCCAGATCGCGGTTTGCAGCAGGCCAACGACAGCCAGAGCCACGACCTTGCCGGTAAGGATCTGCTGCGGGCTCAGCGAAACCATCAGGATCTCCAGGACCCTGTTCTTCTTCTCATCGCCCAGGCTGCTTCTCAGCAGGCTGGAGGACATGATGATAATGATGTAGAGGATCATCGCCGTCGTATAGGGTATCCAGTAGGCCGGACCCTCGCCCACCTCCGGGCCAGTCGATGGGGTCAGTGCCCTCACACGCAGGTTGACCGGGTTCTGCAGCCGCTGGGCGAGCCCCTCATCTCCGCCAACCATATTCACCAGGAGCACCCAGCGCATCACCCAGGACTGTCCATCAAGGGAGAACGCCTTGGGATCAGGAAGCACATAGGCCAAGTCCCCGGATTCCACATAGTCGGCCGGCACAAGGTAATAGGCGCTGATCTCTCCAGACGCCATTGCCCTTCTGGCGGAGGCTTCGTC
Organism: Anaerolineales bacterium UBA2200; assembly: GCA_002327925.1. Classification (GTDB taxonomy): domain Bacteria; phylum Chloroflexota; class Anaerolineae; order UBA2200; family UBA2200; genus UBA2200. Next base: position 149,681 of record DCVA01000041.1, read on the forward strand.
GGAGTAGGGTCGCAGCAACCCGGCCACGTTGTCGGGAATCCTGGTGATCAGGCCGCTCTGATCCACATAGCCTTCCACCGTTGGGCTCGTCACCGGCTCGCTGGACGCACTTGCGCCAGACGGGTTGCCGCGCAGGAGCGGAGGCACGAGCATGATGAGTGCCAGCAGAACCGGCAGGCCGCAGGTAACCAGCAGCCAGGACTTGCGCGTCACCTGCGAGATGATCCCGTTGCGCAGCACAAGCCAGGTCTTGTTCATGGTATCCCCCTCCGCCCGGGAGATCCGGAGGGTTCAGGGACTCGCGATCCCCTTCCCAGCAGCTCGCGCCAGTCCACCCGCTTGCCGTAGCGCAACATCCCCAGCCGGAAGGCCCGACCGGCAAGCCAGATGGCCCCTGTCGCACAGAGGGTCAGGATCATCACGCTGGCCCCCACCTGCCACCAGGGCACAGAGGAGAAACCGGTCAGCAGACAGAAAGACACCAGCGCCGTGAACGGAAACAGGCTCAACCCGATGGCGAGGGAGCCTGTCGAATGCTCTACCATCGCTTCAGTGGCGTAGATCGGCAGGGTAAAGAGCAGGGAGAGCACGCCCCCAATCTGCTGGCTCTCCTGCACATCGGCCACCGTGGAACCCAGCGCGATCATCAGCCCCGCAAACATCACGTAGGTCGGCACGGCAACCACGACGATGGTCGCCAGGGTCCGCGGGTGGACCCATATGATCGCCAGCCAGCCCCAGCTGTTTATGCGAGACAGGATACCGAGCAGCACGGAGACGGCCGCCACCCAGGCACCCAGCTCCGTCAGGCCCATGGCGCTGATACCCAGCACTTTGCCGGCAACCAACTGTCCTGGAGACACAGAGGTGGCCAGTACCTCGATGGTGCGGTTTTCCTTCTCCTCGGCAAACGCTTGAGCGAGGGTGGTCGAGGTGGACGTCAGCAGGACGATGAACCCCAATCCGATGAAGAAGGGCAGCAGGAAGCTGACCGGGTATGACTCATTGTATACACGGACGCCATCCGCCGACCGCACCGTCACAAATGTCCCCTCGACAACGCGCCGCCCGACCAGGTCCAGGCTCAGCGGCCAATCGGCCCGGGCATCCTTGTGCAGCCGGTTCAACCGCAGGAAATCATAAAACTGCGCCGAAGCGTTATCGCCCGGTGACTGCACAAACACCAGCTCGACCTTGCGGCTCTGCTCATAGTCGTCCGCCAGGATGTAGTACGCCTGCAGCTCTCCGGCTTCCAGGGCGCTCTGAGCCAGATCTTCTGAGGGGAAAGCGACGAATTGCACTGGGCCCGCGTTCGTGGAGTCGGATTGCGTAACCAGCGAACCACTCAGGTCCACGTAGCCGACGGGCCTGTTGTTGACCCTCATCCGCTCCATGAGCATGATCAGCCCGATCATCGCACCGATGAGCAGAGGAACCGATAGCACGGCGAAGAGAAAGCCCCTGTTGAGTACGTGACGTTTGTACTCGTTGGCGGCGATGAGCCAGAGCCTAGGCATCCCCCGCCTCCCCTCCCGGGGAACGGCCGGGATCCGGGCCACCGACCACTTTGATAAAGACCTCCTCCAGGCTGGGGAGGGCGATCTCGAACTGCTCCACCACGGCACCGCTGGAGACCAGATGCTTGAGTACATCCTGGGGCGACGTGCCTTCAGCCAGCGTCCAGTGCCGTGTATGGTTGTGCCGGGTCTCCTGGAGCACTCCGCCGACCTCGGGCAGCGCCCCTGTCACACGCACCAGCACGGCGTTGCCTGCATATTGGCGTCGAATCTCGTCCAGTGCACCTTCCAGCACGACACGACCGCGGTCAATCAGCACGATTCGGTCGCAGAGTTCCTCTGCGTGGTGCATCTGGTGGGTGCACAGGATAATCGCCCTGCCATCTCGCTTGAGATCGAGCATCAGGTCCTTGACCATCTGGGTGTTCACCGGGTCGAGCGCCGCGAAGGGTTCGTCAATGATGATCAAGTCAGGCCAGTGGGCAATGGTGTTGATGAGCTGGGCTTTCTGTTGCATGCCCTTGCTGAGTTCCTTGACCTTCTTGTCTCTGTGGGCCGCCAGGTCGAACTGCTGCAAGTACTGCCCCACCCGCTGTCTGGCCTCTGAAGCGGACAGCCCTTTCAGTGTTGCCAGGTAGACCAGGCACCTCTGCAGCGCCAGGTCCTGATACAGGCCCCTCTCCTCCGGCATGTAACCGATGCGGTCCTTCTTCGCTTCGGTCATCGGCCCGCCAAAGACGGAGACGCTGCCCTGATCAGGCTTGAAGATGTCCAGCAGGACTCGGATGCAGGTCGTCTTGCCCGCACCGTTGGGTCCAAGCAATCCAAGAATCTCGCCATTCCGGACGCCAAAGGACACGTCCTGTACCGCACGCGTGCTGCCGAACGACTTGACGATCCGCTTGACCTCTACGGCATCCATCGGCACCTCCAGACACATCCCCCGTTGCCATGGTCCCCTGCGGGCCTGAGGAAGGTTGTCCTTTCCGAGAAAGCACCCCGCCGATGAGGACTCCTGATCTACTCCCGGATTCTAGCACCCGGCAGGCGCAGAAGCAACCCGACCCGGCTGCCCTGCATAGACTACTCCCACTGGAACCATCGCGTTCACTCGGCCCCGCATCCCCCGGCTTTCGGCCCGGCGGCGATATCCGCTATAATCAGAGCGGGTATCGATGGAGCCCGGGGCGAGGTATTCCTCAATCAGGCCGGTGCTTCCCTCTGCCCTGCATCGCATTACACCTCGGGCAATGGGCCAGAAGGAGATAAATGGCAGGCGGATACGTAGGACGTTATTTGAAGGTTGATCTGAGCAGTGGGGCAACTCGCTCCCTCGCTCTGGACCAGGACGACGCGGAGCGCTTTGTCGGTGGCAGCGGCCTGGCCGCGCGCTGGATTGCGAAGGATGTGGCATCGGGACCGGACCCGCTCGGCCCGGAGAACCCTCTGGTGTTCACGACCGGACCCACCGCGGGAACGCCTACCCCGACGTCGAACCGTTTCACGGCCGCAGCAAGATCACCCCTCACGAACCTGTGGGGAGAGGGCGACTGCGGCGGCCGCTGGGCTTCGGCGCTCAAGGGCGCCGGCTTTGACGGGGTATGGATCACAGGGCAGGCCAGGACGCCCGTGTATCTGCACATAGAGAATGGCGAAGCCGAGCTGCGCGATGCCCGGGCATTGTGGGGCGTCGATACGTACGATCTGGACCTGGGTGGACCCACGGTCTGCATCGGTCCCGCTTCTGAAAAAGGAGTGCTTTACGGCAGCATCATGCACGACGGGCGCGCCGGGCGCGCCGTGGGGCGCACGGGGCTGGGCACAGTCATGGCCTCCAAGAAGCTCAAGGCCATCGTTGCGCAGGGCACGGCCCACCCCGAAGCGGCCAGTCCGGCTGCCCTGAAGGAAGCGGTGAAGGCCGTCATCGGGTCCGTTGTGGAAAGCACCAAAGGCATGCACCAGCACGGCACGGCTGGCGGCATAGAGAACTATGAGCGGCTGGGGAACCTGCCGATCAAGAACTGGAAGTCGGGATCCTGGCGCGATGGAGCGATCAAGACAACCGGAATGACCCTGAGCGACACCATCCTCACGGGTCGATACGCCTGTGCCGGATGCCCCATCGGCTGCGGTCGCGAAGTCGAGATCAAGGCAGGACCTTATGCCGGCACATGCGGCAGCGGCCCAGAGTACGAATCGGCCACGGCCCTGGGCTCTCTGTGCCTGATCGACGACCTGGAAGCGATCTCGGCGATGAATGAGCTCTGCAACCGCCAGGGCATGGACACCATCACCGCCGGCTGCGTGCTGGCCTTTGCCATGGAGGCCCGTGAGGTCGGCATCTGGCCGGAAGGCCCGGTCTGGGGAGATGCGGAAGCCGCATTCGAGCTGCTTCGCAAGATTGCAGCTCGTGAGGGCGAAGTTCCCAGGCTGCTGGGAGAAGGTACCCGCCGTGCCGCTCAGGTGTGGGGCGGTCTGGCGCGCGAATTTGCCATTCACGTCAAGGGGCTCGAATTCCCCATGCACGATCCGCGCGCCTATGTCAGCCTGGCTGTTGGCTACGCCACATCGGTGCGCGGAGCATGCCACCTCCAGGCATACTCCCATCCCTATGAGCGAGTGCTCAAGGCGCCCGCTCTGGGCATTCCTGAGACGATGCCCAGGGACACGGCCGAGGGCAAAGGCGCCGCGGTGGCACGACTGCAGAACTGGATGGCGCTTTTCGACAGCCTCAAGATGTGCAAGTTCCTGGTGATGGGCGGCTTTCAGCCGGAGCACATGGTGCAATGGGCCAATGCCGTCACGGGCTGGGACCGCACCGTGGAGCAGTGGCTGACCACTGGAGAAAGGATCTGCAACCTGCGGCGGGTCATCAATGCCCGCCTCGGTGCGTCGCGCGTGGACGACACTTTGCCTCCGCGCATCCTGTTTCACCGTCGCGGTGAGGGCGGTGCGCCGGACAGCCTGCCGCCGTTCGGTCCTATGCTCGCCGATTACTATGCGGAACGGCGTTGGAACGAGATGGGCCTACCCACTCCCGAGCTGCTGCGTGAGTTGGACCTGGGAGAGTACGCCGGGTGGGTCTAGAGATACACCAGGCCTGAGCCGTAGCCGGAGACACTGGCCAGCGGCCCGCGCCGGTTGCCCCTGCAAGAGGAGAAAGACCATGTCAGACACGTACCGTGAACTGAATCCGCCTGTGCGACTTTTGCTGGGACCAGGTCCCAGCAACGTGGACCCGCGCGTCCTGCGCGCGATGTCCGCGCCGCTCCTGGGCCACCTCGACCCGGAATTCGTCAAGATCATGGACGAATCGAAAAGACTGCTGCAGTACACGTTCCAGACCGAGAACTACCTCACCCTGCCCGTCTCGGCGACCGGCAGCGCAGGCATGGAAGCCGCGCTCTGCAACATGATCGAGCCGGGCGACACGGCTCTGGTCTGCGTCAGCGGGGTGTTTGGCGAGCGCATGTGCGACATCGTCGAGCGCTGCCAGGGCAAGCTTCTGCGCGTCGATGCGGAATGGGGCCACGTGGTGCAGCCCGAGGAGGTGGAGGCCGTGCTGAAGCAGAACCAGGTCAAGGTCGTGGCCATCGTGCACGCCGAGACCTCCACCGGCGCTCATCAGCCCCTGGGGGATATAGGTCGGCTGGCCCACGAGCACGACGCTCTCTTCTTAGTCGATACCGTCACTTCTCTGGGTGGCTGCCCGGTCAAGGTGGACGAGTGGCATCTGGACGTGGTCTACAGCGGCACGCAAAAGTGCCTGAGCTGCCCGCCCGGCCTCGCACCCATCACCTTCGGACCCCGCGCAGTCAAGGCACTGGAGGCACGCAAGACCAAGGTCCAGAGCTGGTACCTCGACATGACCATGGTCCAGCGTTACTGGAGCCAGGAGCGCTTCTACCACCATACCGCCCCCATCAGCATGAACTATGCCTTCCGCGAGGCGCTGCGCCTGGTCCATGAGGAGGGCCTCGAGGCGCGCTGGGAGCGCCACCAGCTCAACCACCGCGCTCTGCTGGCCGGGCTGCAGGCAATGGGAATCCAGCCATTCGCCCAGGAGGGCCACAGACTGCCCTCCCTCAATTCGGTACGCATTCCCGAAGGAGTCAACGATGCGCGGGTGCGCTCTCGTCTGCTGCTGGATTTCGGCATCGAGATCGGTGGAGGTCTGGGCAAGGTCAAGGGGCAAATCTGGCGCATCGGCCTGATGGGCTACAACGCCACCCGCAAGACAGTGCTCACCTTCCTCAGCGCACTCGAACCCATCCTGCGCTCTGAGGGCGCGCGGTTCGAGGCAGGGGCCGCCCTTCCCGCCGCTGAGAAAGTATATGGATGAGATGATGACAGACGCAATCTCCCTGGCAGGCATCTTTCCGCCCATCCCAACGCCCTTTGATGAGAAAGGATCCGTTGCTCATGACCGGCTGGCCGAGAACATCGCCCGCTGGTGCAAGACGCCTCTGGCGGGACTGCTGCTACTTGGCAGCAACGGCGAGTGCCCCTACCTGACTGATGAGGAAAAGCTCCAGGTCCTGCGCACCGCACGCGCCGCGATCCCTCCGCACAAGCTGTTCATCGCCGGCACGGGCACAGAGTCCACTCTCGCCACGGTCAAACTGGTGGAGCAGGCGGCCACCATCGGCGCCGATGCAGCGATGGTCATTACTCCCTCCTACTTCAAGTCCAAGATGGATACGGGGGCGATGCGGCGTCACTATCTGGAGGTTGCGAACCAGTCGCCGATTCCCATCATCATCTACAACATCCCGGCGAATACGGGGGTCGATATCACGGCAGCGGCGGTGCTGGAGCTTGCCGGGCATCCTAACATCCTCAGCATCAAGGATAGCAGCGGCAACGTCGTCAAGCTGGGTGAGATCCTGCGCTCGGCGCCTCCGCACTTTCAGGTTCTGGCCGGGGCGGCCAGTTTCCTCTATGCCGCGATGGTACTGGGCGCCGTGGGCGGGATTGCCGCGCTGGCCAACGTGGCGCCCGGGCTGTGCTGTGACCTGTACGAAGCGATTCGTGCCGGCTGCCACGACAGGGCTCGTGCGCTCCAGCTCAGACTGATCCCGGCCAATAACGCCGTGACGGCCCAGTTCGGAGTCCCCGGTCTGAAGCAGGCACTGGACTGGGTAGGCTACTACGGGGGTCCGGTCCGCTCGCCTCTGGGGCCGTTGGAGCCAGCACAGCAGGTCACCCTGCGCGCCATCCTCACCGAGGCGGGCGTCCTGCCGGCGTGATCCAAGTGACAACGGGGGGCAAAGTGTACAACCCGGTCAATGAAGCGATAATCGCAGAGCTGCGCGGGATTGCGGGCGCCGAGCAGGTGCTGACGAACCGTGAAGCCATGGAGCCCTACAGCCACGATGAGGTCGTAGGCCTGCGTGCCGACCCTGAGATCGTGGTCAGGGTCAGCAGCTCGGAGCAGGTTGCGGCCATCCTCCGCCTGGCTCAGCGCGAGAGGATACCCGTAACTCCGCGCGGCGCAGGATGGGGATTGAGCGGCGGCGCGGTTCCCGTGTGCGGCGGCATCGTCCTGTCCCTCGAGCGCATGAATCGTATTCTGGAGATCGATACAGAGAACCTGATGGTGACGGTCGAGCCCGGAGCCATCACCGGCGATATCCACCGGGCTGTCGAAGCCCACGGGCTCTTCTACCCACCGGATCCAGCGAGCCTGGACTCGTGTACCATCGGGGGCAACATTGCGGAGGGTGCAGGCGGACCGCGCGCTGTCAAGTACGGCACCACGATGCACTATGTCTGTGGTCTGGAGGCCGTGCTGCCATCCGGCGACATCATCACCTGCGGCGGCAAGCTGGTAAAGAACGTCACAGGCTACAACCTGCTGCAGCTTCTGATCGGGTCGGAAGGCACCCTGGCCGTCGTCACCAGGATCATCCTGCGTCTGGTGCCTCTCCCCAGAGAGCAGGTCGACCTGCTGGCAACCTTTGATGACTTTCAGGCGGCCGCTGACACGGTCTCGGCCATCATCGCTGCACGCATTGTGCCAACCACCATCGAGTTCATGGAACGAGACAGCATCCTGGCCGTCGAGCGACTCTTACAGAGGGACCTGCCCCATCACGACGCAGCAGCTCATCTGTTGATCCAACTGGATGGCAACGGCCGCGAGCAGGTTGATGCGGACCTGGATGTCGTCGGGCAGCTTTGCCTCGACCACGGGGCGTGCGATGTGCTGGTGGCCCGTGACAGACCCACTCGCGACCGCTTGTGGGAAGCCAGGCGCAAGATCATCGAGGCGCTCACGAACGCCAGCCCCATCAATCATATGGAGGACGTGGTCGTTCCGCGCTCCGAGATACCCCGGTTCCTGCGCGAGATTCACCAACTGGCCGACCAGGTTGGCGTGCGCCTGATCTGCTTTGGCCATGCCGGCGATGGCAACGTCCACGTGAACGCGCTACAGGATGACCTGCCCGCCGAGCGCTGGGAAGCGCTTGTACCGCAATTGAGCGAGGAGATCTACCGGCTGACCCTGTCACTGGGCGGAACGATCACCGGAGAGCACGGCATCGGCTGCGAGCGGCGCCGCTACTTGCCCCTGGCGCTGGATGCGGTGCAAATCGAGCTTCAACGCAGTATCCGCGACGTCTTCGACCCCAACCACATCCTCAACCCGAACAAGATCTTTCCCTAGCAGTCGGGCGTCAGGCCTTTCTGACTGGCTGCCGGATCACGGTCTTGAGCTTGTCAGGGGCGGAGTGGCGCGGGTCTCCTATGTAGATCTCGTGGTGCTTGCCATTCAGAACATAGCCCTGCTCGACGATGAACCGGTGCATGGCCAGGATCGCCGGCCCTTCATCGGCATAGGGCCCAACGTACAGCGCCTGTACCGAGAGCCCCTCGTGGTATGTTTCCAGACGGACCTGTTTCAGCGTCGCCAGCCCCTTCTTCCTCAGTGCCTCACTTCGGACTTGCTGGAATTGGCCGACGGTGATCTCGTCCGGCACCATGATCATGAGCGTCCAGTTCCAGTCGGACTTGTCGGTCAGATCCAGGGTCGTGCCCTGCGTCCACCAGAGCCCCTCAGATGGCGCAACGCTGAACTCGATGCCCTGGCTTTTCAGCCCGAACTTGAGCCCGTAGGCCACTCCGTACAGGGCAGTCATCGCGTCCTGAAAGACGGGGCTCGTGTTCGGGTCGCCGTGCCCGTCGATCATCAGGAACTGCATTGCCGGAACATCCACCAGGGCGAAGGGGCCGGGCCTGGGCAGGTACAGATGTTTCCAGTCCTTCTTCCAGTCATGCTTGGCCATCGTGCTCCTCCAGTCGTTTGATGAAGGCCTCCACCCAGACCAGCTCGGCCTCGAGCCGCGCAAGGCCATGGTCGAACACGGCATCGACAAAGTAGGGCAGCGGCTGCTGATTGGTCTGTTTCTGCTGCAAGCGGTCGCCGTGCTGTCGCAGGGCCGAGGCATAGCGCCGTAATGCCAGGATGGCCTCCGCCGTGGACACCACAGGCAGGCAGGCCAGGCCGAGCAGAATGGACGGGTTGCACGGCCGGGGGTTGGAGAGGGCCTCCAGCACTCCCTTGCGCAGCTGCCGTGTCCCCTCCGGGGTAAGGGCGTAGACCCGCCGAGCCGGACCCCGCTGCCCTTGCTCGAGGCGGCCTTCAACCAGCGCCTCCCGCTCCAGTTTCTTCAGCAGATAGTAGATCGACGAGAACCCGACCTCAGTCCACTCGCGCATGCCGCGCTCCTCGATCACCTGCTCGATTTCGTAGCCGTGACGAGGCCTTTCCGCAACCAGGCTCAGCATGGCCAGCTCAGCGTTTGTCATAGACCCTCAACTCACTACTATGATGCCATAGTATTATGGTACTATAGTAGCATGTCTCTGGCCGTCTGTCAAGGGGGGCTATCCGCCAGCGCCCGGGAACCATTGCGTCTTTGCTCCAACCGTGCTAGAATGGAAAATCATCCTCCGGGGGAGATGTCCTTTCGTGTTGAGCACGTTGGTCGCTCTCGCCAATTCACTCTTGATGATCGGCATGCCCGTGCTGCTGGGCATCTGGCTGGCCAGGCGACTCAAGGTGGAGTGGCGGGTCTACGGCCTGGGCATGGTCACCTTCGTCGCTTCGCAGGTGCTGCACATTCCGTTCAACCAGTGGCTGCTCAGCCCCGTCATGCAACGCCTGGGCCTTGAGCCGGCGGCGGGCAATGCGGCGCTGGCGCTGGTTGCCGTCTTGCTGGGACTGTCCGCCGGGGTGTTTGAAGAATCCGCCCGTCTGCTGATGCTGCGCGGCCCACTGCGAGAGGCACGAAGCTGGTCGGAAGGGCTGATGTTCGGGGCCGGCCACGGCGCCATCGAGGCTATCCTGCTGGGTTTGCTCTCGCTCAATGCCTATGTCCAACTGGTGGCACTGCGCAACGTGGACCTGGCCACAGTGCTGGATCCGGCCCGGGTCGAGGGCGTGAGCGCAGCCCTGACCACCTACTGGAGTCTCCCCTGGTACCAGCACCTCATTCCGGCTCTGGAGCGGGCTTTCGCCCTCGGCCTGCACGTGGGTCTGTCTATCCTGGTATTGCAGGCCTTCGTACGCCGTAACTACCTCTGGTTTGTGCTGGCTGTGCTCTGGCACGCGGCGGTCGACGCCCTGGGTGTCTTCGCCCTGTCGACCTGGGGGGTATACGTCACTGAAGCGCTGATAGGGGTCGCGGCTTTGGTTAGCGCGGCGCTGGTGCTCAGACTGCGTCCCGGAGAGGAATCATTGCCTGCCGCGGCAGCAGTCGATTCTCCACCTCTCCCTCCCCGGGCGCCTGCTCCCGCGGCGATGGACGCCTCGCGCCAGCCCAATCTGGATCTCGACCCTGAGACGCTTGAGCGCAGCCGCTACCAGAGCGGATCATAGGAGGCATGCCTTGCCACACCCCCTGAGCGCAATTCTGATCGGCGCAGGCAACCGCGGCCAGGATGCTTATGGCCCCTACGCCCTGCAGCACCCGGACGAGCTGCGCTTCGTTGCGGTGGCCGAGCCAGATGAGGCACGACGGACCCGGTTTGCCCGGGCGCACGGAATTCCCCCACAGGGTCAATATCGCACCTGGGAAGATCTCCTGGCTGGCGGCAGGACCGCCGATGTTGCCCTCGTCTGTACGCTCGACCGGCTACACACAGAACCGGCGTTGGCCGCCCTCGAGCTGGGCTACGATGTGCTGCTGGAGAAGCCGATGGCCACCACTCTGGGCGACTGCGTGAGGCTGGTCCAGACGGCCGAGCGCACCGGTCGGTTGCTGCAGATCTGCCACGAAATGCGCTACACGTCTTTCTTCACCCTGCTGCGGGGCATTGTGAACTCCGGACGCCTTGGGCGGGTGGTCACAGTCGAGCACAGGGAGAACGTCAGTTACTGGCATATGGCCCACTCCTACGTCCGCGGCAACTGGCGCGACAGCCGTGTGGAGAGTCCGATGATCCTGGCCAAGTGCTGCCACGACCTGGACATCCTGTTCTGGATTCTGGGACCCTGCCACAGACTGGCGTCTTTCGGCTCTCTCGTGCACTACCGCAGGGAGAACGCCCCGGCCGGTGCACCGGAGCGCTGCACCGACGGCTGCCCAGCAGCAGAGCAGTGTCCGTGGTACGCCCCCCGACTGTACCTGGACATTGTCCCGCTCCTGCGCATGACCCGCGATTCCCCCGTACTCCAGGAGCGCCTGGCTTCGCGGATCATCCTCGACCATCCTGCCATGGCGCGGGTGGCCGAGCGCCTGGTGCCTGGCTTTGCCGCGGCGCGTGACTACCGGGGCTGGCCGCTGAGTGTGCTCTCGGAAGACACCAGCCGTGAAGCGCGTCTCAGGGCTCTGCAGACAGGCCCCTACGGCCGCTGTGTGTATTACTGTGACAACGATGTGGTAGACCACCAAACGGTCAGTCTGGAGGTGGAGGACGGCACCAGCGTTGTGCTGGTGATGCATGGCCATTCGCACCTGGAAGGCCGAACCATGCGCTACGATGGCACTCGCGCCACCCTGCTCGGCTCATACGGCGCCCTGTCTCAGGAGATCCAGATCCACGACCACCTGACGGGCGAGGTCGAAACGATCCGGCCAACGTCCGGGCTTGTTGGAGCGACCGGCCACGGCGGGGCCGACATGGAGCTGATGCGCGGCTTTGTACAGGCCGTCCACGATCCGGCCTGCGCCCTGACCACGGCCCGCGAGTCCCTGGAGAGCCACCTGCTGGCCTTCGCCGCCGAAGAGGCGCGCGTGACGGGAGCCGTGGTGAACATGGCGGACTTTCGACATGCGGCCGGCTGACCGATACGGGTGAGCATGGATGCGACTCTTGTAGCACGAGTGAGGCAGTACGTTGACCGCCAGGGGCTTCTCTCCCCGGGGGATACGATTGTGGTCGGTGTCTCCGGCGGCCCCGATTCGTTGTGCCTTCTGCATGTACTGCTCGCCCTGCGCGAGGCCTACGGCCTTTCGTTGCACGTTGCACACCTGAACCATCGACTGCGGGGGGCTGATGCGGATGCAGACGCCGAATTCGTGGCAGCCACCGCGTCTTCCTGGGGTCTACCCATCACGGTTGAATCACGGGACGTGGCGGCCATTGCCAGGGAGAGGCATCTGGCCATCGAGGAAGCGGCTCGTCAGGTGCGCTATGCCTTCCTCAGCCAGCAGGCGCGAGCTGTTGGTGCTCAGAAGGTGGCCGTGGGCCACAACGCCGATGACCAGGTCGAGACTGTCCTGATGCACTGGCTGCGCGGCTCCGGGCTGGCCGGGCTGCGCGGGATGCTCCCTCTGACCCGGCTCGACCAACTGCGCCTTTCGGGCCTGGAGCCGGACCTCTCCCCTCATCCGGTGGGGCCATGGCTCATCCGGCCCCTGCTGGACACGCCGCGCACCGACATAGAAGCCTATTGCGCCGCGCAAGGGCTGCAGCCGCGCTTTGATCGCTCCAACTTGGACACGACCTTTTACCGAAACCGCCTGCGCCACGAGCTGCTTCCCGTGCTCGAGACGTTCAACCCGCGGTTTCGAGAGGTGGTCCTGCGGTCGGCTGACATCTTTTCTGCCGATTATGCCTGTCTGAGGAGGCTGCTGCGCAGGGAGTGGCGGCAATTGGAGATCAGCCGCTCGGCCAACTCCATCACGTTGGACTTGATCCGCTGGCGAGGATTGCCCGTCAGCCTGCAGCGGTCCGTCCTGCGCGAAGCGATCCACCGCCTCCACAAATCGCTGCGCAACATCAACTGGGTCCATATTGAGAACGCTCTTCCCGTGCTGCAGAGCGGCCACACGGGCATGGCGGTCACCCTGCCCGGAGGCCTCGAGGCACGCATCCAGTATGACCGGTTCATTGTCACCCGCGGCGGCCGCTCGGTCGAGCGGCCCGACGCGCCCTGGCTGACGGGGCCGATAGAGGTCGTTCTGCCCGGCGAGACACGCCTGCCTGACTCAGAATGGTGCCTGACAGCCGAGGTTCTGGCCAGGCCAGCCATCAACGAAAACAGCGTGACACACCCACGCCCCTGGCAGGCCTTCCTGGACTATGCGGTAACCGGGGGCGCTCTGGAGCTGCGACCGCGACGCAGGGGAGACCGCTTCTGGCCGCAGGGACTCGGCGACCGGCCCACCACATTGAGCAACTTTATGACCAGCGCACGGATCCCACGAGACTGGCGGGATCAGATCCCCCTTCTCGCCTCCCCGGCCGGAATCCTATGGCTGCCCGGCTGGCGCATCTCCGAACCCGCCAGACTCACCGACTCGACACAGTGGGTGCTGGTGCTCGAGTTCGTTCGCCCCGGAGAAGGCTGAACCCGATCCGTGTTCCCCCGGCCGGACCAGCCAGAGCCGGGTACCTGAGGAGAAGAGATATGTCCACGATTACCCTGAAGCCAGGCAAAGACAAGCCGGTTCTGAATCGCCATCCGTGGATCTTTTCCGGCGCAATTGCCCGCATGCCCTCCGATGCCGTGGACGGGCAGGTTGTTGACGTCACGGACGCCAAGGGCAGGTTCCTGGCGCGCGGATACCTGAACCGGCGCTCGCAGATCACAGTCCGGCTGCTGTCTTGGACCGAGGAAGAGCCCATCGATGGCGCTTTCTGGCGCAGACGACTGCAATCGTCCATCGACAGGCGCAGCAGCCTGCTCCGCCCCGGCGAGACCACCGGCTGCCGGCTCGTCAACGCCGAGTCTGACCTTCTCCCCGGGTTGATTGTCGACAGCTACGGCGACTATCTAGTTCTTCAGTCACTTACCCTGGGAATCGAGCGGGTCAAGCCCGAGCTGACATCGATTCTGGCTGAGCTGGTCCCCTGTCGGGGCATTTATGAGCGCAGCGACGTGGAAGTCCGCAAAAAGGAGGGTCTGAGCCAGACCACGGGGATCCTTCATGGTGAGTCCCCTCCTTCCCTTGTCGAAACCTGGGAAAACGGCCGCCGCTTCCTCGTGGATGTCCGAAACGGCCAAAAGACCGGCTTCTATCTCGACCAGCGTGATAATCGGGCGCGCCTGACTGCTTACTCCGCAGGGCGTTCGGTGCTGAACGCCTTCGCCTATACTGGAGGATTTGCCGTCTACGCCCACGCGGCTGGAGCGAGCAGCGTGACCAACGTGGATACTTCTGCCGACGCATTGGCGCTGGCTCGGCGCAACGTGGCACTCAATGGCCTGCCCGACGACCTGGAGGAATACGTGGTCGGCGACGTATTTTCGGTTCTGCGGCAGTACCGCGCCGAGGGACGCACATTCGACCTGATTGTGCTCGACCCGCCCAAGTTCGCCAACTCTCAGTCCCAGGTAGCCGCGGCCGCCCGCGGGTACAAGGACATCAACTGGCTATCGATGCAGCTACTACGCCCGGGCGGTATCCTGTTCAGCCTTTCCTGCTCCGGTCTGGTCGCGCCTGACCTCTTCCAGAAGATCCTCTTTGGCGCCAGTATCGATGCCCGCCGCGACCTGCAGATATTGTGCAAGCTCTCCCAGGCGGTCGACCATCCCATCCTGCTGAACTTCCCGGAGGGCGAGTATCTCAAGGGGTTGGTCTGCCGCGTGCTCTGATGTATACTGATAATCACCTTCGTGCAGGAGGCAATGCCTATGCCCACACTGGATGATGATGTTGCCCAGGTCCTGATCAGCAAGCAGCAGCTGGCGGACCGCATTCATGAGCTCGGCCAGCAGATCTCGCTGGACTATGCCGGCCAGGACCTCTTGCTCGTCTGCGTGCTCAAGGGAGCCGTGCTTTTTCTGGCGGATCTAATGCGCCAGATCACCATCCCGCACGCTGTGGACTTTATGGCCATCTCCAGCTATGGCGCGAGCACCGAATCCAGCGGTGTGGTGCGCATTCTCAAGGACCTGGACACCAACATAGCCGGGCGCAATGTACTCATCGTCGAAGATATCATCGATACGGGACGCACTCTGGCCTATATCACCCAGAACCTGCACACGCGCCACCCCAAAAGTGTGCGCATATGCACCCTGCTCAGCAAGCCGTCTCGCCGCGAGCTGGAGATCGGGCTCGACTACGTCGGTTTTGTGATTCCCAACAAGTTCGTTATCGGCTACGGCCTCGATTTCGCCGAGATCTACCGCAGTCTGCCCTACATAGGTGTCCTCAAGAAAGAAAAGTACCAGTGCTGAACCTCACCCGCAGGAGGATATGGGGATGACTAATCGTTCGCTGCGCGTCTGTATTTGGATGGCCCCCCTGGTGATTCTGGCAGGCACTCTGGGGCTGGTGTTGCGTCCTGCTGGCGCCGGGGCAGCTCCTCCGCCCGACAGTGGGTCAGCTTCTCTGGGGCAGTTCGAGCTGCGCTTTGATATCCTGGAAGACACCTATCTCAACGCCTGGGAGCCGAATCAGACCCACACCCACCAGTCGTGGGTATACCTGCGCGCGGACAGTCTGCTAGTTCCCCTCTTCAAGTTCGACACATCCGCCATTCAGGCCGGTTCGAGTATCGTCCTCGCGGAGCTATGGCTCTACGTACCCGGAGGCCAGGCTGACGACATCTTCCGCGCGCCGCTCCAGTTCGCGGCCTACTGCGTCAAGAGGGACTGGGTCGCCAGCCAGGCCAGCTGGTATCAGGCCACCACCTGGAACGCCTGGGAAGTCGCCGGATGCCAGGGTATCACAGACCGCTGTTCGACCTTCGCGCAGGATGAGGTCGGGGAGGTGACGGCGCAGGAACAGTGGGTGCGCGTGCCTGTGACCAGCATTGTCCAGGGCTGGGTATCGGAAGGAAATCACGGGCTGATACTCGTGGGTGACGTGTCTCTGCCTCGCGGTGCGTCCGCCTTCTATTCGTCACGAGGCGGCATCGCCTCCCTCCGGCCGTACTTGTGGGTAGAATGGCTTACTCCCACACCCACGCCAACGCAGACGTTCACTCCGACGCCGACACAAACGGCGACGCCCACGGTCACTCACACCGCCACTCCCACACCGACCGAGACGGCCGTCCCGACAGATACCCAAACACTGACCCCTACGGCTACCGACACAGCCACACCCACCAACACAGCCACACCTGTGGCCAGCGCGACGGCAACTCCGACGGCCACTGCCACTTTACTGCCGACGGCCACTGCCACCTGCACTCCAACCATAACTGCGACTCCGACACCCTTCCGAGTCTTCTTACCCCTGGCAATGAAGGGGCACGCCCCGGACTAGCCCCGGGCGGCACACGCACGGCGACCAGCTCCGGCTCCAGATCGAAAAGCCCCCTCCCGTTTGGGAGGGGGCTCTGTTCGTCTCTTTCCCGGCAGCACCTGGTGTCCGGCTACTTGTGCTTGTCCACGAACTCGCCGATACGCTGCAGGGCCTTCCGGATATTCGGCAGGGAGTTGGCATAGGAAAAGCGCAGGTAGCCCTCACCGTAGCGGCCAAATGCCGTGCCCGACAGAGCCGCCACGCCTGCCTCCTGTAACAGCGCGTCGGCGAACTCTTTGGACGTCGCGAAATGGCCCCGCTTCATGGCATCCTTGATATTCGGAAAGGCGTAGAACGCGCCTTTGGGCAGCAAGCAGTGCACGCCAGGAATCTCATTCAGTCCGCTCACGATCAGATCCCGGCGCTCCTTGAAGGCGGCCACCATCTTGTGCGCCGCATCCTGTGGACCCAGCAGAGCCTCAACACCAGCCATTTGGGTGAAAGAGGCAGTGCAGGAGGTGGCATTGGTTTGCAGCTTGGCAACCTGCGCCGCAAAATCGGCGGGCATGACGCCGTAGCCCATGCGCCAGCCTGTCATCGCATATGTCTTGGAGAACCCATCGAGGATGATCGTACGTTCCGTCATACCGGGAAACTGGGTAATGCTCTCGAACTTGCCCTCGTAGACGTCGCGCGAATAGATCTCATCGGAAAGCACAGGCACATCGTGCTCGGTGGCGGCCTCGGCGATGGCCTCCAGGTCCTGCTTGCTCAACATACTTCCGCACGGATTATGCGGAGAGTTGATGATGATCAGCTTGGTGTGTTTGGTGATCTTTTTGCGCATATCGGCAATGTCAAAGCCGAATTCACGTTCCTCGAGGAGAGGCAGGGGCACAGGCTTGGCCCCGACAAAGTTGATCATCGACTCGTAGATTGGGAAGCCCGGATTGGGGTACATCACCTCGTCGCCCTTTTCGGCCAGGGCAAGGATCGTGTAGAACATGATTGGCTTGCCGCCCGGCGTGACCACGACCTGGTCGGGGGTGACTTTGATGCCGCGGGACCGGGAGACCTCAGCGGCAATCGCTTCTCGCAGGGCAGGCAGACCAGCCGATGGACCGTAATGGGTGAAGCCGCCGTGCAACGCCTTGCACGCTGCATCGATGATGTTGGGGGGGGTGTCAAAATCCGGTTCGCCGATCTCCAGGTGCACCACGTCTCGACCCTGGGCCTCAAGAGCCCGCGCCCGAAGCAGTACCTCAAACGCAGTCTCCGTGCCCAGACGTGACATTGCTGATGCCAGCTTCATGCACTCCTCCTTTGAGAGTTGTTCTCTGAGCTCGACAGTGAGTAGGCTGCGTACATTCTAGCTCAGGGCATCTCGATTGGCAACCCGTCCTTTTCAGCCCGCTCGATACAGTTCCAGCAACTTGCGAGCGGCCTCTGACCAGGCAAAGCGCCTGGCCTGGACCAGGCCCCGTTCCACCAGCGTGGCTCGCCGCGTCGAGGAACCGAGCAGTGTACCAAGCGCTTCAGCCAGCTCCTCAACGCTCAGGGGGTCGATTTGCCATGCGGCATCGCCCACCACTTCAGGCAAAGAGGAGGTTCTGGAAACAACTACGGGCGTTCCGCAGGCCATCGCCTCCAGCGGAGGCAGGCCGAAGCCCTCGTACAGGGACGGAAAGGCGAACACCTCCGCCAGGCTGTAGAGCGCCGGCAGGTCTCCTTCTGCCACATAGCCGGGGAAGAGCACTCTGCCGGTCAGCCCCAGTTCGTCCACGCGTCGGAAGATCTCCTCATACATCCACCCACGAGCACCGCTGATGATCAGTCGAACGTCGTCCTGCCCTCTCAGCCGGGCAAACGCCTCGACCAGGCGTCTGTAGTTCTTCCGTGGCTGCAGCGTGCCCACGCCCAGGACAAAGCGCTGCGGCAGGCCGTACCTGGTCCTTGTTTGCTCGAGTATCAGCGGGTCGCGGACAGGCTGGAACCCATCGTCCACTCCCGCGTAGATCACCTGGACTCTGCCCGGAGCCACCTTCAGCAGCTCCAGCACATCCTGGCGTGTCGACTCTGAATCAGCCAGGACGACGTCAGCGCGACCGACGGACCTCGGTACCACCTCATTGAGATAGGTACGCAGGCTTGGCTCCGAGCACTCCGGAACGCGCATGAAAGACAGGTCGTGGATAGTGACCAGCGTACGCGCACTCTGCGAAGGTGCGAGCGCGAAATCGGGCGAATGAAAGACGTCGAGCGGTCCGGAAAACCACTCCACCGGTATTGGAAGCCGCAGCCGATGCCAGAGCACAACTGCCTCTCGCTCAGACAGTGGGAGCGCGACCTGGTGAAAGTTCGGCCTGTGCTCCGGGAGACCAAAGCGGGCTGAGGCCTCTGCGCCGGAGCCCTGTCGCGAGCGAGCTGCCTTCCCCCGGGGACACAGCAGAAAGTAATCACTCTCCTCGTCCAGGTCCAGCAGCGACTGCACCATCTGGCGAGTGTAGCGGCCTATTCCTGCTCCCTGATTCACTGCTGCTGTGTAGTCAATTCCTATTCGCATGTGTAGGCTATACCTTGCCTGGGGTCAGGTTGCCGCTTGGTCCAGGTTCTCGGCGACCATACCTGTCGGCCAGTACGAGCAGACCCAGCACCAGCCCCAGCTGCACGTTCATACTGTGAACGTAGAGGTTGTCAAACAGATTGTGAACGCTGAGGTGCGTCAGAACGCCCATCACTCCCAGCGCGACGGCCCGCCACCAGCTCGATTCTCTGGTGCGACGAATCACATGCAGCGTCGCCACGAAACAGGCCACAACCAGGATCAGATACGCACCGAGCCCGACCAGGCCAGCCTCTGCGGCGATGTTCAGATAGTAGTTATGGGCGTGACCGAGCGGGTCGCGCCAGCGGCCGATGGCGTACTGCGGATAGGCCACCGGATAGTTGCCGATGCCCACTCCCAACCACGGATGGTCGCTGATCATGCCAGTCGCCGCTTGCCAGTGGGCCATGCGCTCGAGAATCGCCCAGTTCGCATCGTTCACCTCTGCGTGAGCGACGTCTATCCCACTGAGGAAAGGAATCAGGTCGGCGCCGCGCTGAACGAGCGACGCGGGTATGTAACGAGCGCCTCCCAGCGCCAGCCCACTGGTGACGAAGAGGACGATGATTGCCACGGTCACCACGGCCCTGCGGCTGCGCAGCAGGGTGACTACGCCGGCGGAACAGGCCAGCCCCACCCACGCCCCTCTCGACCAGCTCATGGCGATTGCCACACCAGCTATTCCCGTCGCAACGACGGGAAGCACTGCTGGCAGCAGGGCGAACGAGGGCCGGCGCAGGAACCGGGCGAATGAGGACCATGACTGCATCGAGAGCGCATAGGACAGCGGAAAGCTGAGGCCCAGATAGCCTGCAAAGGGGTTTGGCTGCGCAAAATGGCCGTAGGCGCGCATAAAGCGACCGAAGAGGACAAATCCCTCCGGTCCGACCCGGCCCAGGAACTGATAGATGCCCACCACCGCCTCGCACGTGGCAGCGGCGAGGAGTGCCCACACCACCCAGCGTCCAAGACGCTCGTCGGCCGCCTGGCTCACCAGAGCATAGATCACGATGACTTCAATCCACTTGACGATTTCCTTGGCGCTCAGCTCAAGAGACGCGGACGGAAGCAGCGACAGCAGCAGGACACCCAGGAACAGCGTCAGGGGCAGGAGAAGCGGGCCGTGGGGGATCACGATGCGTCGCCTGACCACGCTCTGAGCCAGCCACGTGGCCACCAGCGCAACCATCAAAATCTCGGCGCCACCCACTGAGACGGGGCCGAGGGCAATCTCCCGCAGGGAGCCAAAGGGCACCGCAAAGGGCAGCAGGCAGAGGGTCAGGGCGGGTTGTATCAATGCCACCACCGCAGCGATGGCACCCACAAGAAGCAGTGCTGCCCATTTCAGGGGCAGCACTGAGAGGGCAATTCCCACTGCGACGATGAGTGCGACGAGCGCCAGTCTCCACGCTACCGGCCGTTGATTGTGCCACGGCGTCGTGCTCATAGACTCCCCGGGAACTCTGTTCTCAAGACCGGGCGGCGACGGTCGGCACTGCATTCGAGACAAACCAGGGCAGAGCGACCCGCTCGCTTACTGCGTAGCGGACGGTACGGTCCCGTCGCTGCGG
>DCVA01000026.1:0-71536 GCA_002327925.1 Anaerolineales bacterium UBA2200
CGCAGCGCCTTGGCCTCGATCTGCCTCACTCGCTCGCGCGTGATGTCGAACTCGCGCCCGACCTCCTCCAGCGTGCGGCTCTGGCCATCCTTCAGTCCAAAGCGCAAGATCAGCACGTCTCGCTCGCGCGCCGTCAGGGAGCTCAGAATATCCTTCATCTGCTCCCGCAGGAGCTGCTTGGATGTCTCGTCGGCCGGGCCGGGCATCGTCTCATCCTCGATGAAATCGCCGAGCTGGCTGCTCTCCTCCGTTCCGACAGGCATCTCCAGCGACATCGGCTCCTGCACCATACGCAGGACGTCGCGCACCTTGGAGGTGGCCAGCCGCAGCTCGTGGCGCAGGGCCGGCTCGAGGGGCTCACCCGATTCCAGCGCTTCCTGCACCAGCTCCGTGGTCTCGGGAGAAAGAAGACCCATCTTGAGGGCGATTTCCTCCTGGGTGGGCTCGCGGCCAAGCTTCTGAGAGAGCTCCTGGGAGGAGCGCAGCACGCGGTTGACCGTGTCGATCATGTGGGCAGGGAGCCGGATGGTGCGGGCCTGCTCGGCGATGGAGCGGTTGATGGCCTGGCGAATCCACCAGGTGCCATAGGTGCTGAACTTGAATCCCTTGGTGTAGTCGAACTTTTCCACCGCGTGCAGGAGGCCGATGTTCCCTTCCTGCACCAGGTCCAGCAGCGACATTCCGCGGCCCGCGTAGCGCTTGGCCACGCTCACGACCAGGCGAAGGTTGGCCTCGGCCAGGCGCCGCTGGGCCTCGTCCCCTTTGCGCACCTCGGCCTGCAGCATGTTTCTCGTCTGCAGATCCGGCTTGCCTTCGCGCAGTTTGGCCGCGGCGAACTGCCCCTGCTGGATCGTTCTGGCCAGGTCCTGCTCCTGCTCCGTGGTCAACAGGGGCACGCGGCCGATCTCACGCAGGTACATGCGCACCGGATCATCGACCAGGGTCGGCTCGGCCGAGAGCAAGGCAGGCAGCGCCGCCTCGACCTCGGTGGGCAGGTCCCCCGGCTCGACCAGCGGTCTCTCGTCGTCTGGACCGAGAATGGCAATGCCGTTGTCCTGCAAAAAGGTGTAGAGAGCGGTGCGCTCCTCCACATCCTGGTCCGGGTGAGGAAACAGGTCGTCTATGTCCTGCAGCGTAACAAACCGCTGCTGCAGGCCCTTTTCCATCAGCCGGTCTTTTTTCTCCTCGCGGTCTTCTGGCCTAACCATCCGCTACTCCCACTATTCCAGTGTGTGCCCCGCGCGGGGCCCTTTCAATGAGGTGCGAGCCGCCTTGTCCCTCTGCAGGCGCACCAGTTGGTCCGCCAGGTCATCCACCATGTGCCCCCACTGCTTCGCGGCCTCGCCATCCTGCTGGGAGCGCGCGTCCTCCTGCAGAAAGCGCAGCTCCTCCATCCGGCGGCGCAGCTTTTGCTCTCTGAGCATCAGGGCGCGATGGACGGCATCGATCTCGACCCACTCGTCGGAAAGAGAGGCAACCTTTTCCAGGGAGGCCTGCGCCTCTTCCAGCGTCCTGAGCAGAGAAGGAACCAGCTCCCGCCGCAGCGTCTCGACCTGTACCGTGCCGCCGGCCTGGATCTGCTCAACCAGGGCGATGAAGAGAGCCCGCTTCTCCGAATCGCCGATGTCCTCGGCGCCCAGCGGTTCCATGCCCAGGTCCAGCAGCGCCCGGTTCATCAGGTCCAGTACATCGGGCCGCTTGAGCAACAACAGCAGCACGTACTGCTCGAGCCCGCAGGTGAGGCCCGGTTGAGCCGAAAGCCGGCCCACGCGCTCGGTCGTGCCGCGGCCCGCCGCAGAGTCGGACCCGGCGGCCGCCGCTTCGGTCTGCCCCCCCCGCGGGTGAAGCCGGGTCCCCTTGCGCTCCAGCTCCTGCTGCAGAGCGCGCTCGTCCACCCGCAGCAGGTGCGCGAGCTGCTGCAGGTAGTGGGCCCGCTCGACCGAGCTGCTGATCTCCTGGATCAGAGGCAGCACCTCGCGCGCCGCGGCGCCCTTGCCCTTGGGCGACTTGAGGTCGAAGCGGGCCACGGCATTGCGCAGGTAATATTCTACAACAGGAAGAGCCCCGCTCACCAGGGCATCCCACTTGCCCACATCCTCTTTGAGCACTTCGTCAGGATCCTGGCCTGCCGGCAGCTCCACCACGCGGATCTCGGCATCGAGCTGGTCCTCGTAGCGCACCAGGCCTCGCGCTGTCAGCACGGGCACGGGCTTGCGGTCAAAGGCCTCTTTGGCCACGTCGAGTCCCCTCACGGTGGCCTGGTTCCCCGCCGCGTCCGGGTCCAGGGCCAGCACCAGCTTTTTGGCCAGCTTTTTGATGATGCGCACCTGCTTATCGGTCAGGGCAGTGCCCATCGACGCCACCACGTTGCGCCGCCCGCACTGGTGCGCCATCAGGACGTCCATATAGCCCTCTACGATGACCACATAGCCTTCATCGCGAATTGCGTCTCTGGCCTTGTCGATGCCGTAGAGCACGCCGCTCTTGTCAAAGACGCCCGTCTGAGGCGAGTTCATGTACTTGGGAATCGAGTCGTCCAGGGCTCTGGCCCCGAAGCCCACCGTGTTGCCCCGCGGGTCGCGAATGGGAAACATCAGCCGCCCGCGGAAGCGATCGTAATGCCCGCCTTCCTTCTTCTCGATCACCAGCCCGGCTTCCATCAAGTCGGCAGGCGTGTACCCTTTGGCGGTCAGGTTCTGGCCCAGGGCGTGCCAGTCATCGCGCGAGTAGCCCAGCTGATGGCTCTTGCGGGTCTCCTCGTTAATACCGCGCCGCGTCAGGTAATCGCGCGGGCCGGCCGCGTCGGGCGCGTTCATCAGCAGGTAGTGGAAATACTCTGCGGCGAGCTGGTTGATCTTGAGCACCCTGTCGCGCTGGCGGGTTTCGGCCGCCTCGCCCTCACGCTGCGGCTCCAGGGTCACCCCCGCTCGCTGGGCCAGCAGGCGCAGGGCCTCGCCAAACTCCATGTTCTCGCGGCGCATCACAAAGCTAAAGACGTCGCCGCCGATATTGCAGGCCCCGAAGCAGTGCCAGGTCCCCGTGTCAGGGAAGACGATGAACGAAGGCGTCTTTTCGTTGTGAAAAGGGCACAGGCCTTTGTAGGTACGCCCGGCCTTTTTCAGGGGGACGTACGCGCCGATGACATCGACAATGTCCAGGCGTTCCTTGATGTCGTCGATCACACCCATAAAGGCACTCTTCTCCCCGGGACTCCCCCGAGGGGCGTCCCGCCCGGCCTATTCGCCGTAGGCCCTCACGCCGCCTGCCGCTCCGCCTGATGCCACGTAAAGGCGGCCACTGCCGGAATCGACAGCCAGCCCGAACGAATAGGCAAGACTGCCGCTCTCGTCAGCGGGCAGCGCCCTGCCCGCAATGCTCAAGTCCGCCGCCGACAGGGCCAGCAGGCCCCTGTGCGTGGTAACGTACAGCAGTCCGGCCGTCGGGTCGGCCGCAATGCCGTAGGCGCCAAAGAGCGGCTCTTCCTCCGTGCCGGTCAGGCGCCCAAGCACCTCACCCGTGGCGGCATCCAGCATGGCGATGGCCCTGTATTTCGGAGCGAGGGCGTAGGTAACGTACACCCGTCCGAGGTGGCCATCCAGGGCCAGGGCAGCGGGATGCCCCAGACCGCCAAGCTGCACCACCTTGCGCACGGCCCCCGTACGCCCATCCACAACCGCGACCGAGTCCTCGCCGGCGTTGCCGACGTACACAGTCGCGCCGGCCGGGTCGCAGAGCAGCGCAAAGGGCGCATCGCCCACCGGCACGCGCTGCATTATAGCATACGAGGCAGGGTCGAGCGCAAGCAGCTCATTGGAGCCGGTAGCGCTCACCCAGATCCTGTCACCGGTCACGCACACGCCGCCGGGCCCGTCCACCCCTCCGACAAGGCTCTCCACTCTGCCCGCTGCCGGGTCCAGGACGGCGATAGAGCTTGCCCGCCACAGAGCGGCAAAGCAGCGTCCCGTGGCCGGGTCAACGGCCAGGCCTCTCGCTTCGGAGGGCAGGGCGACTCTGGACAGCTCTCTGCCCGTGGCTGCTTCCAGCACGCGCACAACTCGGCCGCCGGCCACAAACAGGCGTCCACGCTCGACGTCGATGGCCAGGCCGGCGCCCGCCGCCTCGCCTTCTGCCGTCGGCAGTGACCAGAGGAGGTTGTTCGCAACCATTTGCCCCGCGACCCGGCTGACCGCGCTGCCGGCCGTCGAGCCGCCCTCCAGCAGCAGGATGGGCAGGTAGAGGGATGTGATGCCGCATTGCCGCACCACAACATCGTCGATGAACATGCGGCTGGTCAGCCCGTTGCCGTCGTTGTAGGCGCCGAAAGAGAGGCGCAGCTTTTGTCCCCTGAACTCGTCCAGCGAAAAGCCGTTCACTTGCAGCCATTCGTTTTCGTTGCGGTAGCGGTTGAAAAAGCTGTACAGGGTCGTGCCTGTCTCACTCTGCAGGAGGGCATAGTGGCGGTCCCCCGCCGAATCGTCGGACGTGGCATAGTACCAGAAGCTCAGACTCACGTTCCCCGCTGACGCGGGCACGTCCACCACCTGGTAGATGGTAGAGTAGCAGGTGCTCATACTGCCAGGGTCTATGCCCGTGCGCATCGAGCGCACCCCTCCGTGCGCCAGTCCGGTCCAGTAAGCCGGCTGGCAGGAGCTCTGGGACAGCCAGGCAGGGTTGTCCTGCTCAAAGTCACCGCCGGCCACCCGGTCTGTACAGCCCGCTGTGGGTTCGGGCGACGAACTCTCGACAGGCGTCGGCGAGGGAGCTGCGGTGCGCGTCGGGCTGGCCGTGGGGGTGAGGGTCCACACGGGAGTCCCGCTCGCCGTGGCTGTAGGCGTCCAGGTTCTCGTGGCCGACGGCGTAGGTGCACCGGTGGGCGTGGGCAGGGCGGTGCAGGTGGTGACGGACACGTCGTCTACCCACATGGCCGTCGTGCCGCCCGCGGCGTCATTGTGCACGCCAAAGACCACGCGGACCGTCTGCCCCTTCAGGCCGGTCAGGTTGAGGTCGAACTCTGCCCTGGTCCAGGCCTGATTGTCCTCGCGAATCGTGGCCAGGCGACGAAGCTCGCTGACCATCGTGGCATGATACAGGGAGATGTAGCCCAGGTCGCCGGCCGTGTCTCCCGAACGGGTATAGTACCAGCAGGTCAGGCGCACGCCGGTGGCGTTGAGCGGGATCGTGATGGCCTGCGCCACGCTCGACCAGCTATAGACAGGAGCGCCAGAGGGGATGCCCAGTTGCATGGAGCGTTCTCCACCCAGCCATAGAGACGTGGTGTAGGTGGCGGGATAGGTGGAGGTCAGGATCTGCCAGCTGGCGTCCGACTCAAAGCCGCCGTTCTCCAGCAGTTCGGCACAGTCGGGAGTGGGAGAAACGGTCGCCGTGGAGGTAGGCGGGGGCACCTCCGTCTCGGTGGGCGTGGGCGTGGCAGTGCGAGTGACGGTGGAGGTGCGGGTCGGCGTGGCCGTGGCCGGGCTCGCCGAGGCGGTGGCGGTGAAGGTCGGCTGAGGCGTGGCTGTGCGGGTGGCCGTTGCGACAGGCGTCCACGTGGCCGTGGGCGTACGAGTGGTGGTTGCCGTACGCGTGGGCGTGGGCAGTACCACCGTCAGGGGGGCGGCCTGAAGCAGCGTGATACTGCCGGCGTTGGCTGCGCTGACTGTCGCGTCATTGCGGTATGTCCCGGGCGTTTGCGGGGCCAGGGCCTGAAAAGTCACGCGCAGCGTGCTGCTCACGGGACTGGCGGCCTTGCTCATCGCCAGGACCGAGTCATACTGAGCGTGGGTACGCCCGTCGGCCCACAGCCAGTCCCACGGCATCCACTGCTGGGTCGGATCCACCAGCTCATAGGGGCACACACCGATCACCTCGGGCCACTGGCTCCAATAATCGCGGTAGGCCCGCCGGATATAGTCAGCGCGATTGTCCTCATTGACCGCCGGGTAACCCTCAAACGAATAGTCGGCGTGACCCAGGGCATAGCCCGTCTCGGTGAGCAGCACCTTCACTCCCGTGCGCCCATGGCCGGCCAGGATGGCCAGCTCCTTCTGATAGAGGTCAATGGTCGCGTCCGTGTAGCGCGCCGTTCCGCTGTGCAGGTTGTATTCGGGGGGATGGTTGTTGGGATAGGGATGGCTGGCCCACACGTCAAAGGCCCACAGGGAGGCGGGCACCTCGGTGATCATATCCTCGAGATAGTCCAGGTAGTAGTACTCGCCGCCTGGCGAGAGGGGGGCATTTAGAATGACGATGCGCGGGTTGCCGATGGAGCGCAGCGCGGCAGCCATCTCGACCAGGAATCGCCCGTACTCGCGCGGGGAGGCAGCACCCTCCCACTCCTCGTTGAGATTGGGCTCGTTCCACACCTGCACGTAGAGCCAGCGGCCGTCGGGGACGGGCAGGCCCTGCACCACGCGTTTGAACGCCTGGGTCCAGGTCCAGTAGCTGCCGTCCGGGTCGGTCTTGGGTTTGTACCAGGCGGCGCCGCGGCCTCCGGCCAGTCTAATCACGGGCGTCAGGCCGCGTTCGTAGGCCTCGTTGACGAAATTGACCATCCACGGTTGAGGTCCGGCCCAGGTTGTGTCGATCCAGTCGAACAACTGGGCGACGTATGCGCCGCTGCCCATCAGCTCCAGGGACTTGCCAAGCTGGTACTCGATATAGTCCATGTCCCTGCGGCTCTGAACCATCGCGTGGATGCCGTAATAGCTGCCGCTCCGTCCCGGGGGCAGGCGGAAGCCGGACCAGGTGAGCGTCTGGCCGGACAGGACCGGATTCGCCGTCGAGATGATGACCCCGTTGAGCGTGATCCGGCTGGTGCCGGCGCGATAGGAAAAACCCGGGGGAAGGGAGTCGCTCACGGAGATGCCTTCGGCTGTGGCGTCTCCGCCATTGCTGAGCGTGATGGTGTAGGTGACCACCCCGCCCGAGGACACGGCGGCTGGCTGGACGGACTTGGAAAGGGACAGAACGGGTCCGGGATTGGCCAGGCCGACGGGCGCCAGGCACAGAGAAACGAGCAGGAACGTGCCAGACAGGAAGAGAACCAGTCTCAAGGCGCGGGCTCTTCCGGTGGAACCGGCCCTCGAGCCCTCGGCAGGAGCGACTTCCCCCGGCCGGCCCTTGCTTTGCATTTCACTGCTCAGCTTTGCGATCAGCTTGCTCCTCTGCGCTCGTGTGGCGGACCGCCGCGGCGGCCGGTCCACCCGGCCGTACTATAGTGGACGGGATGCTCGCGGTCAAGGAGCAGGAAGATACACCACCGTTCACGGGGACAAGTCGGAGGCGCCCCTGGCGGGGGCGCCTCCGTGTGGAGAACGTTCAACTGCTCGCCGGCGGGAGCGACTACTTGTCCTTCTCGCGCTTTTCGCCGAGTGCTGCCTGGGCTGCAGCCAGCCGGGCCACAGGCACGCGGTATGGCGAGCAGGACACATAGTCCAGACCGATCTCGTGGCAGAACTCGATGGACGACGGGTCTCCGCCGTGCTCGCCGCAAATGCCGATGCTCATGCCGGGCCTGCTCTTGCGACCCAGCTCCACGGCCATCTTCATCAGCTTGCCCACCCCGATGCGGTCCAGAACCTGGAAGGGGTTGGCCGGCAGGATCTTGCGCTCGACGTAGGCCAGCAAAAAGCCCTTTTCCGCGTCATCCCGCGAGATGCCGTAGGTGGTCTGAGTCAGGTCGTTGGTGCCGAAGGAAAAGAACTGCGCCTGCTCGGCGATCTCGTCGGCGGTCAGAGCGCCGCGAGCCACCTCGATCATCGTCCCGAACTTGAAATCGATGGTGGTTCCCTCTTCGGCCATCACCTCCTGGGCCACTCGCTCCAGGGTCACCTGCTGGTTGCGCAGCTCATTGATATGGCTGACCAGCGGGATCATCACGCGCGGCATCACCTTGATGCCCTTCTTGGCCTTGCGGCAGGCGGCCTGGAAGANNAGATGGCCCGCACCTGCATCTCGGTCACTCCGGGGAACATGATGCCCAGACGGCAACCGCGCAGGCCAAGCATCGGGTTCGACTCGTGCATCGACTGCGCCGTAAAGAGCATCTTTTCCTTTTCCGACAACTGCTCGCCCAGACTGGCCTTGAGCTCGTCCGGCAGGGTCGGGTTGCCCACCAGCTGCTTGAGACCGGCGATGGCTTCGATCAGATGCTCATGCTTGGGCAGAAACTCGTGCATCGGCGGGTCGATCAGACGGATGATGACTGGCAGCCCGTTCATCACCTCGAAGAGGCCTTCAAAGTCGCCTCGCTGCAGGGGCAGCAGGCGGTTGAGGGCCGCGTAGTATGCCTTGCGCACCGGATCCTTCTCCAGCTTGGCGATGAGGGCCTTCTTCTCCTTCACCACTTCCGGTGAAGCGTCCTTCATTTCGCTGCGGAGGGTTTCAAGCTGTGTTTCCAGGTTGGCGGTCTGTTTCGACAGCAGAATCATCTGCTGCACGATGGGCAGACGTTCCTCCTCGAAGAACATATGCTCGGTGCGNNCGGTGCGGCACAGGCCGATGCCCTGGGCGCCTCTCTCCCGCGCGGCTTTGGAGTCGCGTGGATAGTCGGCATTGGCCCACACACCCAGGCGGCGGAACTTGTCGGCGAAGCCGAGCAGTTGCTGCAGATCCTTCTGATCCTCGAACCTGGGCTCCATCGCGGGCATGCGGCCGGCGAACACCTGCCCACTCGTCCCGTCGATGGAGATAAAGTCGCCTTCCTTGATGACCCGATCACCCACTTTGAACTGCCGCTTGTCGAGGCTGATATCCAGGGCCTCCGCGCCGGAGACGCAGGGCTTGTTCAGTCCACGCGCTACCACGGCGGCGTGCGAGGTCGCCCCGCCGCGCCCGGTCAGAATGCCCCTTGCCCCCAGCATGCCGTGCACGTCCTCCGGGCTGGTTTCGGGACGGACCAGGATCACGTCCTCACCGGCCTTGGAAAGCTCTTCGGCGCGGTCCGGGTCAAAGATGGCCATGCCCGATGCGGCGCCGGGGCTGGCGTTGAGACCCTTGGCCAGGAGGTCGCCCGCCTTCTCGGCCTTTTTCCGTTCCTCGTCCGGGAAGACAGGGTGCAGGAGCTGATCCACTTCCTCAGGCGAGACCCGCATGACGGCTTCCTGCTCGGTGATCACGCCCTCGTGAGCCATGTCGACGGCGATCTTGACGGCGGCTGCCGCCGTGCGCTTGCCGGACCGGGTCTGCAGCATCCACAGCTTGCCGCGCTCGACCGTGAACTCCATGTCCTGTACGTCACGGTAGTGCTTTTCCATCTTCCGGAAGATGTCCATGAGCTGGCTGTAGGTCTCGGGCATTTCTTCCTTGAGCTCGGCCAGTTTGCGCGGAGTGCGCACGCCCGCCACGACATCCTCACCCTGAGCGTTGAGCAGAAACTCACCGTAGGGATTCTTTTCGCCGGTGGCCGGGCTGCGGGTAAAAGCCACGCCCGTGCCGGAGTCAAAGCCCATATTGCCGAACACCATCGTCTGAACGTTTACGGCTGTGCCCAGATCATGGGGGATCTTGTAATAGTTGCGATAGTCGACCGCACGCTTGCCAAACCAGGAGCCGAAAACGGCCTCCATCGCCTGGCGCATCTGCTCCAGCGGATCCGTCGGGAACTCCTCGCCCAGTTCCTTCTTGTAGAGGGCGGCATAGTCCCGCACGACCTTCTTGAGCATGTCGACGGTCAGGTCCGTATCCTTCTTGCCCTGGGTCTTGGCCTTGTACGAGTCCAGGATGTGGTCGAACTTGAGTCCGTCTACACCCTTGACGATGCGGCCGAACATCTGAATCAGACGCCGGTAGGCATCGTAGGCAAAGCGCTCGTCACCGGTAAGCTTGGCAATTCCGGTCAGGGTCTTTTCGTTCAGGCCGACGTTGAGCACAGTGTCCATCATTCCGGGCATGCTCATCCGCGCTCCCGAGCGTACCGACACCAGCAGGGGGTTCCTGGGGTCGCCGAATTTCTTGCCTGTCTGCTTCTCAACCGCCTGCAGAGCGACCAGTACTTGGTCCCAGAGACCGGGAGGAAGCTGCTTGCCCAGGCGGTAGTACTCGTTGCAGGCTTCGGTGGTGACCGTAAAGCCCGGGGGCACAGGCAGTCCGGCGTTGGTCATCTCCGCGACCCCCGCTCCCTTGCCTCCCAGCAGATTGCGCATATCCTTGTTGCCTTCGGCAAACAGGTAAACCCACTTCTTCGTCGTTTCTTTGGCCATCGTTGTCTACTCCTTTGTTCTTATGGGCAGTCAAAACCTTCTGATTATCTAGTATCCGAGCACCTGAGTCAAGTCGACCAAACCTCCAGGCAGTGCCGCGATGCGCTGCAACAGGGCCAGGCGATTCTCGCGCACCACCGCATCCTCCACCATCACAAAGACATCGGTGAAGAAGCGCTCCACAGGCTTGCCCAGACCCAGCAGCAAGTCCACCAGCCCGCCGACATCGTCGACTGAGCGTCGCTGCTCCTGAGCCGTCAGAACGGCGTCGTGGAGCAGCTTTTCGGCCTGCTCTGTGAAGGCCTCCGGGTGCAGCGGTAGCTCGCGGGCCAGATCGCGTGTGATACGCGAAGGACGGCTGTAGGTGGTGAGCGCGGCGGCGAATTCCGGCCGCGTCGACCACTCACTGAGACTGTGCAGAGTGCTCAAAGCCGCACCGGGGTCATCCGCCTGCTCGGCCAGAGTGGCATCCACCAGGTCGTAGCGATAACCGCGCTCCAGCAGCCAACCGCGTAGACGCTGGGTGACAAAATCGCGCACAGAACCGATGGCATCCGGCGACACGCTCACCGGAAGCTGCTCTGCCGCGATCCGATAGGCCGAATCCAGTGAAAGGGTCAGTCCCTTCTCAGCCAGAATCTGGACCAGACTGAGCGCTGCGCGTCTCAGCCCGTAGGGATCAGCCGAGCCGGTAGGGGTGAGCCCCACGGCAAACAATCCCACCAGACTGTCCAGCCGGTCCGCCAGCGCGAGAAGCATCCCAGCCCTGCTGGCCGGAAGTTGGTCGCCGGCCGCGCGGGGCATATAGTGCTCCGCGATGGCCTGAGCCACGTCCTGCGGTTCACCGGCCAGGGCGGCGTACTTGCTGCCCATGACGCCCTGCAGGGAGGTCAGCTCTACGACCATCTGTGTGGCCAGGTCGGCCTTGCAGAGATGAGCAGCCCGGACCGCCGCAGCGCGCTCTTTTCCCGCTACGCCCATCAGATCCGCCAGGGCTGGCACAAGGGCCTCCAGCCTGTGGGCCTTGTCGAGCACGGAACCCAGCTTGTCCTGGAAGGTCAGAGTTGCCAGGCGCGGCAGCAAGTCCTCCAGACGCTTCCCCGTGTCCGCCTTGTAGAAGAAGGCGGCATCGGAATAGCGCGCCCTCAGCACTTCCTCGTAACCGTGCAGCATCGCCGCCGGCGTTTCGTAGATGCCGTTGGCCACGGCGACAAAGTAAGGCAGCAGCTTGCCCGACGACATAACAGGAAAGTAACGCTGGTGCTTTCTCATCACCGCCATCAGCACTTCCTGCGGCAGGGCCAGATAGCTCTCGTCAAAGCGGCCCAGCACTGGCGTCGGGTACTCCACCAGATGGGTCACCTCGCGCAACAGCGGCGGGTCGTCGGGAATCTCCCCGTGCACACTCGCCGCCAGCGCCATTATCTCACGCGCGATGCGCGCCTGCCTCTCTTCCGGGTCAACGACGATCTGGTTGGCGGCCATCGTTTCCAGGTAGGCGTCCGCACTCCGAATCTCGATAACCGGCGAGTCCATCGGGCGCAGACCGCGGCTCGAGCTACCGCTGCTCACGCCGGCGAACTGAAGCGGCACGACCTGATCGCCCAGCAGGGCCACGATCCAGCGGACGGCCCGTGAGAAGGTGGCGCCGCTTTCGTTCCAGCGCATGACCTTGCCAAAGCGCAGCGACGCGATCAGTTCCGGAACCGCCTCGCCGAGAACGTCGGCCGCGGGGCGTCCCTCTACCTGCCTGACCGCCACCACGTAGGTCTTGCCGTCCAGCTCCTGCTTCGCCAGTTGCTCTACAGCCACCCCCTGGCCCCTGGCAAAGCCGAGCCCCGCCTTGGTGGGCTGGCCGGACTTGTCATACGCGAACTCTGCCGGAGGGCCCTTGATCACCCTCTCTTCGTCAGGCTGGCGTGCCGCCAGGCCGGCGACGTGCACCACCAGCCGCCTGGGTGTGCCCAGAACCCGCACCTCACCATGGCTCAGGCGCAGGTCACTCAGCATTTTGGGAACCGCGCCGCGCAGCTGTTCGACAGCGCCGTCCAGGTCGGCCACGGGCAGCTCTTCTGCGCCAATCTCGAGCAGAAATGAGGCCGGGCCCTCGGGGAAACGAGCCTCTGTCTCCTGGGCCGGGACGACCGTTGTGCCGGCCGCAACAGCCTGCGCACGCTTGAGTAAGGGGTAGCCCAGCTCCTCACGCTGGGCCAGGAAAGCCCTGGCGACCCCGCGCGAGATGTCGCGCATGCGCGCAAAGTAGCGCGCTCTCTCTGTCACGCCGATGGCACCCCGCGCATCGAGGATGTTGAAGACGTGGGAGCACTTGAGCACATAGTCGTGTGCCGGGATCACCAGTCCGGCTGCCAGGGCGGCCTTGGCCTCGCCGTCGAACAGGTCGTACAGCTGCCGCAGTCGGTCGACATCCGCCTGCTGGAAATTGTAGGTGCAATGCTCCACTTCGGAGCGCAGCAGGATATCGCCGTAGGTGATGCCCTGGCCCCATTTCATATCCACAAAGGCCCGCGCGCCCTGCAGCACCATCACGATGCGCTCGAGCCCGTAGGTGATCTCTACCGACACTGGCTCCAGATTGGAGCCGCCTGCCTGCTGAAAGTAGGTGAACTGGGTGATCTCCTGGCCGTCCATCCAGATCTCCCAGCCCTGGCCCCAGGCGCCCAGCGCCGGCGATTCCCAGTTGTCTTCGACCAGACGAATGTCGTGCTGGCGAAAGTCGATGCCCAGCGCCTGCAGACTGGCCAGATACAGTTCGACCGGGTTCCCGGGATCCGGCTTGAGGATGACCTGATACTGATAGAACTGCTGCCAGCGGTTGGGGTTCTCGCCATAGCGGCCGTCCGCCGGACGGATGCTCGGCTCTACATAGGCCACGTTCCATGGCTCTGGACCGAGGACGCGCAGGACTGTTGCCGGGTTCATCGTGCCCGCGCCAACCTGGACGTTGTAGGGCTGCCAGATCAGGCAGCCGTGTCCGGCCCAGAAGTGCTCGAGGCGCATAATGACTTCCTGGAAATCCATCAACACTCTCCCGCAGGGCGAATTGGAACAGGCAAGTTTACCCTCTATGGCGGGTGGTGTCAAAAGGAGAGGTCCGGCGCCCGGGCCCGGGACAACCGGAATCGAAGTGTGCCCAACAGGTGCCGGCTAGGGGTAGAGCGCCTGTGCTCCGTTGCGAACCAGCCTCATGAACTCGACGCTCTTCAGGCGGCGCTCCAGCAGGTACACCAGGTACGCCTGCAGGACCTGCTCCACTTCGAGACGCGTCGCCGGCTGCAGTTTGAGCAGCATGCAATCCGCGTAGGGGCGCGTCTGCAGGTAGCGCAGCACCTTGAGCGCTCCCACAGAGATGGCGCGTGCGCCCCCACGCCCCTCGGCGCAGGCCGGGCAGAGCATTCCTCCGTCTTCCGCCGAGAAAAAGTTGACCACAGGCAGCAGGGGCGCAAGGCAGCGCACGCACTGAAAGAGCTGCGGCTGATAGCCGACCAGCTTGAGCAGCGACAACTCGAAGAAGCGCATCGTAAGGGGCAGATCCGTTGAGGCACAGATCCAGTCCAGGGCTTGGCTCAGGAGCAGGTAGAGAGGCGCGTTCTCTGCCTGCTCCTCGCCAAAGTTATCGACCAGCTCGCCGATGTAGTAAGCGTGGCTCATGCGCCAGAGGTCCAGGCGCAGGGCGCGATAGGCCTCGATCGTCTGCGCCTGGGTCACCATGTCGAGGTTGCGACCACGGGCAACCAGCAGTTGCGAGCGCGTGAACAGCTCCAGATGGCCGGCCTTGCGGCTGCGCGGTTTGCGGATGCCTTTGGCCAGCAGCCGCAGCTTACCCAGCTCGGGCGTGTATACCGTCAGCAGCCGGTCCGCCTCCCCAAAATCGCTATGCCGCAGTACGACGGCCTCCGTGCTGTAGACGCGCGACCGGTCAACCATAAGCAGCCCCCGCCCCGGGCTCCATCAATCCGCTATTTCGGCCTGGCGGCAATCCGCTTCAGGGCGGGCACCTTCAGGCAATCCTTCTTGAAACCCGTGTCGCGCAGGTGATTGCGGTAGGTCCTGCTCTGGAAAGTGTAAGAGAACTCGGTATGGACCCGGTAACGGCCTTCCAGCAGGGCCACCGTATCCTCGACCAGTACGCGCTCTTCGTCGGTCGGAATGACGAACACTCTACTGCGTGAGCCTTTGCCCGTGATGTCGCACTCGGCGTTACGGGTTCTGGCGATGGCGTTCTTCTCCGGGCTGTAGCGGATGCCCAGTAGCTCGAGTCCGTCCAGGGACCTGGCCCGGATAAGCGGTGACATCTCTCCCACGCCCGCGGTAAAGATCACTGCGTCGACCCGGCCCAGAGCCGCCGCATAGGCGCCTATGTACTTCTTGAGGCGATAACATTCCACATCGATGGCCAGGGCAGACAGCCTGTCCCCCTCTTTGGCCGCGGCCTCGACATCGCGCCTGTCCGTGTAACGTCCGGTGATGCCCAGCAGACCGGACTTTTTGTTCAACACCGAGCTCATTTGCTCACCATTCATCCCCTCTTTGTCCATCACGTAGAGGGGGATGGCGGGATCGTGATCTCCGGCCCTCGTTCCCATCACCAGCCCCTCGAGAGGCGTAAAGCCCATGCTGGTGTCATAGGATAGTCCGTCCTTGACGGCATTGAGGGAAACACCATTGCCGATGTGGCAGATGATCAGATCGCACTGCAGCGGGTTTTTCCCCAGCAGGACAGCGGCTCGCTTTGCGCAGTAGAGCAGTGAGGTGCCGTGAAAGCCGTAGCGGCGAACCGAGTACTTTTCGTACCACTCGTGCGGCAAGGCGTAGGTGAAGGTATGGGCAGGCATGGTCTGATGCCACGCCGTGTCCATCACCGCCACGTGGGTGACCTGGGGCAATACGGCCTGCGCCGCCTCGATTCCGAGGATATTGGGCGGGTTGTGCAACGGGGCGAGGCCGGCGAGCTCCCGGAACGTCGTCAGTACCTCAGGAGTGATCACAACGGACTCGGCGAACCTTTCACCGCCGTGCACCACCCTGTGCCCGACCGCCGCGATCTGGCTCATCTCACGGATCGCGCCATAATCTGCATGGGTCAGGGTGGCCACCACGAGCTTGATGGCCTCACGGTGGTCCGGGCAGTCGTGCTGGACGGTGATCTTGTCACGGCCGGGCAGCTCGTGGGCGCAGAAAGAGCCGCCAATGCCTACTCGCTCCACGATGCCGGCAGCCATGGTCGATTCCTGATCCCAGTTCTCCAGACGATACTTGACCGAAGAGCTGCCACAGTTCAGGATGAGAATGATGCGATCCATTATGTTCCTTTCCAGAGATCGGCTGACAAAATCAAGCCCCAGTGAGTGGGCTCACTGGGGCATTCGGACTCTGCGTCGGTGGGCAACCAAGGTGAGCCGGCTGCCAGATTCTGCCCGGACCCGAGCTACCTCGGCCCGGATGGCACACGGAACGGATGGATCAGCGCCACCTTGTCGCCGGTGCGCAGGCCGCTGGCATTGGCTTCATCTGTGTCTACGTGGAACTCCAGGCTGTACTGAGGGTTCACACGGACCAGCACTTGCTCGAACACCACGCTCCGTCCATCAAGGGCCTTGACCTTGACCTGGTCGCCTTCCATGACATCGAACTCGAGCGCGTCCTGCGGGGTCATGTGGATGTGCCTCATGGCCGCGATGGCCGCTTCGGCGAGCTGAACCTCACCCTTCGGCCCGATCAGCGTGACCCCGCCGCTGCCCCCGGGTGCCGCCATCCGCACCGGAACCAGAACGCCCAGGCGGCGGGCATCCGTCAGAGAGATCTCCAGCTGTGTCGCAGGGCGCACCGGCCCCAGGATGCGGATGCCCGGGATCTCACCCTGGCTGGTCTTTGCCGTAACCGTCTCCGTGGCCGCAAACTGGCCAGGCTGGCTCAAAGGGTAGAGCACACTGAGCTTGTAACCCTCTCCGAAAAGGGCAACAAGGTCCTTCTGACTGAGGTGCGCATGGCGTGCGGACACGCCCACGGGAATCGCTCTTCGGAAAGTGTCTGCCATCTCTGACCGGCCTCCTGGAATACCGCCTGATTGAAATGCAGCGTGCTACTTCTGAATGGTGATGCTCTTGTCAGTGATCTCGGTCACCCGGCCGCCCATTGAGGCGTGAATGTTGGCGCCCAGCTTGCCCTCTGGAATGGCGGCGATCAGGTCACCCTTATCTACTCTCTGGCCTGCGGTCACTACCGGAACTGACGGCGCTCCCGTGTGTTGCTTCAGAAGGATCGCCACACGAGCCGGCAACACTACCTCATCCTCAAAGGCCACGTGCATGTGGTGGTATTTGGGCAGACCCAGCCGCTCGACCAGCCTGTCGATCGGAACACGGCGTCCCTCGCGGAACGGGTGCGGCGTCAGGTCGCTGCGCTTGTGCCGGTCGTTCTTCCAGCCTGACGCGGCGAGCTGCTTCTTGACGCTCTTGTAAAAGGCGCAGGGCGACAGCTCCAACGGACAGGCATAGGCCTCACAGAGCCGGCATTCGCAGCACATCACTGCGGCCGTGATGACGTCGCTGGCCTCAGGTGTCTCGTAGGCCACGGCACGCATAATCTCGTGCGGGGCAAAGTCATGGCCAAGCAGGTTGCGCGGGCAAAGGGTAGTGCACGTCCGGCACTGATCGCAGGTGGACTGGCCGCGTTTGATCCAGCGGTCGATCGGACGAGACATGTAGCGAACCACGGCGTTATCCACCGGCAGCACGATCAATCCACTGGTAGTTTTGGTGATGGGTTCATCCAGAGAAGAAGCCAGGCGGCCCATCATGGGTCCGCCGACCACGACCGTGTACTCCCCTTCTGGCAGGGTGACACAGCCAGCACGGACCAGGGCATCGCCGAACGACGAGCCGATGACGGCGCGAATGGTCTTGGGCTCGCTGACCTCCCCCGTGACGGTAAGATAGCGTTCTGTGACCGGCTCTTGGTGATTCACAGCAGCAGCGACGTTGGTCAGGGTGGCCACGTTCTGCACTACACAGCCTACGTGCAACGGCAGCCCCGTCTCGGGGATCAGCCGTCCGGTCACCTCGTACACCAGTACGAATTCGTCGCCGGCGGGATACGTGCTCTCTGCAATCTCAAACACCTCGATGCCGGGCGGCCTCACTTTGGCGAGCTGCCTCTGCAGAGCCGACACGACGTCCTGGTACTCGCTCTTTACCGCGAGGAAACCACGCTGCGCTCCAGTGGCTGCCATCTCCAGCCTGAGCCCCTCGACGACCTTGTCCGCATGCGCCGTGATCAGCTGTTTGTCGCAATGAAGCAGAGGCTCACATTCGGCGCCATTGGCGATGATGGTGTCCACCTTCGCCGCGAGCTTGACATGCGTGGGGAAACCGGCGCCTCCCGCACCCACAACGCCAGCCGCCTTCACTCTCTCGACAATGTCTTCAGCCATCAGGCTCTTCCTTCTCTCGTGAGGGATCGTGCCTTCCTACTGAGTGCCTAAAGGATCTTTTCTCTCACTGCGGGATGCAGGTGGCTGATCACCACCTTGCGCACGAGCAACCCCTGTGTGGAGACCACTGCCACCGCGGCAGCGACACCCGCCTCCACATCGGCAACCGTACCCTCCATCAGCACAAAGCTCTTGCCGCCCAGTCCATCGGCAAGCCGGATCTCTACCAGGTTCACGCCTGCCGCTTTCGCTGCCGCATCGGACGCCACGATACAAACCGCTGCTGTGACAGTCTCGACAATTCCCAGTGCCTCGCCATGGACCGGCTGCGATGTCAGAGACAGGGCGGTAAAGATCGAAGAATGCACGCGCGGCAGGAAGAGCTGGTCCACGAGAGTATCGGCCGCTGTCTCAGCTCCGGCGCCGAGCGCGTTCTGCACCTGGCTCATGTCACCACGAAACAGCAGCATGAACTTGCCCGGGCAGATGGGCCTGGCTTCGAGCAGCTCTACCGCCGCCCGCTTCAGGCAGGCGTCCGCAGCGGCAATGCCGGCCGCGATGCTGCAGGTTTCGATGAAGCCTATAGCCTGTTCTTGCATAAGGTCACACCTCTCTCAGGGCTCAGTTGTGCATCGCAATACCGACGGGAGTCACAAACAGCGGATCCCCGGGAATGATCGTCTTGATGCCGGTCACCTCTTCGATCACGCCCTCTATGCCGGGAAACCTGGCCGTGCCTCCCACCAGGTAGATCGTGTCAACCTTGTACCCGGCGATGTGCCGGGCTACGATCGTGCCGACCTTTTCCATCACCGGCCGGATGATCATGAATAGCTCCGCCTGATGCCGGCGGTCTGTCTTTTTCTTCTCTGCGTCCATGAACGGAATGTGCAGGGCCCCGGCAATCACCAGACTGAAGTGGGTGCCTCCTGTCGGCTCGTCGGCCGTATGAATGACCTTTCCGTTCCGGACCACCGCCAGCTTGGTGGTGCCGCCCCCCACGTCCAGCACGACCCCTTTGTCAATTTGCAGCAGGGTGGCAGCAGCGGTTGCCTCATCGACCAGCTTGCTGCACTCCAGCCCTGCGCCCTCGAGCACGTGGCCTGTGGCCCGCACTTCCGCCAGAGCCACGCCGGGCGGGTAGGCACTCGCGGCTGAGGTCAGCTTGACTTCCAACCGTGCCTCCACCAGCGTCTTGAGCTCGCGAACGAGCTGTATCGCGCCGTGGAAATCGACCACCACGCCATCGCGCACCACCTGCGCGAAACGATACGCTCCCGCCACGGGAATCATGTCCTCGTTCAGGGCGACAACCACCGTGTAGGCTGTGCCCAAATCCACGCCTACGTGCAAGACGCCATTGTGCTTGCCGACCGGGCCGTCCTTCCCCGCCACCACAACTTTGCCGGCCGCAGATAGGATCTCCTGCAGCCTGGGGTTCAGCACGCTCTTTGGCACTCTCTTCGGCACGGGTTACTTGGCGCTTTCTTCATAACGCGCCAGCGTAAAGACCAGGTCAGCGGCACGATTCAGATAGGACAGCACGTACTCGTTACGGATCATCTTCCTGCGCCAGAGGGCAACCGTCTGCCTCTCGCTCCTGCGGATAATCGACCTCGCCAGATCCAGGGCACCGGAGGCAACCGTTGCTCCGGGAATAATGAACTCTTTCGGCATCTCGGTCTGCGCTTCCAGCTCGTTGATCCACCCTTCGAGCCGGTCTACCATCTCTTTCGTGACCACCCAGTTGTGGACCTTGAGCTGATCGTAGTGCTGCGGATCTGTGGCCAGCTCGGCAGAGAGAGTCGAGAGCTCGCGCTGCAACTGCAGTACCATCTCCTTGACTCTCGGTCGAGTCGCCAGAGCGCGGGCCAGCCCCAGCGCCGACATCGCCTCGTCTACCGCCCCATAGGCCTGGGGCCGCGGGCTGCTCTTGGGCACTCTGCCCCCATAGAGCAGACTCGTCTCCCCCTGGTCACCTTTCTTGTTAAACGTTCTCACCGTATCTCCAGTAGACAATAATCGCGTCAGTACCGGCAACTGCCGGTGTGGGCGAGCCTTCTCCCGCTGCCCGGGCGCGAACATCCATCGAGGACGCGGCCCCCGGCGCGGCACAGGCCCGCCAACCTACAGGCCTCAGCCGGAACTACACCCGGCGCTCTGGTCCGCAACAGTCGCAACAGTCTGTTCCTGCCGGATCTCGATGCGCCACTGCTTGATGAAATCCTGAGCCGAAGGGCTGAACCGCGTTCCAGGAGGATAACTCAGTACCACTCCCAGCCTGGGCACGCGAATCTTGTCCCGCAGCTCTGTTTCCGTCACGATCGGCATGATGGGTCTCCTCAATGTCCTCAGCAGACGTCCAACCTAACGACATCACAGTCCGCTCCTCGGTGGCAGGATTGCCACCGAGGAGCAGGACAGGCTCTCTACAGCTTGAGCGGAACTCCGCTCACCTTCTGATCGAGCATTCGCTTGACCATGTCGACGATTACCGGGGCCGCCTCCAGCGGGCTCAAGCCCTGCTTGTAGATGTTCGAGATGCAGTTGCGGTCCGCATCCGTGTGCCCCGCCTTGGGCTTGTAGGCCAGGTAGGCGCTCAGGCTGGTCTGCGTTACCAGCCCGGGTCGCTCGCCGATCAGAATAACGGCCACGTCGGGGTTCAGAACCCGGCCAATGTCATTCAGCAGGCGAACACGACCATAGTCTGCAAATATCGGCGTCCCGACCTTGATCTTTTCCGCCTTCAACCCATCAATCAGTGCCGGAAGGATCAGGTGCACGTTGTCTTCCACGGCCAAAAAGCTCAACCCTTCGCTGACGGCGATCTGCACCTGAGGGCCGGCGACGCACTTTTCGCGGAGCGTCTGGACCGCCTCCTCTGTGAAGATGCCTCCCTTTTCCGGGTGGCCCAGATAGTCGCGCTTGTCCACGCAAGAGGTCGACACGCGGACCGGGATCTTGCACTTTTTCAGGTATTCGTCGGACACCATGCCGAACACAGCGTCCTTCGCAACGGCCTCATCCCATCGGAACGAAAGCCACGCCTCGATGGGCGGCCGGGGCCCCTCGCGACCCACAGCGATGCGGGCTGGCGTGGAGTCGACCATCGCCTGCAGCACTTTTTTATCGTAAGGGTTTTTCACCCCGATTTGCCTGCGCTCAAACGCTTTCAGTTCGTCTTTCATTCTCTTCCTCCCTTGGGTCCTCGGTCTACCACAGGAAAATCTCGGATGGTTCGGCATGGAAAATGGAGGCGTCGCCAGCTCGCGCGGTCAGACGGCCGTCCTTCATCAATCCCATCCTCTCCATCCAGCGCTCGAACTCGGGCGCGGGCCGCAGGTTAAAGATCTGCCGCAGGGAAGGGTCGTCGTGGTTGCTGGTATCCTGGTAGCTGAGCATGCAGTCATCGCCCATCGGCACGCCCATGTAGTAGACGGCGCCGGCTGCCGTGCACAGAATAGTGGCCAGCTCCTGATCGTTGTGATCCATGTCCACGTGGTTCACGTAGCAGGGGGCCAGACCCATAGGGAAGCCGTGCATCTTGCCATTGAACAGGTCCTCGAGCGTGCCCAGGGCCACCTGCTTGCCGTTCAGGTGCGTCTCGGGTCCAATGAAACCCGTCACATTGTTGACGCAGAAGGGTGAGAAATGCCGTCCAAAGCCGTAGGTGCGTGCCTCCAGCGTCTGCTCATCTACGCCAAAGTCCAGCCCGACGGACATTTCCGCTCCCTGACCTGTCTCAAAATACATCACATTGGGGCCGGCGCAGAAGGACAGCTCTCTGGCCATCGCGTGCGCCTCTTCCATGAGCTTGAGGTCGATGCCAAAGCCCTTGTTGGCCGGCTCGTTGCCGGCGATGCTCTGGAAGAACAGCCCGATGGGCGCACCCTGCTTGGCGGCCTTCATCTGGTCCGTGATGTGGCCCAGCGCAGAATTCTGCGTCGGGATCTCCCAGTGCTGGATCATCTCATAGGTCATGTTCAGGATCTGCACCAGGGTCTCGACGGTCGGGTTCACCGGGTTGATGCCAAGCACGACGTCCCCGCTGCCCATCGACAGTCCGTCATAGATGGAAGCTCGAATTCCAGCGATGTCGTCTGTCGGGTGGTTCGGCTGGTTGCGGTAAGAGATGGTGCCCGGCAAACCCAGCGTGGTGTTCGCGTGAGTCTGCACGTTGATCTTCTTGGAGGCAACGGCCAGGTCCATGGTGGACATCAACCTGGTCACGGCAGCGACCATCTCGCTGGTGAGGCCAACGCGCATGCGGTTAATGTCCTCCGATGTGGTCTTGTCATCGAGGA
Organism: Anaerolineales bacterium UBA2200; assembly: GCA_002327925.1. Classification (GTDB taxonomy): domain Bacteria; phylum Chloroflexota; class Anaerolineae; order UBA2200; family UBA2200; genus UBA2200. The sequence goes on from DCVA01000026.1 coordinate 21,954, forward strand.
GGAAGGCCCGCAGGTCGGCCACTGTCCACGACTTGATCTTGCCGTAGATTGTCTTGTTCGTGTCATCGATGATCACCCGCGTGACTTCGTCCGTCTCATACGGAAGCACGGGGTTCTCAAAGATATCCTTGAGGGTGAGATTGGCCACTACCCACTTGGCCGCTACTCGCTCCCGCTCATTCTTCGCCGACACTCCGGTGAGCTCGTCACCAGACCGTTTCTCGGATGCCTTGGCCAGGACATCCTTGACGGAAGTGAAGGCAAACGCCTCGCCCTGGATCGTGGTTTTCAGCTTCATCCTACTCCCCCAGTTGTGGTATCCGCCATAGGAGAGTCGGGGCCGGCCGTAACTCAGGGTGGCCGTGATGGCCGCCGTGTCTCACGGCACAAGCCCCAACTCTCTTGGCAATCGAACCCTTGCCTAGGCAATTTGTTAGGATCAGAACTGGCACCCCATGGATCGGAAAGCCAGCACCCAGCGACCTCGAGCCAAAACGTGCGATGGCTACGGGGTTCCTCCCTTGGACCAGCCACCTGACTCCAGTGCCTGGCCGCCGCACGCCTGCAGATGCCCGGAGCGTGAAACTGCTTGCTCTGGAAGCGGGCCAGCTCACTCCCGCCACAACTAGTGCGGGATGCGTCCGACTACTGAGCAGCCCACTCGGCGGGGAAGGTCACATAGTACACAACCACCCAGGTCGGCGTGTGCCAGTGAATGGCTGATCCCGCCGGAATGAACACCAGGTCGCCCTTGTTGGCGCGAATGGTGCGGCCATCGTAGTTGATCTCCATGATCCCTTCGACCACATAGTCCACTTCGTCGTAGGTCAGGGTCCAGTTAAAGCCGCCCTTTTGCCAGGACATAAAGCCGGCGCCGACGGCAGACCCGTCCTTGACCGTGACAAAGTCCTCGAGCCGGAAGTCGATCTCCGGCTGGTTCTGGAGTACGCCGTTCTTGTCGCGCAGCTCCATGGTGGGCATTTCGTGACCCTTGGCGATCTCAACCAGCTTGAGGGCGCCGGGCCGGGTGCCATAGACTCGCGGAGTCGGGCACGCTCGTGCCGAGGCCAGGTCGCTGAAGGGAGCTCCCGCGGGAGCAGCCAGCTTGGCCACCACAGCCTTGACGATTTCCTGAATCTCTTGCTCTGAGGGCATTGTTCCTCCTGTTGAACTTGATGATACAGCAGCAGTCGCTTCGCCGTTCTGGATCGTGATTCCCAACTCCAGCGCCGTGTCGCGCGCCAGGGGGGTCAGCGCATCGCCCGGCTGAAGCCGCAGCACCTTGGTGCCTGATTCCTTCAGCTTGTCGATATCGTTCTTGCTGTAAGTACGTTTCGCCATCCACAAACCTCCCTTTGGTCATCAGGAGAGCCTTCGAGTGCCGCGGGGCAGCCAGCCAACCAGTTGGCTGGCTGCCCCGACTCTTAGGCTCCTCTCTGAAAGCGGGCGGCAGTCAACTACACTTTCGGCTTGGGCAGAAGCATCTCGGTATCGCTGTGCGGGCGCGGAATCACATGCACCGCTACCAGCTCACCCACACGCTGCGCCGCTGCGGCACCGGCATCGGTGGCCGCCTTAACGGCGCCCACGTCGCCACGCACCATAACGGTCACGTAACCCGAGCCGATCCGCTCCTGACCGATCAGTCTAACATTGGCTGCCTTGACCATGGCATCTGCTGCCTCGATGGCACCGATCAGACCCTTGGTCTCGATCATGCCCAGTGCACTCTGGATTTCGGCCATACTACACTCTCCTTCTCACAAGATGGAGCCCAAGAAAAGTGACGACTACTCCTTCGGCGCGAAGAACATGGCGACGACGATGCCCAGGATGCCGGCGACAATCTTTCCGCCCAGCATGGGGCCGATCAGCTCGGCATTGTTCGCGGCGGCGAATCCAAGGTGGTCAGCCAGAGAGAAGGCGGCTGCAACCTGGAACGCTGCGTTGAGGACCTTGCCGCGCGGGTTCATGTCCTTGAAGATACCGAACATCGGGATGTTGTTGGCCAGGGTAGCGACCAGGCCAGCCGCTGCGATGTCGTTCATGCCCAGCTTCTTGCCCAGCGCACCCAGAGGGCCGCCGAGTACCTGGGTCAGGAACTTGACCAGCGGATAAGCACCGGCCAGCGCGATAGCGATGGCGCCGATGACTTCCAGGCCTTCCATGACCGCCACGCCACCGTCGCAGTGCGTGAACAGAGGAGCCATACCGGGGATGATGGTGATGCCGGTATGCTGCTGGAACAGAGCGACCAGCAGACCGAACAGGATCAAGCTGGTGATGAAGTGGCCGAACACGATAAAGCCCTTCACCATGGCGTTCTGGGCAACGGCCAGGCCGATTGCGATCAGGATGCCCACCAGGATGACCGGGACGAGGTACAGCAAGCACTGCATGAAGGGATAGCCGGCCAGGACGCCGGAAACCAGAGCGCCGATGGGGGCCACAACGATACCGGCCAGCAGGCCCAGACCCAAGTACTTGCGGTCCTCGGGCTGGATCAAGCTCAGGCCAACAGGGATGTTGAAGACGATATTGACGCCAAACACGGCACCCAGCAGCATGCCGCCAAACCACCCAACCCACTCTGGGTCGCCAGCAGCTTGCGCCAGCGCGAGGCCCATGGGCGTAGCGCCCATGTCAATGGCCAGAAGGGTGCCAGCGAACATAGCGGGGCGGGACAACAGGGCGGTGTAGACCGGGCCAACGATCGGGATGAGCAGATCAGCCAGAACTGGCGTCAGGGCGATGATTCCGACCATCGCCAGGGCCAAAGGTCCCATAGCCCCAAAGCCGTTCTCGACTTCCTTGCCCCAACCATCGATCAGGGGCAGCTTCAGGTCCGGCTTCCATTCCTTGATAATTCTGTCAAGGAGACCCAGGGCCGCAAAAACGCCGATAATGAACGTTACGACTCTACTTACAATCGCCATTTCAGTTCTCCTCCCTCAAGCTGTTATCGTTTGCTCCTCGAACAACTGCCGGGCCGCCGGCGGGCATCCACCCGCCAAGCAGCTACCAACTGCTCGTTCAGACAAACCGCAAGATGATCGCTTCATTCACCTCCTCTTCGTGCCGAATGCAGCTCCTCAGCAGCTCACGCCGTGATGGAACCACATCGCGCACCGCTGTAGTGGAACCCACAGCCGGGAGATTCCGGCCGTGACAGGTTCATTGGCTCACTGGCCAACCCGGTCTCTTGCCGGGCGGGCTTCGCAGGCTCGCTTACTTGCCCTTGACTTCCTTCACCACGGCCGGCTTCGGCAGGATCAGCTCCGTGTCGCCGTGAGGGCGCGGAATCACGTGCACGGCAACCAACTCGCCTACGCGCTGAGCTGCGGCCGCGCCCGCGTCGGTGGCGGCCTTGACAGCGCCCACATCACCGCGCACCATCACGGTGACAAAGCCGGAGCCGATGCGCTCCTGGCCGATGAGCTTGACGTTCGCCGCCTTGACCATGGCATCCGCAGCCTCAACTGCCGCAATCAAGCCTTTGGTCTCGATCATACCCAGTGCAATTGTTCCTTCAGCCATTACTGTCCTCCTCATTGGATCACAACGTCAGTCAGCGGTGGCCGCGTACGACGTTATAGTTCTAACTCTTGCGCGAGAGAACCTCTTCTACTACCTTGCGCACCAGAGCCTCCATGTCGGTCTCCGGCTTGGGCGGTGCGGCCGCAGCAGGTGGCTTTGCCACAGCAACAGCTTTGGGCGGGTCAAAGCCGTGGATCTCATAAGCCAGACGCTTGACGTTCATCAGGTGCCTGACCGTTATGTTGTCACTGGTGATGCCGCCACCCATACCACCCGTGCCCAGCACCAGCGATGGCGGGAGGCCACTGGTGTAGCCAATTGCGCCGCCCAGCGTCGTGGTGTTCACAGTGATTCGCGAAGCGGGTTTTTCCAGGCCGAACTCTATGATGATATCCTCATTCCGGCAGTGCAGGCCCATCGTGTGTCCAAGTCCGCCAAAGTTCAGGATCTCAATGCAGCGCTCGCAGCCACGCCGCCAGCCATCCTCGGAGTAGAAAGCCACCACCGGACTCAGCTTTTCGCGCGAAAGAGGCGCCTGCGGCCCCACTTCAGCCAGCCGCGCCATCAGCACACGAGCGTCATCTGGCACAGTGATGCCAACCAGTTTGGCCAGCTGCTGCGGTGAACGTCCCACAAAGTCCGCCTGCATCATTCCGTCCGGCTTGAGCATGGCCTTGCCGAGCAGAGCAATCTGCGTATCATCCAGGAAGAAGGCGCCGTTGCGCTCCAGCTCCTGGGCCATCTGCGCCGCAACGGGTGCATCGACCACCACAGCACCCTCGTGAGAGCAGACCACACCCCAGTCGAAAGACGCTCCATTGACGATGTCCCGAGCAGCCTTGGCAACGTCCGCGCTGCGGTCCACATAGACTGGCACGTTGCCCGGCCCCACTCCGATGGCCGCCTTGCCGAGGCTATAGGCAAAATGCACCATGCTCTCGCCACCCGTGGCCAGAATGAGGTGCACCGCCTTCTGCTTCATCATCTCCTGCGTACCGGCCAGGCTGCTCTGCGTCAGGCAGCCGACCAGACCCGGGGGAGCCCCTGCGGCCACAGAGGCTTCGGCCATGATGCGCGCTGCTTCGGCCGTGCACTTGGCCGCGCTCGGGTGAGGAGAGAACACAATTCCATTCCGCGCCTTGAGCGCGCTGATGGCCTTGAACAGCACGGTCGACGTGGGGTTGGTCACGGGCACCAGGGCGGCAATTACCCCGAAGGGCCACGCGATTTCCACCACTCGACGGGCATCATCGCGCCCGATCACGCCCACGGTCTTGATGTCCTTGATGTATTCCCAGACATCCCGCGACGCGAATTGGTTCTTGATCGTCTTGTGGTTGGGCACGCCCAGCTTGGTCTCCTCGTGAGCCATCTGGCCCAGCCGCTCGGCGGCACGGAAGCCAGCCTCAGCCATCGCTGCCACCACTGTGTCGACCTGGTACTGGTTGAAACGCGCAAAGACCTTCTGGGCCTCGTCGCACCGTCTCACCAGGCTGCGTGCTTCCTGAGTAGACCTCAAGTCAAGGTCGAACTCTTCAGGCATATACTACCTCCTTGTCAACGCCATACCTGCGCTCCAGCGTCTTGCCGAAGCGTTTGGCAAGCTATTGATATCCAGCTCAGGGACGTTCTACTGGAACGCGGTCGGTGCCGAGGCCACGGCGACCACTGCCTCTTCAAAGGCCCGGCAGGCCGCCCGGCAAGCGCTCTGGGTACCTACAAGCAGCGCACCACAGTAGTTGGTCTCGCTCGGCGGCTTCGTGAACGCGCCGAACTGCACATCCGCTGACTTGAGCGCCCGCTCGATGGCATAGACGCCTTCCAGTGGCGGGGCCGCCAGATAGGCAATAGCCTGTCCCGGCTGCGCGTTGGCGCCTTCCATCAGGTAGCTGCCCGGGGCCGCGATTGTGTACGCCAGCCATGCCAGCAGACCTTTGGGCTGAACCAACTCTACCGTCCCGTAGCGCATGTCATCCAGAACCGCACACACGGCGTTGAGGCCAGCAGTAGCCTCTGCCGGGTTCGGGGCGGCCAGGACCAGGAGCGCCTCGCCGGACAGCGGTCCGGACGGGTAGCTACCACCCGCATAATGCGAATGGCAATAAGCCACCCGTACGTCAGCCTGCTTGGTCGCCTCATCGCCGCCGATGTAGAGCGGATCATCGATGGTGGCGGTGATCATGGCAATGCTCTTCTCGGTAGGCAAAAGCCCGAATTGCTCAGCCATGGCGGGGTGCACATTCGGGATGAGCCGCATTGCCAGTACTTCGGGCTTTAGGGTGTGCAGAACCTCAGTTGTCACGCAAGTCATGCTCCGTTCCTCCTTCGTTACGAATTCGCAGAGTCTGGTACGCCTCGCCGTCAGCGAGACGCACGTAGCGGCATTCGGTCGCCCCGGGGGCCGGAGTCACCTGACCCCCGGGGCAGACAATGACCACGATCCTGCCCTGTCCTCATGAAGCGAAGTGCCACCGCTTCGTCGCCAGCCGCGTCGTGCATCGCCGCCTCTGGCGAGCGGGACGGGCGTCTCAACACGCTAGGCGGCTCGCTTGGCCTCTGCCAGAGCTACACCGCTGGTCTTGTACTTGAGATAGTCCTTGATCAGCCCAACCGCCTCGGCTGCCGCCTCCAGCGGGTCCTTACCCTGCTTGGAAATCATGCAGATGTTGTCGCGGTTGGCGTCTGTAGTAAGTGGCTCCCAGCGCTGCTTGTAGCCGCCATAGAAGCTCAGGGCGTCGCTAATGATCAGGCCGGGGCGCTCGCCGATCAGGATGACCGACACTTCCGCGTTGAGGAGCTCCCCAACCTCGTTAAGCAGACCCACGCGACCGCGATTGACGTAGATGGGAGTGCCGACGTCGATATTGGCGGCCTTCAAACCGTCCGTCATGGCCTTGAGCACATCACCCGCGTAACGCTCAATCGCAAAGCCGCTCAGCCCATTGCTGACTATGATCTGCACGGTCGGGTTCTTCTTACACTTTTCCTTGACGGCCGCCTTGGCCTCAGCGCTGAGCTTGCGTCCCAGGTCAGGCCGGCGCAGGTAGGTCTCGAGGACGCCTTGAGTCTCTGTCTCCCCCAGATCGATCAGTCCCATCTTCTTGATCGTCTCGGGTGTCAGGATATGGTTCAGCGAGTCCTGCGTCGCGGCGTGGTCCGCACGCATCTGGAAGACAGTGCGCAGCTTCGGTCGCGGGCCATCGCGGCCGACGCCGATTCGGAAGGGAGTGGAGGCGATCAGCGCCTTGAGCCCCTCTTTTTCCGCCGGGTTCTTAACCAGCGGCTCGGTGCGCATCTCAGGCGTTGTGACGTCTGGGAGTTCAAGAGTGAAACCGGCGGACGCTTTGCGTCGAGCCTCGATATCGGCAATCTTCTGCTTTCCCTGATATGCCTCTGCCATTGTATCTCTCCTTTAATTGGTCAGTCTGGTGCCCTCTGCGCTGACGGCATAAGAGCCGTCGCCGCTGGGGTCAACCTCTCCCTGTTAGCGTGGCTTCCCTAGCGCTTGAGGAAGAACGAAGCATCACCGGCCTTATCTGTCAGCTTGCCATCCTTCATGAGTCCAAGGTCCTCGGCCCACTTCTCATACTCGGGAGCAGGACGCAAGCCAAACGTGTACCAGCAGCTCGGAGTATCGTGATAGCTGGCGCACTGGTAGCTCAGCATAACGTCATCCCCAAGCGGCACGGACATATGGTAGTTGCAGCCAGCGGCCACGTCTGCAGCCATCATCAGCTCGATAGTGTTCTGATCGGCGCGCACGTGGTTGGTATAGCAGTTGTCCAGACCCAGCGGGATGCCCATCAACTTGCCGCAGAAATGGTCCTCCAGGCCGGCTCGGATGATCTCCATGCCGTCATACAGATATTCGGGGCCGATGAAACCGACCACGCTGTTGACCCCCATCGGCTTGTACCGTCGCGCCAGGCCGTGCTTTCGTGCTTCCAGGGTCAGTTGGTCTGCACCGTTGTGAGAGTAGGCAGACAGCTCTGTGCCTTCGCCGGTCTCGAAGTACATAAAGTTCGGGCCAGCGTAGCAGTGCTTCTTGCCGAGTTCGTAGGCCTCATCCAGCATGGCGACTGTAACACCAAAGGACTTGAGCCCACCCTCTGTGCCGCAGATGCTCTGGAAGACCTGTCCAACAGGAGCCCCCTTCTTCATGCACTCCATCTGGGTGCTGACATGGCCCAGATTGCAGATGCCAGCCGGGACGTTCCACTTCTGCTTGATGTCCCACATCATGTCGTAGAGCTTCATCAGGTTCTCCACCGTGTCGATGGAGGGGTTGATGCCCCATACCTGATCGCCTTGGACATAGGCCATGCCTTCGTAGATCTCGGCGCGGATGGCATCAACGTTATCCGTGGGATGGTTGGGCTGCAGACGGGCAGAAAGCCTGCCGGGCAGCCCGCAGGTGCAGGTGTTCTTGACCACACACGGAATCTTCTTGGCACCCAGGATCAGATCCAAGTTGGTGCACAGCTTGGCCACCGCAGCCGACATCTCACCGGTCAGGCCTGGACTGATGGCTTGGATTTGCTCTGTCGTCGTCTTCTCATCCAGGATCCACGCCCTGAGTTCGCCAACGGTCCAGTCCTTGACCTTGGCGTAGGCGGCCGCGTCAAGGTCGTCATCAATCACACGGGTAACCTCGTCGTCCTCGTACGGGACCACCGGATTAGCACGCAAGACCCACATGGGCATCTCGGCCAGCACTACCTTGGCCGCGACACGCTCTTCGGCGGATTTCGCGGCAACGCCGGCACCTTCATCACCGGACTTGCGCTCGTTCGCCTTGGCGAGCACTTCCTTCACGTCCTTGAACTCGTACGTCTTACCGAACAACTTGGTGCGGAATAGCATCTTTCCTCCTTATTCGTTACTTGGTGAACATGAGGGTTTTCACCGACAGGGACACCAAGCGATCGCCCAACATAGACCTACCAATGTCGATGTAGTCGCCTTCACTCAGCGACACTTCATCAATGGACAACACGTCGTGCTTCGGCAGTCCGGACTTCACTGCCTGCCCCAGGGCCTTGCCGAGGTCCCGTTCCATCACCAGAATCACAGGCAGCCGATGGGGCACCCTCTCCAGTTCAAAATCGACGATCCACTGAGCCACCTGCTTCAAATCCTCGTACGTCTCAACCGAACTCGTGTCGAGAGCCAGTGCGGCGGGATCCTTGCCCGGATTCAGGTCCCAGCGCCTGTAGCCATCCACAACCGCCTGCACAAAGCCCTCCTGGGTGGGCCTTTGCCCATCCCACTGGGTGCGCACCACCGGGATGTTTCTCATCGGCAGTTTTTCCGGCGCCACCCAGATGGTCATACCGCTGAGGGTAATGGTCTCGTGGCTTGCGCCCATCACCGTGGCACGTTCCGTCTCTGTTGGCCTCAGTAGGTGCATCTTGGCCAGGCGGGGGTGCTTGCGCAGCGCCGCACCCAGCAAAGGTCCGACGTCATCGTAGATGGCCACATCGGCCAGGGTACCCACCGGATGCTCGTCGTAGTAAAAGTTGGCGACGCCACCGGAGATAAAGATCGCCATGTCCGTGACCGGCTCGCGCAACGGCGGAGTCTCCAGCAGTTGCTCGGCCAATGGACTGGCTTTGGCTTCCAGAGCTTCTACGATCAAGTCGGCCATCTGCTCGGCAAAGCGCCACAGGGTCGCCAGCTCAGCCTGATCGCCCACGGCCAGCTTGATCCCCAGATGCTTCAAGATCTTCTTGCCGCTGGGCGTGATCTTGCGCACGCGACCCGTCGACCCGTCGACCTGAATATGCCGGCCACCGACAGACAGGACAACCGAGTTGAGAAAGTCGTTCTGTCGGAACACGGCAATATTGGTCGTGCCCCCGCCTATGTCGACGTTGGTGGCCCAGGTATACTCACGGGCGGCCCAACCGGCCGCTCCCGAACCTCGTCCTGCAAGATGGGCTTCGAGACTGGGCCCCGCAACCGTGACCACAAAGTCACCCGCCAGAGGGGCGATCACGTCCAGGACGCGCTTGGAGTTGTGCGTCTTGGAGGCCTCCCCTGTGATGATGACCGCTCCCGTGTTCACCTGCGAAGGCTCATAGCCAGCCTCTGCATAGTCGGTATGCAGAAGAACTTTGAGGGCCTCCACGTCGACCCTACCATTACCATCGAACGGCGTAAAGTGGATCGGGCTCCTGTACACCACCTCCTTTCGGGCTACTTCAGCCCGCGCTTTTCTGGGCGGACCATACCGCGCCTGGGGGTTAGTCCCCCCGGAGCCAGTCTCAGCAACCGTTAGCTTGGAAAAAACGATCTGTGTAGTTGTCGTCCCAACGTCGATTCCGACGCTGACCAGTTCACAAGAAGACATGATACGCTTTTTGGTTACCTCACCATTCCATCGATAGTTGCCCGACACTCAGGAGGCAGGCAGCTTCAAGCCATGCCCACGAGAATGCTTGTTTCACGATTTGGACTTGGGCCTTCCGCCCTTGCTCTTGACGGCCCGGGCGGCCGCCGAACGCGCGGGTGCCTTTGGCTTGGGTTTGCTGGCAGCTCCGGGCAGTGTCTTGTCAGGACTAACGGACGAACCAAGGACAGGGCTTTCGCCGCCGGGCTTCACCTTCGGCGCAGGGGGCGCAGGGAAGACTGAAGGAATCTGGGAATCGACCTCGGACGCGCCCGGCGCGCCGGTGATTCTTACCTGGGCCACGTCGCGCTTCTTTTTGCGCCGCAGGTTCTTTTTGCCCACCGCTCGAACAAGCCCTGCCGGGGAGCGACCGAGCGGTTGAGGCGTGAGTTCGGGTTCTGCGGTCGAGTCGGTCTGGGCGGTCTGAGGCAGGATAATCTCGACATCATCGTAAGGACGGGGAATGACATGCACAGAGATGAGCTCCTCCAGCCTCTGTGCTGCCGCCGCACCCGCATCGGTAGCCGCCTTGACTGCGGCCACATCGCCACGGATCATCACGGTAACGTAGCCGCCGCCGATCAGACCCTTGCCGACCAGCGACACATTGGCGGATTTGAGCATGGCATCCGCCGCCTCAATGGCGCCAATCAGGCCTCTGGTCTCAATCATTCCCAGCGCGTCGTTCAAAACGCCCCTCCCATCAGGCCTTGCGGAAGCTGGTTTCGCCATCAACCTCGAGCGAATCGACGATGGCGACGATAGCTGCGTCAACAGGCACGTTTTCGGTGACATCTGTGTAGCGGGCGCTACTGCCAGTAATGACGAACACCAGCTCGCCCTCGCCGGCCCCGACTGTATCGACGGCCACAAAGGGAGCGCGATCCGCCAGGGGCTTGTTGTTGGCTGTGACTTCCTGAACGATGAGGAGCTTGAAACCACTCAGTTTCCCAGCTTTGACTGTTGCAACTGCCGAGCCAACAACCCTAGCAATGATCATACCGATGCTCCTTCGCAAGTAAGTATGACAACAGCAACTGGATCAGTGAAGGTCAAGCAGGAACTCTGCCATTCGCGCACGCGGCCGACGCGCCGATCCCTCGCCACTCCTGGGGTTTGAGGCTGCCGGCCAGGCCGGCTTCGACTGCCTCGGGCGGCAAGAGCCCAGCGCAGAGCTAACTGCCACATGCATCTCCGATGATAGCCCAATTCCCCAGAATCGACAAATCCGTCAATTACAGTCCAGATTCTTGCGCGGGGAAGCGCTGAATCACGTTGCCATCCACATCCTTCCAGCATATCTCATCCAACACGCCCACGATCACCGGCCGCACAGGACCGTCCGGTTCCAGGCCCAGCAACTGCCGGGCCGAGTTGCCCTCGTCCAGATAGAGCACTGTATCGCCAATGCCCGAGTCAACGACGTCGATGCAGATCAGCGGGTCCTGCCAGGCACTTCCGTCCGGAAACACAGGTTGCACCAGCAGCAGCTTGAGGCCCGTATAGTCCTTGTGCTTGATGATCGAAACCACATTGCCGATGACCTTTCCGAAGTACACTGCCTAACTCCTCGCCTTCGGCGGCGCGGGTATGGCCTCTTGGACCACATAAAGGTCCTCGACAATGCCTACGATACCCATATCGACCGGGGCAAAGCTCCTCTCCAGCACCAGAGCACCTTCGCGTCCGGCGATGAGGAAGACGAGCTCCTCCATGCCTGCCTGACCGGTCCCGTCCACGGCGACCACGGGTCGCCCTTTGAGTCTTCCGTCGGGCAACAAGGGCTGCACAATCACCAACTTGACTCCCCGCAGAACCTCGTTCTTCTGCGTGGCCACCACCGTCCCGACGACCTTTGCGAGCTGCATCTCTCTCCGTAACCTGCGTGGTCAGGCCGTTGCCCCCTCGGGCTACATCAGGGCGCTGAATCAGCCCCGGCCTGGTACGACTTGTGAAATACGAGCTGGTTTCCGATATCCCAGCGGTCAATAATCGCCATGATCACCGCATCCACCGGTCGCTTGGCAGTCTGCTCCGTCTGGCGTGCAGAACTGCCCGTGGCGTAGAGCACGTACTCACCCACTCCGCTGCCGACTGTATCGACCGCCAGTGCCACCCCGCCCGGCTCAGTCATGTCCACGTCAACACGCCGGACCAGCAGAAGCGTCAGCCCCTGAAAGCGAGCCTCTCGTCGCGTGGCCACCACCGTGCCAACCACTTTGCCGATGAACATCGTGTCTTCCGCCCTGCTATGCTGAAACGGCTTGCTGAAGGATCTTGATGCTTGCGCTGGCGCCAATCCGCGTGGCTCCCGCGGCTATCATCTTCTTGAAAGTGTCATAGTCGCGTACGCCGCCCGCGGCCTTTACGCCCATTTCTGCCCCCACGGTGCGCCGCATCAACTCTACATCGTGGAGAGTCGCGCCTCCGGGGCCATAGCCGGTAGATGTTTTGACCATATCGGCCCCGGCAGCCCTGGCCAGGAGACAGGCTTTCACCTTCTGGTCATCTGTCAAAAAGGCTGCCTCGATGATCACTTTTACCAGCGCCCGGTTGCGGTGCGCAACGTGCACCACCGCCTCGATATCACGCTGGACGAGGGTGTGATCCCCGCCCTTGAGGGCTCCCACAAGGATCACCATGTCGATCTCGCTGGCCCCATCCCAGATCACGCGTTCCGTCTCATAGGCCTTGACCTCTGGGAGCGTGGCGCCAAAGGGAAAGCCAACAACGCTGCATACGGCCACACCCGTGCCGCGTAAGAGCTCGGAGCAGGTCCTTACATTACTGGGGTTCACGCAGACGCTGGCAAAATGGTACTGCCGGGCCTCGGTACAAAGATAGGCAATTTCCTCGGGGGTAGCGTCGGGCTTGAGAAGGGTGTGGTCTATGTACTGAGCGACGCCAAGGGGAACGCTCTTGATGCCCGGCACAGCCTCCACGCGAGCGGCACCAGCTTCGACGATCTTGCCCACCAGGTCGGGGCACTTCTCGATGCAGAGTTTGCAGCCAGCACAGGCGCCACCCTGGACAACCGCGCAGGCCTGCTCGGGGGTTCGGTGGTCCAACTGTTCCAGGACCTGGTGCGTGATGCGCTCGATCAACATCTTGACTTCAGTGTCAGAGTCGCTCATCCGTCCTCCAATGACCTGCTGCGTACCAGAGCGGTGATTCTGATTCACACGCAACTGCCTGAAGGCGATAGCAAGTGCCGAAAACCGACAGCAGCCAGCCTCCGAGGCCCTTCCACGGGGCTCAGCGGCTACCTGTTCAGATTATACACCGCCAGCACCGGCACTGTCAAGACACCTGTACCATGTTGTCTGCAGTTGTCTTGCATCGACCATCGCCAGCAGTGGCGATGGCCAGTTGGCCGGACGGAGGAGATCTTCCCTCACTCAGCGGAGCGCGGCGCCAATTTGGCGACTGTCACACCTTCTCCGCCCTCGTTGAGCTCTCCCGGTCGGAACGAAACCACCAGCGGATGCTCTGCCAGTGTCTCACGCACCACCTGGCGCAAAGTGCCTGTACCCTTGCCGTGCACAATTCGCACAAATGGCAGGCCGGCCAGGTAGGCATCGTCGAGGTGCTTGTTCAGACGAGGCAGGATATCTTCGACACGCTGCCCTCGCAGGTGTAACTCGAGACTGGGTAACGGACGGGGCGCCAGGGACACGTGGACTCGGCTGGGCAGAGGCGGAAGCGCCGCTGCCGGCCGCTTCTCCAGTTGCAGGAGGGGTATTTTGGCGCGGAACAGCCCGATCTGGACCTCAGCCTCCGCATCGAGCACCTGCACCACCTGACCGATCTGGCCAAGGCTGGCTACCCAGACTGTGTCGCCGTTAGCCAATTGCTCACGCGCGCTGGCTGTGGCAACCCTGGCGGAGACAGGTGGTGGCTCCAGGGTCTTTTGCTTCTCTTCCAGTCGTTGCAGGCTCCTGTGCGCTTCATCAAGCCATTCTTTCGACTGCCCTTTGTGCTCGATGACCTTTCTGACGCGCGCCAGCTCCTCAGTGACTTCCTCAAGCTGAGAGCGAGCCTCCACCAGAAGCTCGTTGCGTTCACGCTCCGTCTCCCGCACCAGCCGCCGAGCCTCTTTGTCCTTCTCGCGGGCAGCGGAGAGCGCAGTCTGGGCGGCGCTGGTCGCCCTGCCCAGCTCATGCCGCGACTGACGTACTCGCTCAAGCAGGCGGTCCGCCTCCAGGTCCTCACTGGAGATAAGTCCCTGGGCCTGATCGATAATCGTTTGTGGCAGCCCCAGGCGCCTGGCAATGGCAAAAGCGTTACTCCGCCCCGGCAGGCCGACCGTCAATCTGTAGGTTGGCGACAGGGTGGCCACGTCGAACTCCACCGCCGCGTTCTCCACGCCGGGTGTGGCCTGGGCATAGAGCTTGAGCTCGGCGTAGTGGGTCGTGGCCATAGCCGGAATCTTGCGCAACAGGAGCTGGCTGAGAATAGCGCGGGCGAGAGCCGATCCTTCCGTCGGATCAGTCCCGGCCCCCAGCTCATCCAGCAGGACCAGCGAACCTTCATCCGCCTCGGCCAGGATGGTGATGATGTTGCCTATGTGAGAGGAAAACGTGGACAGGCTCTGCTCGATGCTCTGCTCGTCTCCGATGTCGGCGTAGACGCCCTGGAAGACGCGTACGCCAGAGCCTTCCATGGCCGGTATCTGCAGGCCGCACTGTGCCATCACGGCGAGGAGGCCGACGGTCTTGAGCGCCACGGTCTTGCCGCCGGTATTCGGGCCAGTGACCACCAGAATCGAAAAATCGCCCCCCAATTCAACATCGATAGGCACCACCGAGTCGGATGCCAGGAGAGGATGCCGCGCGCGGATCAGGCGCAGATACTGTTTGCCGCTGGCGGGCAGCAGTGCCGGCTCGCTGGCCTTCAGGGCAAAGGCGTACTGGGCCTTGGCGAAGGCCAGATCAAGCTGGGCCAGTGCTTCGACGGTGGAGCGTATCTCTACAACGTGACCGGCCACCAGGGCGGTCAGTTCCCGTAGAATGCGCTCGACTTCGCGTTGCTCTTCCAGCTGCAACTCTCGCCACTGGTTCCCCAACTCTACGATGGCCAGGGGCTCGATGAACAGTGTTGCCCCGCTCGCGGACTGGTCGTGCACGATCCCCTGCACTCGCCCCTTGAACTCGGCCTTGATCGGCACAACGTAGCGGCCCCCTCGCTGTGTGATCAGCGCCTCTTGCAGGTATCCCGCACTGTCTGAAGACGTCAGCAGGCGGCTCAGCCTCTCCAGGACACGGTCGCGTGCCGCGGCCAGTTGTCGTCGAATCCGCGACAGGGCCGGGCTGGCACTGTCCACTACTTCTCCCTGACTGCTGACACAGCGCTCTATCTCGGCCACCAGTTTTGGGCACTCGGCTATCCGCTGCGCCACCTCGCCCAGAGTTGGGCAGACGCAGACCTTTGCGCCGGCGGCCGTTACCTGGCTGCGGGCTCCTGCAGTCGGGATAGAGCGCTTGAGCGTCCTGGCACTGACGAGCGTCGCGTGAATGTCCAGCAAACCCTGAGGATCGAGCAGGGCGTTGATTTCGGCGCTCTTCAGCAATGGCCTAACGTCCCTGGCCCCGCCCAGCGTGATTCCCGGCAGCACCGAGAGCAGCGACTTGGCCTCGTTGGTCTCCGCCTGCCAGAGGCGAACCTGGTCAGCGTCAGTCGAGGGTCGCAGGGCAAGGGCAAGCTCGCGCCCGGCCGAAAAGGCGCTGTGTTCGGCCAGCCTGTTCAGAATCTTGTCCAGTTCGAGCGTTTCCAGGTACTTGAGGTTCATCTTGCCTACTCACCCATCCCGCGTGCGTTACTCTGGCATCAGGCCGCCCCGGACAACCTTTCCCGGACGGACTCATCCTCTGGCTCGTCGCCCTGACGCACCCACGAGAACTTGCGCTGCAGGGTGGTGGAGTAATAGCGACCAAGAACGTCATAGTCCACCTCCCTGCCCCAGCGATGGAACACCCGTGGATCAATGTACGACTTGAGACTGGTGGTCAGGTTCCAGCTCTTGCTCTTTCCTGCCACCACGGCCTGCGCTTTTAGTTTGCCAAGGGACTGCTGCTGGCGGTCAAGGCGCTGCTGCGCCCCATCCAGCTTGCGCTCGACGACGGCTGCCTTCTTCTGCAACCTGACCGCTTGCCTGTGACCCTGCCTGTCATCGGCAGTATTTTTGCGCACATCGCGCACTTCCCGTCGCAGTGATGCCAGGGCCGCTTTCAGCTCAGCGACCTCGCCGCGATAGCGTGCCAGCTTTTCTTCCCCTGCACGCTGCCGCTCCAGAAGCTTCTCCTTGCGCGCGCGCCAGCCTTCGGATGCTTTGCGAGTGTGGTTGCAGAATGCAGCCGCTTCGACGTTGGCCAGTGTGGTCGCCTGCCACTTGCGGTACTCGGGATCCTCCGACGACACGCCCGAGCTGGCAAGGCTCTGCTCGACGCGCTCCGTCGCGTGGTGGGTGCGGAATACCTTGGCCGTCAGTCCCGGCAGCACCTCACCAAGGAACGCATTCACATCATGGCTGCTGACCCCGGGAAAGAGCTGGGGTCTGTCGCGCGTGGGGTGGCGCTTCGAGGGGTCGGCGACGCGCGGCGGGCGAGCGTTCTGGATCAGGTCGCTGAGATTTCGCTGCAACGCCTCAGGGAGGTCGAGTTCCTTGTCCCACAGCACCGAGTCCTTGCCCAGAAAACGGAACTCGGCGACTCCATCCGCGCGTAGCGTCACGTGCTCCGGGCGCAGGGTCGTGGCGCCAACCGTGTCCGCTTCGTCGGGATCCTTCTCATCACCCACCCGCAGCCCGAGCACGTCAATCAGGTAGACCGCTGTTGCAATGCGGCGACGCTTGGGATCGGGATCGCTCAGGCCCTGGTTTATGTGGTCCCGCACCTGCGCAAGGCGCCTCCTCAACTCAGACGCCTTGTCGAATTTGTGTGCCTCGCGCTGCTGTTTGGCGGAGGCCGTGTCGGCCAACCAGATGTACTTGGTCTTGTCGGACAGCACGTCCTTCCAACGGGCAACCCACAGGCCGTCGGGCTGCCACACGATCTCGCGCCAGTCTCCCGGAGGCCGCGGCGCATCGGGGCTCAGGTTCAGCGTCACATCGCACTGGCGTGCGCCATCTTTCCATCGACCACGCAGCGGGTGCTTGCCGCGGCCCATAAAGATCCCGCTCGGTTCGGTCATGTACGTCCCGAGCTCGCTCCGCTCGCCGTTGACCATTGCGTAGCCGAAGCGTTCCTTCAGCGCCTCCCGCTGCGTCTTGCGCTCCGCCGCACGCGCCTTGCGCTGCTCCTGAGTCAGACTGTCCCTCGCAGCCCGTTCTGCCTCCACAAGCCGCACGGCAGGGGAGAAATCCACCTCCTCCAGCGAAAGACGGGGAGCAAAGCCCAGCGCAGTGCTGAGGTCCTGCATAAAGTTGCGCACAAACACGGCGTCTTCAACATAGGGCGTGCCCTGTTTCCGCGCCCAGGCCATCACCATCTCTTCCTGCTTGGGGTTCAAGGCCAGATCCCTGCCGCGCACTGCCAGCACCAGCCCGTAGGCCTGGGGCAGCGGGGGTATCAGGATCCCGTTGTGAATCAGCGATGAGAGAAGGGGCTTCTTGTCCGAGTTTGCGTTGTGCATGTTTGACCGAATCGTCCTGCAGAGTCAAGGTGCGGAGCGAGCGCCCGATCACCAGGGAACTCGACCATCACGGGGGAGGCAAGCCGCTAGAGTGCGGTGAGAATCTCGGCCTCGCCGTCTGTGACCGCGATCGTATGCTCAAAGTGAGCACACAGGCTGCGGTCGCGCGTGACAACCGTCCAGAGATCGCGCTTGACATGGACCGCCGGGCTGCCAGCCATAAGCATTGGCTCCGGCGCATAGGTCATGCCAGGGCGCAGAACCAATCCCGTGTGCGGCTTGCCCCAGTTCGGCACGAGGGGCTCTTCGTGCATCTCGCGGCCAACGCCATGACCAGTGTACTCCCGGACAACGTTGAAACCGTTATCTTCTGCATGCCGTTGAACGGCGTATGACACGTCGCCAAGCCGGTTTCCCGCTCGAGATGCGGCAATTGCCTCTGCAAGCGCTTCCTCCGTAACGCGCAGGAGTCGGTGCGCCTCGGGAGTCAGAGTGCCCACACCCACAGAAAAGGCAGAGTCGCCAACGAAACCCCGATACGTACAGCCGCAGTCGATGCTCACAACGTCACCGTTGGCGAGGCGACGTCGGCCGGGAATTCCATGCACCAGTTCTTCATTGATGCTCACGGTAATTGTCGCCGGGTAGGGGGCGTCCTCATAGCTTGGATTCGGATAGTGAAGGAATGCCGGCGTCGCGTCGTGAGCCCGGATCACCTCTTCAGCAATAAGGTCAAGCTCCTTCGTGGTGATACCCGCTCGTATCGCATGGCGTACCGCATCCAACGCCATTGCGGTTATCCGTCCCGCCTCGCGCATCGCCGCGATCTCTTCACGTGTCTTCACGATAATGGCCAATTTGGGTTTCTCCACTCGTTATTTTCATGGGCCGCACCAGGGCGGGTCGAACCAGTATAGTACCACTCCACTGAAGGGTCAATTCCCTTCCGCGCTCCCCTGACGTGGAGCGCTCCTGTCTCACAAGCCGGTCGTGTCGCGCGAATCGTTCAGGGACGATCCAGGCACACAAAAAGGGCCGTCAGGCGACGGCCCTAGATTGGACCAGATCATGCTCCATCGGTGCGGAAACGAAGCCTACACCTCCTCAGCTTCTTCCGCCTCGTTCGTCTCTTCATCGAGCTCGTTGTCATCCCAATCATCGACGTACTCGACCTTTTCCCAGGCACCCTCGGCCCCGCAGTCCGGGCACCGGCGTGGAGGCTTTCCGCCTTCGTGCAGAAATCCGCACTCCATGCATTCGTATTCCGAATCCATCCTTCTCCTCCAGACAGCCACAGCGCTGTGCGCTGCGGGAACTTGCAGGAATTCCCGTTTCCTGCTGCTTACCGATCCAGCCCGTAACGCCTTGCGGCCAGGCCCAAGATGTCGTTTACCAGCTCCTCATAAGCCATTCCACCCGCCCGGGCCATGATGCAAAGGTCGCTGATGGCCGGGTTGATCCCCGGAAGGGTGTTGATTTCGAGGATGTGCGGGTGCCCGCCCTGATCCAGACGAAAGTCGACGCGCGAAACGTCCAACGCTTCAATGGCCACAAACGCAGCCACAGCCAGCCTTCTGAACTCGTCCTCGAGCTCCCTGCCGATTCGTGCCGGGCAGTGGTAGTTGATGCTCATAGGCATGTCGGACTTGATTCGATTGCTGTAGACACCGTGTTCCGACGCGTCGAGCGGGCTGGTATCGATCTCCAGAACCGGAAAGACGTGGAATCCGTCCTCTCCATAGCGCTCGGAGAGTGGGCTCTCACCGGGGCCCAGGCGATTGCCCAGCACGCCCACTGTGAACTCACGTCCCGGCAGGTAGGCCTCCACGAGCGCCGGTTGCTGATAGTCGGCAATTAGCCGCGCTACCCTGCGCCGCAACTGTGCTTCGTTCTGGCACACAGAATCGGCGTCGATGCCCTTGGCCGTGCCTTCGCGCAGCGGCTTGGCGAAGAGAGGGAAGGAGAGGGCCTGGTTCAACGGCTCATCGGCCGCAGCAAAGACCTGGAAGGCAGCGGTAGGCAACGCGTAGGACATCCAGACACGCTTGGCCATGGCCTTGTCCAGTGACAGAGCATGGCCCAGCACCCTGGCTGCAGTGTAGGGGACGCCCAACATCTCGAGGATCGCGGGCACCTGCGACTCGCGGCTGTCTCCACGGTGGCCCTCACAGATGTTGAAGGCGATGTCGATCCGATCACGCATGCCCTGAAGCTTGGTATAGAGGCTCGTATCCCCTTCCAGCGGGATAACCTCGTGTCCGCCCGCCTCGAGAGCTTCCTGTAACGCATGGGCAGTGTCCTCGGAATCCAGCTCAGCCGCCGAATCGGCCGGCTCACAGGCCGAATGCGGAGCGTTCTTCTTCAGATTGAACAGCAGCGCTACTCGGAGCGGACGCATACCGACTCCCTCGCGCCAATCAGGGGGACAGTCAGCTTGATTGTCTGCCCCTCGTGCCCCTTGTCCAAGGCGTCCGCGGCTCGCTCCGGCCTCGCGCCCTGCCGCACCGCGGACGGTTGCATGATCACGCCGTTTCCGTCAAGCAATCCCGCAACGCCAACCTCAGCCAGGTCCTGTCGACCATGGTGGGGGCAGTTCGGTGGACAGTCACCCTTATAGTCATGCGCCAGGGGGTAGGCACTGATGGCACCTGCATAGTTCCGTACCACGGCTGTCTTGTCCGACATCGTCAGCAGGTACTGAGGCATGATCGGCACTTTTCCAGCACCGCCGGGTGCATCGAGAGCGAACGTCGGCACGGCCAGTCCACTGGTATGACCCCGCAGATGCTCGATGATCTCAAGACCCTTGGCAATTGACGTCCGAAAGTGCGATATGCCCTGTGAAAGGTCGCACTGATAGAGGTAGTATGGACGAACTCGAGCGCGCAGCAGGGCGTGCATCAGATCCTTGATGATGTGCGAGCAATCGTTTATGCCGCGCAGCAACACAGTCTGGCTGCCGAGCGGAATGCCGGCATTGGCCAGCCGCGCGCAGGCCTCGACCGTTTCGGGAGTGAGTTCCCGCGGGTGGTTGAAGTGGATGTTGATAAAGATGGGATGATACTTGGACAGCATTTTGACCAGCTCTGGCGTCACACGTTGCGGTAGGAAGACGGGCACCCGGGTACCGATACGGATGATTTCCACGTGCGGGATGCTGCGCAGACCCTTCAGCAGGGGCTCCAGCACGCTCTCACTCAAGAGAAGCGGGTCGCCACCAGAGATGAGCACATCGCGGACCTCAGGATGGTGAGCAATGTACTGGACCGCGCGCCGCATCTCCTCCGGCCGCATCCGCTCCGACTTGACCCCTACCAGCCGACGCCGGGTGCAGTGCCGGCAGTAGGCCGCGCACTGATCGGTCACCAGCAGCAGGACGCGGTCAGGGTAGCGATGCACCAGACCGGGGACGGGCGAATCCGCCTCTTCGCTCAGCGGGTCGCGCAGCTCGTCCGGTTGAATCACAAGCTCGTCCGCCGTGGGTATGACCTGACGGCGAATAGGGCAAGAGGCATCCTGCGGATCCATCAGGGACGCAAAGTAAGGCGTGATGGACATTCGCAAGCGCTCACACGTGGTTCGCACACCCGCCTCTTCCTGGGGAGTCATCTGTATCAGGTCCTTGAGCTGTTCGGGTGTGTTGATTCGGTGGCGGAGCTGCCACCGCCAATCGTTCCAATCAGAATCAGGCACATCTCGCCACAAAGGAGCACGGCGCGATGCTGCTTTGCGGGTACTGGCGACTAATGCGCCAGTACCGATGGTACCGGGCGGCTCTTCGATTTCCACCGATCGTTCCTCATGGGCAGTCATGGTTCTCGTCCTCCAACTATCGTCTTATTCCCGACCTTGGTCGGGCGTGGCGCACATGCGCCCCCAACTTCAGCGCGCGATTCTATCACAGCTTGTTCTGTCTACTTCGCCAATGAGGTACGAAAGCAGAGGAAGTTAGGTGCTATTTTGGGTACCAAAAGGGCTCTATTCGGGGACCCCAGCGCTTGACATTGGGCCGATTGCTGCTATCATTCTTGCATGAGGGCGACCTTGCCGACCCATCGTCTCCCTCTGACTCTCCCGCCTCGGCGGGATTCGTTTGGGGGATGGCTCGTTGGATGTTCTGATAGTGAACCCGCAATCCATATGGGTGAACAGGATCCGGGCGCGTATGGAGGCTACTGGAGCACAAGTCTCCACTGCCAGCAACGCACTCGAGGCCGCACGAATCCTGGAAGAGGCGGAGGAGTGGCCGGACGTGCTCATTGTCGAGCACCGCATTCTCGAGAAGGAATCGCCAGCCCTGATGGGAGGGCTAAGGGTAGACGAATGGCAACCAGTCATCATCCCGACCGACTTTCAGCACTTGAGCCAGGATCCCGCGCAGGTTCCCCTGCGCGGTGAGGAAACCCTGCGCCGGTTGGAGGCCCTGGTAGTTCGCCTCAAGGGAGTGTTCGAGCCAACCGCCCATCAATTCATTCGCGTTGGCCGCCTGACTATCGATCCCAGCCGCAAAGAAGTCGTCTTTGCCGCACGCCGTGTGCCTTTGCCCCCCATCCAGTTTCGACTGTTGCTGTACCTGGCTCTCAATGCCGGCCGGGTGGTCGACCAGCGCGAGCTGGTGCGTGAGATCTGGGGCTACGCAGGGGTGGAGGGCGAAGCACGGGAAATGATCAAGAAGCATGTCCGGCTGATCAGGCGCAAGCTGGGCTGGATCGATGAAAGCACCAACTACCTGCAATCGGTGCGCGGCTTTGGCTACGTGCTCAGTCCGCCACCGCGAACTCGCAACCGCAAGACTCCAGGGGAGAGCACCACAGAAGCGTAGGGGTATCGCCGGAGGCCACGAATCCCGGGGGCTTCCTGCTAGTTTTCGAGGAAACAGCGTACCCCGCTGGTGATCCCGTAGGCCATGCGGTCGGTTTCGTTCGCCAGGACGTGGCCATCGGCCAGCAGGAAGCCCAGCTCTATGATCGCTCCAGGAGTTTGCCACTCTATCTCCCGGAACGCATGGTAGTTCTCCATATCCTCGGTGATCGTCGACAGCTGCGGAGCCAGACCGGTTGCACTTTCGTAGGTCTGATACAGACATTGAACCAGCCTGTCCTCGGCCTCCGGTATGGCGCTGTCGGCGGCCCGAGCCACTTTGAACCCGCTGAGTCCCGTGGGGATACACGAATCTGAGTGTATTGCCACCAGGGCATCTGCGTGGTAACCATGAAGCCTGGCATCAAACTCGTCGAGCAGGTCGACATCGTAACCCTCGGAACGCAGCGCTGAGACCACCGCCAGCGCGACCGCACGGTTCACGTCAACTTCCCGGAGGCCGCTGTCACAGACGGCTCCAGGATCGCCCTCAGGCCCCGAATGGCCAGCCACGATCCCAACGCGCCGTCCCCGCGGCTGAGGCGTGGCCAAAATCCTCCGGGGAGTGAGAGACGGCCTGGCTGTGGGAGTAGGGGTCGAGCTGCTGCCGCCGGACAGGGTCGTTTTCACCCCTCTCGTCCAGGTCGTGAGCCAGTCATTGGATTGCAGCAGAGCAAGGACGATCGAGGCCAGTGACAGTACGAGGACCACGACCCAGGCTGAGCGCAAGAAGCGTCTCGTTCGCGGCTGTCCAGTCTTCTGGCTTGATCGCTTGTTCGTGCTGCGACGAGAAGCGCTCATACATCCTACCTCGTTGGATGTTTACATCATAGCGGCCTTCATCAGGTACGTCAACACGTAGAGCACCGGCGCCATGCCCGGTCACTTTTGCCGATCCTGCCCAGGCGCTGTATCATAGGCCGCACCGCGCAGGAAGCATCATCGTTATGGGAAAATGGAGAGCACGATCATGTTGGAAGCCTTCTTCACCCCCCAGTCCGTCGCCATCATCGGCGCCGCGCGAGAGCCGGGCAAACTCGGATACGGGGTTCTTGACAATGTTCTCAAGTACGGTTTCACCGGGCGAGTCTATCCGATTAACCCCAAGTCGGATGAGATCATGGGACTCAAATGCTATCCCTCCGTACTCGATGTTCCAGACCCTGTAGACCTCGCTGTCGTCGTCGTACCCAGCCGGGCCGTTCCCCAGGTTATCGAGGAGTGCGGCAAGAAGGGCGTTCACGGGGCAATCATCATCAGCGCCGGCTTCCGTGAGTCCGGCATGGAGGGCATCAAGCTCGAACGCCAGGTCCTCGACATCGCAGCGCAGTACGGGGTGCGCATCGTCGGGCCCAACTGCCTGGGCACGATCAGTACTCACACTCCGCTCAACGCGTCCTTTGGCGCCGGGATGCCCCCCAAAGGCAGCATCGCCTTCATGTCACAATCGGGCGCTCTGTGCACCGCCATTCTAGACTGGGCGCTGGCCAAGAGCATCGGCTTCTCGCACTTTGTCAGCCTTGGCAACAAGGCTGATGTCAATGAAGTCGACTTGCTGCAAGCCTGGGAGACAGACGAGAATTCGCGCGTGATCATCGCCTACATGGAAGGGATAGGCAACGGCGCGCAATTCATGGACGTAGCGCGACGCATCACTCGCAAGACCCCCGTCATAGCGGTCAAGTCCGGCAACACAGCGGCAGGATCACGCGCTGTGTCGTCCCACACGGGATCGCTGGCCGGCTCGGAGAAGGCCTACCACGCCGCCTTCCAGCAGACTGGCGTACTGCGCGCCGCATCCATCGAGCAATTGTTCGACTACTCCGTTGCCTTCGCCTACCAGCCACCGCTGAAAGGGCGCAATATCGCCATCGTCACCAACGCCGGTGGACCAGGCATTATGGCCACCGATGCCCTGGAGACGACCGGAATGAAGCTCGCGGCCCTGTCGCCTCAGACCATCGAGACACTGCGCCCCGGCTTGCCCGCTGCCGCCAATGTTTACAACCCGGTCGACGTCATCGGCGATGCCCTGGCAGACCGTTACGAGCATGCCCTCAAGACGGTCATCGCCGATCCCAATGTCAACGGTCTGCTGGTCATCCTGACACCGCAGGTCTACACGCAGATCGAACAGACGGCCGAAGTCATCGGCCGCCTGTCAGGAACGATTGACAAGCCCATTCTGGCCTGCTTCATGGGCGAAGAACGGGTGGGACCCGGCATCAAGATCCTCAACAACTACCACATCCCCAACTACTCGTTTCCGGAACGCGCTGTTGGGTCGCTGAAGGCGATGGCGGACTACTGGGAGAGCAGCAATCAACCCCTGCCCAAGTACGAGCGTTTTACCGTCGACCGCGACCGCGTAACGCAGCTCTTCGACCGCGTTCGCAGCGAAGGCCGCTTCTCCCTCGGCGACGCTGAGGCGAGGGAGGTCATGGAGGCCTACGGTTTCGCCATTCCGCGCTCTGTGCTGGCCAAGACGGTTGACGAGGCAGTGGAGGCGGCGCGGACGATCGGCTACCCGGTGGTTATGAAAGTAGCCTCGCCCGACATCCTGCACAAGTCGGACATCGGGGGCGTTCGCCTCAACGTTCGCGATGCCGAGCAGTTGCGCGACCTCTTCGACCTGCTGATCTATCGCGCCCAGCGCTTTATGCCCGATGCCGATATCTGGGGCGTTCAGGTCCAGGAAATGGTGCCGAGGGGCAAAGAAGTCATTATCGGAGTGAATCGTGACCCGCAGTTCGGCCCCCTGCTCATGTTCGGTCTGGGGGGAATCTACGTGGAAGTGTTGAAGGATGTCACCTTCCGCATCGCTCCGATCGCCCGGGCCGAGGCAACGGACATGATTGATGAGATCCGCTCCTACCACTTGCTGCGCGGGGTGCGCGGCGAGAAGCCATCGGACCTCGATGCAATCGTCGACGCCATCCTGCGCGTGTCCCAACTGGTAACCGACTTTCCAGAGATCGTCGAAATGGACATCAACCCGTTGATGGTCCACGAGGCAGGCAGAGGCGCTGTAGCAGTGGACTTTAGATTCGTGCTCAAGGAGAACAAATAATGGTCACCCTGTACATCACATCGACGACACCGTACGCCGGCAAGACTGCGTTGTGCGTGGGGCTCGGCCGCCATTTCCAGAAGGACGGCTACAGGATTGGCTATATGCGCCCTCTGTCCACGACCAAGACCTGCATCGGCGATTGCGTGGTGGACGAAGAGGCCAGCTCGATGCAGCAGATCCTTGGCCTGTCCGACCCTGCAGGGGCGATCTGGCCCATAGCGCTTGATTCCACCGCCGTGGAGGCGGTTCTGCGCGGCGAGGAGAGGGACTATGCCTCCATCGTGAAGAAGGCCTTTGCCGAGGTCTCCAGGGGCAAGGACATTGTTATCCTTGAGGGTGGCAGCCGCACCAACCAGGGGTTGGGGATCGGCCTTTCGGCGGACCGGATCGCTGAACTGGTCGATGCCCAGGTGTTGGTGGTCGCCAAGTACGACGTCTCACCCGTCGTGGTCCTGGATGACTTGCTCGCCGACAAGGACTGCCTGGGCGAGCGAATGCTGGGTGTGGTCCTGAACGGCGTGGAGCGCAGCCGGCTGGACTATGTTCGGGAGCTGGTGGTACCCTTCCTCGCTCGCAAAGAGGTGCCCGTCTTTGCCACCCTACCCCTGGAGCGCATATTCTCGTCCGTCTCGGTTCGCGAACTGGCCGACGCGCTGCAGGGCGAGATCATCTGCCGCCCGGACCTGGCCGGCGAACTGGTGGAGAACCTCATGGTCGGGGCCATGAGCGTTGACACAGCCCTCTCCTACTTCCGCCACAAGCTCAACAAGGCCGTCGTCACCGGTGGCGACCGTCCCGACATCCAGCTTGCCGCGCTGGAGACATCCACCAAATGCCTGATTCTCACAGGCAATCTGCGTCCCAACCCGCTGATCATTAACCGCGCGGAAGAGGCCGGTGTGGCCATCCTGATGTCCAAGCATGACACAATGACCACCGTCCAGATCGCCGAGCAGACCATGAGCCGCACGCGTTTCCACCAGGAGAAGAAGATCGAGCGCTTTGAGCGCGTCCTTGCCGACAATATGAACTTTGACCTTCTCTACCAGTCGCTGGGCCTGAAGAGACCCTAGGTCAACGGCGGCGAGCCACGAATACCTGCCCAATGGGAGAACTAAACGATGACGACTCTGATTGATGCCATCTTCGCGCGTGAGATCCTCGATTCCAGGGCGAATCCGACCGTCGAGGTCGAGGTCGTCCTCTCCGGAGGTGCCGCAGGCCGGGCTGCCGTTGCATCGGGTGCCTCCACGGGTGTTCATGAGGCGGTGGAGCTGCGCGACGGCGACAAGAAGCGCTTTGGCGGCAAGGGTGTGCTTACGGCGGTCAAGAATGTGAACGAGACGCTGGCCGTCGAGCTGGCCGGGTGGGACGCCCTGGACCAGGTTGGAATTGACGAGTTCATGTGTGCCTTTGATGGCACTTCGAACAAGAGCAAGCTCGGAGCCAACGCTATTCTGGGTGTTTCGCTTGCAGTCGCCAGAGCGGCGGCCGAGGCCCTCGGGCTGCCCCTCTATCGCTATCTGGGCGGTGTCAGTGCCCGGGTTCTGCCCGTGCCAATGATGAATATCCTCAATGGCGGTAAGCACGCCGAGAACAGCACCGACTTTCAGGAGTTCATGGTGATGCCCACCGGCGCTCCCAGCTTCGGCGAGGCCCTGCGCTGGGGCAGCGAGATCTATGCCCAGCTCAAGAAGGTACTGCACAGCAAGAAGTACAACACCAATGTTGGCGATGAGGGCGGCTTCGCCCCCTCGCTCGGCGCGAATCATGAGGCCATTGAGGTCATCCTGGAGGCGATTACCAAGGCCGGCTTGACGCCAGGCAAGGACGTGCACATCGCCCTGGATCCGGCCGCGAGCGAGCTCTATCAGGATGGACTCTACACCCTGAGCAAGGAGGGCCGCAAGCTCAGCGGGCCGGAGATGGTTGACTTTTACGCCGACTGGGTCTCCAGATACCCCATCATCTCCATCGAGGACGGCCTGTCACAGGATGACTGGGAAAGCTGGGAGCTGCTGCAACAGCGCATCGGCGACAGGGTACAGGTGGTGGGCGACGATTTGCTGGTCACCAACGTCGAGCGGCTCAAGACCGGGATCACGCACAAGGCCGCCAATTCCATCCTGATCAAACTCAACCAGATCGGCACCCTGACCGAGACGATTGCCGCAGTGGAAATGGCCAGGAAGGCGAGTTGGACTGCGGTCATTTCACACCGTAGTGGGGAAACTGAAGACACCACCATCGCTGACCTGTCCGTCGCCCTCAACGCTGGCCAGATCAAGACCGGTGCCCCTTGTCGCTCTGACCGCGTGGCCAAGTACAACCAGCTTCTGCGCATCGAGGAGGAGCTTGGTGAGGCGGCAGTCTATCCGGGGATGGACACCTTTTTCAACCTGCATCGCTAGCCAGCTCAGGACCTGCCCATCGCCAGGTTGTGACTTGACATGGGTCGGCGCCTGTGATAGACTGATAGACAAGACCAGTTCGGGAGGAGTAAGCAGAGTTCCTCTGGCAGGGAAGGGTGGCCGCTGACTGCAAGCCGCCCGCAGAGGAGTTGCTGAACGTCGCCCGGAGTCTGGCTGGCGCAATCCAGCTGGAAGTCGGCTTGCCGAAACCACCTTCAGTGGCAGTAGGCCGGCCCGGGAACGCCCGTTACAGCACCGAGTGCGCAAGGCTCGTGGCCTTGCCGCAGCAAGGTGGTACCGCGCGAGGGGATGCCCCTTTCGTCCTTGGTGATGAGAGGGGCTTTTGTTTTCTCTGCTCATGGAGGGATACATGGCCAGCCAGGAAATGCCCAAGAACTATGATCACAACAGCGTAGAGCAGCGTCTGTACGCGTGGTGGGAGGAACGGGGCTACTTCACACCCAGGATCGATCCGGACAAAAAGCCCTTTGTCATCTCCATGCCGCCCCCGAATGTCACAGGGGAGCTTCACCTGGGGCATGCCATCACGGCTGCCCTCCAGGATCTGATGATCCGCCATCACCGCATGTTGGGCGTACCCACGCTTTGGTTGCCAGGCGAAGACCACGCGAGCATTGCCGCACAGTACGTCGTGGAAAAGAGCATCGCCAAAGAAGGGCTGACGCGCGAGGGCCTTGGCAGAGAAAAGTTCCTGGAGCAAGTCTGGGACTGGATGGGCAAGTACCGCCACGTCATAGCCCAGCAGCATCGACGTCTGGGCACCTCCTGTGACTGGACCAGGGAGCGCTTTACCATGGACGAGGGGCTTGCGCGCGCTGTCAGGGAGGCCTTCGTGCGCCTGTACGACAAGGGCCTCATCTACAGAGGCAGCTACCTGGTCAACTGGTGCACGCGCTGCGGAACGGCTCTGAGCGACCTGGAGGTCGAGCACGAGGAGGAGCTGAGCAAGCTGTATTTCGTGCGCTATCCGCTGCAGGACGGCCAAAACGACTACATCACTGTGGCCACCACCCGCCCTGAAACCATTCTGGGAGACTCGGCCGTGGCCGTGCACCCGGATGACCAGCGCCATGCAGCGCTGGTGGGTCGTATGGCCATGCTGCCCGTTCTGCACAGACCGATCCCCATCATCGCCGACGCCAGCGTGGACCCGGCCTTCGGAACGGGTGCCGTGAAGGTGACGCCCGGGCACGACCCGACCGACTATGACATAGGCCAGCGCCATCACCTGCCAATCATCAATATCCTGAACGACGACGGCACCCTCAACGAGAATGCCGGCCCCTACGCAGGGCAGGATCGGCTGGAGGCGCGCCAGAAACTGGTTGACGAGCTGCAGGTGAGTGGCCTGCTGGTCAAGATCGACCCGCACACGCACGCGCTGGGCCACTGCCAGCGTTGTCGAACCGTCGTGGAGCCCCGCGTGTCCACCCAGTGGTTCGTCAAGATCCAACCGCTCGCCGACCCGGCCATCGCCGCCGCGCGGGACGGGCGAATCCGCTTCGTGCCAGAGCGCTTTGCTAAAACCTACTTCAACTGGATGGAGGGCATTCGCGACTGGTGCATCTCACGCCAGTTGTGGTGGGGCCATCGCATCCCCGTATGGTACTGCGATGACTGCGGCACCATGAGTCCCAGTACTCTGGAGGTTCTGAGGACCTGCCCCAGGTGCGGCGGAAGCCGCCTGCACCAGGATCCGGACGTGCTGGACACCTGGTTCTCGTCAGGGCTGTGGCCTTTTTCTACCCTGGGCTGGCCGGAGGACACGGAGGACCTGCGCTACTTCTACCCGACGGATGTGCTCGAAACGGCCTACGACATCCTCTTCTTCTGGGTCGCCCGGATGATCATGCAGGGGATAGAAATGACCGGTCAGGTTCCGTTCCATACCGTCTATCTGCATGGCCTGA
This sequence comes from Anaerolineales bacterium UBA2200, assembly GCA_002327925.1. GTDB lineage: Bacteria > Chloroflexota > Anaerolineae > UBA2200 > UBA2200 > UBA2200. The sequence continues at coordinate 51,786 of DCVA01000026.1, forward strand.
TCCGCGACGAGAAGGGGCAGAAGATGAGCAAGTCCAAGGGCAACGTGGTCGACCCGCTGGTGGTCATCAACGACCACGGCGCAGATGCCCTCCGTTTCGCTCTGCTCACCGGCAGCACGCCTGGGAATGACATGAAGCTCTCCCTGCAAAAGGTGGAGGGGGGGCGCAATTTTGCCAACAAACTCTGGAATGCCGCACGCTTCGTGCTGGCCAACCTTCCGGAGCAGTTCTCTGTCCAGGACGTCGAGCGAGAGGTTGCAGTTTGGCGCGAGCGCCCCGCGCTCCTGAGTCTGGCCGATCGTTGGATCCTGAGCCGCCATAACCGCCTGATCGGCGAGCTTGACCGCCTGCTGGAGCAGTACCAGTTCGGCGAGGCCGGGCGCCAGCTCTACGAGTTCCTGTGGGGCGAGTACTGCGACTGGTACATCGAGATCTCCAAGGCGCAGCTGAACTCGGGAGACGAGCCGACCGCCATCCGAACCCGTGCCGTCCTGCTTCACGTTCTGGAGCGCACCCTGCGCCTGCTTCACCCCTTTATGCCTTTTGTGACCGAAGAGATCTGGCAGCACCTTCCACATCTGGGCGAGGCACTAATCGTCGCTTCCTGGCCACAGGCTGACCCACTCGACGACGAGGCCGAGGCGGAGATGGGGCCGATCATGGAGATGGTCCGGGCTATCCGCAACTCCCGCGCCGAGTACGAGGTCGAGCCGTCGCGGGCCATCGCCGCCGTCGTCGTCGCGGGGGACAAGGCCCAACTGGTCACCTCGCATCTGGACATTCTGGCACGGCTGGCACGAATCGATCCTGCTCAGTTACGAGTTGAGAGAAGCCTGGCTCAGAAACCGAAGCAGGCCCTGGCTCTGGTAGTGAGCGGCTACGAGGTGTTTCTGCCCCTGGCCGGACTGGTGGACATCGAACGCGAGAAGGCCAGGCTGGCCACGGACCTGGCGAACATGGAGCGTGAGATTGCCCGTTGCGGGGCCCTGCTGCAGAACCAGGGCTTTGTGTCCAAGGCCCCCGCGGAGGTCGTGGAGAAGGAACGCCTCAAGCTCGAGGATCTGAAGCAACGCCATGCCAGGCTTTCTGAACGGCTGAGCACGATCCAGGAATAATCGCAGCGGCGTGACTCCTGTGAGATGCGCTGGGCCAGGCCCCGCCGCGCCGGAGGAGCACGCCCTTTCGGTAACGAGGGAGAAGATGGAACTCTGGGAGTACTTTGAGGTCTTGTGGCGCTGGGGATGGGTGATTCTGCTGGTAACTGCACTCTGCGCCGGAGCGACCATCGGATACGCAAGGCTGCAGACGCCGCGTTATACCTCTATCGTCGAGCTGTCTGTCACACCCGAGCGAATCGACCAGGGGCTCACTCAGACCGTGGCGGGACTGCTGCGCAACTATGCCTCCGGTATCCAGACTTTGGGTATGGCGCAGCGCGTAGTCGACCGCCTCGGGCTGGTCGGCTGGGACGCTGCCGACCTCCGTTCGCACATCGAAGCCGAGGCGGATCAGGCTCAGTATCGTGTCAAGATCGAAGTCACCGACACGGATCCCCTCTTTGCCCAGCGCGTGGCCCAGACCGTGTCGGATCTGTTCGTCAGTGACGTGAGAGAGTTCGCTGACCTGCAGGATCCTCGAGACAGGCTGGTGGCAACCCCTCTGAACGGAGGCGCGCAGGCCGCCACACAGACCTGGCCCAGGAACAAACTGCTTCTCTTCCTCGGTGTTGGAGGAGGGCTCTTCCTGGGAATGCTGGCCGCGCTTGTGCTCGAGTGGTCGCGGGTCGTGCCCCTCCAGACCCAGCAGCAGGTCGAAGAATCGGCGGGAATTGCCGTAATCGGAACGATTCCCCACGCTGGTCGCTCAAAAAGCTCATAGTGCCGGCCTTTGACAGGGGCCCTGTGCCGTGCTATGTTCAGACGTGCTGGCTGGCCAGAACTGGGAGGAGTGTGTGAGAGTCTCTTTTCTTGGAGCGGCGCGAACCGTCACCGGCTCAATGCACCTCGTGGAGGCAAACGGCAAACGAATCCTGCTGGATTGCGGTCTGTTTCAGGGCCGCAGGCAGGAGACGTTTGACCGCAACCGCACCCTGCCCTTCGACGCCCGCACGCTGGATGCAATGGTCCTTTCTCACGCGCACATTGACCATAGCGGCAACATCCCAAACCTGGTGCGCAACGGCTTCTCCGGGCGCATCTTTGCCACCCATGCCACCCGAGACCTCTGCAGCGCCATGTTGCTGGATTCGGGCCATATTCAGGAGAGCGACGTCACCTATGTCAACAAGAAGCGCCGTCGCTCGGGGCAGGCACCCGTCGAACCCGTATACACGGTCGCCGACGCACGCGCCAGCCTGAAACACCTCGTCGGAATGGACTACCGCAAACCTTTTGCTGTGGCCGATGGGGTGTCCGCCACGCTCTATGACGCAGGGCACATTCTGGGCTCTTCGACCCCCGTACTGGAAATCACGGAGGGCGGCCGAACGTTTCGGCTGTGCTTCAGCGGCGACCTGGGACGCAAGCATCTGCCCGTGCTGCGCGACCCGGAGGTGGCACCCGGGATCGACGCCCTGATCGTCGAGAGCACCTACGGAACCCGCCTGCACTCTACGCCCGGCACCGCCGCTCGCACCCTGCGCGACGCGGTTGACCGCACCAGTCAACGCGGGGGCAAGCTCATCATTCCGGCCTTTGCCGTTGGGCGCACGCAGGATATCGTCTACGACCTGCACAAGCTCATTCAGGACGGTGCCCTGCCCGACCTGCCTGTGTATGTGGACAGCCCCCTGGCCATCAACGTCACACGCATCTTCCGCCTTCACCCCGAGTGCTACGACGAAGAGATGCGCGGGTATATCCGGCAGGGCGACGATCCTTTCGGATTCCATCGCCTCCAGTACACCCGATCCGTGGAAGAGTCCAAAGCCCTCAACCGACTGCGCAAACCGTGCATCATCATTAGCGCCTCAGGCATGTGCGAAGGCGGGCGTATCCTGCACCATTTAAAGAACAACCTGGGCGAGGCGCGGAACACGGTGCTCTTTGTCGGATTCCAGGCCGAGAACACGCTCGGGCGCAGACTGGTCGATGGCAACAAGACTGTGCCTATCCTGGGAGATCAGGTCACCGTGCGCGCGGAGATACAGACCATCGATGGCTACAGCGCCCACGGGGATCGGGATGAAGTCCTATCCTACGTGCGTCGCGTGAAGGCCTCTGGAAACCTGACCCGGGCTTACTCCGTGCACGGCAACTTGGAGTCGTGCGAGGCGATGGCACAGGGCATCCGAGATCTGGGCGTCGGCCAGGCCATCGTACCCGAACTCGGGCAGACGGTCGAGTTATGATGACCAGATCCGAGTTAGGCACCCCGGCACGCTGGCGCGTGGACCTGCACATCCACACCTGTTATTCCCCCGACTCGCTGACGCGGCTGGAAGAAGTGATTGCTGCTGCGCTCAAGTGCGGACTGGGAGCCCTGGCCGTCACCGATCACGACGCAATGGAGGGCGCCCTGGCCCTCAGCCGGATCGCCCCTTTCCCAGTTGTTGTTGGGGAAGAGATCGACACAGGAGAGGGCGAGATTACCGGGTTGTTCCTGAACGAGTTCATTCCACCGGGGCTGGGCCCAGAGCGCACGGTCAACACCATCCGTGCGCAAGGCGGCCTGGTCTATGTTCCCCACCCTTTTGACCGTCAGCGCCGGCCTCTGGGCGAATCCGGACTGTTCTCTGTGCTTGCGCACATCGACGTGATCGAGGTGCTCAACGCCAGAGTGAGGAAGCCAGAGTTCAACAACCAGGCGGCGCGCTTTGCCCGCGAGCACGGGCTCCCTGGCGGGGCTGGCAGCGATGCCCACACCCCGGGAGAAATCGGGCAGGCCTACGTCGAGATGGATCCCTTTGTGGACAGAGACAGCTTTATGGCCAGCATCGCGCGGGCCAATGTCGCCGGCTCTGTGAGTGGGCATCATGTGCATCTCTACTCCACATGGGCCAAACTTCGGAAGGGCGGGAGGACGTCATGAGCGAAGGACATGCCTGGTTCTTGTCGATCCTGGCGGCGGTTGTGCCAGCGATTGTCTACGTGCTGGTACTGTGGTGGCTGGACCGCTATGAGAAAGAACCCCGTCGACTGCTCTGGTCCGCGTTCTTCTGGGGCGCTGTGCCTGCCGTCATCCTGTCACTGATCGGCGAGACTATCCTGGAACAGCCCCTGGCCGGTATGGGCGAGAGTGCGGCGGATTTGATCTCCAGTTCGCTCTTTGCCCCCATGATCGAGGAGCTGGCCAAGGGAATCGCGGTCTTGATCATCTTCCTGCTCTCCCGCAAAGAGTTCGACGGCATTCTCGACGGGATCATCTACGGTGCTACCATTGGTTTTGGCTTCGCCATGACAGAGAACGTGTTCTACTTCGTGGACAGCTTTGCCGAGGGCGGAGTCGAAGGGCTGACGACGGTCATCCTGATGCGCTCCGTGGTATTCGGCCTGAATCACGCCCTGTTCACCTCCGTATTGGGCGCATCCCTGGGCTATGCCCGGCAGGCCAGGAGCGGCCTGCTGCGCTGGGTGGCTCCCGTGTTCGGTTTGCTGGGTGCCATGCTCCTGCATGGCATTCACAACCTCTTTGCCTCGCTCTCGGGCGAGATGTGCTTTGGCCTGGTGATCAGTGCCATCAGTGACTGGGGCGGAGTGCTCGTCATTCTGGTGGTGATGTGGCTGGCGGCCAGACAGGAAAAGAGCTGGATCACCACCTCGCTCAGACCGGAGGTCGACAACGGCCTGATCAGCCAGGCCGACTACGACATGATCTGCTCTTACCGCCGGAGGCAGGCAGCTCTCTGGCGCGCGCGGCTCAACCTCGACAGAGGCGAGGCGCGGCGCGTCGACCTGCTGACCACGCTGGCGACAGAACTGGCTTTCAAGATCCATCAGGGTGACGACAAGACGGCGCAAAAGCTGCGCGGGCAGATCATCGCCCTGGGAGGCAGCCCTGCAGCTCAAGGAGGCACGAATGGCTGATCGCTCGCATGAGCCATCGTCTTCTTTGACGAGTTCAAGGCACTGGAGGAGCGGTCAGGCGGATGGGTGCGTGTGGTGCACGTGCTGAGCTGCGAATCCGTTTCCCTGCCTGGCTGTGAGTCTGGGTTTATCACCGCGGATCTCATTCGCAAGTACGCGGATGTCGAGGGGGCATCGTTCTTTGTGTGCGGCCCTCAGGTAATGTACGACTTTTGCCGTGGGGAGCTGGCCAGGCTGGATCTGCCCCGTCGTCGCGTACGATGGGAGGCCTTTGGCGAAGTCAAGAACATCGCCCGGCACCCGGCCTTCCCGGCACCCGCCGTGGGCCGAACGTTTCGCCTCAAGGCACAGGTGAATGGAACCAGCGCGGAGGTTCGGGCCAGCGCGACGGAGACGGTCCTAGTCGCGCTGGAGAGAGCCGGGCTGGCGCCATCTTCGCAATGCCGGTCTGGGGAGTGCGGCTTTTGCCGTTCGTTGCTTTTGGCGGGCGATATCTTCGTCGTGCCGGAGAGCGACGGCCGCCGGGCCGCCGACAAAGAGCTGGGGCATTTCCACCCCTGTTCAAGCTATCCGCTGTCCGACCTGGAGGTCAGGGTACCGCGGACGGCGTAGTCACTACAGGTGAGCAACGGTAAGCTCTCGGTAGTGCTGCGCCCACCATTCGGCCAGCAGGCGCCTGTGGCATTTGCTGGCTGATGCCTCATGACACAGCAGGCAGGGGGCACGAAAGCGTTTCAGGATGTCGCGGCCAGGTTCTTCTGACCGGCGCTCCGCCAGAAGCGTTCGGAAGCTGACCTCGTATGCGCCCCAGTCGTGTTCCTTACGGTAGCGGTCGAGAAGCTCATCCGTGGGGGCTAGCTCCGGGTGGTGTTCGTAGGCGATACCAAAGCCTTCGCTGAGAAGGAACGCCAGGTCATCCTTCTTGGTGTACCCGGCGAGCTGCGAGGTGTTGCGCAGTCGGATATCGATCACCGCGTCGACACCTGCCCCCTGCAGGGTGCGGATCAGGTTCGCCAGGGACCGCTGTTGGTATCCGATGGTGAAGAGGGTTGGCATGGCTTTCGGACCCCTCTCAGAGGAAGGCTAGCTGGCGGGGCTCCAGATCCGCCTCCACCAGCGTCCCGTCCGGCTGAATGTGCGTGACGCGCACCCCCCTCCGCAGAAGGGTTGGCGTGATCAGCTTGCCCCGATGGCACTTGCGAAAGTCGCCCTCGCTGCACAGTATGGCCACCCTCTGTGCCTCGCCCTGACTGTCAGGGGCCGAATTCTCTGCGCCCTGTCTCTCTTTCGCCGAAGCGGCGTCACTCGCCAGGGCCAGCAGGCGCGTGATCCCATCCAGGTAGGTGCTGCTGGCCGCAAGGCGTTCATAGTCTGGGAATTCCTGCCCTGGGTCGTACATGGTGCGGTCGGCGGGACGTCCCCCAAGCTTGTCGCCCAGAAAATGGTAATGCAGGCCGGCCTCTGTGAGGGAACGCACCAGGTTCTCGCGGTTGAACTGCGGGACCCATTGGCTGTACGGCTGACTGCGCACATCCACGATCAGGCCGATACCGTGCTTGCGCAGCAGGGAGTGGAATTCCTCCAGGGTGTGGTCGCTGTGACCCACCGTGAAGATCTGCAGGGGAAGACGGGTTGATGGCGTACCCGCAACTTGGTCCATGATTGTCCTGGCTGGATTGTAGGCCTGATCCATGCCGGCCGCAACTCTGTTCCGCAACTTGACACCCACAAGGAGTTGCCTATACTGGCATTTGACGGCGACGACGGAGATGGCTGGCGAACGAGGGCCAACAGGGAGAGGGGGCCATTGACTGCAAACCCCCTCGGGCAGGCATTCGCACAGGTTCACTCCCGAGCCGACGGCTGAAAGGGCATACAATCCCGAGTAGGTCGCTCCGGAAGCCCTCCGTTACACGGGCAGCGGGTACGCCAGGCTCAACAGAGAGTTCTGGTCGCCCGCACAAAGACGGCCACGAGCTGCCCCGCCTATTCAACGGGTGAGCCGGGCCAATCAGGGTGGTACCGCGGAGACGGTAGTGACCTCGCCCCTGGAGTCACACCCGTCTCTTTTTTGTCCCTTGCGATATTGGGCGGGCCTGGGGCGCTTTAGGCCGTGAGCAGCAGACAGTTCAGGGAGGCGACAAGATGCTGGATCAACTGCACGAAATGGAAGGACGAGCACTGGCGGAGCTGGCAGGGCACAAGACGGAGCAAGCTCTGGAGCAGTGGCATGTGGCCTTTCTTGGGCGCAAGGGCGCCCTGACTGAGCTGCTGCGCGGCATCGGCCGGCTGTCCGCCGAGGAGCGTCCCGCCTTCGGGCAGGAGGCAAACCGTGTCAAGACGGCTCTGGAAAAGGCCTATGAGGACCGGGCCCTGACGCTGAAGCAAGAGGCTGCGCTGCACCAGCTCGCCCGCGAGCAGGTGGACGTGACGCTGCCAGGCAGACCCATCGCTCCTGGCTTTTTGCACGTAAGCACGCGCACGCTGCGCGAGATCTATGACATCTTTGCCGCCATGGGCTTTCAGGTCGTCGAGGCACCTGAGGTGGAGACGGACATTTACAACTTTCAGTTGCTGAACATGCCGCCCCACCATCCGGCGCGCGACATGTGGAACACCTTCCACACCACGCACGAGGGCGTGCTGCTGCGCACCCACACATCGCCGGGCCAGATCCGCGTGATGCTCGAGCACTGCCCCGAGCCGATTCGCGTGATCCTGCCGGGCAAGTGCTACCGCTACGAGCAGGTTACCGCGCGTCACGAGTTCATGTTCTACCAGGTTGAGGGCCTAGCCATCGGTGAGCATCTGACCATGGCCGACCTGAAGGGCACTCTGGCGAGCTTTGCCAGGCAGATGTTTGGCCCGGAGCGCAAGGTGCGCTTCCGCGCCTCCTATTTCCCCTTCACTGAGCCAAGCGCGGAACTGGACATCGACTGCGTGCTGTGCGGCGGCAAGGGCTGCCGGGTGTGCAAGAACAGCGGCTGGCTGGAAATCCTGGGTTGCGGCATGGTCCATCCCAACGTGATGCGCAATGGAGGCTACGACCCGGCCTGCTACACCGGCTTTGCCTTCGGCATGGGGCCAGAGCGAATCGCTATGCTCAAATACGGCATCGACGACATCCGTCACTTTTTCGCCAATGACCTGCGCTTCCTGCAGCAGTTCGTCTAGGCCGCCGGCACCTGAGGACAAGAAGGAGAGTACGCCATGAAAGTACCACTGAACTGGCTCAAGGAGTACGTTGATATCACCCTGCCCGTGCCGGAGCTCGCCGAGCGAATGACTCTGGCCGGCATGGAGGTGGAAACCATCGAGCACATCGGCGCGGACTGGGATCGTGACAAGATCCTGGTTGGCGAGATCGTGGAGATCCGGCCTCACCCGGACGCGGACCGCCTGACCATCGCCGTGGTGCGATGCGGCAGCGGTGATCCGGAAGCCGTCGTTACCGGAGCTCCCAATGTGAAGGTGGGCGATCGCGGGCAGAAGGTGGCCTTTGCCCGCAATGGCGCGCGTCTCATCGATGGCCACTCGGACGAGCTGCGCTACCTGACGCTCAAGCCCAGCAAGATCCGCGGTGTCCTGTCGGCAGGGATGGTGTGCTCTGAAAAGGAGCTGGGCCTCTCTGGCGAGCACGAGGGCATTCTGATCCTGCCCGACGATGCTCCTGTGGGCATGCCGCTGGTGGACTATCTGGGCGACACGGTCTTTGACCTGGACCTGAACCCGAACTATGCGCGCTGCCTGTCCATCATCGGTGTGGCACGCGAAGTGGCCGCCCTGACCGGACAGAAACTCAAGCAGCAAGAGCCCACGATGACTGCCGCCGGCGGGTCGATTGCCGATCTGGTCGGCATCGAGATCTCCGACCCGGACCTGTGCTCCCGCTACAGCGCGACCCTCATCCGGGGAGTGCATGTCGGTCCCTCGCCGCTCTGGCTGCAGCGCCGCCTGCGCCTGGCCGGTCAACGTCCCGTCAATTGCATCGTGGACATCACCAACTATGTGATGCTGGAGTTGGGTCAGCCGTTGCACGCCTTCGACTATCAGAAGCTGCTCGGCCGCGCTGCAGGCGGCAGGCCGGTCATCACCGTGCGACGTGCCCGGCCTGGCGAAAAGCTCACCACCCTCGACCACATCGAGCGTCAGCTCGAAGAGAACATGCTGCTCATCACAGATTCCAGCGGTCCCATTGCCCTGGCCGGCGTGATCGGAGGCCTGGAGACCGAGATCAGCGACGACACAACCGACGTGCTGCTCGAATCGGCCAACTTTGACTACCTGAGCAACCGTCGCACCTCAACCCTGCTGCATCTGCCCAGCGAAGCTTCGCTGCGTTTCGGGAGAGGCATTCCGCCGGAGACCACGGTACCGGCCGCAGTACGGGCCACGGAGTTCATGCGCCAGCTCGCCGGCGGCGTGATCGCCACGGGCATAGCCGACGCTTACCCGGTCAAACCGCAGCAGCGGACTATTGAGCTGCCGCGAGCCGAGGTGGAGCGTCTGCTGGGCGTCCCCCTCAGCCGGCAGCGGGTGGTCGAGAGCCTGCAAGCGCTGGGTTTTCACTGCTCCTCCTGCTCGGAGGAACAGCCAATCCAGGTGACCGTGCCCTACTACCGGCTGGATGTGGAAATCTCCGCCGACCTGGTGGAGGAAGTGGCCCGTATGGTGGGCTACGATCAGATTCCCAGTACTCTACTGCGCGATGAGCTGCCGCCGCAGCGCCGCAACGCGGCGCTGGAGGCGGACCTCAGGGTACGCGACTTGCTGGTGGGCTGCGGGCTGACCGAGGTAATCACCTACTCGATGACCAATCTGGACAGCGTTGCCCGCCTCGACCCGACCGGTCCGGCACCCGATCCTGCCGACTACATCCGTCTGGCCAATCCGCTCACCCCGGAGCGAGAGTATCTGCGCCGCACTCTGTCGAACTCGCTGCTGGAGGCGCTGCGCGACAACCTGCGTTTCTCGCCGCGGGTGGCCCTGTTCGAAGTGGCCCGAGTCTACCTGCCCCAGACCGGGCAGGAACTGCCCCTCGAACCGCGTCGCATCGGCATTGTCCTGAGCGGACCGAAGCATCCAGTCCACTGGAACCAGCCGCAACCGGGGCTCTTCGACTACTTTGACCTGAAGGGTGTCGTCGAGACCCTCTTGAGCCGTCTGCGCATCTCGAACGCGGCCTTTATTGCGGTCGAGGCACCTGCCTACCAGTCAGGAAGGGTTGCCCGCCTGGTGCTGCAGCCGGGGGATGTGGACGTCGGGCTCCTGGGAGAGGTGAACCCCGTAGTTCGTGATCGCTTTGACCTGCCCGCCCAGCGCGTCTGCCTGGCCGAACTGGACCTGGAAGCCCTTCTGGCACACGCACCCGAGTCCTATCGCTTCGAGGCCGCAGGCCGCTATCCGGCCAGCGCACAGGATATGGCGGTCGTGGTGGACGAGGGCCTTCCGGCGGTGCAGGTGAGCGATTGTATCCGCCGTGCCGGCGGGCGCCTGCTGCGCAGCGCAGAGTTGTTCGACATCTACCGCGGCGAGCAGATACCGCAGGGCAAGAAGAGCCTTGCCTACAGCCTGAGATACCAGGCACCAGACCGGACCCTGACGGACGATGACGTGGCGCGCCAGCACGCTCGCATTCAGCGCGCGCTGGAAAAGGAGCTGGCGGCCGAGCTACGGTCCTGAGCCGGGAGGCCAGAGTTGCTGAAAAGCACTGACGACATACGAATAACGGCAGTGCGCTTGCTCGAGAGCCTGCCAGCGGGCGTTACGCTGGTGGCTGCGGCCAAAGGGCGCTCGGTCGAGCAAGTGCGCTCGGTCATCGAGGCGGGCGTGACACACATCGGACACAACTATGTGCAGGAGGCAGAGGCCATGCGGCCTTTGTTTGCCGAGCCGGTGTCCTGGCATCTCATCGGCCATCTGCAGTCGAACAAAGCCAGGAAGGCGATCGAGCTCTTTGATATCGTCCAGACGGTGGATTCCCTGCGGCTAGCGTCGGACCTCGACCGCCGGTGCGCCAGCATGCACAGGATGCTGCCTATCCTGGTTGAGGTCAACAGCGGCGGCGAGGAGAGCAAGAGCGGAGTGCTTCCGGAGCAGGTGGACGAGCTGGTCAGCGATCTGGCCGCACTGCGCCACATTCAGGTGCAGGGGCTGATGACCATGGGGCCACGCTCCGGCGACCCGGAGGACTCACGCCGCTACTTCCACACCACCCGACTGGCCTTTGAGCGGCTGGCCAGAGTCGGCCTGCCCCGCGTGGAGATGCGCTACTTGTCGATGGGCATGAGCAACAGCTTTCGCGTGGCGATCGAAGAGGGCGCCAACCTGGTGCGTATCGGAAGCCTGCTGTTCGAGAGCTGAGGCACAGCCGACTCGGGTTTGACAGAAACCCCTTTCGCGGCTAATCTAGCGCTAACGTGCATGCGCACGAAATCCACAAAGGAGTGTGAAAGTGAAGAAGCTTGTAGCCATCCTGCTGACTACCCTGGCGGTCCTATCGCTGGCAGTCCTGCCGGCGGCAACCGAGCTGGTGACACAGTACCGGCTCTCCCTCCCGCTTCTCTCCGGCGGCGGTTTCGAAACGGACTATCTGGAACAGGCGGGTTGGGAATCCACCGTCAAGGCCCGTCTCAACGAGATGTTCGACCTCTACGGTAAGGCCTCCCCTGCCTACAACGAGGCAGCCAAGCCCTACGCCGTCTTTGACTTTGACAACACCACCTCCATCCTCGATGTCGAGGAGATCCTCATCATCTACCAGCTCAATCATATGCGCTTCGCCGTCGAGCCGGATGAGATGTTCGAGATCCTCTGCACAGGCATCGCCAATCCCGACGAGCCCATGACCGGCTGGACCGGTCAGGCCGGTACGCCCCTCTCCGTCTCCACCGTCGCCCACGACGCGGCTAATGCCTATGCCGTCCTCCACGCCGCCGGCTATGTCTCCATCGACGGCGTCGACCCGGCCACCGAAGCCATCTACCAGGCTACCGATGAGTGGAAAGACTTCTCCTCCAAGATCCGCTGGCTCTATGAGGCCATCAACGGCTACTACAGCGCCTCCATCGGCTACCCTTGGATTACCTACCTCTTCACCGGTATGACCCCGGCTCAGGTCAAGGATCTCGCCACCGATTCCCATGTCTACAACATGCAGCTCAGTGAGGATCCCACCCAGTGGAAGTCCATCGCCATGGCTGTCCCCTCCGATTCCTATGTCAGCCTCGCCGGACCTCTGCCTATCAGCTACAAGAACGGCATCACCATCTCCCCCGAGCTCAAAGAGCTCTACGCCGCCCTCGATAACAATGGCTTTGATGTCTGGATTAACTCCGCTTCCTACATCGATGTCATCGAAGCCATCGCCTACCAGCCCGATATCTTCGGCCTCCAGGGCGTCGACGGCGTCGTCGCTATGACCAACAAAATCGTCGATGGCGTCTACGACAACGTCTATGACTATGACCTCCACGCCCAGACCCAGGGCGTCGGTAAGTCCGAAACCATCGACAAGATCATCCGCCCGCTCTACAACAACAAGGGTCCTGTCTTTGTCGCCATGGACTCCTCAGGCGACTTTAACTTCTGCTCCGAGTACGCCGATACCGCTGTCGGCCTCATCCTCAACCGCCAGCGCTCCGATGATATCGCCATGCTCTCCGCCGCCGCCATCTACCAGCGAGAGCACGATATCGACGTCGCCGAGGCCGTGGCCATGGGCGATACGCTCTTTATCCTCCAGGGCCGCAATGAGAATGGCGGCTGGCTCCTGCCTCAGGCCGAATCCATCAACCTCGGCAAGACCTCCGCGATCCTCTTCTCTGCCAACGGCCAGAAGTGGTACGATATGCTCGTCGCAGGTACCTCCATCCGCGACCTGGTCAACAACAATACCAGGATGGGCGCCGCCTACGTCGGCTACAAGACGCGCTAACTGGTTCACCGCATAGAAAAGGAGAGCCCCGCGCAAGCGGGGCTCTCCTTTTGTGGCACGCTGTTGCCGGCCGGACGGTCCCTAGTACGTGTACTGATCGACCACTAACCCTCCGCCGTCGTAGAGCAACACAGAGTCGTGGTCATTGTTCCAGACGGCCACGCTCAGGCCCCAGTAGAGGTCGGTGGCCGTGTTCACACCCTGACCGGTCCGCAGCTTGACCAGTGACCCGCCCGGCAGGCTGAAGGAGCCAAAGGTGTACGTGTGATCGGCCAGGTCCATGATGCGCCACCCGGCCATGTCGGCGGCCAATCCCCCCTGGTTCTCCAGACATACGTATTCCTCATCGAGGTGCAACCGATCGTCCCCCGGAGCGTCGAACTGGCAGCACGAGGGCACGATCCTCACCTTCGCCGGGCTCGGCGTGTTCGTCGCAGTAGCCGTGGGCGTGGCGGTCGAAGTGGGCGTGGCCGTAGCTGTGCCAGTCGGAGTCGGCGTCGCGGTACCGGTCGGTGTGGACGTCTGAGTGGCGGTCGGAGATGGTGTGGCCGTCTGGGTCGGGGTCATAGTGTCTTCCGGGGTGCATGTTGCAGTGAGAGTGGGCGACTCGGTCCACGTTGCCTGCGGCGTCGGCCAGGGGTCGCCCACGGCAAAGTCCCTGGCCACGAGGGGCACAACAACACGGACGCTGAGTCGTGCGGTCACGGGGAGCGAGATGGCTGCCAGCAGCAGGGCGAGCATGACCAGCTGGCCAATTCTGGTTCTCATGTCTTACCCCTCGTCTTGGGCGGCCGGGAAGAAGCCGGCTCAAGCCGATACCACAATACCACAGCGCCCCTGAGGCGATTCGAACGCCTGGCCGACTGCTTAGAAGGCAGTTGCTCTATCCGCTGAGCTACAGGGGCCTAGCCACATTATAGCACGCGCAGCCGCGCTCAGCCTACTTCTTGAACTGGCCGTCCTCACGCAGTATGTGGCGGAGCCCGCTCTCCAGGTCGACCCGTGGCTCGAAACCCAGCTTTTCCCTGGCCAGGGCCACGTCCGCAACCAATCGGTTGACACCGCCCCCCTCCGCCTCGTTGTAGAGGCAATGGGCACTCTTGCCGGTCACGCGCTCGATGGCCTGCACCATGGCATTGATGGTCAGCTCTCGACCGCTACCCACGTTGATGATGGCGCGGTCGACGTCGCTCGCTCCGCCTGCGGCGACCATCGCCGCCACTGCATCGCTGATGTAGAGAAAGTCGCGGCTCTGGCGGCCGTCGCCGTAGATCACCAGCGAACCGCCACCCAGAATCTGCTTCAGAAACATCGGGATGACCGGAGCGTGCGTGGGCGGGATACTCTGCCCCGGGCCATAGGTGTTGAAGATGCGCAGGATGACTGTCTCTATGCCCCACAGGGCCCCCAGCGCCAGAACGTAGCCCTCGGCGGCCATCTTGCTCACTGCGTAAGGGCTCGAAGGCCTGAGCCGCGCCGTCTCGCGCACCGGCTGCTCTTCCTGCTCTCCATAGGCCGCCCCGGAAGACGTAAACACCACCCGCTTGACGCGCGCATCGCGCACGGCGGTCATCAGGCTCACCGTGCCGCCAACGTTGACCTCATTGTACTCGACCGGGTAGAGGACGCTCTCCGGCACAGAAACCCGCGCCGCGAGGTGATAGACGCAGTCAACACCCTTGAGCAGACCCCACAGCTTGGGAATGTCCCTTGTGTCACCGCGGGTAAAGACCACCCGAGAGTCCAGACTCTTCTGATCACCTGCACTCAGATCGTCCAGCACGCGGACGTGATGGCCGCTTTCAACCAGCTTATTGGCCAGCGCCGCACCGAGGAATCCCGCTCCACCAGTTACCAGTACCTTCATATTCGCCTACTGCACCCTGTAGTTGTCCAGGAAGGCGCGCGCCTCCTGGTCGTCAGCATAGTCCTCGGTCAGGTAAATCAGTTCATCCTGGTTGCCGATGACCACCCCGGCCGCATCGATGGTCAGCTTCCTGCGTCCGATCCATTCGCCCATGGCGCCTGCCTGGGCGACGATGGTGCCAGTGGTTTCGTTGCGCCACGACCGCTCCATCGGGTTGCGCGAGCGCCCGCCTAGGATCAGGTCTATCCCCGGCACAGACGACGAGAGGCGCTGGTCCTCGTCGAGGCCCATATTGGACAGCACAACGACAATGTCCGCCTTCTGCGATACCTCCGTCACGTACTGCGGCAGCACCATATCCGCTTTCAGCAAGACGTACTGACCCTTGATCACCGGGTCCTCCAGGTTCACACCATCCCAGGTAATGCCGATGATGCCCACTTTGCGGCCGCCCACCTCTTTGATGATGTACGGCTGGGCCAAGAGCTGGTTGTCGGAGGCCCGCAGCAGGTTGGCCGACAACATCGGGAAGGTGGCCTCTGCGATTCTCTGCGAAAGAACCTCGGAGCCGTACTGCAAATCCAGGTCGCCGATTAACATGGCGTCATAACCCAGCAGCCCCCAGGCATCGACGATGATCTTGCCCTTGCTTTCCACAGTCAGGGCCGGGGAGCCATAGAGCGAATCTCCCGCATCGAGGAGCAGAACGTTCTCGTTCTCCTGCCGCGTTGCGTTGATAAGGGTGGCTCGCCGAGCCACCCCGCCTTTGGGAGGCCGTCAGCCGCAAGGTTCGGTGTAACCCAGGACATCATTGGTATGCAGTACAACCAGCTCCATCGGCTCCGGCACAGGGGTAGCGCTCGGTCTGGGCGTCCGCGTCGGCGTCGCCCTGGGCGTTGGAGTCGAAACGGCAACGGTGCATCCGGCGGAGGCCACAACCACGGCCGCCGCCAGCAGCGCTTGCATCAGACGTCGGGTCATTTGCGTTCCTTCTGGTTCGATGACTGTCACAATCGGCGGGGAGTATACTGCAGGGGTTGCACCGAGTCAACCGACATGGGGTATAATAGGGTTTGCCCGTCGTGTCAGACTGGACGCACCTCGAACAGGAGGAGAGCATGGCCAACTTTGAGCTCGTTTCGGACCTCAGGCCCACGGGAGACCAACCATTCGCCATCTCCCGGCTGATCGAGGGTTTGCAGAAGAGCTACAAGCACCAGACCCTGCTGGGTGTTACCGGGTCCGGCAAGACCTATGTGGTGGCCAACCTCATCGCCCAGGTGCAGCGACCCACGCTGGTCCTGTCGCACAACAAGACGCTGGCGGCTCAGCTCTACAGCGAGTTTCGCGAGTTCTTCCCCAACAACGCCGTCGAGTACTTTGTCAGCTACTACGATTACTACCAGCCGGAGGCCTACCTTCCTCAGACCGACACCTACATTGAGAAGGATGCCGACATCAACGAGGAGATCGACCGCCTTCGCCTGGCCGCAACCTCGTCCATTCTGACCCGCCGAGATACGATCATCGTTGCCAGCGTATCCTGCATCTACAACATCGGCTCGCCGGATGAGTACGGGCGGGATGTGGTGCAGATTCGCAAGGGCGAGACCCAGCGCCGCGAGCGGATTCTCCGTCACCTCACAGAGATCTTTTACCAGCGCAACGACATGGACTTTCACCGAGGCTGCTTCCGGGTGCGCGGCGACACGGTGGATATCTTCCCCGCCTACCGCGAGACGGCTCTGCGCGTCGAGTTCTGGGGCGATGTGATCGAGCGCATCACCGAGATCGATCCTCTCACCGGAGAGATACTCGCCGAGCCGGACTTTGTGCAGGTCTTTCCGGCCAAGCACTTTGTGACCAACAAGGAGCGCCTCGAGGCGGCGATCAAGGAGATCGAAGGGGAGCTGGAGGAGAGGCTTGCGGACCTGCGCCAGCAGGACAAGCTGCTGGAGGCACAGCGCCTGGAACAGCGCACTCATTATGACCTGGAGATGATGCGCGAGGTGGGCTACTGCTCGGGCATCGAGAANNCTACTCGCGCCACCTGTCAGGCCGCGCCCCGGGCCAGCAGCCGTGGACGCTGATGGACTATTTTCCGGATGACTATCTCCTTGTCGTCGATGAGTCGCACATCACTCTGCCTCAGGTACACGGAATGTTCAATGGCGACCGGGCACGCAAAGAGGTCTTGATCGACTTTGGCTTCCGCCTTCCTTCAGCACTCGACAACCGACCATTAAGGTTCGAAGAGTTCGAGGGCCACATCGGACAGGTCATCTACACGTCAGCCACCCCGGGCCCCTACGAGCTCGAACACTCGCAGCAGGTCGTGGAGCAGATCATCCGCCCCACGGGGCTGATCGATCCCGAGATCCTGCTGCGGCCCACCAGGGGCCAGATTGATGACCTGCTCGGCGAGATCAACCAGCGCGTGACCAGAGGGGAGCGCGTACTGGTTACCACCCTGACCAAGCGCATGGCGGAGGATCTGTCGGATTACCTCGCTGAGGCGGGCATCAAGGTTCACTACCTGCACTCAGAGATCCAGACGCTGGAACGGGTTGAGATACTGCGCGACTTGCGCCTGGGCACCTACGATGTCGTGGTCGGCATCAACCTCTTGCGTGAAGGTCTGGACCTGCCCGAGGTATCGCTGGTGGCGATCCTGGATGCGGACAAGGAAGGGTTTCTGCGCAGCAAGAACTCGCTGATCCAGACCATCGGTCGTGCCGCGCGCCACGTGCACGGGCAGGTGATCCTGTACGCGGATACGATTACCGACTCGATGCGCCTGGCCATGGACGAGACGGACCGCCGCCGCCAGATCCAGATGCAGCATAACGAGGAAAGGGGCATTATCCCCACCAGCATCGTCAAGGACATCCGGGACCTCACCGAAAGGGTGCGCGTGACGGCCGAGGAGCACGCCGAGTACAAAGTTACGAAGGATATCCCGAAAGACGAGCTGCTGCGCCTGGCCACCGAGCTGGAAAAGCAGATGAAGGCTGCGGCCGCCCAGCTCGAATTCGAGAAGGCCGCCATGCTTCGCGATCAAATCCTGGAGCTGCGGCGCGGGCTGGAAGACGACGATCTTCCCGAGTGGGAGCGGGTGCGTAAGGCGGCGGCCCATCCGCGCCACAGGTAGGGCAACGTGAAGACGTCGTGCACGCCGGAGGCAAATGGCAAAGCGGCTCGCCCGGCTGAGGGAGCATCCTCCCCCTCATATCTGGCGCTCCACGCCAGAGGCGAGTTGAGTGCACGTGTTGACCGGGCCAGGGAGATGCTGCACCATTGTTGTCTCTGCCCCCGAGAGTGCGGCGTCGACCGCCTCGCGGGCGAGCTCGGGTACTGCCGCGCTGGAGCCGATCCGGTCGTCGCCAGCTGGAATGCGCACCCCTGGGAAGAGCCCCCTATCAGCGGAACGCGTGGGTCGGGCACCATCTTTTTCACTCACTGCACCGGACGTTGTCTCTTTTGTCAGAACTACCCGATCAGCCAGCTCGGAGTTGGGAACCAGGTCAATGCGGCGCAGCTTGCCGAGATGATGCTCGAACTGCAAGCACGCGGCTGCCACAACATCAACTGGGTCAGCCCGACACACTATGTGCCGCAGATACTTGCCGCGCTGATGCTTGCCATACCGCAAGGGTTCCATCTGCCGCTGGTGTACAACACCTCCGGTTACGACAGCGTGGAGACCATCCGGCTGCTGGACAGCGTGATGGACATATACCTCCCCGACGCCAAGTACGCCGATGATGCCATCGCCTTGCGACTCTCCGGTTTTCGGGGCTATGTTGCCGCCAACCGGTCTGCACTGCGCGAGATGTACGCTCAGGTAGGCGATGAACTCGCGCTCGACGCGGACGGGCTGGCTGTGCGCGGAATGATCATCCGTCATATGGTTCTGCCTGAGGGCCTGTCGGGAACCCATGAAGTGCTGCACTGGATCGCCGGTCAGCTCTCGCCCCGCATCCATCTCAGCCTGATGGCCCAGTACTTCCCGGCTCACAAAGCGGTCGGAGACCCGGTGCTCGGCCGCCGAATCAACCATGAGGAGTACATCGAGGCCCTGGAGGCCTTCGACTCAGCCCAAATCGAGTGCGGATGGAGACAGGAGTATGGTGAATGCGACGAATGAGTTCGCGCGCAGCTCACACGATGCGGTGGACCGGCCGATTGCCGAGCAGCTCTCGGAGCTGCGGCAGCGGCTTGACGATCTCAACGCCCGGCTTCCTGCCCACTCAGCGCCTCCTTCTATGGTCGCGCAGATGGAAGAGCTCGAGGAGGAGATCGCCCGCCTGCAGGCCTTGCTGAGCGGCGATGCCCAAGATGCCCCGGGACAGGCGGCATCGCGCAGCCTCGCCGGGGCGTAACTTTCGGTTTATTGACAGAATGACAGTTGCATTTAGCCGCGGAATGCTGTAGAATCACGAGTACCGTTGTTGTTCGAAAGGAGTCATGGCGCGATGACTGAAGAAACAGGCAAGACCAAAGCGCTGGACATTGCCGTCAGTCAGCTTAGAAAGCGCTACGGCGAAGGGTCAATCATGAAGATGGGAGATTCCCTGCAATTCAACGTGCAGGTAATCCCTACCGGTTCACTCGCTCTGGACGCAGCGCTCGGCACGGGGGGCATTCCTCGCGGCCGCATCACCGAGATCTTTGGCCCGGAGTCGTCGGGCAAGACGACCCTGGCCCAGCATATCATTGCCGAGGCGCAACACGCCAGCGGCGTAGCGGCGATCATCGATACAGAGCACGCTCTGGATCCGGGCTACGCAGCCAAGTGCGGCGTGGACGTGGACAATCTCTATATCTCACAACCCGACACGGGCGAGCAGGCCCTCGAGATCGCTGAGGCACTTGTTCGCAGCGGCGGGGTCGACGTCCTGGTCATCGACTCGGTGGCGGCGCT
>DCVA01000026.1:71641-71788 GCA_002327925.1 Anaerolineales bacterium UBA2200
TCAAGTTCTATGCGGCCGTGCGCCTCGACATGCGACCCATGGAGGCGATCAAGCAGGGCGGTGAGGTTGTCGGTACAAGGGCGAAAGTGCGAGTGAAGAAGAACAAGCTGGCGCCTCCGTTCAGGAGCGCCGAGTTCGACATCATGT
>DCVA01000028.1 GCA_002327925.1 Anaerolineales bacterium UBA2200
CATTTTACGTGATAGAATGCGGGGTCTTGACTTGAGCCTGCCCGTCGACTATAATCGCCCCTCGTCCATGCCGAGTACCGCCCGTCAGGAGGAACATTGGACTGGAGAGTGTTTGCAGCAACCTTCGTAACACTGTTTGTGGCCGAGCTGGGCGACAAGACCCAGCTGGCAGTGATCACCCTCACCTGCAAACACCAGCGGCCACTGCCGGTGTTGCTCGGAGCAGTGGCCGCCCTTGCCGCGGTGACGACAATCGGGGTCCTGGGGGGTCAGGCCATTGCGCGCGTCATCCACCCCCAACTGATGCACAAAATCGCATCCGGACTCTTTGTCCTGATGGGCATTCTTATGTGGTTCGAGGTCATCTAGGAGGCGGCCGCGTCCTCCGCCCTGGCGACGCGGATTCCCTCTGCCTCGTTCACGCGGGTCAGGATCAACATTCCCACGACGAAGAAGACGACGAGCGACAGGATGCTGAGCCTGCTGCTCCCGGTGATTTGCCCGACCAGGGCAAACACCGCTGGCCCGACGATGCCGGCGAACTTGCTGCTGATGTCGTAAAAGCCGTAGAACTCGGCCGTCTTGGCCTTGGGTACCATCACCCCGAACAGTGACCGCGACAGCGCCTGGCTGCCTCCCTGAACCAACCCCACCATGGCAGCGAGGACCCAGAAGTGCCAGGCCTCGGTCATGAAGTAGCCCAGGATTGAGATCACCGTGTATACGGCCAGTGCGATGTAGATCGACCGTTTGGTGCCAGTCCGCTTGGCCAGCTTGCCAAAGAGCAGACTGAACGGAATGCCGATGAACTGTGTCAGCAGCAAGGCCCCGATCAGGTCCGTCTGGCCAATCCCGATCTCGGTGCCGTAGATAGTGGCCATCTTGATGATGGTGCCTATGCCGTCGTTGTACAGCCAGAACGCCGCGATGAAAGTGGCCAGTTCACGATAGCGCCTGATGTCACGAAGCGTGGCCCCGAGCCGCGAAAAGGCCGCCGACAGCGCGTTCACCTTCGGCCCGCTGGTGGCCTTCACAGGCGGCTCAGCCACATGTCGCATGACGGGGATGGTGAAGATCGCCCACCAGATGCCAACGCTCAGGAATGACCACCTCGAAGCCATCTCTGCGCTGCCCAGTCCGAGCTGTTTCCAGAACATGATCATGGCAATGTTCACGGCCAGCAGGATGCCGCCGCCCAGATAGCCCATCGCATAGCCCTTGCTGGAAACGTAGTCTATGTCCTCAGGCTTGGCTACGTGGGGAAGGAGCGAATCGTAGAACACAATCGAGCCGCTGAAACCGACCTCGCCCAGGATGTAGAGGATGGAAGCCAGCAGCCAGTCTCCGCGACTGACCAGTACCAGCAGGGATGTGAAGAAAATGCCCAGCGCGGCAAAGATGGCGAGAAAGCGTTTCTTGGCTCCCAGAACATCAGCCAGCGCTCCCAGAGTGGGGGCCAGGACAGCGGCGATGAGCAGGGCGACAGAAGAGGTGTAGCCCCAGTACACTGTGGCCATGTTGCCCGGAAGATCGGCGCCCGCCACCGAACCATAGAAGGTGGGCAGCACTGCAGCCATGATTGTGGTCGCAAACGCCGAGTTCGCCCAGTCGTACATGCACCAGGCATTGATCGTCTTGGCATACGCCCCGTTTTTCACTCAATCCTCCTTGTATGGTCTGGAATCTGGGTCATGTGATCATTCGGGCGGCTGCAGAGGTTCGGGAGACTGGATCTGGGCCGGCTCCTTCTCCAGGAGCAGCACGACCGCGAGGACGCACACGCTTACCACAACCGAGCTGTCGGCGATGTTGAACACGGGCCAGTCCTGCAGCGGCCAGAAATTCAGGTCCAGAAAATCCGTTACCCAGCCTTGCCGCATGAGCCTGTCGGCCAGATTGCCCAGGGTTCCGCCCAGCTGCAGGCCGAGACTGAGTGTCGCCAGGGGTCTGCCTTTCGTGAGCGGAAGGTACAGGTAGAACATGAGTGCGCAGACAGCCACGGTGATGAGGGGGAAGACAGAGGCCAGCTGCGGCAGCATTCCGAATGCCGCCCCCCTGTTGGTGACATGAGTAAAGCTCAAGATCGGGGTGAGCCAGGGTACCGGATCCCAGGGTACTCCAAGGGTCAGCGAGTTGCGGACCCAGGATTTGGTCAATTGATCGGCGGCGAATACGATAGCCGCCACGCTGAGTATGAGGAGGAAGTCCGGGCGTCTCTGTCGCATCGGTTCTCGTTTCCTGGCGGTACGATTTAGCGGCGGTGGGGGGAGGATAGCTCCGCCCGGGACTGGCAGGCCATGCAAAGGCTACAGTGTGGCAAAGCCTTGAGCCGAGCCGGGTCAATGGCCTGCCCGCACCCCTCACAGGTCCCGTAGCCGCCCTTGTCCATTTTGAGCAGGGCTCGATCTACCAGTTCCAGCGTGTTACGCAACCGTAGGAGCACGCCAGCGTTCCTGGCCTGCTCGAACACCTCACTGGCGTTGTCGGCCATATGGGTCCCGAGCCCGGGTCTTTCGCTCCCATCGATGGCCGCGTCGATTCCTTCCATCTCAGCCAGCAGGCGCGTACGCTGATCCAGTAACCACTGTCTATTGCGTTGCAGCCGCTTGTCAGTCAGCATTCCAGCTTGCCTCGCCCTTCGGAGCCGCATTCTATGACACCCGATAGGAAAAGGCAAATTCAGCGCACCTGGAGTGCCCGCGGGGACGTCTTTACAGTAGGGAAACGCCCACAAGACAAAGGAACAATCGGAAACTTGACCATGCCCATCTACATTGATGTCTCGGCCGCCGTACATCAGCGTGCCGGCTTGGCCCGCTATGCTTCACGCATCGCGCACACGATGATCACCGACCATGGGCAGAGGCATTCATTCGCCCTGTTTCACAACGGATCAGACAGCGCCCGTCGGCTGGTAGGATTCGAGGGGACGCCGATCCGCAGCGTGCCCTTTGGCAGCAAGCCCTGGAGGATGTCCGTTTGGCTGGCTCACCTGGCTAGGATGGGTTTCAACTCTCTGGTTCCCGGCGCTGAGCTTTTTCACTCCACTGAACACCTGCTAATGCCGCTGCAAGGCGTGCCGACGGTCATGACCGTGCACGATCTGGCCTTCAACCTGTACCCGGCATATCACCGTCGGCTGAATCGATGGTTCCTGAACTCGGCCATGCCGCTCTTCGTGCGGCGTTCCACAGCCCTGATCACCGTGTCCGAATCGAGCAAGCGGGACCTGATGCGCGTCTATGGCGTTCCTGAGGACAAGATCACCGTAACGTACGAGGCTGCCTCACCGGCCTTCGCACCGACTCCGGCAGAAAGGGTTGCCGGGGTCCGCTCGGCGCACGGGCTTCCGGAACGCTACCTCCTTACTGTCGGTACCATAGAACCAAGGAAGAACCTGATCCGTCTCGTGCAGGCCCTGCAGCTGCTACGCCGCAAGGACCGGACGCTGGCGCTGGTCATTGTAGGGGGCGCCGGCTGGCTCTACCAGGATTTCTTCGAGTTGTTGGAGAGACTGGATGAGCCGCGTTCGGTGCTCCTCTCAGGCTACGTGCCCGAGGAGGATCTGCCTGCCATCATCTGCGGGGCGGAGGCGCTGGTCATGCCTTCTCTGTATGAGGGCTTTGGATTGCCTGTGCTCGAGGCCATGGCCTGTGGTACGCCTGTAATCAGCAGTAATGCTTCCAGCCTGCCGGAACTCGGGGGAGCGGCAGCCCGCTACTTCGACCCGCACAATACCGCTGAGATGGCTGCGGCCGTGGAGGCCGTGCTCTCCGACTCGGAGCTGCGTCACGACATGCGCCGCCAGGGTATGGCCCAGGCGGCGCGATTCTCCTGGAAACGCACGGTTGGTGAGACCCTTGCCGTCTACGAGCGTGTCTTGAAACGCCTGCCCTAGTGCCGCTCCTCTCACACACAGGAGGGATCTCCATGCAGCCGCGCCAAGTGCTCTCGTTTCTGCTGGCCCTGTACCTGCTGACTTCCTGCACCGTGCCGGCGGCCGAAGCGACGCCGACGCCTGTGGCGGTACCGACCGCGACGGCGCACACGTCCGCACCGTCGGCCGTAACTGCACCGAGCGTCACGCCCAAACCTCATGTGACACCGCCAGTGGCTTTTCCGGGTGGACTCCTGGACGGCTGGTGGCGGGACGCAGTGTTCTACGTGCTTCTGGTGCGCAGCTTCTACGACGCTTCGGGAGATGGCTATGGTGACCTGCAGGGTCTCACCGAAAAGCTCGACTACCTCAATGACGGCGATCCATCTACCGAAACGGATCTTGGGGTGACCGCCCTCTGGCTGATGCCAGTGACCAAGTCGCCCACCTATCATGGCTACGGGGCTACCGACTACTACACGGTGGAACCGCACTATGGCGACAATGAGGTCTTCCGCCGCCTTGTGACCGAGGCCCACAGGCGCGGCATCTATGTGCTGATTGACCTCGCTCTGAATCACACGTCGGAAAAACACCCCTGGTTCCAGGACGCGATCAGCTCGCCCGATTCCGAACACCGCGACTGGTATGTCTGGCTACCGTCCGATCCTGGCTGGCGCGGGCCAGACAAGCGGCCGGTGTGGTTTCAGAAAAGCGGGGCCTACTACTACGCGTTCTTCGGAGGGTCACTTCCCGACCTCAACCTGCGCAACGAGTCTGTGACGGCGGAGATGCTCGAGGTGGTGCGTTTCTGGCTGCAGGATATGGGCATCGACGGCTTTCGGCTGGACGCGATACGCCATCTTGTCGAAGAGGGACAGGATCAGGAGAGCACAGCCGGCACGCACGAATGGTTGGCCGGATTCTACCGGGCATTCAAGGCGGCCAAACCGAACGCCTTTGCTGCTGGTGAGGTCACAGGCGGCACTGCCGAGAGACTGCCCTATGTCGGCGATGAGGTGGATCTTTGCTTCGAATTCGACTGGGCCGATGCCGCAATCGCCAGCCTGGACGAGGGCAATCCATCGATCCTGGTGAGGAAACAGACGGCCATCGAGGCCCTGCTTCCCGACGGCAGGTACGGCACATTTCTGGCACTGCAGGACCATGACCGCATTATCAGCCAACTGCGAGGAAATGCGGCCAAGGCCCGGCTGGCGGCCACCCTCCTTCTTACCTCTCCCGGAGTGCCATTTCTGTGGTACGGCGAGGTAATCGGCATGCGTGGCAGCTCTCCAGACCTGTACATACGGCGCCCCATGCAGTGGGCCAATCAGCGTGGCGCAGGGTTCAGTGCCGCGCGCCCGTGGATGGATGTGGACCTCAACTATGACGAGGTGAACGTCGCCGACGAAAGCTCCGACCCGGAATCGCTGTTGAGTCATTACCGCCGCGTGATTCGGCTTCGCACCAGCTACAGCTCTCTGCGCACAGGTGACTGGCTGCCCCTCCAGGCCAGCGACCAAGAGGTGTATGCTTATCTACGTTACGATTCCGAATCAACGATTCTCGTTGTGCTGAACCTTTCAGGCGAGCCGGTGGACGGCTGTTCCCTTTCGGTCGCGTCCAGCGCCCTCGCTCCCGGCACCTATCATCCCGTAGGCCTTCTGGGCGAGGAACCGCTCGATCCGGTAGTGGTCGGCACCAACGGTGCAGTAGTTTCCTACGTGCCCCTGAGTACCCTCCAATCGCTCTCTGGTTATGTCTTGCTGCTGAACTGATGGCCAGCGCCGACAGCACCGAACGGGGCCGGCGCCTCAGACGCCGGCCCCTTCTATTCGTCGGCCCCTACTACTTCGAAACATAGGCGATCTCGCCGCCAATCATGGTCAGGTCGACCTGCGTTTCCAACAGTGCCTCAGAGGGCTGACTAAAGATGTCCTCAGACAGCAGGATCAGGTCGGCCCGTTTGCCAAAGGTGATGGAACCTGTTTCGCGTTCCTGTCCGGCGGCATACGCCGCACCCATCGTATAGCAGTAGACGGCCTCCGAGACGCTCAGCCGCTGCTGGGGATACCAACCCTTGAGGGGCGGTCCATTTTCGCGTCGTCGCGTTACGGCCGCGTAGAGTCCCCGAAAGACGCTGGGTTCCTCCACTGGAGCATCCGATCCAAAGGTTAGGTGCGCTCCGCTTTCCAGCAGGCTTCGCCAGGCATAGGCGCCAGAGCAGCGGCGGCCCCAGTAACGTTCAGCCATTTCCATGTCCGAGGTGCAGTGAATGGGCTGCATCGATGCCACGAGTCCCATGGCCCCCAGTCTCGGTAGGTCCTGCGGCGCAAGAAGCTGCACGTGCTCGATTCTGGGCCTCAAGCCACGGGTTTTCCACTCGCGCCAGTGCTTTTCCAGTGCGTCGAGCACACGGCTGTTGGCCCGGTCGCCAATGGCGTGAATGGCCACATTCCAACCCCCCATTGTGCATTCTCCGACCAGGGCGGTCAGACTCTCTGTGGAAGTGACCTGGACGCCATGGTTGCGGGGTTCCGTCTCGTACGCGTCGAACATGTCGGCCGTTCGACTGCCCAGGGCTCCGTCCGCAAACGCCTTGACCGGCCCCAGGCTCAGCCACTCGTCCCCGAACCCGCCAGTCAAACCCGCCTGAACCAGACACGGCAACTGCTCGGCAGCGACCATCCACAGGATGCGCAGTCCGAGGTCTCCTCTATGCCAGAGGTCCATCACGGCACGGAGCTCCCGGTAACCTTCCGGCACGTGCACGCTCGTGATACCCAGGCGATGCAGGTTGCAGGTAGCGGCGTCGATGGCCACCTGCAGCTCGGCCAGGCTGGCGTGCGGAATGTGGTCACTGACCAGACGGACCGCGGGGCCTTCCTTCAGCACACCCGTCGGCTCTCCCGTTCTGGCGTCGCGCTCGATGACTCCTCCGGGAGGATCCGGCGTCTGGGCGGAGATCCCCGCAGCGCGCAGCCCGGCCGTATTGACCCATGCGGCGTGCAGGTCCTTGCTGTCAAGCAGGACGGGCACGTTCGGAGCTGCGGCGTCCAGATCCTGACGCGTGGGCAGCGGCGAGCCCTGCCATAGATTGCGGTTCCAGCC
The DNA here is from genome assembly GCA_002327925.1 of Anaerolineales bacterium UBA2200. Taxonomy (GTDB): domain Bacteria; phylum Chloroflexota; class Anaerolineae; order UBA2200; family UBA2200; genus UBA2200. The sequence continues at coordinate 6,992 of DCVA01000028.1, forward strand.
GAGCCCCCTGATCCAGGTCCCTGGTGTGGCCTTGCCAGCGCGCTCGGCCACGCGGCGAACCACTGCGTCGATCGATGTCTCTTGGTCCAGTTGTAGACGCTGAAGGCTCTGCCCATACTCAACCAGATGGATGTGGGCGTCAGTGAACGCTGGCAACAGAAGGCGCCCTTGCGCATCCAGTTCTTCCGTATCCGGGCCTACCGTTGCCCTTACCGCGTCGCGATCACCGACACTGACGATGCGCCCGCCGCAAACGGCCAGTGCCTCGGCCATTGGATGGTCGGCGTCCATGGTGTAAATCCTGGCGTTGACGACGGTCAGATCAGCTCTCAACAGCATCCTCCTGTCTCAGGTCGCGAAGGATCGTTGGCAGGGCCAGTTCGGCAGCCAGCCTGCCGCGATCAAGGATTTCGGCGGCTCTGCTCAGCTCCACCCAGTTGAACTCGCCCACCTCCGGGCGAATTACCACGTCGGCGAGAGAAGCCTCGCGGTTTGTGTTTCGGATGAGCGTGCCGAGGCTCATCAACCACATCTCCATCAGGTTGGCTGGCGGCTTGCGATGCCCGACGAGTGGCGCAGACAGGTCGACCGCAATCACGTATTCGGCACCCAGCTCACGTGCCGCCGCCACCGGAAGGTTGTTGATCAACCCGCCATCCACCAGAACCCTTCCCTCAACCTCCACCGGTGTGAAGACTCCGGGAAAGGCACAGGAAGCTCGCACGGCCGGGGCCACGCGACCCTCCTTAAGGATCAGCAGCTCGTCCCCCAGGATGTCTGCTGCCGCCGCAGCGAAGGGGATATCCAGGTCCTCGAAGGTGCGGTCGCCGATCAGACTGATCAGGTACTCCTCCAGGCGGCTGCCATCGAAGAAGCCTCCCCTGGGCCGCACTACCCGTCCCACCTTACTCCATTGCATGCTGAGGGCCACGGCCTGGATCTCGTCCAGACTGAGACCCCCGCAGTATGCTGCGCCTACAGCGGAACCGGCGCTCGTCCCCGTGATGCAGGACGGGCGAATCGCGGCGCTCTCGAGAACCTCAAGCACGCCAACATGGGCGGTGCCCAGGGCACCGCCGCCACTCAGTACCAACCCAACTCTCTTACCTGCCACTGCTCACCCCCTGCGCTGCCTTCGCACCTGAAACCGGCTTCGACCTTCACTGCTCAGTGTTATGTGCGCGTCAGCGCCTTCTCGAGCCGGATCTCGTCGCGCACCGGTATCCTTGCAAAGCCTCCCTCTTCCGCACCATGATGCTTGATCATGGCCCCCGTAGAGAGGTCCGAAATGACAAAGCCCCAGCGCTGGTAGAGGTAGAGCGCCGGCAGGTCGTCGTTCGTTGTGGCCACGGCGAGCTTCTCGATGCCTGCCATCCGCGCCTCGTGCTCCACCATGGCCAGCAAGGACCTCGCCGCGCGCCGCCCCTGGAACTCCGGATGGACGTTGAGCATCACGATGACGAGGCGTGGCGGCTCAACGCTGTACGAAAGCGCGCCGGCGACCTGGTCGTCACTGGTTGCGATCCAGGCGGGCAAGCGGGTGATATCGTAGGTGCGATCGAAGCACTCAACCTCTGTCTCGTCCCAGTAGAGGAGGGCGATCTCTCGGATGAGCTCTGCATCTTCAGCCGAGGCCGCGCGCACGGGCAACGGCGGCGGGCGTAAGCGAGTGCTCACAGAGACCACATCCAGCCGAGCATGCTCATTGCACACGTATTCGCCCGTCCTTGCACAGCGATAAGGCGCTGCCCGATCATCATAGTGGCACTTCATGGGTCTCGCCTCCCTCAAGGCACAGAGTCGTTTCCGGGCAGGCCCTCGGGAACGAGCGCCTCCCAGGTGATCCCATCGTCGTGGCTGACCATCAGGCGGTACTCGATCCGGTCCATCGACCGCGTCAAGTCCACGAACAGCAGCAAAGCCTTCGGTTCACGGGCGTCAACGGCCAGGGGACGCACCGTGTTCACGCCCGCAAACTCGTCCGGAACGGAGCCCCAGTCGGCCAGCAGCTCCCAGGCCACCAGGCTCGAATCCGGAGAGTCGGCGTTCAACGAGCGGAGCACCCGGTAGTGCCTGTTAGCATTGGGCAAGTAGGTGATGTCGCAGCCCGTGTAGAGGGCGTTGAGGTTCGGGTCATAGGTGAGTCCTGCCGCCGAGCAGGCATCCGCACCTGGTCCGTCGGCGTAGGATCTCAAGTCGAACTGGCCCAGAGACAACCGCTCCCACGATCCAGAGCGTCCGCCGCGGTACACCTGCCCCACGGGCCAGGATCGACTGAGGTACTGGCGCACGTGCGCCCAGAGCACACTGGGGTTGTTGGGGTTGATCAGGATCGCACTGACGTATCCCTGCGCCAGACCATAATCTGCCCGGCCCCAGGTGCGGCCGCGGTCTTCACTCTTAACCAGCACGGACTTGAGCTCGGTCCCCCAGCCGGTTCCCGCGTACAGGATGTCGGGGTTCTCCAAATCAACCGCCAGGGCGGTCACAAGAAGAGTGTGCACCAGCGACCAGGGCTGGTCGTTCCCCTCGCGGCGGTAGAGCCCATGATCGGTTCCCAGGTACATGGTCTGCGGATTGCGGTAGTCGACCGCCACGACGTAACTCATTGCCGCAGAAGGAACGCCCAACAGCGATTCGGGCAGCCAACTGCGCCCTCGGTCGAGACTCTTGAACAGCGTGTTTGCCACTACCGCATAGTACAGGGGCGGGCTGTCGGGCGTCACCACCATGCTGTAGACAAATGGCACGCTGCTTTCCAGGTCCGTCTCCGGTGCAGGGGTGGGTTTCGGCTGAGATGTGGCAGTCGGCTCCCAGGGAGTCACTGTTGGCGTCAGCGTTGGCGGGAGGGCCGTTGGGGTCGCAGATGGGGCGATCGTCCGGGTCGGAACCGGTGACGACGTTCTGGTGGCAGTCTCCTGAACAGTCATGCCAAGAGTCGAGGTGATGCTCGGCCGTGTTGTCGGCGCAGGGTCGGGTGCGGGTGTGGGACGGCCACCGCAGGCAGCCAGAGCCAGGAGCAGGGCAACAGCGAATGCCCTCTGCAAAGCAGGGCCGGTCTTGGTCCGGGACCGTTGTGGTAACAGGTTCATGCCGACCTCCGTCAGACTGGTCTGGCGCAAAGTGCGCGGCCGGCCGTCAGGCCCAGGGCCGAACAAGAGAGGCGCCACCCATAGGACGCTGAACGGAGTCCACAAGTTCAATCAGCTGGCCGTCGCATCGCCCGTCCAGTCACTGCGAGGGCAGCCCCACCAATTTCAGGCTAACCGGCCCCTGGCTGCCAAGAAGTGCGGTGCGGTCAATGAGCCGCATGGTGACGATATCCAGGCCGTCGCCCGGATCGCCCGAGAACTGCTCAAAGTCCAGCGTGCGCCACTCTCCCGGAGCCAGAATTCGGGAGCACTCGTAGGCCTGGCCGGAGGAATCCACCAGCGCCAGTGTCAGGTAGAGCGTACGGGTTGACCTGGCCCGCAACGTCACCGCCGGCCTGCCATCTCGCATCGGAGGAGGCCCTTCGCGTTCGATGACGTACTCTGTGCCGGTGGACATGGTGTAGAGCATGGCCAGGACGTCCTCACCCTCTGGCCCGGAGCGGGCTTCGAGCCACAGATCCGTGCCCTGGTCGGATGCTCGCCAGCCGTCCAGCTCCGAAGCCCCCCTGTCGCAGGCGGTGATCGCCAGCGTGATCAGGGCGAGCAGCACCAGAATACGTGCCCTGCGGGTCCCGAGACTAGCCATTCTTTACCAGGCGGGTGAAATCGACCAGACGCTGCAGGCGCTCCGCTGCGGCTCCGCTGTCTATGGCCTGCTGAGCCCTGTTGATCCCTTCGCGCAGATTGCGCGCAATCTTGCCGATGACCAGCGAGGCAGCGGCGTTGAGCACAACGATGTCGCGCGGCGGGCCTTTGGCGCCACTCAGAACGCTGCGCGTTACGCCCACGTTGGTCTCCACCGAGCCACCGGCCACGTCTCCCAGGCGGGCCCGCGCCAGGCCCAGGTCAGTCGGATCCAGGAAGAAGGTCGAAACCATACCTTCCTCATCCAGCCGGCTCACCTTGTTGACCCCGGTGGTCGAGAGCTCATCCATCCCGTCGGCACCATAGACCACAAATGCCTCTCGGATGCCCATCGCTCTCTGGGTGTAGGCGACTCGTTCTGTCAGGGCCCCGGTGTAGACGCCAATGACCTGTGCCTGCGCTCCAGCCGGGTTGATCATCGGATCCAGCACGTTGAGGACCGTGCGCACTCCCATCTCGCGCGCGATGGCCAGTGCCGAATCCATGCCCGTCTGCAGAAGCGGCGCGAATAGAAAGCCTATTCCGACCGCATCGATGCACTCGGCCATCTGCTCCGGCTTGAGGTCCAGATTCACTCCCAGTGCCTCAAGGAGGTCTGCACTTCCGCAGCGACTTGAGACGGAGCGATTGCCGTGCTTGGCGATGGCCAGCCCCGCACCCGCTGCCACCAGTGCAGCAGTGGTCGAGATGTTGAATGTCCCGGCCCGGTCGTCACCTGTGCCGGATATGTCCACGAGGTCCTGGCGTTTCGGCAGTACGGGTGTTACTCCGCGCCTCACCGCACGGGCGCAGCCGATCAGCTCTTCGACCGTCTCACCCTTCATGCGCAATGCGGTCAGGAACGCGGCCACCTGGGCGGCGGCGGCCTCACCCTGCAGAATCTCGTTCATGGCACCCTCAGCCTGCGCCTCCGTCAGGGACTGGCTCTCCATCAGTCGAACAATGCCTTCTCGAATCGCACTCATCGTCCCCTCCGACCGCCTGATAGTGCCCCCCTTTGGAGGTCCAAGCCATTCTAGCGCACCGCAGGTCGTCTGTCAATCAGTCCACTCTGTCTGCCAGTCCGCTGCTCCCCCGCTGCCGGTTTGACCGATACCCGTCCGTGGCTATAATTTCCGCTACCTGCGTATCGCACACTTGCGACAGCAAGCCCAAACTCGTCCACCCGCACCGCTGGAGGAGATCATGAGAAGGCCCGCCTTGGTCGACCGGTTTCGTTATGCCTTCGACAACTCGCTATCGGGCGGCGCCTTGCCTCTGATGGGCTGGCTGGCCATAGCGTCCGTTGCGTTGGTGCTGGTATCGGCGCTCTTTCTCTGGCTCCTCGGCGTTTCTCCCTTCGCTCGCTTTGTCGATCTCACCTGGATGCTGACTCTCTACACCCTCGGCAAGAGCATTCCCCAGGGTGACGGCGCCGGCTGGCCGTACCTGCTTTCCATGCTCGTGATCAACTATGGCGGGGTCTTCGTAACAGGGACTCTGATCGCGATTCTGACGGAAATGGTGCGCGACAAGATCGCACAGCTGCGCGAAGGGCGCTCGCGGGTGATCGAATCCGGCCACACGGTAATCCTCGGCTGGTCCTCTCATACGCTGGTACTCATTCGCGAGCTGGCCACCGCCAAGGCCGATGATCGTGATTCGTGCGTGGTCGTTCTGGCCGACCGTGACAAGTCCGTTATGGATGCCGATATCCATGCGGGCCTGCCCGAACTCGGCCGCACCAGAGTTGTATGCAGGCGTGGCAATCCGGGCAGCCCGGTCGACCTGGCTACGGCGAACCTCGAGGGGGCTTGCTCCATTGTTGTACCGTCGCCAGAGGGCGATGACCCGGATGCGGAGGTGATTCGCATCCTGCTGGCCGTCAAGCTCGCCTGCCAGGGTGGCACCTCCCACGCCCGTGTGGTCGCGGAGATCAAGAAACCATCGAACCTGGCAGTCGCGCGCCTCGCGGGCGAGAAGACCATCGAGTTGGTGTGGGCCGGGGACCTGATCTCACGCATCACAGCCCAGGCCTGTCGAGAACCGGGCCTGTCGACCGTCTACACGGAACTGCTGGACTTTAAGGGCGACGAGATGTATTTCAGGGCGGAGCCCTGGCTGTCGGGCAAGACCTTCGCCGACACGCTGCTGGCCTATGAGGAGTCGACAGTCATCGGAGTTCTGCCCTCGGGCGGCACTCCCCGTCTCAAACCGCCGATGGAAACTGTGCTGGGTGACGGCGACCAACTGATCGTGATTGCCGAGGACGATAGCACCATTCGCCCATCCGATCGCCGCGCCTGGGACATTCGGGCGGACTCAATAGTCAGAACCCGGTCCACGGAGGCAGTTCCGGAGAAGATCCTTGTCCTGGGCTGGAACTGGCTCGGCGCGTCGATCATCAACGAGCTCGACCACTACGCCGCGCCTGGGTCCGTGGTGACTGTCGTTTCGGACCTCGCACGCACAGAGGACGATATCCGCCGTCACTGCCGCTCTCTGGCCAATCAAAGCGTGGAGTACTTTCCGGCCAGCACGACGGATCGGTCGAGTCTGGAAGAGGTGGGGGTTGCTGACTACAGTCACGTGATCGTGCTGAGCTACTGTGACTCAGTCGACCGGCGTTCGGCTGACGCACGAACTCTTGTCACCCTCCTGCATCTACGTGAGTTCTCCGAACGGACCGGACATCCCTTCTCTATTGTCTCCGAGATGCTCGATGTGCGAAACCGTGACCTCGCCGAGACAGCCAGGGCGGACGACTTTATCGTCAGCGAGGAATTCGTCAGCCTGGCCCTGGCGCAGATCTCCGAGCGCAGCGAGTTGGCGGCTGTCTTTGCCGACCTTTTCGACCCCGATGGGTCCGAGATCCACATGCGGCCCGCTGGTGATTACGTGGTCCTGGACCAGCCCATTGACTTCTTCACCGTGGTTGAGTCGGCCAGACAACGAGGCGAAGTGGCCGTGGGGTATTGCCAGCGGGCCCGCAGCACAGACCCGGGCCGGAGCTATGGTGTCAAGCTGAATCCCGTCAAGTCCGCTTCCGTGACCTACGCCGAGGCGGACCGTATCATCGTGATTGCCGAGGCCTGAAAAGGCGAGGTCCCTGGACCGAATCTCGGTCCGGGGACCCCGTTCCTTTGCCCTGCCAGCGGTGACTCTCCTGCCTCCAGGAGCGGCGGCGAAGACTGCCCACGAATCGGGCAATCGCGACCGCTCGAGCTCCCGCTAGCCGTCCCCTTCATAGCTGTGATGCAGCGCTGTGTCCTCTTCGTTCAGCGCCCGTTCCATCTCCTTGCACATTGCCGCACCGTGCCGGTACTGGAAGGGCCACATGCTTCTGGGATCGAACAGCCCCACCCGGTCGCCGTCCAGCAGCACGTGGTCCAGGTCGGGCTGCAGGCCGGGCATCGCGCTGAGCTGGGCGCTGATGAACGTGATTCCACGCTCCTCGGTGGGCAGGCCGATTTTGGCGAGCAGGTTGCGCATGGTGCTACCCTCGGGCAGCACCACCGAGAGGTGCGCGTAGCTGGGTTCTCTGGCGGCGCCTCCGTAGCGGGACAGCGCTCCGTACAGCCAGACGTCAATGGTCATTTCGGTCAACTATCCACCTCCGACAGCCGGGAAGATACCTACCTCGTCCTCTGGCTGCAGTGGCCAGTCGAGGGGTCTGGCGCGGCCATTTACAAAGGTCGTGCGCACTTCGTCACAGGGAACACCCAGACTCGCGATGAGCTCTCTCACCGACGCGCCATCCACCATTTCCACATCCAGGGCGATGCCCGATGGTGCTCCGGGTACGTAGATCCCCAGGCCGGCGAAAAGCCTCACCCGCACGACCATGGTTCCTTGCCCCGTCTCCGGGCGTTCGTCACGCGGTATGCTGCTCAAGGACACCTCACGATATCCTGTGCCCACAGGCAGTCCGCGCAGGATGGATTCCATCCCCAGCAGCCCTCGTTGTTCTGACGCAGGTCGCAGCTGTCACGAAGATCGCAGTTGGGACAGGAGGGGAATTCAAAGCTGCGCACCTGGCTGCGAAAACGGACATAGTCCTCCGACATCCACACACTCGCCAGCGATTCATTGTTGATGTTGCCCAGTGAGTAGCGAGTGACCTGCTTCCTGAACCCGTCCACCGCATAGTATGCATAGTTGTGTGACAGTGCGTAGCAGGGCGCCACAGACCCGTCCCAGCCAATGACGACGGCGCGGTCCTGCACAAAGCGGCACCGACGTTCAGCGCCCCAGTGCATACGGGGCAGTTCCAACGTGCCCCAGGTGATCCACGCTCCGGTGCGCACGGGCCAGCCGCTGGCCAAAAGCGATGGTTGCGGCTCATAGCCGTAGAGCATCTGCTCACGCATGTCCTCAGTGTAGCACAGCACGTTGCTTACCAGAACACGCGCTGCGTTCAGGCGCGAAGCGAGAGCCGTGAGCCGAGGTAGCTCGTTGACGTTGCTTTTGAGCACCACGAACTCGATGCCCAGGGCCGGAAGGAGCGAGTCCATCTCTCGCTTGGTTTCGTTAAGCCGCCGGATACTGTCCAGCACCTGCGACAGCATGGCCCCCCGCACGCCTTCATAGGTGGCTGGCTCCACCCCGTCCACCGAGATGACCAGTCTGTCCACTCCCATGCGCACGAGTTCTCGAGCTGTGTCGGCGTCCAGCAGTAGACCATTCGAGCCAAGGCTCACTGCGATGCCCAGTCCGCGGATCGCGGCGATCATATCCAGGATATGCCGATGCGCCAGGGGCTCCCCAAAGCCAGTGAACACCACCCGGCTGACGTCGGGCAGAGTCCGGATCTGCTCCAGCAGCTTCCCGAATGTGCCTTTCGACATGTCGGCATCCGGATCGCCCCACACGTTGCGGATACACGTTCGGCACGTCAGGTTGCAGCGCGTGGTTGGCTCAACGTAAACCTTGTGCACGTCGGGCAGTCGAGGATGCAGCACCAGGTCCCCGTCCCGCTCATCGAGCCAGCAGTCCGAAATCCTGTCGAGATGCCGTGATTCCAGGAATCCATCCGGCAGCTCAAGCGTGCGTGAGTCGATTCGGCGTGCCTTGGGCATCCGCTCTCCAGAGAGACAATCGAACAGGACCTCCGACGCCCTCACGGCCCGGAGGTCCTGTCGTTACCGGCAACGCGAATCCGCCCAGAACCCTGGGGCGATTATGTCTACAACTCTCCGTAGACTGAGTCGAGCGCCGCATCCGGCACGTCAAAGACCTGATTGTGTGGAGGCAGGGGCTCGAGCTTCATGAACTCGGGCATACGGTCTGCTTCCTTGCCGATTCCGGCTGCCTCGTTGAAGGCGCGCTCCTTCTTCAGGATTGCACTGCCGACCTTGACCACGTCGTCCCCCGTCCAATTGGCACCCAGCACAGCGTTCGCTTCTTCGACCATTCCTTCGAACCCTGAGGGAATGTCTAGGATGGCAAACGCGATGAACAGGCAGTGCCCGGTGGAGTCGATGAACGCAGTGGTGGCTTGAAAAGCGCGGCTCAATGCGGCCTTGCCCTCGGGGCTCAGCGGATCTGCCTTGCCGCCCACACTCAGGATCTCCGGGCAGATGGTATATCCAGCCGTGTGATCTGCGCCCATCGTGCTGGTCGCATAGGTGATGCCAATGCCCTTGACAGCGCGGGGCTCGTAGGCCGGCATGCTCTGCCCCTTAACCACGGGCACGTTGGTGACTCCGTAGACCCGGCCTGTCGTGGCCGTGCCGGCGCCCAGGATGCGGCCCTGCGGGGTGCCTTTGCCCATCTCATGCAACAGCTTGATAGCGCCCTTGCCGTCCCCGAACGGGATCACTCCGGCGGCCATCGCCACTCCGAGCGTGGTGCCAGCCTCGATGGTGTCCAGTCCATAGGCATTGCAGAGGCGGATCAGTTCACCCGTGACATCGAGATCATCGATACCGCAGTTCGCGCCGAGCGACCAGACAGATTCGTACTCCTGGCAGGAAACCTGTTCCTTGCCGTCCTTTCCGTACCACGTGTTGGAGCACTGGATGATGCAGCCAGGACTGCAGGCGTGATTGTACAGCTCCTTGCCCAGCCGCTGCTTGTTGCCCTCGAAGATGGCCTCTCCGGCGATCTTTGCCGCTCCCTCGAACCGGCCGCTGGAGAAGTTGCGTGTGGGCAGGCCGCCCGCCTCGTTCAGGATGTTGATCAGGATGGCCGTGCCGTAGCTGTTCAATCCGCCCTTGGGCTTGGTGATGGCATGCGAGCGTAGCGCGTCAGCCAGCTTCTTGCGGCCCTGGTCAAAGAGGGCCTTGTCCACGATGGTCACCCCGGGACCGCCTGTCGCGTCCGCCACAATCGCCTTCAGCCCCTTGCTGGCCATGACTGAACCCAGGCCGCCTCGTCCTGAGTATCGGGTCGGGGCCTGATGCATGTCATTGAAGCAGACCCCTGAGTTCCCATAGCCATACTCACCGGCCACGCCGCAGGCAGCGATATTCGCCTTGACTCCAAACCTGGCGTAGAGCTTGGGGAAGACCTCGTACAGGTCCTTGCCTGTGTACTCGTCGGCTGGCAGGAACTCCAGCTTGGGCTTGCCCGCCTGAGCATCCCAGGTGAGGTGGATCAGCCAGTACTTGTCCTTGTCTTTGGGCTGGCCTTCCACTACGATGGCCTTGATGCCAAGGTTGGCCACAGCAGGAGCCCAGGAGCTTCCCGCGTTGGCCTCCTTGATGCCGCCCGTGAGGGGGCTCTTGCCGCCCACGGAGATGCGCGCCGATGTGGCCGCTGAGGTGCCCGTGACGATGCCGGGTGCAAAGACCAGCTTGTTGTTGGGCCCCAGCGGGTGACAGAGAGGTGGTACTTCTTCAGACACGATGGTTGACGTGAGACCCCTGCCGCCCAGCAGTTTGTAGGCGGCGGATACGTCCTGAAGTCGATAGCTTCGGTCGCTCATATCAACACGTACAATCCACATACCCGTTCCTCCTCATCGAGTGCTCTTCAGACAGGAGCCCCTGCCTCTGCAAACAACAAGAGGCAACCACCGCCAACAACACGGTGGTTGCCTCCTTTGCAAACATGGCGGGCGCAAGGATTACTCCTCGCACCTTGTCGCCCACTGGCCCGCCTCAGGGCCCGGTGGGTCGGAGGACGCGGCAGAACCGATCAGCCGCTACTTGCCCTGATTATAGCGCAGCCCCGAGCGCATGTCAAATGGTCAGGACAGGCTCTCCCCGCCGACGTCGTCGTTGGTTTCGAGCTCGGTCATCTTGCCGGTAACCATAAAGACCACTCGCTCGCAAATGTTCGTGACTCGGTCACCAGCCCGTTCGAGGTTGTGTCCCACCCAGAGCAGATGCGTCGCCTGGTCGATCGTGCGCGGGTCCGAGATGATAAACGTAAGCAGCTCGCGATAGACCTGGTTGTACAGGGCGTCGACTTCGTCGTCGCTCGCCGCGACTTGAAGGGCCAGCTCCACGTTGCGACCGGTGAAGGCTTCCAACGACTGTTGCAGCATCTCCTGCACCCTGCTCGCCATTCGCGGCAGGTCGATCAGCGGCTTGATGAGGGGTTCCAGCCCGATAAGCAGTGCGATCTTGGCAATGCCCTTGCCATAGTCGCCGATGCGCTCCAGCTCAGTGGCGATCTCCAGGATGGAGGCCAGAACGCGCAGGTCGCTCGCCATCGGCTGCTGGGTGGCGATGAGGGCGAGCACGTCCGCCTCAATCCCAAAGCGGCGCTCATTGATCAGCCGGTCATCGTTCACGATCCGCTGTGCGCTCTCAAGATCCTGCGCCTTCAGCGAGCTCACCGAGTCGACCACTGCCTGACCGGCCATACTGCCCAATACGAGAATAGAGTCCTCCAACCGCTGCAAGTCCCGTGAGAAAGTTGCCCTGGGCATCGAACCCTCCGTCTGGCCGGCCTAGCCGAACCGGCCGGTGATGTAGTCTTCCGTGCGCTTGTCGCGCGGCTGTGTAAAGATCTGCCGGGTTGTGCCATACTCTGCCAGTATTCCGGACCGCTTGTCGTTCAGCCAGAAGAAGCCGGCGTAGTCAGACACGCGCGCCGCCTGTTGCATGTTGTGCGTCACGATGATTATGGTGTAGTGCTCGCGCAGCGCTCGCATCAGGTCCTCGACACGCAGAGTGGCGATGGGATCGAGCGCCGAGCAGGGCTCGTCCATGAGAATGACCTCGGGTTGTACGGCTATGACTCGCGCAATGCACAGCCGCTGCTGCTGGCCGAGGGAGAGGCTGAGGGCGTCCTGCTTGAGTCGATCCTTAACCTCGTCCCAAAGGTCTGCTCCACGCAGGCTCTCTTCTACCCTGCCTGCCAGGTCGCTGCCCCTGGTTTGGCCCAGAACTCGAGGGCCGAAGGCGACATTGTCAAACACCGATTGAGGGAAGGGATTGGGCCGCTGGAATACCATCCCAACCCGGCAGCGCAGACTCACTACGTCTGAGCTGATGGAGTAGATATCCTCTCCGTCGAGCAGAATCTTGCCTTCCACACGCGTTCCCTTGATGGTGTCATTCATGCGATTCAGACAACGGAGAAAGGTGGACTTTCCACATCCAGACGGGCCGATCAGCGAGGTGATATTCCGCTCCTCAATGCCCACAGTAACGCCGGTCAGGGCACGAAAGCTGCCGTAGTAAAAGTCCAGACGTGAAACATCCAGCTTGGTCATCAGCCGAACCGTCCCGTCACGTACTCCTCCGTCTTGGGCTCTTTGGGCGCCGTGAAGAGCTGCTTGTCTGGCCCGTGCTCGATCAGCTCCCCCATCAGGAAGAAGGCAGCATAGTCTGCCACCCTCGCGGCCTGCTGCACGCTGTGGGGCACAATGACGATCGTGTAGTCGCGTCGCAGGGCAAAAAGCGACTCCTCCACCTTGGCAGTGGAGATCGGATCCAGTCCTGAGGTCGGCTCATCGAGCAGCAGCACCTCCGGCTCCAGGGCCAGGCTCCTCGCAATGCACAATCGTTGCTGTTGGCCGCCGCTCAGACGGTGCGCCGCGTCGTCGAGCCTGTCCTTCACCTCGTCCCAGATGGCTGCCTGCTGCAGGCTCCTTGACAGGATCTCCTCGCATTGGGCCGCGTCCTTCATTCCCGCCAACCTGGGACCGTAGAGTACGTTCTCACGGATTGTCCCTGGCAGAGGCAGGGGGAGTGCAAAGACCATGCCCACCCGCCGTCGCAATGAGCTGATCTCCGTGCCGGGAGCGTAGATGTCCTGACCGTCTAGGCGAATGGTTCCAGTCATCTTCGTGCCATCGACCATGTCGTTCAGTCGATTGATCAGGCGGAGCAATGTCGTCTTCCCACCCCCCGCTGGTCCGAACAGGACGGTCACAGCGCGGGCAGGGATGTCGAGGTTGATGCCCTTCAGGACCTCCTCATCACCATAGGAATAGTGCAGGTTGTCAATGCAGATCTTGTGCTTGAGGAGGCCTTCCGCGTCCGTCACCATTGCCTCCTCCGGCGGAAGTAGCTGCGGATGACCGTCGCGATCACGTTAAGCGACAGGACCAGCAGGAGCAGGATCAGCGCCGTGCCATACTGCACCTGCTGGGGCATCCCCGGCACCTGCGTGGTAATGACGTAGAGGTGGTATGGCAGCGCCATGGTGGGGTCCAGCAGGGTCCTTGGCAGCCTGGGCAAGAAAAAGGCCGCGCCAGTGAACAGGATCGGTGCCGTCTCTCCCGCCGCCCGCAGCAATCCCAGGATGATTCCGGTAATGATCCCTGGCAGGGCCTGGGGCAAGACAATCCGGCGGATGCCCTGCCACCGGGTGCCCCCGAGGCTGGCGCTGACGGTGCGAAACTCCACTGGGACGGCCCTGATAGCCTCCTCGCTGGTGCTGGTGATCACCGGTATGGTCATGATGGCGAGGGTGAGCGATGCGGCCAGGATGGAAGTGCCCAGCCTCAGAAACAGTACAAATAGACCCAGGCCGAAGAGTCCGTAGACGATCGAAGGAATACCCGCCAGATTAACGATCGCCAGGCGGATGGCCCTGGTGAACCAGGTATCGCGTGCATACTCAGCCAGGTATATGGCCCCTCCCACCCCGACTGGAATACAGATCAGCGCCGTGCCGCCGAGCAGCCAGAGCGTGCCCACGATGGCCGGCAGGATTCCACCTGCCTTCATCCCCTGACTGGGCATCGTCGACAGAAACTCCCAGTCTATGGCGCTGGCGCCACGAACGACAATCGAAGCGACCACAAGCAGTATTGGAGCCGTCACCAGCAGGGAAGCACACCCTACAAGGACAAAACCCAGGCGCTGGATCCGATGGCGGTTCACCGCAGGCCTCCACGACGCCTCTTGGCGAAGATGGCCCGCGCGGCCGTCATGTTGATGGCAAAGGTGATCACAAAGAGCACGATGCCGATGGCGAAGAGAGCGTGGTAGTGCGTGCTGCCCTTGGCCACCTCGCCCATCTCGGCCGCGACCGTGGCGGTCATCGTTCGCACGGGGCGCAGAAGGGCGTCCCACTCCGTCGGCATCCGGGCGGCGTTTCCCGTCACCATCATTACCGCCATCGTTTCGCCAATCGCGCGGCCCATGGCCAGCATGGCCGCGGTGACGATCCCGGAGCGCGCCGCAGGGACGATCACGCGCCAGATCGTCTGCCACTGCGTGGCTCCCATGGCCAGCCCAGCATCGCGGTAGCTCTTGGGAACGGCATCGAGAGCGTCTTCCGCCACGCTGATCAGCGTCGGCAGGGCCATATAAGTTAGAATGAGCGAACCAGTGATCGCAGTCAGTCCCGTGGCCGTGCCGAGGGTCTGCCGGACCCAGGGTGCGACCATTGTCATTCCAAAGAAGCCCAGCACAACCGACGGGATCCCGGCCAGCACCTCGATCATCGGCTTGAGGATCTCACGAGCCCAGCCCGGGGCCACCTCGCGGACAAACACCGCTGTGGCCAGTCCCAGCGGCAGCGCGATGGCGATTGCGGTCACGGTCACCAACACCGACCCCAGCACAAGGGGAAGTATGCCAAACGAGCCGAACGTGGGGTACCAGGCTCTTCCAAGGAAGTTGGGCAGCGCGACCTCGGACAGGACCGGCAGGCCCTCCCGCAATAGAAACACAAAGATGAGTGCCACCAATCCGACCGTGGAGAATCCCAGCACCCGAATCAGCGACTCGACTGCGAATTCGGACCAGCGACTATTGTGCATCTGGCTCCAAGACTCTCTCAGCCGCTACTGCAGCGGAACGAAGCCAAGCTCTCCTGTGAGAATCTGGCCTTCCGTCAGTATCCAATGCAGGTACTCCTTGATCTCGCCCTCCGGTTCGCCCGCAGTATACATGAACAGAGGACGCGAAACGGGGTAGCTCCCGTCGTTCACTGTTGCCACAGATGGCAGCACGTAGGGCATTCCTGCGTCCACCGCCAGGGCAATCACCTTCTGGTCGGCTGTCACATATCCCAATCCGTCATAGCCAATGGCATTTGGATTCTGGCGCACCTCTACACTGATTCCTTCGGATGAGGGCATCAGCAGCGTGTCCGGCGAGAACAGGAGCTGACTTTCGCTCCTGCCCAGGCGAATCACGTTCTCAAGAAAGTAAACGTACGTGCCAGAGTTCGATTCACGTGAAAGCAGCACGATAGGCCTGTCCTCGCCTCCCAGTTGACTCCAGTTGGTAAGCTGACCGCTGTAGATGGCCGAGACCTGGCTCAAGGTGAGCCGATCCACCGGGTTGGAGGGATTGACCACCACGGCAATCGCGTCGCGTGCCACAATATGCTCCACTGGAGAGATCCCGTTGGCCTCAGCCGCAGCGACCTCCTCTGCCTTCATTTCGCGCGAGGCGTTGGCGATATCGACCGTGCCATTCATCATGGCTGCGATTCCGGTTCCGGAGCCGCCGCCCGTCACAGAAATGCTGATTTCCCGATGCAGGTTCATGTACGCCTCGGCCCACGCCAGAGCCAGGTTCACCAGCGTGTCTGACCCCTTGTTCTCGATGGCTCTCAAGGGGCCGCTGTCGGCGCCGGTCGTCGAACCGGGCTCAGCGCAGGCCATAGCGGCGCATGCTACGATCAGCAAAGTGTACAGGGTAACGAGCTTTCTGCTCACCAAGAGCACTCCTCGATTTGCTGCGGGGTATGTCCCAGTCTAGCAGAGAACGGTCCTCGCGTCAAGACCATTCCCTCCCGCGTAGACGATATCCTAGCCGAACCGTCCCGTGATGTAGTCCTCAGTGCGCCTGTCTCGCGGGTTGGTAAATAGGTCCCGGGTCGGCCCTTGCTCTACCAGGTACCCGGCGCGGTCTGCGTCCATCATGAAGAATGCTGTTTGGTGAGACACCCTGGCAGCCTGCTGCATGTTGTGCGTGACCACCACGAACGTGTAACGCTCCGCCAGTTCGCGCATCAGCTCCTCGATCTTGAGGGTGGCGATGGGATCCAGGGCCGACGCCGGTTCATCCATCAGAATGATCTCCGGACGAATGGCTATGGCCCGGGCGATGCACAGTCGTTGCTGCTGTCCACCGGACAGAGCCAGGGCGCTCTGCTGGAGTTTGTCCCGCACGTCCTCCCAGAGCGCCGCCAGGCGCAGCGACTCTTCAACCAGCTCATCCAGGTGGCCTCTGTAGCCGTTGATCCGCGCTCCCCAGGCGATGTTCTCATAGATACTCTTCGGGAAGGGGTTTGGCCTTTGAAACACCATACCGATCCGGCGGCGCACCTCCACGGGATCAACACCAGAATCGTAGATGTTGCGATTCCGAAACATGACCTTGCCCTCCGTACGGCAGCTGGGCACCAACTCATTCATACGATTGAATGAGCGCAGCATGGTGCTCTTGCCGCATCCTGAAGGACCGATGATCGCCGTGATCTTCTGTCGTTCGATCTGCAGGTCCACGTCCTTCAGTGCTCGGAAGATGCCGTAGTAGACGTGCAGGCTGCGGGCCTCAATTGCGCAGCCAGCATCTGGAATAGGTCGACTTGTCTGGCACACGGCAGAGCCGGTCATAGGCAGCCTTTCTGACTGTGATGATTGCGCAGGACGATCGCCGTTGCGTTCATCGCCAGAAGCAACACGAGTAGCAGCAGGCTGGCAGCGGCGGCAATCCGTCGAAAGTCAGCCTGAGGTCGGGCGGTCCACTGGTATATTTGCATCGGCAAGGTAGTAAACTTGCTGAACGGGCCGCTAGGGTCGATGACGATGTACGTGGTGGCTCCGACGACCACCAGTGGGGCGGTCTCTCCGATGGCCCGGGACATGGCCAGAATCGTACCCGTGAGAATGCCCGGGAGCGCTTGCGGAAGTACATGGGACCGAATAGTCTGCCACTGGGTCGCCCCCAGGCTAAGGCTCCCATAGCGTAAGGAGCGTGGAACGGAACGCACCGCTTCCTGGGCGTTGATGATGATCAGGGGCAGGACCAGCAGTGCAAGGGTAAGGCCGGCGGAGAGGATGGTCCGTCCATTGGCGGTGGTCGGGTCGCCCCTCCCGAAGGCCGCGCCGCTCGTGATCGGAGCGCAGCTACGCACGAAAATGGCCAGTCCGAGGAGCCCATAGATAATTGAGGGTACACCCGCTAGGTTATTGATGTTGGTCCGGATGATGCGGTTTAGAAAGGTATCCCCGGCGTACTCCTCGAGGTACACGGCCGCACCCACCCCCAATGGAAAGGCCAGCGCTATGGTGATCAACAAGGTCCAGAGCGTGCCGAGGAGAGCTGTGCGTACTCCTGCCCGCTCCGGCACGCTGGATTGAGGGCTGGTGAGGAAATCGAGACTCAGCCATGATCGGAAGACGAGCTGCGCTTTCGGATACTGCTCTGCCACCACAACTTGTATCTCCTCCCGTCCGAAGATCGACTCGCTCAACGTCCATCCCTGCTTGACCTCAGGCTTCACGACTCGTTCGATCACCAGCTCGTACAGATCCTGCCGGCTCCGTTTGGCCAAAGGCTGCTCAGATTCGAGCCGGCGTACGACAGCAGCAGATACGTGACTGCCGATGATCTGGATGAGTGTCTCGCTCTCCAAGTCCTGCAGTGCGATGCCATCGACGGATAGCGACTGCGGGTCGACGGCATTCTCAATTGCCACAAACCCGGATGCTCCGTCCACAATGTTCACGAGCAGCGCGGTCAGCGCAATGACGGCCAAAATCGTGGACGCCAGGAGGGCTGTGCTCCAGAGCCGGCCCCGGGCATGTCGACCGGCAATGAAATCGCGCAGGTCATCACCCTCGGGAAGGTTTATGGATGAAACTGCAGATGGACACCGGTTCACTCGTACACCTCCCTGAACCTTGCCACAAAGCGCCGGCTAACCACATTGAGGGTCAGAGTAAGCACGAAGAGGAGGGACCCGATGGCAAAGATGCTGTCATAATCCATCGAATCGTAGCTGATGTCGCCACTGCTGATGCGCACCATGTGTCCGGTCATGGTCTCGGCAGGGCGGAATGGATTGATGGTGAATGCCGGACCCGCACCTGCAGCGAGGGCCGCGATCATCGTTTCACCGATCGCCCTCGACAGAGCGACAATCACCGCCGCAGTGACGCCCGAAAGGGCAGCGGGCAGTACCACCTGGACTGCGGTCTCCAGTCTGGTGGCTCCCAGAGCGTACGAGGCCTCGCGCAGCGACCGAGGAATCGCGCTGAGAGCATCTTCGCTCATTGAGCTGATTAACGGCAAGATCAGAATGCCCATCACCAGCCCGGCTGAGGCAGTGTTGTAGATGGAGACCACATCACGGCCAAAGATGGACCTCAACAGCGGCGTCATGAAGCTGAGGGCAAAGTAGCCGTACACCACGGTCGGAATTCCGGCCAGGATCTCCAGAACGGGCTTGAGAATGTTGCGAGCTCGTGCAGAGGCGTACTCGCTCAGGTAGACAGCGACGGCCAGCCCCAGGGGCAGCGCGATCAACATGGCGAAGCCCGTGGTCATCAAAGTTGCGGTCACGAGGGGCCATACCCCGAACTTGCCGATGCTCGGCTGCCAGGTGGTGGAGGTGAAGAACTCGAGAAGGCTCACCCCTTTGTGGGTGAAGAACAGCAACGATTCTCTGCCCAGCACGTAGACGATGCCCAGTGTGGTCAGTATCGATACCGCTCCGCAGAAGAACAGTAACCCCTGCACCAACATGTCGCCGGGGCGAGGCCTCTTTCGCAGATCGTGACTCTGCTGCAGGAATCGTCCCCCTGTTGCAGATCTGGCACGGGGCGCCAGGTCTTCGCTTCCCCCAGTCATCCATGGTCCTCCGTTATGTCACTCGCCGACGGTCAAGCACGTGAGGAGGGAGGGCTCCCTCCTCACGTGGCGCTGTCGGCCGCCGTCGCGCTGCTACTACTGACCCATGGCCTCCAGCCAGGTCTGGCGCGAGGCGTTGAGCGACTCAGGGCTGGTTGGAAAGTAGCCTACCTCATCGATCTCTGCGTTGACGAACGTGAGATAGTAGTTCAGAAAGGCGGCCACCTGAGACTTCTGCTGCAGAATCTTGGCCGTCGAGTAGAGATAGAGCGGTCTGGCGAGCGGGTATGTGGCACTGTCTACTGTCCGAGCGCTAGGGACAATTCCATCGATGGAAAGCACATTCAGCAGCCCCGAGTTCTCCTGGTAGTAGGCAAACCCGAAGTAGCCGATCGCATACGGGCTGCCCAGCACTCCCTGCACCAGGACGTTGTCGTCTTCGCTTAGCTGCAGGTTCTTGGCATTTAGCAGTCGGTCCTTGTTCTTCTCGAGCACAACCTCAACAAAGTAGTCGAATGTGCCGCTGTCTGTGCCAGGGCTGAAGCGGAGGATGTCCTGTCCGGGCCAGCTGGGGTTTACGTCCGACCATAGTACTGTGTCCGCCGAGAAGATTCGGGCGAGCTGCTCCATGGTGACGTTGGTCAGAAAGCTGTTCTCCTTGCTCACTACGACAGCGAGGGCGTCGGTTCCGACGCGGAACTCGAGCGGATCACGGCCAATGGCCAAGCAGGACTCGACTTCACTGGCCTTGATGGCCCGGCTGGCGTTGGCAATGTCCGTCTCGCCTGTCTTGCAGAAACGCTCGAACCCAGCGCCGCTGCCGATGCTGTCTATGGTCACATTGCCCGTGTAGCCTTCATCGCGGAAGCGTTCGGCGATACGTTCCGAGAGAGGAAACACGGTGGAGCTTCCGGCTGTGATGATGTCACCCGAGACCGCCAGCGGGTCCACCGGCGGCAGCTCACTGCCCGCCGTGGCGGCCGTGGGTAGAGCGGTCCGAGCGACTGCCGTGGGCGGTACTGCCGTTGGGGGGACTGCCGTTGGGGGGACTGCCGTCGGGACCGCCGCAGGGGAGCAGGCGGCCGCAAATGCGGTGACCAGAACCAAGATCGCGATAGGGTTCCTTCTCATGAGTATCCTCCTCAGGTTTCGTCTATTCCACTGAGAAGGATAGAGCCACTGCTTTAAGGCGACATCAACCGTTGGTTAACGTCAGGTAAACCTTGCGACTGCTGGCCGCTTCAGTCTCCTCCATCGGCCCTCGGCACGGCGAAGGAAAAGGTGCTGCCCTCTCCCTCTCGGCTCTCCACCCAGATGCGCCCACCGTGTGCCTGCACAATGTGCTTGGCGATGGCAAGGCCCAGACCCGTCCCTCCTTCGGTGCGAGAGCGGTCGACCTTGTAGAAGCGTTCAAAGACGCGGGGCAGACTTTCGGCGGAGATTCCTATTCCCGTGTCGTGCACCGACACAACCACCTCAGACGCCTGGACCGCCGCCTCTACCTCGACCCGACCACCTCTGGGAGTGAACTTGATGGCATTGTGCAGCAAGTTCGTGGTCACCTGCCCGATACGGTCCCTGTCGGCCAGAATCGCGGGCAGATCAGCAGGAATGCGCGAAGCGATCACCAGGCCCGCTCTTTCAGCCTGCGGGGCAAGCCTCTGCAGTACGGCATTCACGACGTCAGCGACCATTACCGGCGCCAGTCGCAGAGGCACCTGTCCCGATTCAATGCGGGTGAGCTCCACAAGTTCATCCACAATCTGTGTGAGGTCATCCACCTGCCCGTTGAGCTGGTCGAGAAATCGCGTGGCGGCAGGCGGGTCATCCAGAGCCCCATCGCGCAGTGTCTCTGTGAGGGCCTTGAGTGAGGCAAGAGGGGTCCTGAGCTCGTGCGACACGTTGGCAACCAGGTCGCGACGCGCGGTCTGCAGGCGACGCGTCTGCGAGAGATCCTGCAAGATCACGAGACACGCCCCCTCCTCCTTGCCTGGCAGAGGCACGACTACGACCTGTAGATAGAGACTGCGGGCGTCGACCTCCACCGGCCCGGCCTGCTGGAGGCGCTGTTCGAAGCATCGCTCCCACACGGCGATGATCCGGTGGTTGCGAGCGACCTGAGCGAAGGTCTGGCCGAGGGCTGTTCTCGCGTCTGCAGCAAGCAGTCGTTCCGCAGCAGGGTTGATCAGCCGCACTCGTCCTTCACCGTCCGTGATCAGAATGCCGTTGATTGTGTTTTGCAGGATGGTCTCGAGTCGGCTCTTCTCTCTGCTCAACTCGTCCATTGCCTGGCGCTGGCGAGCGGCCATGTTATTGAATGCGAGGCAGAGCGCTCCCACTTCGTCGCCGGTGGTAGGCAACACCCGGGCGGAGAGGTCTCCGGTCTCCATCCTCCTCATCACTTCAGTGAGCTGTCGAACTGGCCGGGTGATTCGGTCGGCAATCCACATTGCGAGCGCAGCGGCTCCGAATGCGGTCACGAGGGCCGCCACGATCACCGCCAGTCTTAGTCCGGATACGTGGAACTGGATTTGCCTCAGGGGCAGGGCGAGCCGGACGACCCCCAGAACCTGATCGCCCGATCGCACTGGCGCAGCAACGTAGAGCAACTCGTAGCCGAGCGTCAGGCTATAGCGGATGCTGGCTCCGGACCCCGAGCGCAGGGCATCCTGGATCTCGACGCGGTAGAGATGGTTGTCCATCCCCGCGCGGTTCTCGTGTGACTCTCCAATAACGACACCGTCCGAAGCAACTACTGTGATGCGTGACCCGGTGAGGGCAGAGTAGCGTTTGGCCGATTCGTCCAGAGTGGTTCCCGATTCACCCTGGTCAAGTACGGGTGCCAGGGCGTCTGCCACGAGTCTCGCCTCGCTGAGGAGCTGCCCTTCTATGTCTCTGAGGTAGGCATCTCGCATAAAGTCGGACAGGTATAGGCCCAGACCCAACGCCGCGACGAGTACCAGCGCGATGTAAGGCAGGGCAATGCGCCAGCGTATGCTCTTGACCATGCATCACCCCTCGAAGCGATAGCCCATCCCACGCACCGTCACGATGCGGGTGGGACTGGAAGGGTCACGCTCGAGCTTTTCGCGCAACCATCGAACGTGCACGTCAACCGTTCGGCTTCCACCGGCAAAGTCCCAGCCCCAGACACGCTCCAGTATCAGATCTCTCGATAGGACTGCGCCGCGATTACGAGCGAGGAAGCGCAGCAACTCGTACTCTTTGGGCTTGAGCCGAAGCGGTCTGCCGGCGAGGGTGACTTCGCCGCGCCGGCCGTCCAAAACCAGGTCGTCGAACACAAGTCGGGTCTTGCCGTCGGATGCCGAGCCGGAGGCGTCGCCTCCTCCACCCCTTTCCAGCTTTACTCGGCGAAGCATCGCCTTCACTCTCGCCAGCAGTTCTCGCATGCTGAAGGGTTTGGTCATGTAGTCATCGGCGCCCACTTCCAGGCCGACGATTTTGTCCACTTCTGTCGTCTTGGCCGTAAGCATCAAGATCGGAGTATTGTTCTCCTGACGCATCACCCGGCACACCTCGAGCCCATCCAGACCAGGCAGCATCAGGTCGAGGACCATCAAGTCCGGCTTGACGCGTCTGGCCAGTCCCAGGCCTTCCCGGCCATCTCCGGAAGTGATCACCTCATACCCCTGTCGGGCAAGGTTGTATTGTAGTGTGTCACGGAGGACTGCCTCGTCCTCCACCACCAGAATCTTGGTCACAGTCGTTACTCCTGATCTTGTGTGGCCTGACCCGCATCATTGTCGGGTACCACTGGTTTCCCTGCCGCCGAGATGTGTCTCGATTCTAGGCCAAACATCCATCATGTCAATTGTGCTGTGTAAGTGGCCAACAGATCATTACCAGCCTCTCGGTCACAAGAGAGGAGCAGATCCGAGCTGATCGGGTCGAGCAGAATGGGAGGGAGCAGGGCGATAGTGCTGTCGCCATTGTAGCCCAGTTTTTGTAGAGTGGTGAGGGGAGCCTGCTGATCCATCCCGACCCCGAAGTGAGGTCGTAGGACATTGTAGACATAGAGCCAGCGGGAGGCCAGTGCGAGGAATGGGTCGAGGGCCGGTGCCTGGAGCAGGTA
>DCVA01000008.1 GCA_002327925.1 Anaerolineales bacterium UBA2200
CCCCGTCTGCGCGGGGCGGTGCGGCGACCTGTCCCGGCAGACCGCCGAACTTGCGCGTTCGCAGTGCATAGTCAGCCAGGGCCTTGTAGAGCTCGGCGCGGTCAAAGTCCGGCCAGTAGACAGGGCTGGAGTAGAATTCGGAGTAGGCCGCCTGCCAGATCAAAAAGTTGCTGAGCCGTCTCTCGCCGGCGGTGCGAATGATCAGGTCAGGATCCGGCTGCCCGGCTGTGTAGAGCCGCTGCGAGAGAGCCTCCTCGGTGACCTGCTCCGTCGAGATACCATCAGTCATCATTCTGCGTACCGCCGTAAGGATCTCGTCGCGACCGCCATAATTCAGGGCAACATTGACCTGCAGCCGCGTTCCTGTGGAGGTCGCCTCAAGTGCCTGGCGCACCTTGACCTGCAGGTCTGCCGGAAGGCGGTCGAGAGAACCCAGGTGCTGGATGCGCACACCGTTCTTGCGCAGGCTGTCGACCTCGCGGTCGATGACCTGTGACAGGAGAAGCATCAGCCCGCCCACCTCATCGGCCGGGCGTGACCAGTTCTCGGTGGAGAAGGTGTAGAGGGTCAGGATCTGAACACCGAACTCGGCGCATGCTTCCACCACACGGCGCACGGCCTCCGTGCCGGCTCGATGGCCGGCAACACGCGGAAGACCGCGCTCCTTGGCCCAGCGACCGTTGCCATCCATGATGATCCCCACGTGGCGCGGGACGACGGTCAGCTTTGGCTCTGGCGCTGCTGTAAAGCCGGGCCGTGACTGGGCGTCGGGCATTCTGGCTCTAGACCTCCATGATCTCCTGCTGCTTGGCCCTGCCGATGTCGTCCATGATCTCTACGTACTTGTCATGGATCTCCTGCAGCCTGTCACGACCGCGATGAAAGTCGTCCTCTGTGATCAGCTTTTCCTTTTCATAGTCGCGCAGCTCTTCCTGCTGATCGCGGCGGATGTTGCGGACGGCTATGTGCCCTTCCTCAACGCGTCGCCCGACGAGTTTGCTGAGGTCGCGGCGGCGCTCCTCTGTGAGCCGGGGGATGGGCAGACGAATGACCACCCCGTCGCTGTTGGGCGTCAGGCCCAGGTCCGACTTGAGCAAGGCCTTCTCGATGTCACCGATCGAACTGGGATCCCACGGGCGGATGACCAGCAGTCGCGGCTCCGGTGCGGAGATGGCCGCCATCTGGTTGAGCGGCGTGGGCGTTCCATAGTACTCGACGCGCAGGCGCTCGACAAGCGCGGGCGAGGCTCGTCCCGTGCGCAGACCCATCAGGTCCTCGCGCAGGGACTCGACTGCCTTGCCCATACGGTCTTCCGATTCTTTCATCAGGTCAGCGATCATGTCATCCTCCGGCACCCTGGGTCGCAGCGCTTCATCACTCGGAACCCCTAGCGGCTCACCAGGGTCCCGATTGGCTCTCCGCACACCACGCGCTCGATGCTGTTCTGCTCTGCCAGCTTGAACACTATGATGGGCAGGTCGTTATCCATGCACAGGGACAGGGCGGTGCTGTCCATCACCTTGACGCCCATGTTCAGCGCCTCGATGTAGGTCATGCGGTCAAAGCGTCTGGCATCGGCATTGATCATCGGATCCTTGTCGTAGACACCATCGACTTTGGTCGCCTTCAGCACGGCGTCGGCATCGATTTCCATCGCCCGCAGCGCTGCCGCGGTATCGGTGGTGAAATAGGGATTGCCCGTACCCGCGCCAAAGATGACCACACGGCCCTTTTCCAGATGCGCAATGGCGCGGCGGCGGATGTAGGGTTCGGCGACGGCGCGCATCTCGATGGCGGTCTGAGCGCGCGTGGCCAGGCCGTTGCGCTCGAGGGCATCCTGCAGGGCCAGGGTATTGATCACCGTGGCAAGCATACCCATGTAGTCAGCGGTAGCTCGCTCCATGCCCCGGCTGAGGCCGTTGACGCCGCGCCAGATGTTGCCGGCGCCGATCACAATCGCCACCTGCACCTCAAGGTCATGCACCCGGTGGATCTGGGCGGCGATGGCTTCGACGGTGGGTACGTCAATACCCCACCCCGCCTCGCCAGCCAGTGCCTCTCCGTTGATCTTGATGAGGACGCGGTTATACTTGGCTTTGGCCATGTTCACCCCGTGCGCGGTTCGGATGTGAGTTCCGCGGGTCTACTCTTCCCCCAGCTCGATGCGCGCAAAGCGGCGCAGCACGATGTTCTCGCCGGTCTTGGCGATGCGATCATTGATCAGGTCCTGCACCGTTCTGGTCTGGTCCTTGATGTAAAGCTGGTTGACCAGGCAGTTCTCGGCGTAAAAGTTCTTCAGCTTGCCTTCGATGATCTTTTCCAGCACCTGCTCGGGCTTTTTCTGATCGGCCATCTGGGCGCGGTAGATGCGCTTTTCGGCCTCGAGCACTTCGGCCGGCACATCCTCCGGCTTGAGGTAGGTGGGACGGGCGGCCACAACCTGCATGGCTATTTCGTGGGCCAGTTCCTTGAACTCGGGCGTGCGCGCCACAAAGTCGGTCTCGCAGTTCAGCTCGATGATTGAGGCGGCCTTGCCCAGGTGGGAGTAGGCCTCCACCAGGCCCTCCTTCGCCACACGGCTGGCCTTCTTGTTGACCACTGCCAGGCCCTTCTCGCGCAAGAGCTCCTGCGCGCGCTTCGGGTCGCCATCGCAAGCCAACAAGGCCTTCTTGCAATCAAGGACGCCCGCGGACGTCTTCTCGCGTAGTTCCTTGATCATTTCGGGAGTAACGGTCATCTGGGTCACCTTCCTGAGATGGTATACAGGAGGCCGGCGAAGGACCACAGGGGTCCTCCGCAGGCCTCCCGAATGCGCTATTGGGATCAGGCCTGCTCTGGTCCGGGGACCAGGACGGCCGGGTCGATACCCGCCAGCAGGGGATCGGCGTTCTCGTCAACGGGGGGCTCCGACACAATCTCGACCGGGCCTGCATCGACGTCGGGCTTTTCCGAGGCATCGACCATCTCGATGGCCGCGCCAAGGCCGGCCGCCTTCTCCATGGAGGCCTCGCCGGCGGCCTGCTCCTCAGCCATGACCACGCCGCGCATCTGCTGGCCCTCGTTGGCTGCATCCGCCATCTTGCTGGCGATCAGCTTGATCGCGCGAATGGCGTCATCATTGGCGGGAATCACATGGTCCACCGGGTCCGGGTCGCAGTTGGTATCAACCATCGCCACGACCGGAATTCCGAGGATCCTGGCTTCCTTCACCGCGATGGCCTCGCGGGTCACGTCCACCACAAATACGGCGCTGGGCAAATAGTACATATTCTTGACGCCGCCAAAACGCTGCTGCAGCTTGACCAGCAAGCGGTCTCTCCACAGGGCTTCCTTCTTGCTGAGCTTGGACCAGTCGCCGAGCTGCTTCTCTTTTTCCATTTCCAGGAGCTGGTTGGCGCGAGTGCGCATCGTGCGGAAGTTGGTGAGCGTGCCGCCCAACCAGCGATCCGTCACGTAGGGCATCCCACAGCGTGACGCCTCTGCGGCCAGATTCTCCTGGGCCTGCTTCTTGGTGCCAACAAACAGCACCGTGCCGCCCTCAGCCGTCGTATCGCGCACGAACGAGTAGGCGTCCTCGAGCAAACGAATCGTCTGCTGCAGGTCGATGATGTGGATACCATTGCGCTCGGTAAAGATATAGGAGCGCATCTTGGGGTGCCAGCGGCGGCTGCGGTGTCCGAAATGCACGCCGGCTTCGAGCAGTTCCTTCATCTGAACAACGGCCATGTGATACCAGTCTCCTTTTCGTTTTTGTCTTCCGTTCCCTTCATCCCGGGGAGGAACCGTCCAAATGGAGCGGCACGCCGCCTCGGTCCAGGAACGTGTTTGGTAGTTGCCTAGCCAAAGAGACAGTATAGCAGAAATAGCCCGAATCGGCAAATCCGGCTTGACGGAGGCCCCGGGGGCTCGCTGGCGCACGGAGATGCTTCGGAGTACCTCAGCACCACAGGCCGGTGCCGTCCGGCGGGGCGTTTGGCTCTTTGCGCAGCGGGCGCTATGATGGACAGAGAAAAGGTGGGCAGTGAGCCATGGAGATCGAAGCCAAGTACGTTGTTCCGGACCGGGATTGCCTGAGCCGCCTGAAATCGGTGGACACGCTGGCCGGGTTTGACCTCGGCCCGGGGGTGGAACAGCAGGTCGTCGATCGGTTCTGCGACTCTCACGACCGGCTCCTGCTCGCCGCCGGCTGGTTCTTGCGCTTTCGGCAGGACTCGAAGGGGCTCCAGGTTACACTCAAGAGCCTTGCCAGGGCCGCGAAGGGCTTGCACAGGCGTGAGGAGTGGAATCTGGTTCTGGGTGAGGACCTTCCCCCCTCGTCCTGGCCCGCAGGGCCGCTGCGCGAGCAAGTAGCGCAGATTGTCGGCGAGGCGGAGCTGGAGCCGCTCGTGCAACTGCAACAGACTCGTGTCCGTCGCTCCGTGACCCGCGAGGGGCGCGCCGCCGGCGAGCTGTGCCTCGATGAGGTGCACTTCCGAACCGGCGCACTCCGCTCCACATGCCTGGAGCTGGAGGTAGAGCTGGACCCCGATGGCACGGAAAAAGACCTGGAAACCATCACCTCCTGCCTGCGCGAGGAGTGGGCACTGGAGCCACAGACGCAAAGCAAGTTCGAGCGGGCGCTGGCCCTGCTGGATAAACGGGCAGGAGCGCTCCTGCTGCGGCCACAGGAGCGCACGATGCTCGAGCAGGTCGCGACTCGCCGCGGCAATTATGGCAAGCGTGCACGTGCCCTGCTGGCTCTGGATGACGGGGCATCGCAGCGCGAGGCGAGCTCACGCACGCCACTGGCTCGGTCGCGGGTGCGCTTCTGGGCGCGCCGTTTTGGTGAGGTTCGGCTGGGCGTATTCCCGGTCCACGTTCTGGAGACTGCGGGTGACCGGGCGGAGTCACAGTGTGTTGACGCCCGGCCGCCTGACGCCGAGCCGACTTCCGCCGTGACCCCTGCCCTGCTGCCCCAGGCGCCGGACCTCCTGCCCGACGACTCCATGGCCGAGGCGGCACGCAAGACCTTTCGTTTCCACTTGCTGAGGATGCTCTCCCACGAAGCCGGCACGAGAGAGGGCACAGACCCGGAGAGTTTGCACGATATGCGCGTGGCCACACGGCGGATGAGGGCCGCGGCGCGCGTGTTCGATGGCTACCTTGATCAGGAGGAGACCAAACCCTTCTACAAGGCCCTGCGGCGCACCGGCCGCGTGCTGGGAACGGTCCGCGACCTGGACGTGTTCCGACTCAAGCTCCAGGCCTACCTGGACGGGCTGCCCCCGGACCGTGCGCACGAGCTGGACCCGCTTCTGGCTGCGTGGCAATCCCGGCGCGACGAGGCCAGAGGGGAGCTGCTACAGTACCTGACCGGCGACAGGTACCGGCGCTTCACCGAGGGCTTTGCCCGCTACCTGGAGCTGCCCGCTCAGCCGGACCAGCCAGCCGGCGGCACGGCCTTCGACTCTGTGCCGCACCGCCTGCGCCACACAGTGCCGATGGTGGTTGAGCAGAGGCTGTCCAGTGTCCTGGCCCACGCGGAGGCCGTGTCGGGGCGGGAGGTTGCCCTGACGCGCTTTCATCAGCTCCGCATTGCCGGCAAAGAGCTGCGCTATGCTCTCGAGTTCTTCGAGGAGGTTCTGGGCCCTCAGACCAGGGACCTGGTCAATACCATGAAGCGCGTCCAGGACCATCTGGGCGACTTGCAGGACGCAGTCGTAGCGTGCAACGTGCTGCGCGATTTTCTGACCTGGGGCACCTGGGAGCCTCCGCAGAAGAGCCGTCGTCCGGAAACCACGATCATCGCTCCGGGCGTGGCAACCTATCTGGCGGTTCGACAGGTGGAGGTCAGCGAGCTGGTAAGCTCAGCCCCGCCTCTGATCGCGGTTCTGCAGAGCCTGGAGTTCCGGTTGCTGGCGAACTCTGCCGTCACCTACCTCTGGCAACCGGGCGGCCTCCCGCTCAGGCCGGCAGGCTAGCCCGGTTTGTTTTCCGCAGCCGGTGCTTTGCCCACCCTGAGGACTTCAACATCCAGCCTGCGGCCCAGGACCTTCTCCACAGCGCGTTCGTGGGTTTTGACGGCCCACACCTGGAGCTCGCAGTCCCTGACACACTCCACCGACAGAACGGCCCTGTCTCGCGACGCCTTCCAGCGAGCACCGCGCACAACGCCCGTGTGACCACGATCCAGACTCTCGGCCAGGCGCAGGAACAGGCTCATCACTTCCACCGTCCCCTGCGCTGCCCTGTCCAGCGAGGCGAACTCCGGGTGTGTCTTGCGGGGAAGCGAGCGCCTGTGGTAGAGGGCGGACGTAGCCATAATGGCGATCTCCCGCTCATCGAATCCAAGCAGATCATAGTTGCGGATGAGATAGTAGGTGTGGGCGTGTTGATTATGGTAAGAGAGGAATCCGCCCACGTCGTGCAACAACGCTGCATACTCCAGCAACTCCCTGTCCGCGCCGCGGAGCGTGTGCAAGCCGGCGCGTCGCCCGCTGTCAAAGAGCTGCAGAGCCAGAGTGGCAACGGTCTGGCAGTGGCTCTCATCGAAACCGCAGGCTCTGCCAAGCTGCAGCACGCTGCGTCGCCGGACCGAGTGCTGCGTGACCCAGGGTGTCTGCTCGGTCCGTGACAGGTAGTCGACCAGCAACCCATCCCTGAGTCCCCGCCGGCTAACCTGTATCTGCGACAGGCCTGTGTCGGACATCAGGGTTTCCAGGATGGCTGCGCCCGCGATGATGATGTCGGCCCGTTCAGGATTGATGCCCGGCACGGAGCGGCGCTTGTCGAGGGGAAGCTCGCAGAGCATTCGCGCGGTGCGCTCGAGACGGTCCAGGCCCAGCACGTTGTCCGCGCTGCTGCCCCTGCCGAAGGCACGCTCGGCAATCTGAGCCAGGTTCTCGATGGTTCCAGAGCTGCCCACGGCCAGAGTGACCCCGTGTGCTTTGATTCGCTGCAGGGCGTAGACGGCAACGTTGCGGACATACCACTGAAGCTGTGCGTAACGTTCCGAGGAGATGGGCCCTGTCTCGTCACGCAGGAACATCGTCGTCAGACGGATGGCTCCCAGAGGCAGTGATTCCAGGTAGCGGTGCGCATTTTGGTCCCCGACGGCGAGCTCCGTGCTGCCCCCGCCGATATCCACGAAGAAGGCGGGGCGCTCACCGAGGTTGAGGCCCGTGGCAACGCCGAGGTAGACCAGTCGTGCCTCTTCCACACCGGAGATAACGTGCACATCCAGGCCGGCCTCTCGGCGCAGGCGGCGCACCATGGTTGACTGGTTACGCGCTTCGCGCATCGCTGAGGTCGCCACGGCCACGATCTCCTCGGCCCCATAGTGCCGCGCGACCTCGACGAGCTGGCGGCAGACGCGTACCGCTCGCTCCATAGCCGCCGGTTGCAGCTCACCGGCATCGAACTCGTTCTCGCCGAGGCGCACGACCTGTTTGTCATCGCAAAGCACCGTGAGCGATTGGTTGGGCAGGATGCGTACCACCAGCAAGCGAACGGAGTTGGTGCCGATGTCGACAAAAGCCACAACCCGGCCGGAGGTTGTGCTCATTGTCCCACGCACTCGACCGTGAGCTGGCGCTTGAAGGCATCCACGAAGAGATCACTTTTCTTCAGAGCACGCTGGCGCTCGACCTCCGCCTCTGCGCTCACGGTGCAGCGCACGAGCACGGCATGCCGCGAAGGCAGGCACACCAGGTCAGCGACGACGCTCTGGTGGCTGTAGTCCAGCCCGTCGGCCACGCGCAGCATCGCCGCCAGAAAACGAACGGCCCTTCGCGCGGTCGGTTTGAGGCGGGCAAAGTGCCTGTGCTGTTCACCGGGCAGGGCGGCGCGATGGTAGCGGGCCACGTTGGCGATGATCAGGCGCTCGGTTCCGGCGAAGAGAAGCAGGGGCGATTCGAGGATCAGGCGCAGCGAGGCCTTGTGATGCCCATCGGGACCTTCGACAAGCCCTATGTCGTGCAGCAATCCCGCGCACTCCAGCCAAAAACGCTCGGTTGGCCCCAGACCGTGAACCGCCTGCAGCTCGTCAAAGAGCCGCAGGGCCAGACGGGTTACCTGGCGGCTGTGCTGTTCCTCGAATTCACAGGAGCGGGCCAGCTCCAGCGCAGCCGCTCTGTGTGCCGTATATGTGTCGGGTGGCTCCGTCGCCGAGGTTTGCGTATCCCCTTCGGAAGTGACCCCATCCGATTGCGCTCGCTCGGCGGGCTGACCGCTGTAGGGAAGGCGGTAGTGACGCACCTGCACGCGTCGCGGCCCGAGGGTGAGGATCGCATAGTCCGCCAGCGGCTCGCCGTCTCTGGGGCGGCCCACGCTGCCCGGGTTGACGAACCAGACGCCTCCGCTCTTCCGCGACAGAGGGGCGTGGGTGTGCCCGACGATCACCACGTCCGCGTCGACTCCGCGGGCCAGCTTCCGAAAGCGCGAGGCACAGGTGTTGGCCTCAAGCCCCTCCTCCTCAGAGTCCGGTGCGATGTGCACGACGAGGAGACGCCGGCCCGCAGCGTTGACCCTCAGCCAGGTGGGCATTCGGCCGAGCTGCTCTCTGCCCTCTTCGGTGAGTCGATCGTAGGTCCAGGCAGCCAGCTTCCAGCGCGAGGGCGGCTCGCCATCCGCCCAGGCCTGAAGTCTGGCGGGAACTTCGAGCACGGCCAGGTCATAGTTGCCGGCGATGGCCTCAACCCGGCCTGATTCGAGCCACTGGAGCACCTGGTTGGGCGAGCCGGCACCGCCA
Organism: Anaerolineales bacterium UBA2200; assembly: GCA_002327925.1. GTDB lineage: Bacteria > Chloroflexota > Anaerolineae > UBA2200 > UBA2200 > UBA2200. The sequence continues at coordinate 8,729 of DCVA01000008.1, forward strand.
ACCCAGTCGCCGATACCCAGGAATCGATCAACCCGCTGGTGCCGGGCGTGGGCAAGCACGGACTGCAGTGCCTCCCAGTTGCCATGCACGTCGCTGACCAGTGCAATCCTCATCAGAAGCGATCCTTTCCGTGACCCGACTGGAACACCCGGTCAGCTGGCCGCGCCTAGAACTCGTCGCCATGCAGCTCTCCCCTGTGCTCCAGCATCCACATTTGAGAATCGAGCGGGGCCTCGCCGTCTTTGGGCCTCACGCGCTCGTAGCGCCCGTCCGGCTGCAGTCGCCGGGCCTGCTGGTTGTCCTTCAGGTGCACGGAGAGGATGTTGTCGCGCAGCACCTTGCGCAGGCGCTTGTCGTCTATCGGGAAGAGCACCTCCACCCGGTCGTCCAGGTTGCGCGGCATCAGGTCAGCGCTGCCTGTAAGGATCTCCTCCTCGCCCCCGCTGTGGAAGTAGTAGAAGCGCCCGTGCTCCAGGAAGCGCCCCACGACGGAGGTCACGGTTATGTTGTCGCTGATTCCTGCGACGCCCGGCCGCAGGCAGCAGATGCTGCGCACCTGCAGGTCGATCTTGACTCCGGCCATGGAAGCGCGGTACAGCGCCTGAATGCACTGTTTGTCGGTAAGGGCGTTCATCTTGAAGGCAAGATAGCCGTGGTGACCTTCCGCCTGACGCTCCGTAACGCGCTGGATGCGCGCCAGGAGCTGCTGGCGCAGCCGTCCAGGGGCCACCAGCAGCTTGCGGTACTCACTCTTGCGCGAGTAGCCGGTCAGAGCGTTGAACAGGTCGGAGGCGTCCGCCCCGATATCCGGGTCAGTGGTGAGATACCCGAGGTCCGCATAGACTCTCGATGTTACCACATTGTAATTGCCGGTGCTGAGGTGCACATAGCGCACGATACCGTCGCGCTCGCGGCGCACAATGAGGCAGAGCTTGGCGTGAGTCTTGAGGCCCACCAGTCCATAGACAACGTGTACGCCGGCGCGTTCCAGGGCTCTGGCCCAGCCGATGTTGTTCTCTTCGTCGAAACGGGCCATCAGCTCGACCAGCACGGCCACCTGCTTGCCGTTCTCCCTTGCCTCCATCAGCGCGTCGACGATGGGCGAGTTGTTTCCCACACGGTACAGGGTCTGTTTGATGGCCAGGACGTCCGGATCGCTCGCCGCCTCGTTGAGCAGATCGACCACCGGCCCAAAGCTGCCATAGGGATGGTAGAGCAGCACATTGCGCCGGCGCAGCACGGAAAAGATCGATTCGCCTGTGGTGAGGGCGCCGGGGGTGGCGGCAAGGAAAGGGGGATCCTTGAGCTCAGGCCGGTCCACCTGGGTCAGGCTGCTGAGGCTGGACATGCCCACGGGAGCTTTCACCGGATATACCTGATAGGGCAGCAGCCCGAGGTTGCCGACCAAAATCTTGCGCACCGCCTCGGGCGTGCTCCGCTCCACTTCCAGGCGCACGACAGAGCCGAAGAAGCGAGTGCCCACTCCTTCTTCCACGGTGGAGAGCAGGTCGGCCGCTTCATCCTCCTGGATTGGCACATCCGCGTCCCGCGATACTCGGAACGGGTGGGCGGCCAGCACCTCCAGGCCGGGGAACAGCAGGTCGAGATTCGCCGCGACCACTTGCTCCAGCCAGACAAAGTTGTCGGAGCCGACCTCGGCCAGGCCCAGGCTGGCAAAGCTGTCGGCCTTTTCCTCGCTGGGGATGCGCAGCAGCCGGGGAAGCGTGTCCGGCACCTTGAGCCGCGCAAAGCGCTCACCCTGAACCGGGTCCTTGATGACCACCGCCAGGTTGATGCTCAGGTTAGAGATGTGCGGGAAGGGGTGGGAGGGGTCGAAGGCCAGAGGCGTCAAAACAGGGAATACTTCGCGCTCAAAGTAGCCGCGCAGCAGCTTCCTCTGCTTGCCTTTGAGCTGGTCATAGTCGAGCACCTGAATGCCGGCGTCTCTCAGACGGGGAAGAAGCACCTGATGCCAGCACTCGGATTGCCGGGCCAGCAGCGGCTGGAGCTGGCGGTAGATGGCCGCCAGTTGCTCTGTCGGGGTCATGCCGTCCGGAGGCGGTTCCACCACACTGCCGGCGAGCTGCCGGCGCAGTCCCGAAACGCGCACCATAAAGAACTCGTCCAGGTTGTTGGCGAAAATGGCCAGGAACTTGACCCGCTCGAGAAGAGGATGACGTTTGTCCAGCGCCTCGGCGAGCACGCGCTCGTTGAACGCCAGCCAGCTCAGCTCGCGGTTGAAGAAGAGGGCCGGGTCGTCCAGGTTGTGGTGTTCTGCCTTATCCATCGCTGCCCTGTGCCGTGCACTCTGTTGCCATTATCCTTCGGACGGTGCTAGGCGGCAAATCGGTGCGGGTGAAAACAAAGAACAGGACCCGGGGGGGCGCCCCCCCGGGTCCTGCGGAGGAGAGGCTAGGAAGTAGCCTTCGCCGCGATGACTGCCGGGATGGTCTTGAGCAGAATCTGCAGGTCGAGACCGATCGAGCGTTTGCCGATGTACTCCAGGTCCAGGCGCACGATCTTGTCAAAGGTCAGTCCGCTGCGGCCGCTGATCTGCGGCAGCCCGGTCATCCCGGGAAGCACGTTCAGGCGCCGCATCTGATAGGGGGTATACTCCTCGACCTCATAGCGCACCACAGGCCTGGGTCCCACGAGGCTCATGTCCCCCCGCAGCACGTTGATGAGCTGGGGCAGCTCGTCGAGGCTGGTCTTGCGCAGCCATTTGCCCAGGGGCGTGATGCGGTTGTCGCCGTTGACCTTGTAGACCGCCTGCCCATTGGACCCGCCCAGCGGTCCCGCGGGATGGCCGTTGACGTAGCGCTTGGCGAAGAGCCGATGCACGCCCTGGTCGCAGCCTGCGTACATCGTTCGGAACTTGAACATGGTAAAGTCCTGGCCCAGCAGACCCACGCGCTGCTGACGGAAGATGGCCGGTCCGGGAGAGTCGAGGCGAATGGCGAGGGCGATGAGCGCCAGAACCGGGAGAAGCACGATCAGCATCAGGCTGGCCACGACCACGTCCATCAGACGCTTGGCAACCGGATACAGGGAGCCGGCGGGCAGCACGAGGACAGGCGAGCCCACTGTCTCGACTCTGATCCTGGACCAGGTGATTGGCTTGGTCTTGACCTCGATCAACCCTGTCCTCCACACGATGACGCGCTCAACTGTTCTTTCACGCATCAGTCTAGTGCCGTGAAGTGAAAAGTCGATGAAAAGGCCCGAGCGGCCGTCTTACAGTTCTTTCATCTGCATGGAAGGAAAGGGGACAGGGCAGGGGTCAGCAAGCGGGCCCGCGCGCAGGCCGCCAGGCGAGGCAGGACCCGTCACTGCAGCCGCAGCGGTTCAGGAGTGAAGAAACAGGCCCCGGTCTCTAGCGTATCGTCAAAACAGGGGCCTCATTGGACCCACAGCTCGACGTCGTCGATGAACACGGTTGCCGCCTCGCCCAGGCCATCATTGCGCACACCCACGCGCAGCTTGACCGACTGGCCGGCAAAGCTGGACAGGTCGTAAAATACCGTGTGCCAGCTCGGCTCGAACTCCTGCCAGCGCCAGCACTGCAGTGCTGCCTCGCTGTCGGGAGCCAGCACGCACAGGTAGATCTCATCCGTATCCGGCCAGCCCATCAGCGGGAAGTAGCGCAGGCCCAGCTCGGCGACGGTCACCCCGCCGGGAATAGCCACAGTCTGCTGACACGAGGAGTAGCTGAACACGTTCGCTCCCGAGCCGATTCCCAGCCTCATCGACCGCCGGCCGGTGGAGGCGCGCTCCTCGGTATAGGCAGCCGGAGCAACGGTCTGCGGAATGTACCAGGCCAGGTCGTTCTCAAAGCTCGGGTTGACCAGGAGCTGCCATGGCCCCACAGGCGGCGTGGGGGTCGGAGTGGGCGGCACCTGCGTCACAGTAGGTGTGACGGTCGGGGTTGGCACGGGCGTCTCGAAGGCGTAGCCGTTCATGATGATCGACATGACCACACCGCGAAATGAGGGCGTGGGGCTGGGCGTCGGCGACCGCGTAGAGGTGGCGGTGAAGCTGGGCCTGGGCGTCCAGGTGGAGTAGGGCGTGCCCGTGGGGCCCGGCGTCCGCGTATTGGTGGGAGTGCGCGTGAGCGTCACGGTCGGCGTGTTGGTGCGAGTCGGGGTGACGGTCGGCGTGGCGCTTTCCGTTGGAGTCGGCGTGACCGTCGGCGTATGGGTGGGCGTCGGCGTTGCCGTATCGGTTGGTGTTGAGGTGGGCGTATTCGTTGGCGTGTGGGTGGCCGTCGGCGTTGCCGTATCGGTCGGTGTTGAGGTGGGCGTGTCCGTCGGCGTGAAGGAGGCCGTCGGCGTAGGCGTACCGGTTGGCGTGGGCGTGTGCGTCGGGGTCCACGTTGGCGTGTGGGTCGGCGTTGGAGTAGAAGTGTCTGTCGGCGTATGGGTTGCCGTCGGCGTGGCCGTATCGGTTGGAGTTGAAGTGGCTGTGGCCACCGGTTCCATGTCGACGGAAACAGGTGTCGTAAACACGCCAGTACATCCGTTCACGTCCGTCACTGTGAGGGACGGATTGAAGATGCCGCTGCCTGTGTAGGTATGAGATATGGTCTGGGTGTCGGCGCTGCCGCCGTCGCCAAAGGCCCAGTACCAGGATTGCACCGTGTTGGTCACGGGGATGCCGGCCACGGTCGAAGTATCGGTGAAGTAGACCGTGAGCGGGGACGTGCCAGAAGACGGCAGGGCGGAGAAGCCGGCCACCGGCGGCTCGTAGATGGTGATCCAGGACGTCCGCGTGCGGCGGTACGAGCAGCCCGAGGTGTCCGTTACAGTCAGGGTGACCGTGAAGACGCCCGGGGTGCCGTAGGTGTGCAGAGGATGCTGCAGCGTTGAGCTGGCGCCGTCGCCAAAGGTCCAGTACCAGGCCGCGATGCCGATGGCCGAAGTCGACGTATCCGTGAAGTACACCGTAGTCGGACCGCAACAGTAGCGTCGGGAGTTGGGCTGGAAGTTGGCAATGGGCCCGCTGTTGGTGGCCGTTACCCAGCTGCTGCAGGCGCAGCCAGCCGTGTCGGTCACGTAGACGGTGAGGGTAATCCCGCCCGGCGTGTTGTCGGACGTCCAGAGGACGCTGTTGGTGTTCTGGCCTGAGTTGATCGTTCCCCCGGCGATGAACCAGCGAAAGGCCGCCTGGCTGTGTGCCGGGACCGAGGCTGCGTGCCCCGAAGTGCTCAGGCACACCTCTGTATCGGTGAGAGTGATCGTGCAGGGGGGATACTCGTAGGCCACGATGGAGCTGCTGCTCGTGCAGGTATAGCCCTGAACATCGGTGACGACGACGCTCAGGTCCATCTGACCGGGTGCACCCGCTGTCCAGTAGATCAGGCCCGTGTAGGGCACTGTCGAAGTAATGGTGCCTCCGGTGAGGTTCCACCCGTAGGCGGCGCCCGGACCGGAGTAGGGCACCTGTGAGACATGTCCGCCTGTGGCGGCGCACACGCCCTGCGCCGAGACGGTCGTTGAGATATGGCAGTCCATGTAGGCGGCGACCTTGGCCACGAAGGCATCGGCATTGCCATTGTGGGTCAGGTCCGGGCCGACCAGAGCCGGGAACTTTTGCCCGGCCGAGCTGGTAGACCGGGTCCAGCCGACAAGGTACGAGTTGCCATAGCCGTCCTGGGCGATATCGGTGGCCTCCTCCCCCTGCGTGCCCCCAACAAAGCCGCAGTAGATGAGGCCTGTGCCAGCCGGGTCGACCTTGGCCACAAAGCCATCGCCGCCTCCGTTGTAAACGCCGGGCGGTCCGGTCACCACAGGGAAGCTTGACTCGCTGGAGAAGGTGCCGCCCGCAACGTAGGCGTGGCCCTGCGCGTCCACGGAAATGTCGCGGGCGTGATCATCAGCCGACCCGCCAATCAGCCCGCTGTAGAGCAGCGTCGTCCCGGTGGAATTGACCTTGGCGACAAAGGCATCCACACCCCCGTTCTGGGCCGTGAAGGTGCTGTGGCTCCAGCCGGGAGTGGTCGGAAACGGTGTGGCTGCATCATAACCGGTCCATCCTGAGAGGTAGGCATTGCCCGCGGCGTCCACCGCGATGCCCTCGGCCTTATCGTCTGCCGCGCCGCCCAGGTAGCCGCAGTAGTTCAGGGTGGAGGCGTCGGCCTGGATCCTGGCCACAAAGGCATCCCCGTACGATGCGCCGCCGTTGTAGACGAGGGAAGGGCCGGACACAGCCGGGAAGTTGTTAGCCACGCTCGACAGGGTGTGCCCGCAAAGGTAGACGTTGTTCAGCGAATCGATGGCGACATCGGTCGCAGAGTCGAAATCCGTGCCCCCCAGGTAGCCGCACCAGGCCAGCGATGCGCCGTCCGGGTTCACTTTGGCGGCGAATGCATCAGCTGCCCCCTTGAATGTGGTGCTTCCACTCCAGCCAGCACCCGTCTCGGGGAACGTAGCGGCGGAGGAGTCGGTCACTCCTGCAATGTAGGCGAAGCCGCTGCCATCGACCGTTATGCCGCGGCCCTCGTCCAGCCCCTCACCGCCAATGTAGCCGCAGTAGACCAGAGCTGTGCCTGAGGCGTTGATCTTGGCGACGAAGGCATCGAATCCCCCACTGTAAGTTAGCTGCGGCCCCCCGGTCACGGGGAACGAGCCTTCGGCAGAGTCAGTCAGTCCTGTGATGTAGACGTTGCCCGAGCCGTCCACGGCAATGTCGTAAGCCAGGTCATCACCGCTTCCGCCCAGGTAGCCGCACCAGTTGAGCTTTTTGCCATTACGGTCCACCCTGGCCACGAATGCGTCGGCATAGCCGCTGTTGGCAGCGCTGCTGATCCAGCCTGTGCCCGAGATCGGGAAACCGCTCGTCGAGCGGGTCCAGCCGGTCACATAGGCATAACCCGGGCTGTCGACGGCAATGCCCGTGCCCTCGTCATCGCCTCCGCCGCCCACAAAGCCGCAGTAGATGAGCTGGGCCGGGTCGATGATCAGAGGCAGGTTGTGGTCGAAGGCGCCGGGAGAAAAGCCAAACCAGTATCCGCCGTCCGACGCTCCGGGCCTTACGCGGGCGCGGTCGCGGCCCAGAACAAACCGGACCTGCACGGGAACCTGCCGTCCATCGACCTGCTGGTAAGCGTAGGGGGCCTCATCGCGCAGAATACCGGCCGGAGTGGCCACCTCGAGCTGCCCCTGCCCGTTGATGCGCAGGCCAGTCGCCCCATAGTAGGCCAGTCGAATCTGACCCGCGTCCGCGCCGGGACGGACCACAAAGCGATACTTCAGCTCGTTGACCGTGCCGGAATAAACCAGGTCAATACCGGGCCAGAGGTTGCCGTAGGAGATTTCGGAAAAGGCAGGCAGGTCGGCCTTCCAATTCTCCTGCGGGCCAAAGAAGTAACTGATCCTGGCATCGGTCGGATTCTCGCCTCTCAACTGCACGGCAGGGTTTGCGGACAGAAATCTGAGGCGCAGCGCGTAAAAGACCGGACCGGAGCGGTCTGCCTCGCCGTTCATCACGTAGGTGACGCCGCCGGGGGAGAAGTAGAGGCTCTTGTCACTGCCCTGAACGTAGTAGCGAACATCACCCTCCACCTGGCCGCGGTTCTCCACAAAGTAGAGCGGAAACTGCGCGAATGCGGAGGTTTCGACGATCGTCGCAGGGGAGGCGGACACGGACGTAGTCCGACCTGGATCAGCGGCCACCGCCGGTCCCATCTGTGGCAGAGGCAGAGCCAGAAGGGTCAGAAAGAGGATTACCAGTACGCTTGTGACGACAGCCCATTTCCGCATAATCACTCCAACCCGTCGTGCACTCGCCATCCGGCAAGTCCGTTCCGACTTGCACTGGCGATTATAGTGCCGGGCAACGATGGCGTCAACTTATGGCACCTGCAATATGTCAACCGTGCCCCACTCCGCGTCCATGAACAGCATCCTGTGCCGTAGGAGCTCGCCGCGACCGGTCAGCAGCTTGACGACTTCCTGTACCTGCCAGGAAGCGGTCATCATCGGCGTGGCGGCCGGGTTGCCCCACACGGCCTCTATGCCGTGTTCCGGGACCTGACCGCCGCCATACAGACCCAGGAGCCCCTCGTCCTCCGGGAGAATGGTCATCACCTGACCCACATAGCCGGCGATAGCAGCGTGAACCAGCGGCAGGCCCAGCCGGCGCGCGGCGCGCTGAAGCTCCAGGCGAGCGGGCAGGGCATCCAGGGCGTCGACCAGCACATGGCTGCCATGGAAAAGCTCGACCATTCCCGCCTCATCAACCTGGCAGCGGTAGGTGACCACCTCAACCGCCGGGTTGACCTCTTGCACCCAACCGGCAGCCCTGTCCACCTTCGGCCGTCCGATGTCCACCTCACGGCAGAGGGCCTGGCGATTCAAATTACTCTCTTCGAAAACATCGCCATCGATGAGGATCAAACGCCCCACGCCCATGCGAGCCAGGCCCATGAGCACCCACCCGCCCAGACCGCCCACGCCGACCACACCCACAGTGGACTGGAGAAGCGCCAACTGGCCCTCCCAACCCACTGTTCCCAGCGAGCGCAGATAGCGAGAGGGCAGGATATGCCCACGGACCGCCTCCCGCTCGACCTCACGCCGGTTCAGGCCCGTCTCACTCGCCAGAGTCACCACGTTCGCCAGCGAGATCACACGCACGGCCTCGTCTCGCCCGACTGTCTTCACTTCCGAGAGGGCCAGCAGCCGCGATGAAAGATCGGTCATCCCTGCCTCCTGGACCTATACTACATTGACGCCGCAGGGCGCAAAACCGTATTCCGGCCGCCCTCGCCTGTCGAAAACGCCCTTTTGCTATCCTCCGGCCACGGGCGGAAAGAGGCAGACCACATCGCCCTCAGCCAGCTCGTGCTGGAGGAATACCACGGTCTGGTTCACCATGGCCACGAGCGGGGCGTTGCCGGGCACGCCGAGGAGCTCCAGAAGCTGGTCCACCGAGCAGCCATCGGGCACGGCCCGCTGGAAGCCTTCCCCGGCCTGGGTCTGTGGGCCGAACTGACGAAGCCCGGCATAGAGCTTGACCGTGATGAGCATCAGTAGTCCCTGGCCTCCTCTTCGCCGCGCAGCACTCGCAGTGCGCCCTGGGCCATGGCCAGCATCTCGTCCTGACCGGGATAGACCAGCAGGGGGGCAATCCACTCCACCCGCTCCCGGATCCAAACCAGCAGGACCGACGACCTGGCCAGGCCGCCTGTTATGACGATGGCATCGACCTCACCCTTGAGCACTGAGGCCATGAGTCCGATCTCTTTGGCGACCTGGTAGGCCATGGCCTCGTAGACCAGAGCGGCGCGTGGGTCGCCCTGACGGATTCTCTGTTCCACCTCCACCGCATCGTTCGTGCCCAGATGGGCCAGCAGCCCGCCCTGCCGGGTAAAGCGGCGAAAGAGCTGGTCGTAGGTCTGTTCGCCCGAAAAGGCGAGGCGCAGCACATCGCCAAAGGGAAGGCCTCCGACCCGCTCCGGGCTGAACGGCCCTGTGCCATCGAGAGCCTGATTCACGTCGATCATCCTGCCCTTGCGATGGGCGCTGACGGAGATGCCGCCTCCCAGATGCGCCACCACCAGATTGACGTCCTCATAGGGGCGATCCAGGTCTCGCGCGGCGCGGCGGGCGGCGCTCTTGAGACTCAGAGCGTGTGAGAAGGAACGCCGCTCAAAGTCGGGCAGGCCTGCCACGCGTGCCAGGGGCTCCATCTCGTCCACGCAAACCGGGTCGACGATGAAGGCAGGTATCCCGGCGGGAGAGGATATTTCGTGGGCCAGAAGCGCCCCCAGGTTGGATGGATGGTCGCGCTCTTTGTTGGGGGCACGCAGTTCGTCCAGCATACGGTCGTTGACGCGGTAGGTGCCGCTGTCCAGAGGGCGCAGCAGCCCTCCGCGGCCCACCACAGCGCTCAGACTGGAAATGGCCACTCCATTGCGGTCCAGAAAGGACAGGACGGCCTGGTGGCGAAACGCGTGCTGGTCCGGTATACGAGGGAAGGAGGTGAGCAGCTCGTGAGGGTGGACCAGAGTCTCGCTGAACGGCACGGATTCGTCGTCGAAGACGGCCAGCTTGGTCGATGTGGATCCCGGGTTGATGACCAGAATCCGATGTGCCTTGCTCTGTGCCTTGCGCATGCTCCTCCTCCCGTTCACGCGACGGCGTTCGCCGGGGCTGTCCCTGTCAGGGCGCCACAGGCTGGCAGTGCGGGCAAAAGTACGTTCCGCGTCCGCCGACCACTGTCCGCTCCAGAATGGCTCCGCAGCAGGGACAGGGCTGCTCCCTGTGGCGGGAGACCATCAGGTGGGGCCGGTTGCCGCCCGGATGGCCTTCGGCGTCGCGGAAGCGGTCGTCCTCCAGCGTAGTACCGCGATTGTCTATGGCCTGCAGGAGCACCTCACGCACGGCCCCATACAGGTGCTCCACCTCGTCGTCGCTCAGCGTGCACGCTTTGCGCTGTGGGTGGATGTGAGCGCGAAAGAGGGCCTCGTCCGTGTAGATGTTGCCCAGCCCGGCGAGCACCCCCTGGTCGAGCAGCAGGGGCTTGATGGACCCCCTGCGGCCATGCATTAACGCCGCAAAGCCCCCCAGGGTCAGATCATCAGCCAGGGGATCAGGCCCCAGCCGCCCCAGCACCAGATCCGGGTGGTCCAGCCAGTAGAGGCGGCCGAACTTGCGCGGATCGGAGAAGGTCAGGCGGCGGTCGTCTGTCAGGTGGAACACAACACGGGCGTACGGGTGGGGTTCGGCTGTGTCCGGCTGCACCGCGAGGTGACCTGTCATTCGCAGGTGGATGAGCAGGTAGCCGGGACCGGAAAGGTCGAATTGCAGGAACTTGCCGCGGCGAGAGACGTTCAGAAAACGCCGGCCGGGCAATTCTACTGCCAGCTCGTCGGCCGCCGGCAGAGCCACCGAACGCGACCAGCCGATGTCCACCGACTTGATCTCGGCGCCGACCAGCAGGCGCTGCAGGTCGCGAACCAGGGTCTCTACTTCAGGCAGCTCCGGCATCGCGTCTCTTCACTGCCACGGCAGCCAGTGCCAGCGCGCCAGTCACCCAGCCAGTGGGACACGGCAGGCCGGGGCGCTCGGGAGTCGTGACCGGCCCGGCGGTCGCCCCGGGGATGGGCGCGCCCTGGGTGGGTCGAGGTCCGAGGCCCAGGGAGGCTCGCCATTGCAGATCCAGCTCATCCAGCCCAAAGCCATAGACCTGTTGCAGCGCCTCTTCCTGATAGAGCCCGCCGCGAATCGCCTCCAGCAGCTGGCCGATCTTGTCCTTGCCGTAGGTGTCCAGCATGAAGCTCAGCAGGCTGTGCACTTCTCCGTAGAACAAATCGACCTCGTCCGGGTTGCTCGTGTACCCGGACAGGGAGCGCACAGAGATCAAACTATCGCTGCGGATAGCCGCCTCGAGCTCGCGCTTGTTGCCTGAGGGAATCTGCCCTTCCGAAACCATCGCCAGGCCCTCGTCCAGCCAGCGCGGGAGCTCTGCGTAAGGGTTGTCTGTGGCCAGCCCAACCACCACATGCGCCAGCTCGTGAGCCATCGTCTCCTTGACCGCGGAGTGAGAGCCCAGGATGAGCAGAGTCGCGTCGTCGACCACCACCCCCAGGGTGAGGATCCGGTCGTCAAAGGCTTCGCTCTTGCCCGGAAGGGCAGGGGACATATCCGACTTGGAATCATAGACATAGATGTGGATGTCCTGGTCCACCGTGACGCCCATCTCCGTCTGCAGCGGCTGCAGTGCATCGATGGCATAGCCCAGGAGCAGCTCGGCGCGCGAGTCGTTAGAGCCATACCAGTAGAGCACCACTTTGTCGTGCCGCCTGGACTTCCACTGGAAACGGTCGTCGTCGTAGGCGAAACCCACCGCGACCAGGCGCTGCTCGTTCCCCGAGGCATCCTTCAGGCGCCAGTGGTACTCCATCCGGGCTCCGACGGGAACGTCACCCGGCTGCAGCTCCCAGACGTGGCGGAACTTGGTCTGGCCGGTGGCCACGCGCAGGGGAACGCGCAGGGTCAGCCCCTCGCCCACCTTCTGGTAGTAGAGAGTGACAGACGTCACTCGCGTGCCGGCCGCCAGTTCCAGCGCAAAGGTCACGCTATCGGCAAAGTCGACCGAAACACTGTTCTCCACGACCTCGATTCCCTGGGCCTCGGCAGAAAACGGAGCGAGGACGAAGACGAGCACGAAGAGCAAAAGCAAGAACGGAAGCCATTGAGAGCGCTTGACGCCCGGGCCAAAGGTCACGGCAGCTCTTCCACAGGCGTAGTGCGGTGCTCATCACCGATCTCGATCAGCATCTGGGGGATATCATCCTGGACCGGGTACTTGCGGCCGCAGTCCCTGCAGACGAGCCACCTGTCCTTGACCACATCGAGACAACCTGGGTCCGGGTTATCCGGGGAACGGTTGGGATCGCTCACACAGGCCGGGCAGCGCAGGATATTCTCATCCAGCAGCCATTGGGTCGATTGGCCGATCATCGGGTCCTCCTTGAGTGCTCGAACTGGCACAGAGAGTATACACAAAAGGAGGTTCAGGGCCAAAGGCCAGGCGTGCCTGACCTCTGGCAGGGGGATGGAAGGGGAAGCTGGCTAGGGTAGGACGGTTACGCTCCCCAGCAACTCTGTGAGCGCAGTGCGCGCTGCGGCCAGCTCCGACTCGTTGGCGCCTCCGGCGAACCAGTCACTCAGACTGTCGCTACCGCGCACCAGCACATGGCTTTCGAGCGCCCTGACCTGGCCCTGACCGCCCTCGGTGAGAATCTGCAGGTCATAGGTAGCCGCACTGCCCCAGGAGAGCGAAGGCCCTTCCGTGCGCCCCAGCACCACACTGCTCCCTGGCAGTATGGATTCTGGCTCGCGTCCGGGCAGGGCCGCGGCGAAGGTCACCCCCAGGCGCATCGTCGCCGAGTCGACCGATACCCAGACCCAGTCCGTCCCCTGGCGGGCCCAGCCATCCGGGACGGTGAACTGCAGCCCCAGATCAGGCACGTCTACCGTCTCCACGACACTCGTGGCCGTGGGCAACGGTACGGGGGTAGATGTGGGAGGTGGTGCAGGGACAGGCGTGGCAGATGGTGCGCAGCACGCAGAGATCCCCGCAATTGCCAGGGCGAGCAGGCTGGTAGCGATTGTCCTTTGGGTCATCTGGGTGCCTCCTGCCAGGCCGGTCCGTTATCGGCCGCCCGGCTCATCGTGATGTTTGCCATTCCCTGAACGTCTTTCCCGACCGGATGGTTCCATTTGTTCCCCTGCGATGAGGCGCGTATACTAAACTCGTTTCCGATCCGACCGCATCTGGAGGGACCATTACCAGCTCGACCATGCCTGCGCCGGAAGCAACGCAGCACTTTCAGACCGCAGCCGTTCTCAGCATCGCCGGAGCGCATGGGCTGCACGACTTGTTCACGGGGTTTGTCTCGCCCCTGCTTCCCCTTCTGATCGCAAACCTGTCTCTGAGCAAGACCCAGGCAGGCATGCTCATCCTTTTCCTGCAGGGCCCGGCTCTCTTTCAGCCGCTCATCGGCCAGCTGGTGGACCGGCTGGGGCTAAAGCAGATGATCTATCTGGGCCCGGCGATCACGGTGGTCGGGATGAGTCTCATCGGAGTGGCTCCCTCCTTCTCCCTGCTGGCGGCCCTGCTGCTGGCGATAGGCATCAACTCCGCCTTCTTCCACTCTGTGGGCTCTGTGATGTCCGGCACCCTCGCCGGCAAGAGCACGGGCCGCGGCACAGGCTTGTGGATGTTCGGCGCCGAATTCGGGCGCACCTTCAGCCCCCTGCTCATCGTTGCGGCGCTGGAGCTGGGTACGCCCGACCATCTGCCCTGGTTGATGACTATCGGACTGGCCGGGGCTGGGCTGCTCTACGTCCGGCTGCGCAACGTTCCCTTTGCTCCCGCCAGGTCCGCTTCCACGGGGGAACCGTGGTGGAGGGCGATCCGGGGGATGAGTTACGTGCTGCTGCCCGTGCTGGGCATCGTCACAGCGCGGGCGTTCCTGGTCACTGCGCTGACCACCTATCTGCCCACCTTCCTTCACGAGGAGGGGGCTTCGCTCACTGCGGGTGGGGTTGCCCTGGCTGTCTTTGAGGCGGCCGGAATGCTGGGAGCTCTCTTCGGCGGCTCGATGAGCGACCAACTGGGGCGCAAGACCACCGTACTGATCTCTTTGCTGGTCAGCTCACCGCTGATGTGGGTATTCATGAACTCGGACGGGGTGCTGAGGCTGGCAAGCCTGGTGGGCCTGGGCTTCTTCATGCTCTCCAATCTGGGTGTGATGATGGCCCTGGTCCAGGAGAGTTTTCCGCAGAACCGTGCACTGGCCAACGGCCTTTACCTGGCCTCCTACTTCACGGCTGGTTCCGTGATGTCCGTTGTCGTCGGGCGCCTGGGCGATGTCATGGGGCTGCGCTCCGCCTTCTCGATCGCCGGCCTGGCGCCTCTGGTGGGAGCGGCGATGGTGCTCCTGCTGCGCAAATCGGCGTCCACCGCGCCAGCGCCGTCAGCGTAGACCCGCGAACAGATCCTTCTCCACCCCGGCCGGCTCCGGCAGCACGGAGCGGCCCAGAATAAAGAACTCGTGTCGGGTCATCGGGCTTTCGACGAAACGCGCCGCCTCGTGCGATGTCTCGCCGGCATCCACCTGGGTGGCATGGCACATCAGACCGGCAATTTTGGCGGGCACATACGGCTCGATATCGATGATGGCATCGATCTGCTCACGGGGGTAGGTGACCATCGGGAAGGGTGCACCGTCCATCATCACGGACGGCGGCCTCCCGTCACGGGACATGAAGGGCAGCATCTCCCGCGGCATCGCAACGTGGTAGAGCTTGCTGACCTGGTGGGGCTGGCACGGCGTGGACAGATCCGGGAAGCAGGCCGGGTCGGCCGCCAGTCCGAAGGCGATGGTGGCCCAGCGGTGCACGGCGATGTGGTCATAATGGCCGTAGATGCCGTCCGGACCGTAGGTGATCATCACCTGCGGCCTCAGCTCCCGAATGATGCGCACCAGCTTGCCCACTGCCTGCCCCTGGTTGACGATGGTGAGCTGGCCATCCAGATAGTCCAGGAATCGGGGCGGGTGAATGCCCAGGGCCTCGCAGGCGCAGCGCAGCTCCTGCTCGCGAACCTGCGGCAGGTTGGCTTTGGTCGCCAGGCCCGGGTCGCGAATGTCCCCGTTCTCACCACGCGTGGCTGTGACCAGGTACACATCGCTGCCTTCTGCGGCGTACCGGGCCAGTGTGCCCCCGCAGCTGAACGCTTCGTCATCAGGATGGGCAAAGACAGCCATCAGTTTCAACTCGCTCATAGCCCCTCGCATCGAAAGACTGAAACTGCGCGCCCCGGACGTCAGGAGCGGCAGGTACGGCACGATTCTAGCACAGCAGGCCGCAGAGCACAACCGCACTTCCCGAAGCGCGCTGGGCGGGAGTATAATCGGGTCGACCTGGATCACCTACCTCTGGAGGAAAGAATGGCTCACGCCAAAGCCCATCCGGAGCACCACATCAACATGGTGCCGGGAGATGTCGCCCCAACGGTCCTGATCGTCGAAGACCGCGCGCAGGTACTGCTCTTTGCCCAACTGGTCGATGAGGCGCACCCGGTCGCCGAAAAGCGCGAGTACGTGACCTGCACTGGACAAACGGGGGGCGTGCCCGTTTCCTGCACTTCGACCGGCATGGGCTGTCCCGCCACCTCTATCGGCGTGGAGGAGCTCTACCACATCGGCGCCAAGAACATCCTGCGCCTGGGCACCTGCATGCCGATCCAGCCGCGGGTCCGCCCCGGCGACCTGATCGTGGCCACAGGGGCGGTGCGCGACGAGCACACCAGCGAAGAGTACATCTCCAAAGAGTATCCGGCTGTGGCCGACTATCGGCTGGTGCGCGCCCTGAGCGATGCCTGCCTGGGTCTGGGGAGCCGTTTCCACACAGGCATCGTGCGTACCCATGACGCCTACTACCTGGAGAGCCCGGGCAGCGGCGGACGCGAGCAGCGGCTGATGCCCTGGGTGGATCTGGGCGTGCTGGGGGTTGACCTGGAGTCATCGGTCCTGTTCGTGCTGGCCTCCATGTCCGGATATCGGGCCGGTGCATTACTGCTGGCACGAGACCCGGGATCCGACAATGCAGGCCAGATAGCGGAGGAAGAAACCGCCTCTCTGCTGAAGGCAGGCATTGCAGCGGCCAGAATCCTGGCCTCGCGCGGGCTGGCGGGCTAGAGCGGGACAGAGATGCGACGAACCGCACTCATCACCCGGCATAAGAGGGGCTAACCTATGGCACAACAACCTTTCACCCGACTTGCTCCAGGCGACGTCGCCGAGATCGTGCTCTTACCGGGCGATCCCAAACGAGCCACGTTCATCGCCGACCACTTTGACGAGGCGCACCTGGTGGCCGAGAACAGGCAATTCGTCACCTACACGGGCACCTACCAGGGGGCAGACATCAGCGTGGTCTCGCCGGGCATCGGCTGCCCGGTGGTGGCCATCACGCTGGAGGAACTGGTCCGTGTGGGCGGCAAGACCTTCATCCGCCTGGGCACGGGCGGGATCCTGCAGAAACACATTCCCGTGGGCAGCGTTATCATCGCCACGGCGGCTGTGCGCGGTGACGGCACCAGCCGGGAGTATTTTCCGCTCGAGTATCCCGCCATCGCCAGTCTGGAGGTGGTGGAGGCCCTCGAGTCGGCGGCCGTGGCCAGGGGCATCCACCCCTACGTGGGCATCATCCGCGGCCACGACGCCTTCTACATGGAGTCGATGCTGGCCCGGGGCGACTACCTCGCCCGAGAGAAACAGTGGATCGACAGCAACGTCCTGTGCACCGAGAACGAGTCGTCCACCCTCTTCCCCCTGGCCTCTGCTCGCGGCTGCCGCGCCGGGACCATTCTGGCCGTGGGTGGTCATCACCACTTTCCGAAAAAGTCGATCTTTGCCGACGCGATGCAGGATCTGCTGGGAGAGGTAACCAGGATTACACTAGACGCGGCGGTGCGCCTCGCAAAGCGGAAGACGGCCAGCTAAGAGGAGCAGAACCTTGCAGACTCTCATTCGCAATGGAATCGGATTCTGGGGGCACGACCATGTGGTCGGACCCCAGCACCTGCTGCTCGAGGGCGACTCGATCGCCACGGTGAGCCGCACCGTTCCGGCCGCCGGGCCTGACGCCATCGTGTACGACGTGGAGGGCCGGCTCCTCCTGCCCGGATTCGTTGATGCCCACACCCATCTGGCCCAGTCCTTCGGCCGCGGCATCTACGACAACCGCCATCTCACCCAGTGGCTGGCGACTATGATCCGCTTCCTGCACCTGAGCGAGGAAGAAACCTACACCGCGGCTCTGATCGGCTGCATCGAGGCGCTCAAGAGCGGAACGACCACGGTGGCCGAGATGACCAGTCTGGGGGTGAGCGTGGATGCCTCCATCCAGGCCATCGCCGACAGCGGGCTGCGCGGCGTGGTCAGCTCCTGCCTCGGTGACTACCAGGAGGGAGACAACCCCGCCCCGGCTCTGGACGCCAACGGCGTGCTGGGCGAAATGAGGAGACTGCACAAACAGTGGCAGGGCAGCCAGGAAGGACGGATTACGGTGCGCCTGTCCCCCGTGGGCCTGCCGGCGTGCACCGAAGAGCTGATGCGCGGCACGCGGGCCCTGGCCGACGAGCTGGGAATCGGCATTCACACCCACTGCAGTGAAGGCGAGACAGAGACACAAAGCGCCTACGAGCGGTTTGGCTGCAGCGAGGTCGAGGCCCTGGATCGCTTCGGCGTGCTGGGCCAGGACGCGCAGCTGGTGCACTGCGTCTGGCTGACCGATCACGACCGCCAGCTCATCGCCGCGAGCGGCTCCAGCGTGGTGCATTGCCCTTCGACGAACCTCAAGATCACGGACGGCCTGCCCCTCATGGCGCCCCTGTGGCGTGCCGGGGTGAACATCGCCCTGGGTTGCGACGGACAGTCGAGCAGCGGCAGTTACGACATGCTGAAGGAGGCACGTCTGGCGTCTCTGCTGGGCAAGGGCCTCTCGGCCGATGCAACGGCCTTTCCCGCCGGTGCCACTCTGGACATGATCACCGCGAATGGAGCGCGCGCGGTTGGGCTGGGCCAGTCGACCGGCGCCCTGGAGGCAGGCCGCAAGGCGGACGTGATCGTTATCAACTACCCGCAGATCCACCTCATCGATGAGCAGCGCCTGCTTTCCAACCTAATCTACGCCGGTGGAGGCGCGGATGTGGACTCGGTGTTCGTGGGCGGGCGGGCCCTGATGTGGAACAGGGAGCTGCTGCACCTCGACGAGCGTGCCATTCTGGCCGACGCACGGCAAAAGATGCGCCAGACCGCCTACATTCGGCCGCACTAGGCCCGAAACAGCACAGGGAGGGAGAATGGCGTCAGAGAGAGGCCCGCGCGCCCTGGGCGGGCCGATGAACGAAGAGCTGTTGCAGGCCGACCTCGAGCGCTACAGGCAGAAAGCACTGGAGCTGGGCGCTTCGGGAGCGGCCGTGATTCCTGCCGCCTGGGTAGAGGTCGATGAGCGGGTGAGACTCAAGTGCATCGTGCCTCGCTGCGACCACGCCGGGCTGACCCCCAATTGCCCGCCCAACGCGCCGGACCTGGATCTGGTGCGCAGGGCCCTGGCCCGCTACAGATGGGCGGTCCTGATCAAGTGCGACGTGGACATTGCCAGCCACGCTCCCGCTGCCGGCACGTCGACGGAGGAGCCGCTCTCCTTTCACCGGCAGGGTAACCAGTTGGTGGAAGACCTGGAGCGCTTGGCCTTCCGCGACGGTTACCACCTGACGATGGGCTTTGGCGGCGGGTCCTGTATGGCCGACCTGTGCCGCGGGCAGCCCTGCCAGGCAATGGCAGGCGGCGCGTGCCGCTTTCCCTACCGCTCCCGGCCGTCGATGGAGGCCATCGGGGTCGACGTGATGAGCCTGATCCACAGGGCCGGCTGGTCGGCCTACGCCATGCAGGACGATCCCAATGCCGCGCCCTTCGCCATCACGGTGGGAATCGTGTTCGTATCCTAGGAATGACTTCCTTGGCGAACGGCGGCTGCTGTGTTATACTGGATTCGAGTTAACGCCTGAAGGAGGTAGCGAATGCCACA